>JACKCD010000099.1 GCA_020634215.1 Ardenticatenaceae bacterium | reverse complement strand
TGCTTCTTCTTCGACAGGAGCCTCTTCAGCGGGGGCTTCGGCAACGGGTTCTTCGGCAGCCGGTTCTTCGGCAGCGGGTTCCTCGGCGGCTGGAGCCGCACCACCACCGCAAGCTGCAGCAATGCTGGCAACACCAATGGACATACCCAGCAAGGTCGAAGTCCGCAGGAATTCGCGGCGGGAAATACGTCCTTGCTTGAGCTGTTCATATACTTCAGGAATCATGGGATGGACTTCGGCCATCTCTTCTTTGGTTACAAATTTTTTATCCACGTTTAATATCTCCTCCAAACGTTAGAAACAGTTTATTAACACATCTACGGTGTATTTTTAACAACACAAAATTAATCATTCTAGCTATGGGTTAGAACATCACCTCCTTAACTGGTTTATTCTGTTTTGGTGGGTATTCAAAATTGTCATTACCCGAAAAAAATATGAGCAATAACCCGTTCGGGTGCGAGGGGATTTTAGCAAATGGGATATGACGGAGATAAGGTACATTTGGGTGCAATTCTTCTAAACGCTGTTGTGCAAGATTGTTAACGGCCGTTTTTTACCACTCATCATAGCCTATCTTGCTACAAAACCCGCTTACTTTAATCAAAGGCAAAACCATCATAGCATAGGTTACAAGCGATGCCAAATCATACACCAAAGAAATACACATCACCTATTACGGTTCAATTTTTAGATTATCATTTTATGACGTAAAATCACCCTAACCTGTAAGGATGCTTACCCCTTACACGAATCACCAAAGGTCAATCATTCAATTCTTATGCTGACTGTTGCTGAAGCACTTAAGCTCCCCGTTTTTTCATCCTCCAGGCTCGTAGCTGGTAAATCAGGCATTCACCACGAAATAAACTGGGTTCACATTGTGGATGTTCCCAACGCCGAATATAGCTACGAACGGCAAGGCGTATTGTTACTAACCTCCGGTTTTGGTTTGCGTGACAATCTGGACGAACAAGCGCAACTCATCCCACGCCTGGTTGAAAAAGGTTTCGCTGGCATGGTCTTATCCATTGGATACGCTTTTAGCAAAACTCCCGATGCCATGCTAGAGGCAGCCAATCAGCTTAACTTTCCTATTATAGAGTGCCCTCGTGAACTGCTATTTATTGATGTAACCGAGGCCATACTGGAAAGAATCATCAATCGGCAATATGCCTTGTTGCAAGAGTCTAACAAAATCTACGATCAGCTAACAGAACTCGTCCTACAAGGCAAAGATCTATACGCCCTAGCTGCTACCCTCTCCAATGTCCTTAAACGCTCCATTTCTATCGAGGACCCCACTTTTCGCGTGGTAGCTACGTCTCAATATGGCCCCATAGATATTGCCCGCGAGCGCACCATTGCCAGTGGGCGTACATCGCCAGAAATGGCGCACCATTTGCTGGAATCGGGCATTTATAACAAGCTGCTACAGCGGATGCGCCCCACACGGGTTCCACCTATTCCTGAAATGGGCATGTCTATGGAACGCTTTGTCGCGCCGATTATTGTGGACAGGCAAATTCAAGGCTACATCTGGATTATTGCCGGTGGACGGCCGTTAACCGAACTCGACGAACTTGCCATTAGCCACGGAGCAACAGTGGCTGCCCTCTTTCTATTTAAAGAGCAAGCCGTTCATGAAGCCGAAGAAAACTTGCGGGGCGACTTTTTTGAGCAACTGCTGCGCGGGCAAGAGCGCTCCACAACCCTGCAAGAGTTGGCACGACGTTTTAGCTATCGGCTCAATGTAGCGCACCAAATTCTTCTTATCTATGGCAACCTCAAAGCAGGCGGCAATTTACACTATGTAGAAGAACAACTCTATCATTGGCTGCAAGAAAACTATGTCACCACAGCCTTTGCCATCCGGCGCACTGACCACCTGGTTGTGGTGTACGAAAGCGATCAAAACCAGATTGGCAAACAGCTTGCCGAACGGCTGGTAAAATCGCTCAGCTATCCAGCCTGTCGCCTGCTTGTAGGTGTGGGTTCTGTGTTTGAACACAACAGCCCTCAAGAGGCTGGCGGTATTCGCCAAAGTTATAGCCAGGCACGAGAAGCAGTAGAAATTGGGCGGGCACTAGGCAAAACCGAAGGCGTTATCACTTTTGACGAGCTAGGGCTGCTCCATTGGCTATACTATTTACCTCCCGAAGCCCATGCTGGCAACAGCTATTTGCGCTATGTGGAAAAGCTGCTGGCATATGACCAGACCCGCAACAGCGACCTGACGATTACCCTAGAAGCATATCTGGATTATGGTGGCGCACTCACAGAAACATCCCAAGCACTTTATATCCACCGCAATACCCTGCTGCGTCGGCTAGAACGCATTCAGGAGATTTGTCTGCTTGATTTACGCGACCCATTGGTGCGGACAAACCTGCATGTGGCACTCAAAGGGTATCATTTGCGTAAGCACCCCAGCTAGTCGTTCCCCACGCCTAAAATTGACATAATGGTCTGTTCTGTGACTGATGCCCCACAATCAACCGCAAACAAGGTACAGTCCATCCCTTGTAGAAGAAGCCACGCGCTCTAGAATCACGCTATCAGGAAAAAACAGGAGCGGGTCATGAGCAAACGGATTGTGCTGCTACAGGCATTGGCCGCGATACCTGGCGAAGTTGCGGCAATATTACAAACGGTTGATGATGAAGCTGGGCGGCGACACACGGATGCCGATTCCTGGTCGCTGGCGGATGTGGTGCAACATTTGCTGCTGGTTGAAGGACAGTTTCAGCAGCGGCTACAGCGGGTAATGGCAGAAGAACGGCCGTTTCTCCCCTACATCCACCCCTCCCCCAGCGAACACACCCGCACCGAATCGCTGGCCGACCTGGTGGCCGAATTTGCCCAATTGCGCGAGCAAACGGTGGCGTATTTAACCTCGCTTAAGGGCAAGAAATGGGAAAGAACGGCCGTTCACGAAACCGAAGGCCCCGTCACCTTCCACTTCCTCGTACAAATGATCATTGACCACGACAGCGACCACCTCAGCCAACTGCAAACCCTCTCCCAATCGCTAATCCCCAATCCCCAATAACCATGTCCCGAACTCGAACCCGCACACGTACACGTGCCCAGGCCGACCAGCGAGCAACTAATATCGCCCCCGGCGGTCTCCCCGGCGGCAGCTACTGCCCCCTCAGCCAGGACGATGTAAAACGCATCCACGAAGCCTCCCTTGACGTGCTGGAGCGCGTCGGCATCGAAGTCCAACCTTCCGAATGCCGCGACATCTTCCAAAAAGCCGGAGTCAAAATAGACCCCGACCGCAACCGCGTCTACATCCCCCGTAGCATGGTCGAAGACGCTCTTGCCACCGCCCGCAACGAAGTTCTGCTGGCCGGCCGTGACCCCAAACACGACATGCTCCTCGGTGGCACCCGCGTTTACCTCGGCACTGGCGGCGCGGCCGTCAAAGTCCTCGATCTCGAAAGCCAACGCGCCCGCGAATCGGTGCTGGCCGACATCGTCAACATCGGCAAAATCGTAGACACCCTCGACAACATCCACTTTTACCTGCGCCCCGTCGTCGCCCGCGACCTCAGCAACGAACTGCTTGACCAAAACACCTACTACGCCGCCCTCATCAGCACCAGCAAACACGTCACCGGCAACTGCTTCACCGTGCAGTCAGTGCGCGACGTGGTGGAAATGGCAAGCCTGATCATGGGCAGCCGCGAAGCCCTGTGTCAACGGCCGATAATTTCCGTCACCAACTGCTGGACCGTCAGCCCGCTGCGCTACGCCCCTGAAACCGTCGAGGTCCTCACCGAAATTGTGCGCCAGGACATCCCCATCTTTACCTCCTCCGCTCCCCAAGCCGGAGCCACCAGCCCTGCCGCCCTCGCCGGAACGCTGGTGCAAATCAACGCCGAGGAGCTTTCGGGCATCGTCTACACGAATTTGCTCAAACCCGGTGCCCCTGTTGTCCTCGGCTATGTCCCCTCCGTGGCTGACCTCCGCAGCGGCAGCTTTGTTGGCGGCGCAGCCGAGTTCGCCATGATGAACGCCGCCGCCGCCCAGCTTGGGCAATTTTACAACCTGCCCGTCTACAACTCCTCCGGCCTCACCGACTCCAAAATCCCTGACGTGCAAGCCGGATATGAAAAAGGGATTACCAGCTTGGCGGCGGCACTGGCTGGGTCAAACTACATCCACCATTCGGCCGGCTTCCTCGAATCCATGCTCACCGTCGCCTACGAGCAGTACGTTATTGACGACGACATCAACGGGGCGATTATGCGGATGGTGCGCGGCATCGAGGTCAACAGCGACACCCTTTCGGTAGACGTGATCGAGCGCGTTTGCCGGGGTGAAGGCCACTTCCTCGGCACGCAGCAAAGCCTTGACCTGATGACCACTGAATATTACTATCCCCACACCGCCGACCGGCAGCGGCGCGATGATTGGGAATTGGCGGGCAGCCTCGATATGCGTGAACAAGCCCGCCGCAAAGTGCGCCACATCTTAAAAAACCACAAACCAATGCCCATCCCGCCCGAAGCAGACAAGGCAATTCGGGAACGGTTTGAGATTGTGGTGCCTAAAATGAAAGATTGGGGATTGGAAATTGGAGATTAATGAAGGTTCACAATCTCCAATCTCTAATCCTCAATCTCCTATTCTTTACCCTATGAAAACCGCCTTCATCATCTGTGGCGCATTGGCACGGGAAGTGCTAGACATCAGCAAAAAGCACGGCTGGGAAGCCGAGGTGTTTGGCATTCCGGCCATTGTCCACATGCACCCCGAACGAATTGCCCCCAGCGTGGACAAACGCATTAAGGAAATCAAAGCGCGGTTTGACCGGGTAATCATCGTCTTTGGCGACTGCGGCTCGCAGGGTACGCTCGACTGGGTGCTGGAGAAATATGGACTGGAGCGCATTGATGGGCCACATTGCTATGAAATGTACGGCGGCGATACCTTCCACAATTTGATGGACGAAGAACCGGGCACCTTTTTCCTGACCGATTTTTTGGTGCGTGGCTTCCAAGGAACCATCATCAAAGGGCTGGGGCTAGATCGCTACCCGGAATTACAGGCCGATTACTTTCGCAACTATCGGCGGCTGGTTTATCTAGTACAGAACCGAGAGAGCGAATTGGCTCGCAAGGCAGAAGAAATTGCCCACTTTTTGCAGCTTCCGCTGGTGATTCAAGAAACGGGCTACGGGTTGCTGGAAGATCGGTTGGTAGCGTTGATGAACGGCCGTTCCCAACCCCCCAGCCTCGTCCCCCGTTTGCCCGTCCGTGAGATGCTTGTGAAGGGAGAAACGGCCGTTCGTCCCAACCGCACGCAAAGTAGGAGAAAAAGAGGAAGAGACTAAGAGACTGGGAGACTTTAATCTCTCAGTCTCCCAGTCTCCTAACCACCATTTATGTCAATCAAACTCATCCGCCAAGCCCTAAAAAGCAACGAAAAACCGCCGCGCATGTGGCGCGAGCATGAGATCAAAGACAGCTACGATGTCGTCATCATCGGCGGTGGCGCCCACGGCCTCGCCTGCGCCTACTACCTCGCCAAAAACCACGGCATCACCAACGTCGCCGTCCTCGAAAAACGGTACATCGGCTCCGGCGGCAGCGGCCGCAACACCACCATCATCCGCAGCAACTACCTCACCCCCGAAGGCTCCGCCTTCTACAACGAAAGCGTCAAGCTGTATGAGCAAATGTCGGCCGAATTTGACTTCAACGTCATGTTTAGCCAGCGCGGCCACTTCACCCTAGC
>JACKCD010000098.1 GCA_020634215.1 Ardenticatenaceae bacterium | reverse complement strand
GTTCGTCGGTTAATTTTAGCCCGGAGGCGTTGACCCAGCGAACGGCCGTTGCCAACCCCTTGCCCCCGTCCACCCGCCACAGCCGCAGCCGATAAAGCTGCACCATCGTTGCCACCATGTTGATGATGGTTGGCATTTGGCTGGGAACCACATACGCCGTTAGCTGCTCAATCAACGCTTCCAATTCCGCCACGTCCCGCCGCTGGCAGGCCAAATCCATCTGCCCCAAATAAACGCCAATCATGATGTCAGTCATCCCCGTGCGCCGGCCCCAGCGGTGCGCTTCGGCAAACGCCGCCGCCGCCTTGTCCAGCTCATTCCACTGGTAAGACAGCTCGCCCAGCCCCAGGTGCATCAGCCCGGTCGTCACCGACAAGCTACCCGATTGCGCCAACACTAGCCCCTCTTCATACTGCCGCTGCGCCTGGAACAAATCCCCCTGCATGGCCTGCATAGCCGCCAGAAAGCGCACGGCCTGTAGTTTAATGGACAGATCGGTTGTTGATTGCTGCCGCATTTGCCGCAAAATTGCTGCCATCGTGTTTTCGGCCTGCTGAATATGACCCAATTCTTGCTGGCAAGAGGCTAATTGCATCCGGGCAACCCAGCGCAAGATGTGGTCGGTGGTGGGAATGTAGGTGAGGGCTTGTTCTACCAGCGTGAGGGCTTGAGGAATGTTGCCTTCGTTGCGGGTGATAATGGCCTGGAGGAGGTTGGTTTCGCCAAAAACGGCCGTTTCTCCTGTTACCAACTGCAAAAACTGAAGGCAAGCTGGGATGGCACCGCTGATCATATGAGCCGAGGCGACTAAAATGGCGGCGCGGGGATGACGCTGCAAGCTGGCGGCGGGGATGGCTTCGCCCCACTGCTGCAACAGCCCCATGCTGTCGGGTGCCCACAAATTGCCGGGGTTGAGTGTGGCAACGAGTCGGGCGGCTTCGTCGTGGTCGTGGGCTTGCAGGGTGTGGAAAACGGCCGTTTCCAACTCCCCATGCTGCTCATGCCACTGGGCGGCGCGGCGATGGAGGTCACGAACGGCCGTTTCTCCCCGCTCTTGCCGCAATCGCTGCCGCAGTAGTTGCCCAAACAAATGGTGATACCGATACCAGCGGCGTTCGTTGTCGAGGGGGATGAGGAAGAGGTTGTGGGTTTCGAGGTGGTGTAGAAGGGAAGCGGCAGGGGGGCGGAGGGGCAGGGGAGCAGGGGTGATCTGTTCTCCCCTGCTCCCCTGCTCCCCTGCTCCCCTGCTCAACAAAGCGTCACACAGATCCCCCGTTAGGCGGTCCAGAACGGCCGTTGCAGCAAAATCCACCTGCACCTCTGGCGGCTGGTGGGTACAGCGCGGCCAGCAGGTAATCGGTGATGTGGCGGTCACGGCCGGTGAAGTTGGCAATGAGAGCGGCGGGGTCTCTGGCTCCGCGCGCAGCAGGGGCGTGGCATGCGGCCCGGCCACCCACCTTCCGTTTGCGCTTCCAGGGCAACAATGGTGTCGTCGGCCAAATCCAGCCCCAGTTTGGCGCAAAAAGGCGGCGGCTTCCTCGGCGGTAAGGTTAGATGTCCAGCGCGAAGATGTCGTTGGTACGGCCGCATCACGCGCCAGCGGCGAAACGCTGACAGCAGCAGTTCGGCACGGCTGGTGAGAATGAGGTGGAGAGTGCAGGGGAGATAATCCACAAAAAAAGCCAATGCGGTCGTGGAGTGAATGAGGGTTGGTGATGAGGTGGTAGTCGTCGAGGGTGAGGAAAAACGGCCGTTTTTCCCCTGCCAACTCATTAAGCAATTCCTCCATCGCCGCCTCAAGGTCGCGGGGCTGCCATTCATCGTTGCCCGGCAGCAAGCCGACCACGGTGGGGCAAACGGTTTGGATGGCGGCCAGCAGGTAGGCAAGGAAGCGTCCGGGGTCGTTATCGTGTTCGTCGAGGGATAGCCAAGCGATATGGGGCGTGGGGTACGGGGCATGAGGTGTGGTTTGTTCGGCCAGCCAGCTTGTAACGAGGGTAGTTTTGCCAAAGCCGGCAGGGGCAGCAACCAGCGTCACTCGCCCATCACGCCCGCCATCTAGCTGCTGATGCAGCCGAGCGCGGGGGATGAGAAACGGCCGTTTGGACGGTATAAACAGCTTGGTTTGTAACAATCGGTCAGCCACGGGCTGATTATACGAGAATTGGGGCGATGACCAAAGGACGACGGACGACGGTTGACGGTCGTCCGTCGTCCATCGAAAAATTACTGCACCGTAATGGTTATCTCATTGGGTGAGAGCGTCACCCATTTGGCTGTGGATGATGATTCACAAATGCTCCTTGATTCGGCCAGGCAGATGGCAATACGCACCTTGTACGTGCCGGGTTCGGGCAGGTTGATGTGGTCGCGCCACTTCAGGCCTTCAGGTTTTGTGGTCGCATTTGACCAGCTAAATTGGAACAAATCCAGCCGATCTACCCCATCTTTACGTGGGTACAAGCCTAAGGCACCATATCTCACTTCGACACGGTTGGGGTTTTGTAGCTCAAAGTTAAACCAGATGTCCTGGTTGACCCGATAGGTCAGGCTGCCTTCCACAGAAAAGGTGGCCGTCATGCCAAACGCATCAGGTGCAGGAGCAGAAGTGGCCGTTGGGGTGAGGGTAGGCGTGGCTGTCGGTGGCACAAAGGTGGCGGTGGGCAAAGGTGTGTTGGTGGGAAGGGGGGTATTGGTGGGCACAGGCGTGTCGGTGGCAATGGGTGTCGGGGATGCGGTGGCGGTGGCGATAGGGGTGGGGCTGGCGGGGGCACCCAGGGTGTTCACGGGTGTGGGAATAAGGGTGGGAACCAGGGTGGGTGCGGTGGTGGCAATGGCTTGGAGGTCGGAAACGGCCGTTGCTGCCACATTCTCTGCCGCTGGTACATCAGGCTCATTGCTACAGCCCAGCAAAAAGGCCATCATCACGATGGCCGTTACAACCAAACTAACTCTAAACATGGTTTGTCTTTCTCTCCTAAGCTTTAAAACTCTACTTTCCGCTAACTGGCGTGTGACAAAAACAGAAATGTCGGCATATTCATGGGAAAACCTTCCCTATGCCACCAGTTGCCAAACCAACAACGTTGGCTCTGACAGCAATTGTATCTGGCTTGTATGTGGGCACAAATTTAGCCATCCCTCATGTTCGTCCACTGCACCTATAAAAAAGGGATAGGCCCCCTGCTGCTGCGAGGGTTAAAGCAGTTTGTTGAAGCCAGCTAACAATCTACTCGTCTGGCTGTTTCCAGAAAGACTTAAGATTGACTGCTGTCACGTGACGCATTACAATCAGATCTATGATCAAATCGTTTGCAGATCGGCGCACACAAGAGTTATACGTTACAGGACAAGCCAAGCGATTTCCGCACGATGTTGCCAAGCGTGCAGCACGCAAACTGGAGTATGTAAACCTGGCTACCCAACTGGACGATCTGAGAGTTCCTCCCGGTAATAGATTGCACGCATTAGAGGGAGACCGAAAAGGGCAATTTTCAATTGCTATCAACGATCAGTGGCGCATTTGCTTTCGATTTGTTGATGGTGATGCCTACGACGTTGAGGTCTGTGATTATCATTAATTGAAGGGACACGCTATGAGTATTCCAAATACAACGGGGATGAAACGCAAGCCAACGCACCCGGGCGAGATGCTGCGGGAAGATTTTTTGCCAGACTACAACCTAACTGTTTCCAGCCTGGCCGAAGCAATTGGCGTTTCCCGCCAATCCGTTAATGAGTTGCTGCGGGAGCGTCGCGGCGTTAGCCCGGAAATGGCACTGCGGCTGGCTCGCTTGTTTGGCAACTCCCCAGAGTTTTGGCTAAACGCCCAGCGAGCCGTGGATTTGTGGGAGGCCGCACAAATCATTCAAAACGATGTGGCTCGGATTAAACCACTCAGCTTAGTTTAAACAAAAGGACAGGCTTTTGTAGAGGCGCAACATGCTGCGCCTCTACAACAAATATTTTCTACGCTCTCAACCGCGCATTTCCCGCATCATACGCTGCCTCAGCCAACACCTTTGCCGCGCACCGCTCGCCCAAAATCTCAATCTCAAATGTCGTGCCAGGCACAATAAACTGCGGCCGTACATAGGCAAAGGCCAGGCTCTTCTGCACCGTATAGCCATAACCGCCCGAAGTCGTCAGGCCAATCACCTGCCCCTCGTGGAAAACAGGCTCACCACCGGCCACATCAGCATCGTTTACATCCACTTCCACGTAGCACATTTTCAGGCGGGGTTCACGTTCTTTAGCTTGGAGAACGGCCGTTTTCCCCACAAAATCCTTCTCCAACCGCACAAACCGCTCCATCCCCGCCTCCACCGGCGTAATCTCATTCGTCAACTCCACCCCAAAACCCGCATACGCCTTTTCGATGCGTAAGCTGTTCATCGCATATGTGCCAAAATCAGCCACGCCGAACTCCTCGCCAGCCGCCCACACCGCATCATACAAATCAGCCACCCGCGCCATCGGCACATGCAGTTCCCAGCCCAATTCGCCCACGTAGTTGACCCGCAAAGCGCGAACGGGAATACCCGCCACCTCCATTTCCTTGCCATTTAGCCAGCGGAAAGAGGCGTTGGTCAAATCCTGATCGGTCAATTTGGCGAGCAAATCGCGGGAGCGCGGGCCAGCCACGATGAGAACACTGTAATCCATCGTAATATCGCGGATGACTATATCCTCGTTCTCTCGTTTGGCAAAGGCCAACAGATCGTTGTCGCGCAGTTGGCAGAAGGAGGCGGAGAGGAGGTAGAAGCGGTTTTCGGCCAGTCGAGTGATGGTGAATTCGGTTTGATAACGGCCGTTCTCCCCCAACGCATGAGTCAACACAATCCCGCCCACCTTGGGCAGCTTATTGGCCGTAATCCTGTCCAAAAAAGCCGCCGCATCCGCGCCCGACACATCCCACTTAGAAAAGCTGGGTAACTCCATCACCCCCACCCGTTCCCGCACCGCCCGATGCTCCGCGCCAATCACCTCAAAAATATTGTTGCGGCGGAAACCACACTCTTCTTCACGGCCATCGGGCGAATACCATTTCGGCCGTTCCCAGCCAAAGCCCTCCGTATGCACCGCCCCCTTCGCCTTTTGCTTGGCGTAAAGCGGCGTAGCGCGGGCTGGCCGACCCTCTGGCCGCTCCTCACCTGGCAGCACCAAATCATACATATCCCAATATTCCCGATGCGCTTTGGCATCGGTATAGGCTTTGTCCGCATAATCGCCAAAACGGCGCGGGTCCAGCCCCGTCATATTAATGTCCGCATCCCCATGCACCATCCACTGCGCCAAATATTTGCCACAGCCCGCCCCCTGAGCAATGCCAATGCTCGATCCCGTGCAGAGCCAGAAATTCTTCACGCCAGGGGCCGGGCCAACGAGTGGATTGCTGTCAATCGTATGGGCAATCGCCCCATGAATGACGCGCATAATCCCCACCGACTCAAAAATCGGCATCCGCTCCATCACCCGCTCCAGCCAAGGCATAATACGGTCAAAATCAGGCGCGAAAAGCTCATTTTCCGCCTCCCACTTTTGCCCTACGCCTGCCCACGCCTCTACCGTATTGGCGCGTTCATAAATGCCAATCAGCCCCGAATTTTGCTCCTGCCGATAATAGGCGTTGGGGTACGGGTCGCGCATGACGGGCAGTTCCACGTCACGGGCGGCAAATTCGGGAATCTCTTCAGTCACAACATATTGGTGCAGCATGTTGGTGAATTGGGTCTTCACGCCCAGCCAAGCACTCACGCGGTCGGCGTAACAGCCGGCCGCATTGACCACATGCTCGCAGGTAATGTCGCCGTTTTGCGTCCTGACCAGGAACTCGCCGCTGGGCAATTGGTCAATGCCCAGCACGCGGTTGTATTTGTAGATGGTCGCCCCCATGTTCCGCGCCCCAATC
>JACKCD010000097.1 GCA_020634215.1 Ardenticatenaceae bacterium | reverse complement strand
ATCCCAACTTTGTTGCCACGGCCAATCCGTTCACCGTCTATCTGCAACTGTACCATTGTCTAACGGCGTTGGGGGATGGCCGTGCCACCCAGATGCTTGTTGAAGCCCACACGCTGCTGCAAAACCGAGCGCAACAGTTTGTAAACCCGGAGCAAAAAGAGATGTATTTAACCGTTTTAGCCGAACATCGGGAGATTGCTGCCCTTTATGAGGAGGTCGCAAAGGCGTGATCATGAACGGCCGTTACCAACTCCACAACAAACTAGGCCAGGGCGGCATGGGCATCGTCCACCGCGCCACCGACCGACTGACGGGCGAAATTGTTGCCCTAAAGCAGGTCTTTTTGCCCGTCGAGCAAATCATGTTCGCCTCGCGGCCTGTTTCGCAAACCAACCGCGAACTGCGGCTGGCATTGGCGCATGAATTCCAAACCCTTGCCGGGCTGCGCCACCCCAACATTATTAGCGTGCTGGATTATGGGTTTGATGAAAAGCAGCAGCCGTTTTTTACGATGTCGTATTTGGAAGGGGCTAAAACGATCTTGGCGGCGGCAAACGGCCGTTCTGTCCCCGAAAAAGTCACCCTCCTCCTCCAAACCCTTGAAGCCCTCGCTTACTTGCACCGGCGCGGCATTCTGCACCGCGACCTCAAGCCCGATAATGTGCTGGTGGTGGGCGACACGGTGCGGGTGCTGGACTTTGGGTTGGCGGCGGCTAAGGAGCAAGCCACCGACTCCGTTGGCAGTTGGCTCTACATGGCACCTGAGGTGCTGCTGGGGCAGCCAGCGACAGAAGCCAGCGATCTTTACGGGGTTGGCGTGTTGGCTTATCGGCTGCTGGCCGGCACGCATCCTTTTGACATTTATGCCGAGGATACGATTGGGGAGATTTTGGACGGGGAGCCAGATTGGAGCAAGGTGCGGGGTGGAGGGGAATTAACGGCCGTTTCAACCAGTACAGTGCAGGCCATTGTGCAAAAATTGCTCGCTAAACAACCACAAGACCGTTACCAAACGGCCACTGAGGCAGCTGTTGCCCTCTCCCAAGCCATAGGACAATCTATGCCGCAAGAAACGGCCGCCATCCGAGAAAGCTACCTGCAAGCCGCCAAATTTGTCGGCCGCGAGGCCGAAATGACCCAGCTTGCGGAAGCGTTAACTGATGCCACCGGCGGCAGCGGCTCTGCTTGGCTCGTCGGCGGCGAAAGCGGCATAGGCAAAACCCGCCTCATCAGCGAACTACGCACGCAGGCGTTGGTCAGTGGTTTCCAGGTGCTGCGCGGCCAAGCCGTGGAGGATGGCGGGCAACCATATCAGGTATGGCGTAATCCGCTTCGCCAATTGGCTATTACATTGCCAGATATTGACAATCTCACGGCTGGCGTGCTTTTGCCGCTGGTGCCAGATTTGCCACACTTGCTAAACCGGCCCATTGACCCCGCCCCAGACCTAGAGGAAGGTGCGGCACAAGCTCGGCTGTTGACGACGATTGCTCGCCTGTTTTGGATGGCGGAACGGCCGTTGCTCCTCATCCTCGAAGATTTGCACCTGGCTAAGGTCAGCCTGCTGCCCATTCCGTACCTAGCCCGGACGGTTGCCCAGCATCCGCTGCTCATCCTGGGCAGCTACCGCAGCGATGAACACCCTAACTTGCCACAAGAGCTGCCCGACATGACTCACTTACATTTGCCCCGTCTTACGCCAGAAGCGATAAGCGACCTAAGCGCGGCGATGTTGGGCAACCCCGGACGAAATGAAGCAGTCCAGGCTTTGTTACAGCGCGAAACGGAGGGGAATGCTTTCTTTGCTGTCGAGGTGGTGCGGGCGTTGGCTGAGGAAGCGGGTCATTTGGGAAACATTGGGCAGATGAAGCTGCCAGAAACACTGCTGCCCAATGGCATTCAGGATGTTGTGCAGCAGCGAGTGGCGCGGCTACCGGAAAAAGCGCGGGAATTGTTGGTGAAAACGGCCGTTGCTGGACGCACCCTGGAACTCTCTCTGATCCAGCACCTAGCTAACGATACGGACGTAGAAAACGAATGGCTGCCCCTCTGCGCCGATGCCGCCGTTTTGGATGTGCAAAATGGTGTCTGGCAATTTAGCCACGGCAAAATTAGGGATGGCCTGTACGCAAACCTTTCACCCGCCCAGCAGGTGCATTTGCACCGGGAAGTGGCCCAGGCTATTGAAACATGCTACCCAGATGACCGCCAGCAAGCCGGCCGCCTGTCCTATCATTGGCATCGCGCCCACAGCCCACAAAAAGAGCAACTGTATGCGTGGCAGGCCGGCCAGATAGCCGCCGAACAGTTTGCCAATGCCGATGCCATTACCTACTTCAACCAGGCCTTGGCCGCTACCTCGCCGGATGAGATTGCTCGGCAGTTTGAAATTTTGCTGGCTTTGGAAAAAACATACGATTTAACCGGGCAGCGAGGAGAAGGGCAGGTTGCGCTGACCCAGCTCACCAAGTTGGCCGACGCACTCGCCAATCCGCAGCAACAGATGACGGTCATGCTGCGTCAGGTAGATCTAGCCAGCAATCTTGGCCGGTTTGCCGATGCCGACCAGTTAGCTGAGCAGGCCATCATCTTTGCCCAAACGCATGATTTGCGCCAGCAGCTTGTGCTGGCCCACGTGCTGCGCGCCCGCGCCCTGCTCATTCAGGGACAGCCCGAAGCGTGCGAAACTGAATTGCAGCAGGCACAAACCGCCAATGAGGCCATTCAGGACACCCGGCTGGAGCTGAATATCTTAGCCATTTATCGTAACCTGTTAGAATTTCAGGGTAATCATCAGGCGGCGCTAGAACTGGCTGAACAGCGGTTGCGCCGCAGCCGTGAGTTAGGCTTCAAATTGCAAGAAGCTAAATCGTTAATGACGCTGGGGTTGGCTCATGACAAGCTGCACCAGTACCAGCAGGCCAAACAGTGCCTGCAAGAAAGCCTGGGGTTGCTGGTTGCCTTGGGAGATCGGTACAGCGAAGGGGTATGTCTACTCAATTTAGGCAATTTATTCATTCGCTATGGTGATTATGCTGCCGCGCAAGAGATTTTGCACACATGCCTTCAGGTGAGTCGTGACGTGAATGACCAAATGAATCAGGGGATTGTGCTTTACAATTTAGGGGTGATTGCGGTTTGGCAGGGGCGGTACGCTGACGCAATCACGCACGTCAGTGCCAGCTATGCCATTAGCCAGCAAATATCGGATCGAGAGGGGGATGCGTATGCCCTGACCCAACTTGGCAAGATTCATCGGCTGCAGGGTGAGCATGATGAAGCCCAACGCTGCTACCGGTTAGCATTGTCATTCCGGCAAGAGATGAACCAGACCCATTTCTTTGCAGAAAACCAAATTGGACTAGCGTTGCTTGAAATAACGACGGGGCAGGATCCGCAGCAAAATATTGACGCGGTTTTGGCAGTTGTGCGTGCCGATCCCATCATTGGTGGGGTTGATTCACCTTTTGAGATTTACCAAGACCTGGTTGAGGCTTTGATGCTGCAAAACCACCCCGATGTGTCGGCAATTTTGTTGCAGGCGCATGACTTGCTGCAAAAACAGGCGGCACAGTTTGAAGATGATGCGATGCGCCAAAGCTTTTTGGAAAATATTCCGGCGCATCGCCAACTTGTGGCGTGGTTTTCTGGATACTCATTTCTGAATGAAACCATTAACGGCCGTTACCAACTCCGCGAAAAACTAGGCTAGGGTTTCTTGGGCATTGTCCATCATGTCAGCTAATTTGCCTGACAGCATCGTATCATTTCTTTACAGAGAGCAATGATAGTCAAGGAGACGAACAATGCCGCACGTACAGTCAAGAAATGGGGTTAACCATCACAAAGTTACCGTGGGAAGGGCATTAAAATAGCCCACAACTTTGATGTTTTTGCCAATGACAACAGAAACTATACGCGAAAGGGAGGCCAAAATCTTTTCACGCACAAAGATGAAATCTTTCCTCTGCCAGAGTTTCAATTCTTATGAACTATGTCAACATTTTGCCCTACATTCTGTAGCCTTAGCAGTTACGACATGAGAACCATTTGAGCGAAGTTGTGGCGGGGTTGGCGGCTTTGGTATAATTCCACGTTTGGTGTTTTATGAACGAAACGGAACCGATGGAAACCGAGCCAGAGGCCAACGCCCCTGTTTATCGCTGCCCCTACTGCGACAGCGTGGTGGAACCAACCGCAACCCACTGTTTGATGTGCGGCCGGAAACTGGCAGCGGGTCAGTTGGTGGTAGATGAGGCGGGAGCGCGGCAAACAGCCGTTGCGGTGGAGCCGGAAGAGGTAGAAACCGCTGACGCAGAACCTGTAAATCTGGAGCCAGATGGTTTGGTTGCGGAGGATTTGGCTCAACCTCTTGCGGCTGAGTCTGTTGCTGATGACCAACCGCTTGTTGAAGAACCTGTTTTGATGGAGGAAACGGCCGTTTCTCCTACCACCAAACCCAACCGCCAAACCATCATTTTTTGGGGATTAACGGCCGTTTGCGCCCTCATCACCCTCACCCTCAGTGCCTTTGTCTTACGCTACCCTGCTCCGCAGCAGGCGTGGGTATTTATTGCCACCGACACCCCCATCCCCCCCACCGCCACCGCTACCCCCGTCTGGACACCGCTGCCCAGCGAGACCCCATTCCCCAGCCCTACCCCCACCATCACCCTCACGCCGCGCCCCACCGACACCCCGCAGCCCCCCCGCTTCCACGCCATCACCGCCGGGGAAACACTGATTGGGCTGTCGGTGCGCTACCGCGTTTCCGCCGAAAGCATTGCCGCCAGCAACAGCATGGGGCTGGATTCCCCCATTCAGGTGGGGCAAAATCTGGAAATCCCCTGGCCGACCCCCACGCCCGACCTGCCCTATATTCCCATCGAGATCAACGGCGAGGTCGTTTTGGCGGTGGCGCAAAATTGCGAACTGTACCAGGTGCAGGCCGACGACACCGCCTTTGGCATTGCCGCCCGCTATGACATTCCGCTGGAGGCACTGCTGGCGGTGAACTGGCACACGACAGAAAGCATTGCCCTGCTGCAGCCGGGGGATGTGCTATGCATTCCCAGCGTTGAATATGATTTGCGGCTCCTGCCACCCACGCCGGGGCCATCCCCCACGCCGCAACCCACGGCGGCGGCGGCCGGGCCGGAACTGCTATACCCGGTGGCGGGAACGTTGGTGGAGGATGTGGAAACGGCCGTTTTGCTGCAATGGGTCGCCGTCAAAGATTTAGCCCCCGACGAATGGTACATGGTCGAATTAACCGACGACAATGATTTAGATGCCTTGCCGTTTCGCGGCTTTACGCGGGACAACAGCTTCCGGCTGCCCGGCTCCTGGCGACCCACCACCCCCGAACTGCGCCCCATGCGCTGGCGGGTGACGATTGTGCGGGTGACGGGGGAACGGATAGACGGCCGTTTTATCTACACCTTTGGCGGCAACGCCAGCGACCCCGCCTATTTCACTTGGCTCGGGGCTATCCCCACCGCCACGCCGACGGCAACCTCCACCCCAACGATGACACCTACCCCTGCACAGCCTTGATAGATTATATGCCAACCTTAGGTACGCGAGCCTAGGATAGAAAGGGATTCCACTGTTTTTCCTGGCCGATGGTAGTAGCGGGGCCGTGGCCGGAAAGGACGTGGGTTTCATCGGGGAGCGGGAGCAATTTTTCGACGATGCTTTGCATGAGCAGGTCGTAATTGCCGCCGGGCAGGTCGGTGCGGCCAATGCTTTGCTGGAACAACACGTCGCCATCAAAGAGGACGTTGTGTTCGCGCAGGTAAAAGCAGACGTGGCCGGGAGCATGGCCGGGGGTAAACAGCACTTCCAGCTTTTGTTTGCCTACTTCGATGATGTCGCCTTCGGCTAGCATTTTGTCGGCTGGGGGCGGTGGGATGATGGGAATGTTCCAGCGGGAGGCAGCCATTTCGGCCATTTCCAGCATAGCAACGGCATCAGGGTGGATGTAGATGGGGGCGTTGGTGGCGGTTTTGAGTTCGGCCAGCCCGCCAACGTGGTCAAAATGGCTGTGGGTGAGCAAAATATGGCTGACTTCCCAGCCGTTTTCGGCCACGGTGTCGGCGATTTTTTGCCCAAAGTCGGAGGGGTCAATAACGGCCGTTTTTCCCGTTTCCTCACACGCCAAAACATAGCAATTGGTCTGCAAAGGGCCAAGCGGAAGCTGCAAAATTTTTATCGTCATACAAATTACGTTCCGAATTTCTCAGGTGCAAATTGATACTGTCAACGGTCACAAACTGACCTTTGGCCGATTGGCTGCAAGGTGCAAGTAACAGGTGGCAAATCTCGTCTGCCAACAAAACTTGCCACTTGCGACCTGTTACTTGGAGGCAAAAGCATGTAATTTTGTGGCCAAGGTCAGTATAGCAGGGATGTCAGGTTGCACAAGCCAGGGCTGCCGCGCACTCCTGTGCTGCCCGCAGCCCACTTGCC
>JACKCD010000096.1 GCA_020634215.1 Ardenticatenaceae bacterium | reverse complement strand
TATAGTGATTTGACAGTGCTGGGGATTACGAGCGTGGCTCCGCCAGAAACGGCCGTTTCCTTTGCCACCTATTTCTTCAACGCAGGGTATGAACAATGGCTGGCCGTTGAATCGGAGCGCAAAGTGCCGCTGCGGTGGGGAACGGCCGTTGAACCCCGCCGCCATCTGGACAGGTGGGGGAGCCAGCCCCTGACAGGCAGCGGCCAGACATTGCGCGACCTCTACGGCGAGGAAGCCATTGCCCAACTGCGCGACAACGTTGCCGCCACCAGCCGCTGGGGGCTGCCGCAGGGCCAGGGCGAAGTCGTTACCAAGCTGCACGAATCGCTCACCCTCTCCATCGTCCTGCAAGAAATGCTCAGTGGCTACTTCAACAGCAGCCAAACGCTGCAAGAAATGTATAATCGGGTCACGGGATTGATACCCAATTACCAATACTACCCCGATCCCACGCCAACGCCGGAAGGATAAATAGAGATTGGAGATTGGCGATTGTAAACCTTCATCAATCGCCAATCTCCAATCTCCAATCTCCATGACAATTCTCGCCTACACCGAAGAAACATTCGGCATTCTCACCGACGACCAGCTCTATCTGGACTGCGTGTTGGTCAAGCCAGCCGCCACGCCCGACCACAAGCTGCAAGCGATTCGCGTCTGGGTGCCCAAATACCCGCTCACCAAAGACAGCGTTCTGGTGTGCGCCCAGCACCAGGTCAACGCCGGTGGCCCCGATGGCAGCGCCGCCCATTTGGTCTTTGACCTGCGCGGCACGGGCTACAGCGACGGCTTTAACGATGACAACCGCTTTGAGCTTGACCTCCACGCGGTGGGCGAATGGGCCAAAGAGCGGTTTCCCCAGGCGACCACCACCTTCCTCGGCTTCCCCACGCTGACCAACGGCCGTGTTTACGTCTGGCCGCTGCGGGAAGGGGGTGTCATTGAGAGCTACTATTACCCCCCGGCCGGCCGCAAGCTCTCCCCACCCTGCCTGCTCTATCTGGCAACTTACGGCCAATTTGCCCCCGCCGACGACGCGATTTGCGACAGTTTTGCCGAAGCCGGGTTTGCCGTGTACGGGATGGATCCGCTGCGCTATTTGCTTCATGCGAGTGTCAAACGGCCGTTAACCCCCCAAGACCTGGAAAAAGATATGGAGCAACTCACCCAAATGCTTCCCAGCCCCCCCATCATCATCGCCCGGCCGCTGGCCGCCGGGCTGGGGCTGGTGTGGGCCGGCCGCGTCGAAAGCATCAAAGGGCTAATAAGTATTGGGAGTGCCCAACGCGGCGTGCGTGCCGCCCACATCTTCCACAACCACAACCCCCACACCTACCTACTCGCCCGCTACGCCCGCAAAGTCTCGCCGCGTCCGCTGGCAATCATCAAACACGAAGGCCACCCCCTGGGCGGCGACGAAGACGAACTCAACACCCTCATGCAAAGCTCACTCAGCCCCCACCGGCTGGAACGCACCAGCGAAATCACCCCCTCCCTGCTGCACAACTTGGTGCGCTGGGTGCAGGCTGAAAGCAAACGCTGAAATAGCTGTTTCACGCAAAGGCGCAAAGACGCAAAGATTCAACGCTTTGTTTGCGCCTTTGCGTGAGCTTTTTTGAATTCTTGACGAACCGCAACCAACATGTTATAGTGCCGACCCATGAAAAAAGGTACTCCTTTCTTTAGCTTCTATTTTTATTTTACGCCGCCACCCACGCCGCATCTGTTGCGACCGGGGACGGCCTTTTTTGGCTATAGAAGCTGAGACAGGCAATCACCCAAAGTTTTGAACAAGACGCGGCATCAATGCCGCGTTTTTTTTTGTCAATTTATTTTTTGGAGGAAATTATGCAACAACATGGATCATCACCCTTGGAGGAAAAACGGCCGTTTGCCTGTCGCGGCGTGCGTGGAGCCACCACCGTCAGCCGCAACGACCCAGATGAAATTTTGGAAGCCACCCGCGAGCTACTTCATATCCTCATGCGCGTCAACGAAATGGAAATAGAGGACATTGCCAGCATCTACTTCACCACCACCGTTGACCTCAACGCTGTCTATCCGGCTGTAGCCGCCCGGCAGCTAGGCATGTTTGACACCGCCCTCATTTGCGGCCACGAAATGCAGGTTCCCGGCAGCCTGCCCCTCTGCATTCGGGTGCTGATTCATTGGAACACCACGCGCACCCAGAAAGAGGTCGGCCACGTTTACCTGCGCGAAGCCAAATCCCTGCGCCCAGATCGTAAGAGTTTGCCACCAATCCAGCCAGAGCAGGTGTCACCTGTGGTGGCTGCTGTTAAAATGTTGGCAACGATGCTTTAACTGTATCCTGTTTTAGAAGTTCAACTTCTTCGGAGAAGTTGAACTTCTTATCGAGATTGGAGATTTGGGATTAGAGGTTGGGGATTGTAGTAGGTCAATCTCCAATCTCTAATCTCTAATCTCCGCCTCTAAGGAGCGTCTGTCATGATTGTGATCATGAAACCGCACGCAACGATGGCCGAAAAGGCGGCCATTATTGCCCGTGCCGAAGAGCATAACTGCAAGATTCATCTGTCCGACGGCAGCGAGCGGACGATTATTGGGGTCATTGGCAACGTGCGCCCAATTGACCGGGACCAGGTGGAGCGGATGCCGGGGGTGGAGCGAGTGGTACCCATTCTCAAGCCGTTCAAGGTTGCCAGCCGCGAGTTTAAACCCAATAACACCATCATTCCCGTGGGAAATTATGACATTGGCGGCGGGGAGCTGGTGATTATGGCCGGGCCGTGTGCGGTGGAAAGCCGCAGCCAGATTTTGGAAACGGCACAGGCGGTGAAGGAGGCGGGTGCCCACATGCTGCGCGGCGGCGCGTTCAAACCCCGTTCGTCCCCCTATTCCTTCCAGGGGCTGGGGGAACAGGGGCTGAAATATTTGGCCGAGGCGCGGGAATTGACGGGAATGCCGATTATTACTGAGGTGATGGAGCCAGCCCTGGTGCCGATGATTTGTGAATATGCCGATATTTTGCAGATTGGGGCGCGGAATATGCAAAATTTTGCCTTGCTCCACGCCGTGGGCAAGTCGCACCATCCGGTGATGCTGAAGCGGGGGATGAGCAGCCTGGTGGAAGAGTGGTTGATGAGTGCGGAGTATATTTTGAGCCACGGCAACACGAAGGTGATGATGTGTGAGCGGGGGATTCGCACCATTGAAACCTCAACGCGGTTTACGTTTGATGTGAATGCGATTCCGGTGTTGAAGCAGTGGACGCATTTGCCGGTGATTGCTGACCCCAGCCACGGCACGGGGAAGTGGGAGTTTGTGGCGGCGATTGCGCGGGCGGCGGTGGCGGCGGGGGCGGATGGGCTGATTATTGAGGTACATCCGCGCCCCGATGAGGCGATGTCGGATGGGGTGCAGTCGCTAAAGCCGGAGCGGTTTGCGCGGCTGGTGCAGGAGATTAAGGGGATTGCGGCGGCGATTGGGATGACGGTGGCGGAAACGGCCGTTTCTGCCTAATCCCAGTAATCGGTAATCGGTTATCGGTTATCAGTGGGAGTGTAGCTGCTTTGGGACGTTTTGAGATACATCAATCATATCCGGCACCGGGGCCGGGGCCGGTGGGGTTGGCGTGGGACGGCCGTTTATTGTGGAACGCTGACTTTGTGCTGGGCAAGATTTTCCGCGTCAACCCCGACACGGGAGAATCCACAACCTCGCTGGTTTGTCCGGGCAATTTGAGTGGGCTGGCGTGGAACGGCCGTTTTCTTTGGCAATCGCTCCACGACGGCGGCGCACTCAGCCGCATCAATAGCCACACCAACGACTTTGACCAGACGATTATGGTGCATAACCACGGCTGGCTATCCGGGCTGGCGTGGGATGGCAAGGTGTTGTGGGCAGCCTCGCAGCAGCACGGTAAGCTGTTTGCCATTGACCAGGAAAGCGGTGAGGTGGTGGGCGAGATTCCAGCACCGGTTGCCATTGGTGGCCTGACGTTTCACGAGGGCACGCTGTGGGCTGGCGTGCCGGAAACGATGCGTTTTAACGCCACCGATCAACGATTTGAGTGGGTTAGCCCTACGCCAAGCTACGCCCTGGTGCAGCTTGACCCGGCCAACGGGCAGATTTTAGCTCGCTATGCACTTGATTTTTTGCCGATGGGGCTGGCTTGGGTGGGGTTAGATTTGTGGATGAGCCATGCGGGAGGGAGGCGGTTGGTAAACGGCCGTTTGGTTTCAGAGAAAGCCAAGTAGGGCGTAGGGAGTAGGGCGTGGAGAGTAAAACCCGCTCTACTCCCTACGCCCCACGCCTCACGATGCCCGCTGCCGAAACGCCTCATACGCGGGTGTCGTCATTTCTGTCTGCAACAGCGTCAGCAGCTTGGCAAACTCATTCGCCCAAAACAGCGCAGGAGATAAGGCCAGGCCAGGAAAAACTTGACTACGAATCACGCCCGCCGCATCAGCTTCAAGCGCCACATAGCTCCCTTCATGCAGCGATAACCACTGTAACTCTCGTTCCTGCGCCAGCAGCAGCAAATACTCCTGCACCCCATTACGCCGGTAAACATGCTTCTTCTCATACAAATCATATGCCGCACTGCTTACCGCTACTTCTACGACCAGTTCCGGCACCCCGCTCAAATAGTTCCTGGCCGTTGGTCGCATCTCCTCCCGGTCTCGCCACATACACACATCTGGCTGCACCTCGTTATCTGCATCTAAAACGAGCGATACATTATCTGCAAACCGAACACCTGGCGTTTGCGCCCGGTAATAGGAAAGCACTGTCATAATATTGGCATGAATTTCAGCATGAAGTAATGAAACAGGTGAAGCCACGTAAACAACTCCTTCGATGAGTTCCGCTTTTTTGATGTCAGGGCGTGCCTCATAGCGGCGCTCAAATTCGGTCAGGGTCAAATGATCGCCGTTGCTTAACGGAGGCAAAAAATGCTTGAGGGCAAAGAGAGAACGTTTTTGCTGTTGCAATTCATAAATAGTCATTGTCAAGACCTGTGGCAAGGAGATTGGAGATTAGAGATTGATCAATCTCTAATCCTTAATCTCCAAGCGAATATCAGTCTATACCCTGAAAAAGTATAGCATAAAACTATTCGCCACGGGTCAGCGTGATTTCGGTGATTTCAGGGGGGCAATTGAAGCGGACGGGGATGCCGCCCACGCCAATGCCGCGATTGGTGTAGAGCCACATCTGCTGCAAGCGATAGAGGCCGGTGTGGTATTTTTTGCCGAAGCGGGGCAGGATGAGGGGCCCGTAGCCGGGCAGGTTGACCTGTCCACCGTGGGTGTGGCCGGAAAGCTGTAGGGCAATGCGGGGGTCATGGTGGTATGCGTCGGCAAAGTCGGGTTCGTGGGCCAGCAGAATGGTGGTGGCTCCCGGCTGCCATTTTGCCATGGCTTGAAGCAGGTTCGGCCGGCCGTAAACCCCATCATCCACCCCCGCCAGATAAAGCTTGCCCGCTCCTACCGACAGCATAACACCCTCGTTTCGCAGCACATGCAGCCGTTCATCCCGCAACCCACGGGGAATGATGATGTCGTTCATTTTGACATCGTGGTTGCCCATAATGCAAAAAACGCCGTAACGGGCGTTAAGTTGTCCCAACACAGGAGCCAGGTCAAAAATAGATTCGATGTAGTCGAGAACAAAATCCCCGGTGAGGACAACGAGATCGGGGCGTAGCGCATTGGCTTGAGCCACGGCGCGTTCAATGAGCGGCAGTTGGGTGTGGGGATGAAGGTGAAAATCGCTAAGTTGGACAATGCGTAATCCTTCGAGAGCGGGATGGAGCTTGGGAATAGGGATGGCAACGGATTCAATGGTGAGCTTTTGTGGTTCGATGCGAAGGCTGTAGATAAGGGGAGCGAGGGCGGCGGTGGTGGCAAAAACGGCCGTTTTTGCCACCCAACCACCCCCTTTCCCCGATGGTTTTTCAGGTAATTGGTTCATCAAGCGTGAATGTTAGCAGCAATCGCTCACAAAATTTCTGTCTATCGCCCCAGCAGTTGCAGCAACCGGCGCGGGTAATCGCTGACAATGCCATCTACCCCCAGCGCAATCAGCCGCGCCATATCCTCGGTCTCATTGATTGTCCAGACGTGAACGGCCACATTGTGGCGGTGGGCATCGCGGACAAAACGGCGGGTGATGAGGCGTAAACGGCCGTTAAATTCCGGGATTTGCAGCATTTGCGCCTGTCCCTGGTAAAGTCGTCCCAGCCCCAGCTTGCTCAAAATAACCAGCCGCCGCACCTCTGCCTCAGAAGCGGCCGTTGGCACCTGCGGGCACGCTTGCCGAAACGCCACCAGCGTCGCCCCGTCAAACGACCCCACCACCACCCGATCCAGCACCGCTTGCTCATGCAGCAGCCGCACAAATGGCTCAATAATCCGTAGGTCATGCTGCTTCAGGTCAATGTTGATCCACAAATCGGGGAAAGCGGTAAACACCTCGGCCAGCGTCGGCACGACCAGCCCTTGCCCACGAAAGGGAAAAGTTTGGCCGCCGTCGAGGGTGAAACGGTAGCCAGCATCGTGGCTTTGCAGTTCGGCCAGCGTCATGGCTGACACGCGCCCCTGACCGCTGGTGGTGCGGTCAATAGTGTCGTCGTGGATGACAACCACATGCCCATCGGCGGTCATATGAACATCAATCTCCAGCGCGTCTACGCCTGCCGCAACTGCTTTTTGCAGCGACAGCACAGTGTTTTCCGGGTAATGGCCGCGCTCGCCGCGATGACCAAAGGCGATCACGCCATGTGGATGGGCAAATGGGTCATTAGGTCGTCGTTTCATATCAATCCACCCACGCTACCTTGACCGAATCTAGCCGCATTCGCCCCCAAAAATCCCCCACGCGCAAAAACACCTTGCGCCGCAGCCCAATCTCGTCCAGCACTTCCAAGAAATAGACACGATGGTTGCGGCCGGCGCGTAAAAAGAAAGGACCTTGGCGAAACAAGCGCAGTTCGCGGTGCAAAATCGTATAGCCGTTGGCTTTCGCCCACTCATCTATCACCGCCGCTGCCTTTTGCGCCTGCCACCACAGTAGCCAAATCGCCAGGCCCAGGGCAGCAGCAGCGAAAATAATGGAGATATAGAATTCTGATGACATATATATTCACAAGAGAGATTGGGGAGTGGAGATTAGAGATTGCGAGCCTTCCCCAATCTCCAATCTCTAATCTCCCACTCCCTCAACCACAACGGCCGTTTCCCGAACCCTTGCCACCTC
>JACKCD010000095.1 GCA_020634215.1 Ardenticatenaceae bacterium | reverse complement strand
CTTCTCTTATCCCAACTTATCCCAAAATTATCCCAAATTCAAACTTGGGATAACTTTGGGATAAAGCCAGTCGCATTTTCACCCGCGCTGTAAGATAAACCTGATATAATGAAGTATTGATTGGACACAAGATCGATACCATTTATCATGTTGATGCTCACCCTCCAATTCTTCATTGTGGCCTTGCTGCCGCTCAGCTTTTTAGTTCTGCTAGGCTATATATGGCGCAGTTCCGTTGGTCGTCGGTCGCTTCGCTGGGCATGGGGGGTAACGCTGCTGGTTGCAACTGCGTGGGCAAGCAGCGTTTTGCGTCACTATGGCGGCACCGCTTTTGACCATATTCTCCGATTCAATTGGGAACTAGTGGGCAAATATGGACTCAGCTTGCTGGCGACGGGGATTTTGTGGACAACCCAACACCACCTTTCTATTGTCCAGCACCGGCGCTGGGTGCTGCTGCTGCCGGGGCTGGGTCTACTAGTGGGGGCGATGCTACTTGACCCGACCGTCTGGCCGACCCGACTTGCCGATACCCCTGTCGCAGGGGTTTGGGTGCGGCTGTTTGATTTATGGGCGGCGGTATGGATTGCCAGTTGGTTTGTGCCGACCCTGGGCGCATTTTTGCTTACTCGCCACGCGGCGCGGCAGTTGGCGCATTCGCTTTATCGCAACCAGGTGCAATATTGGCTGCTGGCGTTGGGACTGTTTGCCCTGGGGGCGGGATTGGCATCCATTCAGCAGCCGAACCAGCCAGGGTGGCAGCAAGCGGGGATTTTGGTAACGGCCGTTTCTGCCGCCGTCGGCACCCTCACCCTCATCAACACCCAGTTACCTACCCTGCCGTTAGCATTGCGCCAATTTATGGGGCGACTATCCAACGTGGTTGTTGTCTTTTTGCTCTCCCTGTTGGGGCTGTGGTTGGCTGCCCAATTGTCACGCGCTATGCTGGAGCCGCAGCCGGGTGTGAGTCCCTTAGTGCTGTTACTGCTGGGGGCGGTGCTGTTTACGGCCGTTTTGACCATTGCCATTCGTCTGACCAACCGCATGGCGCGGCGCGTCTTTTTGCCCAAAATCACCCGCTATGAAAATTTGCTGGCTGGGCAGCGCAACATCGTTGGCGCTTTGCCCGAACCAGAGCAAATTGCCCGCATTTTTCTTCATCTGGTGCAGGCCAATTTGCTAACCAACGAGGCCTGGTTTTTTATGGCCGAAGCCGGGGTTGGGGGACGGCTGGGGTTGCGACCATTGGCAACGTTGGAGGATGACGTGGCGCTGCCAACGGCCGTTTTGTCCCCCGAAAGCCCCTTTGTGCAACACTTGCGCCAGGAAAAACGGCCGTTGGCACAATACGACGTGGCCGCCATGCCCCAATTTGACGCGATGAGCCAGGAAGAACGTCAGCTTCTGACTGCGTGGGGGCGTTCGCTCTATGTCCCGCTGCATTTGGGTGACAACCTGGTGGCGCTGGTGCTGTTGGGCGACAAGCAAACAGGAGATGTTTATACCGCTAAGGATTTTGACTATTTGGCATTGTTGGCGGAACAAACCAGCCCGCTGCTGGTGCAGGCGCAAAATGTGCGCACGATGCAGCGATTGTATGACCATGTGCAGACGCAGAACCAGTCATTGGTTTATGAAAAGCAGCGGCTGCAAGCATTGGTGACTTTGTACGAGCAGTTTGTGGCGTTGGTTTCTCCTGCGCTGCGCCAGCCATTTGACAAGATTGGGCTGGAAACACAGCGGCTGCAGGAGAAAATGCACCAGTTGACCGATTCGCCGTCGCTGGTGGCGCTGAATGAGGAGGTGGATTTGCTGCGAACGGCCGTTGACAAGCTCATCGTTGCCTCCGCCCGGCTGCAAAATCAGACTCCCTTCCACTTTGCCAAAATCCAGCTTGATCCCACCATTAAACGCGCCATCCGTCAACTGGACAGCATGGCTGAGGCTCGCCGCGTCAAAATCGAATACACCACCCCGCCCATGCCCATTCCCAACGTTTATGGTGACGAACAGCAGCTACAGCAAGCCATTCACTATCTGCTCCATAACGCCATCAAATTCAACCGCATCAACGGCACCGTGCAGATCGAGCTAGGGGCTGACGATGACGAAGTGACCATTCAAATTCAAGACGAAGGCGTTGGCATTCCCGAAGAGCGGTTGGAAAAGCTGTGGCTGGGGTTGGACAGCGGCGAACTATTCCCCAACGGCAATTACCGCTCGCGCCGTCCCCGCCTGGGGTTGGGGCTAACCCTGGCTCACACCATCATCACCGCCCACGGCGGCCATATTTCGGCTCGCAGCAGCTACGGGAGCAGCAGCACCTTCACCATCCATTTGCCGTTTTTGTTTGAAGGGTAGTTTTTTGCGTTTTACCACGCCGTTTGCGCTTATTCTACTGCTTACCATTCCCTACTTTGTCTGGCTGGGTCAACCCCGTTTGGCGGCGGGACAAAAGTGGCGACAATGGGTAAGCTTGGGGCTGCGGCTTGTCATTTTGCTGCTGCTGGTACTGAGTTTGGCTGGTTCGCAGCTTGTGCGGGCGGCGGATGAACTGGCGGTTGTTTTTCTGGTAGATGCGTCGGATTCGATGAGTCAGTCGCAAGCAGCGCAGGCGGAGCAGTTTGTGCGCCAGGCGGTGGGGCAAATGGGGGCGACGGATCAGGCGGCGGTGGTGCTGTTTGGGTCGAATGCGCTGGTAGAACGGCCGTTAACCCCCCTCGCCGAACTTGCCCCCATCACCACCATCCCCCAACCACTCACCACTAATTTAGCCGAAGCCATCCAGCTTGGTCTGGCTTTGTTTCCGGCCGGCAGTGCCCGGCGGCTCGTTGTCATCAGCGACGGGCAGGCCAACATGGGGGATGCCGCCAAAGCAGGCGAATTGGCCGCCGCCAGCGGCGTTGCCATTGACTACGTTTTTCTGCCTCGCCCCGAACAAACGGCCGAAGTTACCCTGCTCGATGTTGTCGCTCCGTCACGGGTGGGCGCAGGGGAAACGTTTCGGCTGGAGGTAACGGCCGAGAGCAACGTGCGCCAAACGGCCGAACTGCGCGTTTTCGCTGGGGGCAATGTGGTCTATCAGGAGACAGTGCAGTTGGCCGTGGGCGTGAACAATTTCACCATCCGTCTGCAGGCCAGCGAACAGGAATTTGCTCGCTACCAGGTGCAAATCACCCCCAGCCGCGACACCTATTACCAAAACAACGAGTTGGCCGCCTTTACCGAAGTCGTCGGTGCCCCCCGTGTGCTGCTTGTCCACAGCACCCTCAACGACGATGGCACGCCCCGCCCTGACCAGTCGGCACAGTTGGTGGCGGCACTGCAAGCAACGGGGGTTGAGGTGACAGTTGCCGCCCCCAACGAGCTTCCCGCTGATTTGGCCGGGTTGAGCAACTTTGCCAGCGTGATGCTGGTGGATGTGAACGCCAAGCTGCTGTCGCCGCGCCAAATGGCGACGCTGCAAAGCTTTGTGCGCGATTTGGGCGGTGGGCTGGTGGCGGTAGGGGGGCCGCAAAGCTACGGCATGGGCGGCTATTTCCGCACACCGCTGGAGGAAACGCTGCCGGTGGAGATGCAGGTCAAAGACCAGGATCGCTTTCCAGCGGTGAGTATTGTCATTGTCATTGACCGGTCGGGCAGCATGAGTGCCGATGAAGGGGGGCTGACGAAGATTCAACTGGCGGCGGAGGGGGCGGTGCGGGTGGTGCAACTGCTCAACGATTTTGACGAGATTACGGTGATTCCGGTGGACACGGAGCCAGATAACCCGATTGGGCCGGTGACGGCGAGTGAACGGGAAACGGCCGTTTCCCGCATTCGCCAAATTGGGGCCGGCGGGGGTGGCATCTACGTCCGCACCGGGTTACAGGCCGCCGCCGATGCCCTGGCGCAAAGCCCCAACGAGGTCAAACACGTCATTTTGCTGGCCGATGGAGCCGATGCCGAGGAGAAAGAGGGTGCACCGGAGCTAATTCAACAGTTGGTGGCCGACGGAGCGACGGTCTCCACGGTGAGCATTGGGCGGGGGCCGGATACGGCGTGGCTGCAGCAGATGGCAGAGTTGGGAAACGGCCGTTTTCACTTCACCGACCGCGCCGCCAACCTGCCGCAAATTTTTACCCAGGAAACGACCGCTATCCAGCGCAACTATTTGGTGGAAGAACGCTTTTTTGGCGAGCAGGTGGGCCGCAGCCCCATCTTGAACAACATTCCCGCCATTCCGCCCCTGTTTGGCTACGTGGCGACCCAGGCCAAAGATGCCGGGCAGGTGATTTTGCAAACGCCCAAAGGCGACCCGCTGCTGGCGGTGTGGCAATATGGGCTGGGTCGCGCCGTGGCCTGGACATCGGATGCGACGGGGCGCTGGGCGGCGGAGTGGGTTCCGTGGGACGGTTTCCCCGTGTTTTGGGCGCAAACCGTGCGCTGGACGATGACGCAGGGGCGTAACAGTGCGCTGGAATCGGTGGTGGCGTTTAGCGCGGCTGGCAGCAGCGATGGTGCCGCCCGGCTGACGGTGGACGCACGGGACGCGGGGGCGGGAGAATTTCTGCTTAATGGGTTGGCGTTGGAAGCCAATGTGGTGGCTCCCAACGGCGAAGTGAGCAGCGTGACGCTGCAGCAGGTAGCCCCAGGGCGTTACGAAGCTGATTTTGCGCCGGAAACGGCGGGAGCGTATTTGATTCGGGTGGCTGGGCAGGCGGAAAACGGAATGACGGTGGGGCAGACGTTGGGCTGGGTGCTGGGATATTCGCCGGAATATCGCAATTTGGCGGCCAACGAACCGCTGTTGCAGCAGTTGGCGCAGGTGACGGGCGGGCGGGGCTTGAAGGTGGGGGAAGAAACGGCCGTTTTTGCCCACAACCTGCCCAGCGAACCAGCCACCCGCCCCATTTGGCTGTGGCTAACGCTGCTGACAGTGCTGCTGCTGCCGCTGGACATTGGCGTGCGGCGGCTGGTGCTGACGCAGCGGGATTGGGAGCGGTTGATAAAGTGGATATTTGGCCGTTTGCCCCAGCGTGAACCGATTATAGAACCGGCTCGTTCGGCGCAACTGTCACAATTGTTTGCCGCCAAGCAGCGGGCCACGGCTTTGCCAACGGAGCGGGAGCGTGTGCCGGAGCAGGGTGAGGTGGAGGTGGTGGGGGAGAGGGAGAAAACGGCCGTTTTCCAGCCAGATACCACAACCGCCACGGATGAACCTGTTGAACCACCAGCCGGTACGCTGGCTGCGCGGCTGGCGGAAAAGCGGCGGCAGCGGCAGACGTGATCCAATGTTCTTACAGTTCCCCCGCTTTCTCCAACCCTGCCAACCCCGCCACATACGCCGGGTCTTGATACCGCGCTGGGGCAAAGGCGGCAGCGTAGGCAGGCAGCGCGGTGCCACACACCCAATCGGCCAGCAGATCGCCGGCAGCACAGCTTGCCATCGTGCCAAAACCGGCAAACGCGCTGCAAATGTACGCCCCGGCCACGCCCAATGAACCAATGAGAGGCAGGTTTTCCGGGGTTTTGCTATAGTAGCCGCCATAGTGGGCAACGGGTTTTGACACGTTATCAAAATAAGCTGCCAGCCCCGGCACCAGCCGCGATGCCCCGTGCAGGACAATATCCAAAAACTCCGACAAACGCTGTCGTTTCCAAACGGCTTCTTCCGCCGTTTGGTTAAACGCCCATCCCAGCTTAATCCAGCTTCCGTTTTCGCCCCCATCGGCCTTGATGTGCAGCCCACCGGGAAAATTGCCTAGCAGCCATTGATAGTCTGGTTCAGCTTGCAGCAGTTCCCGTTCATCATCGTGCCAGGGTAGCGTTTGGCTGTCTTCAAAGATGGTGAAGGGGGCGGTGCGAGGGATGACGCGCAGCGGGTCGTCGAAGGCGACTTTTTGCTGGAAGACGTTGGCAATGGGCAAGTCAACGCCAAGCAGGGTGTTGATGTGGGGCGCAAAGGGGCCGGCCGCATTGACAAAGGTGCGGGTGTGGATGGTTTGGCGTTCGGTGGCGGTTTGGACGCAAACGGCCGTTATTCCCCCCGCATCCCGTTCAAACCCCACCACCTCGCCGCGCAGTTCCACCACGCCCCGCCGTTTAGCCTGCTTCAGCAAATACATCCCCAACTGCTGGGCACTCAAATCGCCGCCGCGCCGGGCGTGAATCACCGCTGTGACGCCGTCGGCAAAGTGAGGGAAGGTGCGCCGGATTAGGTCGCGGTCGAGCAAGATGTCGGCTCCGTTGGGTTGACCTTTCCAATTGGGGCTGATGGGAGCGTAGTTGGCCGTGTTGCTGCTGGTGTGCAGGCGGATTTCGCCAACGGGTAGCGGCTGGTAGAGGGGGAGGGTTTGGGACAAAACGGCCGTTTTATCCATCGTTGCATACACATACCCCCGCCGCGTCAGGCTAAACACATTGTCCGATTCCCGCGCCAGCCCTTCCAATAGGTCAATGCTGCGGTTCATCAGGTGGCACATCTCTGGCTGCGGCCACCAGTTGCGGTAATTTTCACCCGATTTAGCGCTGGTTTGGCTCAGCGGCGGATGTTTATCCACCAGCACAACATCACCCCCGCCCCACTGCGCCAGGTAATAGGCCACAGCAATGCCAATGCTGCCCGCGCCACAGATGACAATATCGGCCGTTTGGGTCATCTGGCCTACCCGCGATACGGCGTGACTTCCGTATCTACGTTCAAGCTATCGCCAACGTCTTCCAGCTCTTCGCGTAGAGCGTGGTAGCTTAGCTCTGGCGGGGCAACGACAACGGCCGTCATGGTGAACAGTGGCGTACCGCTCATGGGTGCAGGTACCATGCCCGTGTCCATCGTTTCAATGTTAACACCGTGGTCGGCTAAATGCTGGGTAATTTCATGAATGATGCCTTCGTGGTCGGCACCATTGACCGTGACAAGATAGGGTAGCCAGCCAGCGTAGCGGCTCGAATGCCCTCGTTCCGTTTCCCGTGTGGTCACTTTGTACCCCTGATTACGCAGTGCCCGCACCCCTTCGCGCAATGGCTCAAACTGGTCGGCCGGCATGGAAATCAGTGCCAGCATAGCAAACTCGCCGCCCAACCGCATAGCGCGACTGGAATCTATGTTGCCATGATATTGCAAAATCAATCGGGTGACCTCTTCCACAAGCCCTACCCGATCATTACCTGTAATGGTCATCACTAAATTTTTACGCATCTATTTTTTCCTTGATATAAAATAGGGCAGGGGAGTAAGGGAGCGGAGGTGCAAAGGTGATTCTCTCCTGCTCCTCTGCTCCTCTGCCCCCCTGCTTTTTATCCCGCCAGCACCAAATCAGCACACTTTTCGCCAATCATAATGCACGGGATATTGGTGTTGGCGTTGATGATAAAGGGCATAATCGAAGCATCGGCCACGCGCAGCCCCTGCACGCCGTGAACTTGCAGGCGGTCGTTCACCACCGCCATTGGATCATTGCCCATTTTGCAGGTGCCGACAGGATGATAAATGTTTTGCGCCCAGTTTCGCACAAATTCGGCAAGATCTTCATCCGTCTGCACAGCCGCACCCGGCAAATATTCTTCACCGCGATAAGCATTGAAGGCAGGGGAGTTGATGATTTTGCGGGCGATTTTGACCCCTTCCACAATTACCGCTAGGTCATGTGGGTCGGCCAGGTAGTTGGGGTCAATGATGGGCGCATCGTTGGGGTCTGCCGAGCGCAGAGTTAGGTAGCCAACGCTTTTGGTGCCAACGATGCCGGGAGCCAGCGTTAGGCCATGGCCTTCGGGGTTGCCGCCCCCATGCAGAATAAACCAACTGGGGGCAAAGTGGAACTGTAGCTCAGGGGCGGCAGCATCGGGCGATAGCTTGAGGAAGCCACCGGCTTCACCGACGTTGGAGGTGAGCATACCTTTGCCTTCGCTTTGGAATTTAACAAGCTCGGCTTCGCTAGTGGCGGCGGCGAGGGTAATTGGTTCGTGAACGTGATAGGCGACGGGGGCCATGAAGTGGTCTTGCAAATTTTGCCCCACGCCGGGCAAGTCCATGATGACCTCGATGCCGAATTGTTCCAG
>JACKCD010000094.1 GCA_020634215.1 Ardenticatenaceae bacterium | reverse complement strand
TGGTGGCAATGTAGTTAGCGTCAATGCCATATTGCTGTGACCAAGCCAAAATTTGAGGTTCCCAGTGGCGCACTTCGGGTGAAAAAATGGGAGAAATAACGCCCAAGGAAGCCGGGGCAGCGGCCATTGGCGCAGGCTGGTTGGTGGTGACAGCGGCTTCCGGGGTGGTGCGGAAGCCACGCGGCATGATGAAGATGGCAAATAGGATGATGGCGATGATGGCAAAGGCCAAAATGATAATCATCCGCTGCTGCACTTGGGCCAGGGGATTAACGGCCGTTTCGGCCGTCATATTGTTGTAATGGGGAGAAGGCTCACTCAATCTTTTACTCAATGGCGTTGGTATCGGTTGATAATTTATCGTCATTAGTTTACCCCGAAAAAAAGCGTCTGTAAATCGGTTGTTTTTAAGATTTTGTGAGCATCACTCAGTAATCAGTAATCAGTAATCGGTTACTCCACTGATTACCGATTACCGATTACTGATTACTCTTCTAGTGTTGTTCTTTGCTCTTGGCACCCACGGGCATCCGGTTTAACGTGCCGCGATTGGGCATGGGTGGGCGTTGACGCACTCGGCTGGTGGCTGGCTGGTTGGTGGGTTGACGCAGCGGCGTGGGGCTGCTGGGTGCGTTTGGCAGCGGCTGCGGCTTGGGCGCAGGCTGCGACATTACTTGCGTGGGCTGTGCCGAGGCAGGCAGCGGTTCGTAAGTGGGTTCAATGGGGGCAGGGCGAGCGTTAACGGCCGTTCGCTGCGGAGCCACCGCCTGCCGAGGTGCGGCTCGCCGAGGTGCCACCGTGTTCATTGACCCCGTTGGTACCGATTGGCGTTTGTTGCTGCTGCCCTGGTTGCTATAGCCAAAGTCAAAAATATGCTCACCGGCCACGGTAAACGCCCCAATAAACAGGATGCGCGTCAACCATACCAGCACCGCCACAAAAATCGGCACATAGGTTAGGAGCTGCTCCCGGCTTAGAACCTCGTTGCCAAAGGAATGGTTAAGCAGTGTCAAGGAAACGGCCCACCACGTCATGACGGCGTTCATGGCTGCGCCCAAAATCCAGGCTCCCATTAGATACCACACTTCACGCGGTTCGCTGGCCCCCTTCTGCGGGGTGAAGATGCGAATAAGCCCGGCGAAATCAATCGAACAGAAGGCGATTGCCAAAATGCTGGCCCAGCCCACCCCCAGAAAACGAACATCTCCTAGCAAGCTGCGAAGGGCAAACTGCGTGGTGTCAAAGTTAAAAATTTCAAAAGAAAACAGGGCTACCATCAAAATAACCCCAACCATTGTTTTGCGCTGCATACTCATGGCGGCAACGCGCATCCCAAATGAATTTGCTGGCTCCAAAAGGTAATCATTCTTCATGCTTTTATCCTCCTTGTCGGTTTAGAGATTGAGACAATAACCCACCGTTACGAAACCCAGTTTGTTGTTATGTTGGATAAGATGTTTGAGTGTGAAACTGTGTTCTGGTATAATTCAGAACAGTTGTTCGCATTGATGAAATATTAGCACGCATGTTCTATTGTGTCAACGGCCGTTTATCCCCATGTGACATTACCTGTCACGACTAAACCACGGCTTTTATGACTTTTTCACACGGCCGTTTTTTAATAACCACAGATGAACGCAGATAAACACGGATAAAAATCTGTGTGCATCCGTGTTTATCTGTGGTTTTATGAGTTGGTGGGGGAAAACGGCCGTTTTTTGGGCACGGAAGAACGCGAAAGGACACAGTGAAAAGTTCCGTGTAATTCCGTGTCCTTCCGTGTCCCTTAAAAACTTTGAGGCGAAACGGTGTATAATTTCCCCATGCTGCTCATCCTCACCCACGAAAACGCCGATTTTGATGCCATTGCTTCGCTGGCGGCGGCCAAACGGCTTTACCCGGAAGCCACTGCCCTACTGCCGCGCCAGCTAAACCACAACGTCGAGCAATTTTTGTTGCTCTATGGCGGCGCGTTTGGGCTGCTGCGGCCGGAGAATTGGCGGCGACGGCGGGTGGAGCGGCTGCTGCTGGTAGATACGCAGGTGGTGGGAAGCGTGAAGGGGATGGGCAAACGGCCGTTAATCTCCCTCATTGACCACCACACCCAGCAAACACCCCCCGCCGACTGGACGGTGCAGCTAGAGGCCGTGGGTGCCACCACCACCCTGCTCACCGAACATTTGCAACACGTCGGCCAGTCGCTTTCGGCCGAGGAAGCGACCCTCTTTTTACTGGGGATTTACGAAGACACCGGAGCACTGACCTATGACATGACCACCCCCCGCGACGCGGCGGCGGCGGCATGGCTGCTAGAACAAGGGGCGCAGCTTGGCATTGTGCGCCAATTTTTACAAATGGCGCTAACACCCTTGCAGCGGGAACTGTATGAGGCGCTGCTGGCGGCGGCCGAATGGCACACGATTCATGAACAGCCAGTTGTGGTCACAACGGCCGTTCTTCCCCCCGGCTTCAGCGACGAAATCTCTGGCGTAGTCCACCGCCTGCGCGAAGCACTCCAGCCGGCCGGTCTGCTGGCTTTAGTTTCCCTGGGGCGAGATATTCAATTTGTTGGCCGCAGCACTACCGACACGGTAGACGTGTCGGCGGTGGCGCAGGCGTTGGGCGGGGGCGGCCACAAGCGGGCAGCGGCGGCAATTATTGTGCGGGAAACATTAACGGCCGTTCGCCAAAAACTCCTCACCCTCCTGCCCCAAATCGTCAGCCCGCCCGCCCGCGTCGCGCAAATCATGTCGCTGGGGGTGCAAACCATCCCCGCCGCCATGCCCGTGCGCGAAGCCGCCGACTTTATCAACCGCTTTGGGCACGAAGGATATCCTGTTGTGGCCGACAACCAGGACACACCCCGCCTGGTTGGGCTGCTTACCCGCCGCGCCGTAGACCGCGCTATCAACCACCATCTCGGCCATTTGCCCGTGCGCCGCATCATGGAGGCCGGGGCAGTGACGGTGCGGCCATCGGATTCGGTGGAGCAGTTACAGCAGTTGATGTTGGCCACTGGCTGGGGGCAAATCCCGGTTGTCGGCGAAACGGCCACCGAGCCGATACACAGCGATGATTTGCTGGGCATTGTCACCCGCACCGACCTGCTGGGCTTTATTTTTCAGCGGGACGGCCGGCTGGCGCAAACGACGCTGCGGCGGCTGTTGGATCAATCGCTGGGGGCGGCACTGTGGCGCATGGTGCAAGAGGTGGGACAGATCGCCGCCAAGATGTCTACGCCGCTCTACATTGTGGGCGGCCCCGTACGTGATTTGCTGCTGGGGGAACAGCCAACTGATTTGGACATGGTGGTGGAATCAGACGCGATTGCCCTGGCGCGGCGGCTGCAAACGTCGTTTGGCGGCGAAATTTATGCCCACGACCGCTTTGGCACGGCGAAATGGCAGATGACAACGGCCGTTTGGCATAATCTGGCTCCCGGCACCAATCTTGCCAACGTCCCCACCTCCATTGATTTTGTCACCGCCCGCACCGAATTTTACGCCGAGCCATCAGCCCTACCGGAGGTTTCCTACGCTTCGATCAAGCTGGATTTACACCGGCGCGACTTTACCATCAACACGCTGGCGGTGCGGCTTGACGGCGAACATTTGGGACAACTGCTTGATTTTTACGGCGGGCGGCGCGATTTGGAGGCGGGGGTGATTCGGGTGCTCCACAGCCTGAGCTTTGTGGATGACCCGACGCGGATTTTGCGGGCGGTGCGCTTTGAGCAGCGGCTGGGGTTTGCCATTGAGCCGCGCACGGCCGACCTGCTGCAAGAGTCGCTGGAGATGCTGGAGCGGGTGAGCGGCGACCGGATTCGGCACGAAATTGAGCTGTCGCTGCGGGAGGCAGACCCGGCGCAGGTGCTGGCGCGATTGGCGGAGCTACAGGTTTTGCCATCCTTACAGAAGGAGTTGTGCTGGGTGGCGGAAACGGCCGTTTCTTTTGCCCGTGTGCCGGGTTTGCTGGCCGACCCGGCCTGGCTGGCGGCGCTGGGGGGCGATACACCCGTCTTTGTCTATTTTGCCCTGTGGCTGCTGCCGCTGCCGGAGGCCACGCGCACGGCCACGATGAAGCGGCTGAAGGTGCGGAAGCGGACGCGGGAAGATATGGCGGCGGTGGCGACGCTGTATGGTCTGCTCTCCACGCTGACCCCCGACATGCGGCCGAGTGAGGTGGAGCGGGTTTTACGGCCGTTTATCCCCCGCGTGCTGCTGTCGGTCATGGCAACGTTAGAGCCGTCAGATTGGCGGACGGGGGTGCTGGATCGGTATTATCATGAGTGGCGGCTGGTAAAAACGGCCGTTAGCGGCCACCATTTGCGCCAGCTTGGTCTCAAACCTGGCCCCGTTTATGCTGAAATCCTCGACCTGCTCCTAGCTGCTCGCTTGGACGGTCAAATTGGTGACGAAGCAGGCGAGCAAGCATGGCTACAGCAGTGGCTGGTTCAAAACAGCGACAACGTTCCCTGACTTTCAGGAATTGGCCAGTCACCAGCAGCTAAATAGCCCACCGCCTCATCCCGTGACCCGTCCATATACACATTCAGTCGTTTATTGCCGCACGTGGTGGCAATGTCAATCACTCGCAAATAATCGCTCAACCCCGCATCCTCAGGCGAAAGCTGTGCCAAACAGTTAGGCGATTCGCGCAAGAAAGCCCAATTTAGGCAGGAGTCCGCATCAGCCAGGTTGAGTGCCAGCGAATGAATCCCTGCCTCCACCAAATCCTGGAAGAAGTGGGTACCATAGGACAACTCTGGCACACGCCCCTCATGCGGTACGGCAATTTCCACCAAAATCTTGGTATGGAAAATATCAGCGTAGGTAACATGCACCCCCAAATCAATGTTGGCACTGCCCCAACGCCCCGGCCCCATCATGATAAACGACTCTTCTGCTAACTGCTTGTTCAATCGCCCAATGGCGCGACCCAGCTCCTTTTTGACGGTGTAGTCTTCAATCGTTGAATACAGTTCAGGGTCTACAAAGATAACGTAGCGTACCCCCTCGGCCTTGCCGTCTGGCACCAGGTGGTGGGAGCTAAACAGCTTGTCAGCTTCGGCGATGTCTGTCGGGATGGAGATAGAGCCTTCGGTATTACGCTGGCGCAGCGGCCGGCATTGCAAAATGTGGAGCTTGTAGTCTGGGTAGGGGTATTTGGGAATGATTTCTACCGTAAACTCCACGTCAACCGGTGTCTTATACATGTCTTCCAGCCGCCTCAGTGCCGTTCGCATCAGCTTAACAAATTTGGTGTCCTTGGTAAGCCCGTCAAAGGTCAGTACAAAATGAGAATCTTCACCGCTGGCTACATTAGAAACAATGTCTTGCAAAAACTCTCCTCGATCAACAGAGGCCAACAGCCGCAAGAAGGGATAGTCAGGCGTTAAAATCTCTTCAATGGGCAGTGTCTTAAATTTATTTTCTTCCAGGTCAATGACATCAATTAGCGTTTGTGAATATTGCCGGATGGCGGCAGCGATTGTTTCTGGCCGTAGACGCGGGTGGCTGAGGGCAATAAGGCGGGGATAATCGTGCGCTACACGGTCTACGGCACGGGTGCCCAACCCCCAGACCAGCCGCAAAAAGCCGTCTTCACGCCGAATTTTGGGATTCCAGCGGAATGGGTTGCTGCTGTAGGCAACGCCAGCCAGCATGGGGAAAAAATAACGGCCGTATTTCTGCCCCCGCAGCCGCTGTATCAAAATCGCCATCCGTTCATCATAATCAATTAGTCCATTTTGCTGCCGATAGAGCAGGGCGTTGGGATTACCAACACTGGCATAGACACGGCGGACGGCATTAAGCAGTTGTTCCAGATTTTGTTCGGGCGTTCCCTGGTTGGGGCAAAAATGGCTTTCATACTTCCCGGCAAAGGCATAGCCAAAATTATCCTCCAGCAGGCTGGAAGATCGGACAATGAGCGGGCTGTCCCCTACCTGATCCAAAATATTGCGTAATCCGGTGACGATGGGGTCGGGGAAACGGCCGGCGAGGTGTGCATCAACCACAAGCTGATGGTTGGTTTTCACCTCATCAATCGGCCGGTATTTCTCATTCATCAAATGGTCTAGCTGGTTGATTTGGCGAAAATCGTAAAACGCTTCGGTGCCCACGTAAAAAGAGTCGGGAATGCTAACCTGCTGGCTAAGTTCCGGGCCTAGCTTGGGTGACTTTTGCTGCAGAATTTTCCAGGCCAGCGCCATCCCGGCTGCCTTACCCCCAATCTTGCCCGCCCCAATCCGCTTTTTGTAAATAATTTGCAGATCAGCCATGTCGAACACTTTTTTGGCAACGCCAATAAAGGGCAACTGGTCACTGATCATCCCCTTGATGAGCACAACCTTGATCTCTTCCAGGTGATGCGCTACTTTTTCCCGTTCGGGTGGGGGCAGAGCCTCATAGATTTTGCCCTGTTTGAACAGCAATTCCCAGGGGGAGATTTCGGGGTTAAAGGTTAGCTGAATCGTGTCCGCTTTGTTACCGGGCTGGTCAGCCAGCACTTCATCAACGAGGTGTTCAAGCAGTGCCGCACCCAAATTGAAGCCAAAATAGGCATCGGTTTGGTAATCTCGAATGCGGTCTTTGCGCCGCTGCCATTGGTTGGCCTCTTCCTGGCTAAAGGGGTCGGTCAGCCCTTCGCGCTGCTGCGACTCAATGGCTTTTTGCTTTACCTCCGCTTCAAAATCAGGCATGGTGACGATGCCGCGCCGGAACAACTCTTCGCGCATTCGCAGCCGAATGCGGTCGGCCAGAATGGGGTATTGGGCGAGCTTGATGTAGATGTCTATGGGCGGGGTGATTGAGCGTAACGATTCTGTGGACATAGTTATCTCCTTCCCTTTATTATAGCAGGTTGTCAGAGATTGCTGATAAGGGTAAAAAAGCGAAAAGATTTCAGATCATAAAGGTGTAGAAGATGACAACAATTTTTGCAAAGATTATTCGGGGTGAGATTCCGTCGGATATGGTGTATCAGGATGAACTGGTGACGGCGTTTCGGGATATTAGCCCGATGGCGCCAACGCATATTTTGATTGTGCCGAATAAGGTGATTCCCACGGTGAATGATTTAACCGAGGATGATGAGCTAACGGTCGGCCGGATGTTCACGGTGGCAAAAAAGCTGGCCGAACAAGAAGGGATTGCCGAGGACGGGTATCGGCTAATTGTGAACTGCAACAAACACGGACACCAGGAAGTGTTTCATTTGCATATGCACCTACTGGGCGGGCGGCCGTTGGGTCGGATGTTATCGAAGCCGAATTAATTGAGAATTGAGAATTACGAATTGAGAATGATGAACTTGGCAACTCGTTCCCCATTCTCAATTCTCCATTCCCAATTCTCAATTTCTCAATCGGCTGTAATGGCGTTGATTTCATCCCAGCATTGGCACGCCTCTTTTATGATGTCACCGCGCACCAGGCGGCCTTCATATTCGATACCGCTGCCCTGAACGACCCAGCCGCCCATGTTGAAGAGAATGGCACCGTCGGCGGAGACCCAACGGCCGTTAAATGTCCGCGCCAAATGCACATGGGTGGCATTAGAAAAACCGCCCTCGCACGAAGGGTGGCCGAGACGGTCGCCGGGCTGCACCGGCGTACCGGCCGCAATGCGGTCGCGGGTGGCAAGGTGCATGTAGGTGATGGCCCAGCCCGTGCCAACATGACCATCGCCATCCATATCCACCACCACCGCGCCAAAGCCGCTGCGAACCACCACCCCGGCCGACATCGCCGTTACCCAGGCATCAGAGTCGCCGCAGCCAAGCTGTTCCCCTTCCGGCACCAAATCAATGGCCGCCCAGGCGGAACCGCTGTTCCAGCCGCCGTGCGGCCCGCTGGTCAGGTACCACGTTTCGCCGCTGGGCCAGGGAATACGTAAGGGGGGTTGGGTGAGGTCGGCCGGCCACAGCGGGTCATAGGTGTAGGCAAAGGGGTTGCCAAAAAGTTGGTTGAAGGTAGCAAAAAAGCCGCTTTCGCTTACATCCCGTTGCCAGTCGCCATAATTGGCACTGGCAGCCAGAAACCCCTGTATGGCGGCGGTGCCGTCGTTGATGTCGGGGGCAAAGGTGAGCTGGGTGCCGTCGGCGGTGGTGAAGCTGGTGCGGTTGCCTTCAGAACGGCCGTAAAATCCCAAATTGAGCAAATTTGCCGCCCAACTAAGCTGCCGGTACAGCCCGCTGACGTTGCCATCGGCATACCCCATGGGATATTCCACGCTTGTTGGGTTGGCCTGCGTCAGCCAGTTGGCGCGGTATTCCAGCAGCGCCAGCAGCAAACGGGGGCTAACGCTGTGGCGCTGGGCCACCAGATCCACAATCGCGGGGCCGGAAAGGGGTTGCCCTTCAACCACTTCTTCATAATGCAGCAGATAGCCGCCGTAGACGCTGGCGATGGCGGCGGTGTCAAATCCGGCCAAGGCGGGGCCAAGCACCAGTTCGCTGTCGGGGATGAGCTTGAAGCTGGGGGAGGCGAGGCCAGATTGCCCCGGCACGAGAAGCTGCTGCCCCACGTAAATCACATTGGTGTCGGTGATTTGGTTGGCAGACATCAGTGATTCAATGGTTGTGCCGTAAAGTTGGGCAATGTAGCCGAGGGTTTCACCAGGGTTGACCGTATGGATGCCTTGCGCCGGAGCGGCTGTCTGGTCGAGTGAATTGGGGTCAGGGGTAGGGGTGCCGGGGTAGGTGGGCAGGTT
>JACKCD010000093.1 GCA_020634215.1 Ardenticatenaceae bacterium | reverse complement strand
TCCGACTGCTCAACGTCATCGCCCCTCGCCCCGGTCTGGCGCATTTGTTTGATGAGATGCTGATGCGTACGGAAACGGCCGTTGCTAACGGGCTGCTGTTATTGGTCTAATCAACAACGACTAGAGATTGGAGATTGGAGATTGCAAGCACCAATCTCCAATCCCCAATCTCTTTGTACAACTATAGGGTAATGTTGGCAGAAACGGCCGTTTTCTCCGCCAACTTCTGCGTAATTCGGTCAATCATAATCGCCAACAGCACAATCGCCAACCCCGCTTCCACACTCCGCCCCATATTGTCGTTGGCAAACCCCTGATACACCTCCAGCCCCAGCCCCGTCGCCCCCACCAAACCGGCAATGATCACCATCGCCAATACCATCATAATCGTCTGATTAATCCCCAGCATAATTGACGGAAACGCCAGCGGAATTTCCAGCTTGGTCAGCATTTGCCGCTGGGTCGAGCCAAAGGCCGTGGCCGATTCGCGCAGCGTCTCATCCACACTGCGAATCCCGGCATTAGTCAGGCGAATCACCGGCACGGCCGAATACAGCACCGAGGCGATCAGCCCCGCCACGCTGCCCGTGCCAAAGAGCATAATCACTGGAACCAGATAGACAAAAATGGGGATCGTCTGCAAAAAGTCAAGAATCGGACGAACAAACTGCTCTACGCGGTCATTGTGCGCCGACCAAATGCCCAGCGGAATGCCAATTGCCACGCAAATGAGCACCGCCACCAGCGTTTGCGCCAGCGTATCCATCGCAAACGGCCACATCCCCAGCAACCCTATCAACAGCGTCAGCCCCAGCACCGACAGTGCCAACCGCCAGCCGCCAGCCTGATACCCCAAAAAGGCAAAGACAAACGCCACCACCGTCCACGGTAGCTGCTCGGCCAAAAAATGTTGCAGCGGCTGAAAGACGCTGATGATAAGAAAATCGCGCAGTGGCCCCGTGCCAATGCCGGAACCACCGATGTCGTACAAATTGACCTGCATCCACTGCACCAGCCCATCTACCACGCCGCGAATGTCAACACGCAGGACGCGGGGAAAATCGCCCAGCCCCAGCAGCCGCATGAGGATGCTGACGAGCAGCAACGTCAGCAGCAGCGCCACGCCGTTGGGGTAGCGGCGCACCCATTGCCCCATGCGCCCATCTTTCACAACGCGCCCAACCTGCGCGTTAACCCAACTCGCATAACGGCCGCACGCCTGGTAAATCGTTTCAATGACTTCTTCAATTCGGCGCACCCACGTTAGATGGCGTTGCTTCTCGCTGAAAAAGCGGAACCCCTTAAAACGGGGCTGGCTGTTGCGCTCCAAATGGGTGAGGGCGGCACTGAGCCGGTCAAGCAGCACAGCCATAAAGACGATGGCTAACCCGGCTTCCAGCGCAGAACCCACCTGCAAACGGCGCAGCGACTTGAGAACAACATCCCCCAGCCCACCCGCGCCAATCAGAGCCGCGATAACGACGATGCTCAGTGCCATCATGATGGTTTGGTTGACCCCCACCATGATGGTGGGCATGGCAAGCGGCAACTGCACGCCGCGCAAAAGCTGCCGTTCGGTGGCTCCAAACGCTTCGGCCGCTTCCAAAGCGTCGGCGGGGACGGTGCGGATGCCGAGGTTGGTGAGGCGAATGATGGGGGGCAGGGCGTAGATGATGGTGGCGATGATGCTGGGGACGCGAGCCACGCCAAAAAACAGCAGAACGGGGATGAGGTAGACGAAGGCGGGCATGGTTTGCATGGCATCGAGTACGGGGCGGAGCAGCTTTTCGGCGCGTGGGCTGCGGGCTGTCCAAATGCCGACGGGGATGCCGAGGGCGAGGGCGAAAAGAACGGCCGTTACCATTAGCGACAATGTTTGCATACTTTCTGCCCACAGACCAAACAAGCCCATGGGAATGAGACAAACGGCCGTTAACAACCCCAACCGCAGACCCCCAATCCGCTCCCCCAGCCAAAACGTGCCTGCAATCACCACCGGCCACGGCAGCCACAGCAGCAAATCCTCCACCCGCCGCAGGCCAAAATCAATTACCGCGCTCAATGGCTCAAAGAAAAAGACAAACAGCCAATGGTCATTCCGGTTGACCACCACCCACCGCTTAAACTCATTGAGCACGTCGCGCAGCCCCAGGTTCCACGTCTCGGCAAAGTTATCGGTTTGGGCAACTGCCTGTGCCAGCAGCAGCAGCCCGATAATGCCGACAATCAACAGAATGAGGGGAAAAAACGGCCGTTTTCCCCCCCGCCTTTGCCCCAACCCATCTATCCGCTGCGCCAATTGCCCCATCGCCTAACCCTCCGCCAGCGCCAGCAGCACTGTGCGCCGATCCAGTGAGCCAATGACCGTCCCGGCCTCGTCTAGCACCGCCAGCAGCCCATCATACGACAGCACGCGGGGAATCAACGCCTCCAATGTCGTCTCGGCCGTCACCGACTGCTCGGCCGTGGCTCCGTCTGCCGGATTCATCACCGCCGCCGCCGTCAACACCTTTGCCCGTGGCACATCCCGCGTAAATTCACGCACATAGTCGTTCACCGGCCGCGCCACAATCTCCTCCGGCGTACCAAGCTGCACAATTTCCCCATCCTTCATAATGGCAATCCGGTCGCCCAGCTTTAGCGCCTCCAGAAAGTCATGGGTAATAAAAATGATGGTTTTGTGCAGCGTCTGCTGCAAATGGAGCAGTTCGTTTTGCATGTCGCGCCGAATGAGCGGGTCGAGGGCACTAAATGGCTCGTCGCAGAGCATAATTTCGGGGTCAACGGCCAGTGCCCGCGCCAGCCCCACCCGCTGCTGCATCCCGCCGCTGAGTTCGTGGGGGAAATGATGTTCCCAGCCGTTCAACCCCACAAGCTGCAATACTTGCTCTGCTTTGGCAAGGCGAACGGCCGTTTCCACCCCCTGCACCTCCAGCCCATACGCCACATTGTCCACCACCCGCCGGTGGGGAAACAGGCCAAAACGCTGGAACACCATGCTCACTTTGTGTCGCCGCAGCTCCCGCAGCGCCGCCTCGTCCATCGCCGTCACATCTTCGCCGTTAATCAGCACCTTGCCCGCCGTCGGCTCAATCAGCCGCGAGAGGCAGCGCACCAGCGTAGATTTACCACTGCCCGACAGCCCCATCACCACAAAAATCTCCCCCTCCCCCACCGCCAGCGACACATCCCGCACCGCCAGCACATGCCCCGTCTGGCTCAGCACATCCGCCCGTGAAGCCGATTTTTCCAACGACTCCATGACGTATTGGGGGTTGGGGCCAAAGATTTTCCAAATGTGGTGTAGTTCAACTTTTGACATATGTTTTGTTTTGGTAATCGGTAAACAGTAACCAGTCATCAGTAACCAGTCATCAGTAATCAGTTTGATCTGATTACCGTCAAAGTATGTCTGAATTTTTGGTTAGTTGCAAAATTAAGTCAACAATAATTTCACGCCGTTCAGACAGCGGCGGCGCATACCGGTGCATCTCGGCAAACCACAGCCCATCCACCGCCAAACGCACCAGCGTTGCCAGCGCCGGGTCAAGCCCACTGACCTCCACCTGCTGCTGCCAGCGCACATATTTTTGCCGCATAAGCTGATGAGCACTGGCATACCGCTCCTCGGCGGCAAACAAACTCACATACAAACTGGCGCAATCGGGGTCGGTAATTTGCTCCACCGAGGCTTTGGCATAGGCTCGCAGCCAGGCACCAGGATCGTCCCCTTCGGCGGCGGCCAATTCTTGCAGCCGCAGCTCAAAAATGTCGTTGTGGTATTCAAACAGCCCTTCGATGAGGGCAACCTTGCTGGGGAAATGGTACAGCAGCCCTCCTTTGCTCAATCCCGCTGCTTCAGCCACAGCATCCAGCGTCAGGCTGGCTAACCCATCGCGCCGCAAAATGTTGCTGCACGCTTCAAAAATCATTTCACGGGTCTCAACGGCCGTTCGTCTCTGGCTCATTCCTTCAAACCTCAGGGATTTTCATTGACAATTGCCAATAGTATATCCTAAAATCTCGCCACTTTTACTATACCAACCAGACGGTACAGTAGAGACGCAAAATCTTGCGTCTCTACCCCCACCATTGATCGCAGGAGGCAGGGATGAACAAACAGGTAGACACAATCATCGTTGGCGGCGGGTCGGCCGGCTGCGTGCTGGCAAACCGCCTCAGCAGCGACCCCAACCACCGCGTGCTGGTGCTGGAAGCCGGCCGCCCCGACTACAAATGGGACATCTTCATCCACATGCCCGCCGCCCTCACCATCCCCATTGGCAGCCGCTTCTATGATTGGCGCTACCACTCCGAGCCAGAACCATTTATGCACAACCGCCGCGTTTACCACGGGCGCGGCAAAGTCTTGGGTGGCTCCAGCAGCATCAACGGCATGATCTTTCAGCGCGGCAACCCGCTAGATTTTGAGCGGTGGGGCAACGACCCCGGCATGGCAAGTTGGGACTATGCCCACTGTCTCCCCTACTTCAAACGAATGGAAAATTGCCTAGCTGGCGGCGATGATTTTCGCGGCGACAACGGGCCGTTGGTTCTGGAGCGCGGCCCAGCCACCAACCCGCTGTTTACGGCCTTTTTTGCAGCGGTGCAGCAGGCAGGCTACCCGCTGACCAGCGATGTCAACGGCTACAAGCAAGAAGGGTTTGCCCGCTTTGACCGTAACATCCAAAACGGCCGTCGGCTCAGTGCCGCCCGTGCCTATCTCCACCCCGTCATAGGGCGGGAAAATTTAGAGGTCATGACCCGCGCCTTCGTCAGCCGCATTTTGTTTGACGGCCAACGCGCCATTGGCGTGGAGGTGCAGCGTGGCCGCAGCAAACCAGAAAAGCTGCTGGCGGGGCAGGTCATTTTGTGCGGCGGAGCCATCAACTCGCCGCAGCTTTTGCAGCTTTCGGGCGTGGGCAACGCCGCTGAACTAGAAAAGCTGGGCGTAAATGTGGTTCACGACCTGCCCGGCGTGGGGGAAAACTTGCAAGACCATTTGGAGGTGTATGTGCAATATGCCTGCACCCAGCCGGTGTCGGTTTATCCGGCGATGCAGTGGTACAACAAGCCGTGGGTGGGTCTGCAATGGCTGCTGTTCCACCAGGGGCCGGCCGCTACCAACCATTTTGAAGCGGGTGGCTTTATCCGCAGCAACGACGACGTAGCCTACCCGAACCTGATGTTCCATTTTTTGCCGGTGGCGGTGCGCTATGATGGTACGTCGCCGGGGGGTGGGCATGGGTATCAGGTGCATGTGGGGCCGATGTATTCCGATGCGCGGGGGTCGGTGAAGATCAAATCGGCGGACCCGCGCCAACATCCAGCCCTGCGCTTTAACTATCTCTCCACCGACCAGGATCGGCGGGAGTGGGTGGAGGCGATACGGTGTGCGCGTGATATTTTGAACCAGCCAGCGTTTGACGGGTTTAATGGGGGGGAGTTGTCGCCGGGAACGGCCGTTCAGACCGATCAAGAAATCCTCGACTGGGTAGGCCACGATGGTGAAACGGCCTACCATCCTTCCTGCACCTGCAAAATGGGGGTTGACCCGCTGGCCGTGGTTGACCCCAACAGCATGGCTGTCCACGGGTTGGAGGGGCTGCGTGTGGTGGATGCGTCGGTGATGCCCTACGTGACCAACGGCAACATTTACGCCCCCACCATCATGCTGGCGGAAAAAGCGGCCGATCTCATCATGGGCAACACATCGCTACCGGCCGCTACCATCCCTTTTTATCGGCATGGATAACCGTATGCTATGTACCCTATTGCCAGCATTTTCTAGCGTAATAAAAAGCGCCCACGTGGGCGCTTTTTTATTGCATTCGCAGAACGGTATGGGCGTTTGTCCACAGTTCTTCCAGGCGATAATAATCGCGTTGGTGCGGGCCAAAAATGTGGACAACGAGGTCGCCATAGTCAAGCAAAACCCAGCCGGTGCCTGCTTCTCCCTCGATGCCACGCGGGAGTACCGATGCCTCTTCTTTGGCCTGCATGGCGACGCTTTCGGCCATGGCCTGCAGTTGGCGTTCGTTTTCCCCCGTGCAAATGAGAAAGTAGTCGGCAAAAAGAGCCTGCTCGCGCAGATCAAGCAGGACGATGTCGCTTCCTTTTTTGTCTAACACGGCATCTACCATCAGCCGTGCCAAATCTAAACTTTCCAGAAAACACCTCCATCAATTTTGAGTTTGTTTGGCGATTGTAACATGGTCGTTTTAGATGACAAATAGGGCTACTCGCCAACCTTGTGGCGGAGATAAGCCTCCATAAAGTCGTCTAAACGGCCGTCTAGCACCGCTTGCGTGTTGCCAACTTCATAGTTGGTGCGGTGGTCTTTGACCATTTTGTAGGGATGCAGCACATAGGAGCGAATTTGGCTGCCCCAGCCGGCATCCACATCTTCCCCTTTTAGCTCGGCCAATTCTTCTTCCTGCTTGCGCTGTTCGCGGTCAAAAAGCTGGGCTTTGAGGATGTTCATGGCAACCTGCATGTTTTGGGTGAGCGAGCGCTGGTTTTGGCAAGAGACGACAATGCCGGTGGGGAGGTGGGTGATACGAACGGCCGTTTCGTTCTTTTGCACATGCTGACCACCCGCCCCACTGGCGCGAAAGCGATCAATCCGCAGATCCTTTTCATCTACTTCAATCTCAATGTCTGAGGCCACGTCGGGCCAAAGCTCTACCTTGGCAAACGACGTGTGGCGGCGGCTGGAAGCGTCGTAGGGCGAAATACGCACCAGCCGATGCACCCCGCGTTCTGACTGAAAACGGCCGTAGGCATAGGCACCTTCCAGCGACATCATCACGCTTTTGATGCCCGCTTCGTCCCCAGCACTTTCATCAATAATGTCTACCTTTAGCCCGCTCGACTCCGCCCAGCGAATAAACATCCGCTCCAGCATTTGTGCCCAATCTTGGGCCTCGGTGCCGCCAGCCCCGGCGTGAATGGCTAAAATGGCGTTTTCTTTGTCATAAGGGCCGGCAAACAAGGTTTGGAACTCTAGCTGATGAACGGCCGTTTGCAGCCCCACCACCTCATTTTCCAATTCCTCTACCAGCTCATCATCACCCAGTTCCGCCAGCTCAAGCGCATCATGCAGCCGCTTGCTCAAATTTTCCCAAACGGTGACTTCATCGCGCAGTTGAGTAATGTCGCGCATTACTTTTTGGGCATAATCGGCCTTATCCCAAAAACCGGGCATCGCCGCTTCGCGCTCCAGCGTCGCTATCCGTTCGCTCTTGATAGCGATGTCAAAGCCGCCTCCGCAGCTGATCTATGGATGCTTTTAGCGGGATTAGTTGTTCAATAATTGTTTCCATCACACACGTTCCTTTTCGTAGGAGCGTAGATTTTCTGACGAACCTGGTCACTATCAGGTTTATCAGGTAAATCTGCGTCCTATTTTGTTCTAATTATTACTCAAACAGAGCGTTGACAAACTGGTCGGGGTCAAACGGAGCCAGATCGTGAATGCTTTCGCCGGTGCCAATAAAACGGACGGGTAGCCCTAGCTCTTTATAAATGGCAAACACCATGCCCCCTTTGGCTGTGCCATCTAGTTTGGTGAGAATGACACCCGTGACGTTAACTGATTCGGTAAACTTTTGCGCCTGAAGAAAAGCGTTTTGGCCGGTGGGGGCATCCAGCACCAGCAGCACATCGTGTGGAGCCTGGTGTACGCTTTTTTGGCAGGTGGCATAAACCTTTTCCAACTCTTTCATCAGGTTGAATTTGGTGTGCAGTCGGCCGGCCGTATCCACAAACAGCAAATCGTAGCCACGGGCGCGGGCAGCGCGAATGGAGTCATACGCCACCGCCGCCGGGTCGCCGCCGGGTTCGCCAGCGATAATCGGCACATCGGCGCGTTCGCTCCACACGCGAAGCTGGTCAATGGCGGCGGCGCGGAAGGTGTCGCCAGCGGCCAGCATCACTTTGCGCCCCTGGCTTTTGTACCGCAACGCCATTTTGCCAATGGTGGTGGTTTTGCCAGAGCCGTTGACACCGACAACCATGACAACGGTGAGGGCGCGTTTGTCTTCCATTGACAGCGGCGGCGGGTCAAACAGCAGGGCACGTAGCTCTTGCTTGAGTGCCTTAAAAAGCTGGTCGGCACGGTAAAGCCCTTCGTTGTCTACCCGTTCGCGCAGTGTGTCTACCACAGCCAGGGTGGTGGAGACACCGACATCGGCTTGAACCAGCAGGGTTTCCAAATCTTCCCAAGTTTCTTCGGTTATGTCACCCATGCCGAGCACGCCAGCAATTTGGCCGAAAACGGATTGCCGGGTGCGGGTTAGGGATTCGCGGATGCTTTTAAACATTTAGTCTGAGGGAGATTGGAGATTGGAGATTAGAGATTGATCCGTAAAGTACCAATCTCCAATCTCTAATCTCTAATCTCTACAATTTCTCCATCGGTTGTTAGCTGTTCGACGCGCAGGGTGGCGTGGTCGAGCTGTTGGGTGCAGAAGGCGGCCAGCTTTTGGCCTTGTTCGTACAGGGTCAGGGATTCTTCAAGGGAGAGGTCGTTGCTTTCGAGCTTAACGGCCGTTTCCTCCAACGCCCGCAACGCCTGTTCAAACGTCAAATTGGCAAAATCATTGCTCATTGTCACTACTCCTTGGCAACCAACTGGCTGCATTCCCCTATTTTAGTCTATTGTTGCCTGTTGTGCATGGCTGTCGAGACGCAAAACCTTGCGTCCATAAGCGAGATTATCACCATGCCCCCAATCCCGTTACCTGTTCCCGCCGCACATATTCCGCTACCCGGTTGCGCGTCGCCTTCGAGGCATCGGGGGGCAGTTGCCAAACGGGGAAGAACTGAAAGCGTTCGATTTCAAAGTCGGTGTTGCCCGTCATGGTGAAATCTTCGCAGAGCAGGACGGCAACGTGGTGGTTATGGTGGGGGCGGGAGTAGATGCCAAAGACGCGCACGTCGCCCAGTGTGGCACCTAGCTCTTCTTGGGCTTCACGACGGC
>JACKCD010000092.1 GCA_020634215.1 Ardenticatenaceae bacterium | reverse complement strand
ATGGATACGGCGCTGGTGCTGCAACTGCGGGCGGCGCTGAATGTGCTGGAAGCCCTGCTGGGACAGGCTATTGCTTCCCTGGCCGAGTTAGCCGACACGCACCGCCACACAGTGATGGCCGGCCGCACCCATTCCCAGCACGCCCTGCCCATCACCTTTGGCTTCAAGGCGGCCGGCTGGCTGGCTCCCCTACTGCGCCACCGGCAGCGGCTGGCACAGCTAAAGCCCCGGCTGCTGGTGGTGCAGTTGGGCGGGGCGGTGGGGACGTTGGCGGCGTTGGGGGAGCGGGGAACGGCCGTTCTTCAAGCCCTCGCCGACGAACTCAACCTCAATGTTCCCCTCCTTCCCTGGCACACACAGCGCGATAGCCTGGCCGAGTTCGCCAGTTGGCTGTCGCTGGTCAGCGGCAGCCTGGCAAAAATGGCGCAGGACATCATCCTGCTGGCGCAGTCGGAGGTGGCCGAACTGCGGGAAAGCGGCGACCCGTCGCGGGGTGGTTCCAGCACCATGCCGCAAAAAAGCAACCCGATCACCAGCGAGCTGATCATTGCGGCGGCGCGTACCAACGCTTCGCTGCTGGGCAACATGCACCAGGCGTTGGTGCAGGAGCAGGAACGGGCGACGCACGGCTGGCAAATGGAGTGGTTGACGCTGCCGCAGATGGTGGGATTAACGGCCGTTTGTCTGCAAAAATCCGTCACCATCCTGCCCACCCTCGTGGTCAACGCCGACCAAATGGCCGCCAACGTCGCTGCCAGTCTTGGCCTGATGCTGGCCGAAACGCTCACCTTTGCCCTGGCTCCCGACCATATGAGCCGGGCGGCGGCGAAGGAATTGGTGGCGGGGGCGTGCAAAACGGCCGTTGCCCAAAACCGCCACCTCTTCGACATCGTGCGCCAACAAACCCACGCCCCCCTCGACTGGGACACCCTGCGCCAGGAAGCCAACTATCTCGGCTCCGCCAGTGCCTTTATTGACCAGGTGTTCAAACACGCAGGATGATTGCATTCTTGCCCTGTAACGAGTGTCATTCCGAGGTCCTCCGAGGAATCCCGCTCCCATTTGGCAACGGGAACGGGATTTCTCCTCGCGGACTCGTCGAAATGACATGGGTTAGGCAGTAGATAAAGGGTAAATTAAGAGTAGGTACTCGCCCTATTAAAGCACGTCGCCGATTTGGAGATTGGCGATTATGAACCTTCACCAATCTCCAATCTCCAATCCCCAACCTCTAATTCCCAAAAATATGTGTCAACACCGTCGAAGCCGCCCCGCCCACCGACTGCAGCAGCCCAATTTTCGGGTTGGCGATCTGGTTAGCTCCCGCTTGTTCCGTCAATTGCAGCACAATTTCACACGTCTGGTAAAGTGCCGTCGCCCCAATGGGGTGGCCGCGAGCCTTTAGCCCCCCCATCGTGGCAATGGGAATTTCTCCCGTCAGCCCAATCCGCCCCTCCGCCGCCAGCCGCCATCCCTCCCCCCGCCGCGCATACCCCGTAGATTCCAGCAGCAGGCAGGCCATAATGCTAAACGCATCGTGAACCTCAAAAAAGGAGACATCGCTGCGGTTGATGTTGGCGCGTCGCGCTGCCCGCAGTGCTGACAGCCGCGCCCCGGCCAGCATCAGCGGGTCTTTGCGGTCTTCAATGCGAAAATGGTCGGTGGCGACGCTGGAGGCCAAAATGTGGATGGGGGTGCTGGTGAAGGCGCGGGCTTCGTCGGTGGGGGCCAGCACCACGGCGGCGGCTCCGTCGCAAATGGGGGAGCAGTCGAGCAGGCGAATGGGCGGGTAGACAAGGCGGGATTGGGTGACAGTTTCGGCCGTAATCGGCTTGCGAAAGAGGGCATTTTCGTTGGCGATGGCGTTATTGTGGGCATTGACGGCAAAATTGACCAGTCCGTCGGGCGGCATCTGGTACTTTTCGATATAAAGCTGCATCAATTCGGCGTTTTTGCTGATGAGGTTGGCTCCCACGGCCACCTCTTTTTCGGCATCCAGCGCTTTGGCAAGGGCGGGGGTGGCCTGGCCGGTACTCATTTTCTCCACGCCCATCGCAATAGCGAGGTCAGCTTCGCCGCTGGCAACGGCCAGATATGCCATTCGACCCAGGGCAGCGGCTCCCGGTGGCAGTGGCGGCGCGGACTTGCAATGCTTCGATGCCGGTGAGTCAGCTTCGTCGGCACAATGTGAGGGTGGCGATATGTTTTTGCCCTTACAGTTCGTCGCCGGCATGTTGCCGCAAAGAGCGCGTGCGCTGTCGAATTGGCGTGTTCCATAGCCAAGATTAAGCAGCAAAATTGCCCCATCTGCCGCGGCGACGAAACCAGTTTGTTTGCACCGGAATTTGCCCAATGCCAGCAATGCTCACCGCCCTCATAGCGTTGGCACCACGTCCGATTCCACCTGGTATCCCTCCGCCATCCGGTTCGTCGTGAACGCATCCCGACGACCATCAATTCCCCTAACATTTCCGCATCCATCCCCAACGCTTGGTAGCGGCGGTGTGGGAGTTGATGCAATGCTTCGCAACCGTTGGTGGCGCACTCACGGCAATAGCAATCATCTCCTTGGTCAGCCGATCCAGTAAATACGGTATTACCTCATTCAGGTCGCGCCACAGTAAGCTGAGCGTGGGCGGGTGGGTGGCAACCGTTTTCAAAAGTTGGGGACAAAATCAATCCCCTTTTTGCCATCAAATCATCATACACCGCCCTCACCTCAGGGCTGGCGTTGTCATATTCAACCATTGTTACTGTGGGCATCTGTTTCTCCTTGAAATGGGACGCGATTTACCTGTACGCGAAGCGGTTATTGGCTGTATTTTCCTGATAACAATCAGGTCGATCAGGTCAATCCTGCGTCCTATTCTTTAAACACCCTCGGCCAGGATGCGGCTGAGGCGGTGATCGAGGTGATGGCTGGTTTTGCGCGGGGTTGCCGATGCTGACGCGAACGTGGTCGGGTGAGAAGAAGGCAGGGCATGCAGCACCCCGGCTGCTTCCAACGCCACCACGTTTGATGATGGTGGCAGCGGGCATGGCGGCTTGGAGATCATAAAAGCTGGCGTCGGCCACGCGGCAGTCAAAGTACTCTAACTGTTCGGTGAGCCGCTTAAGCCACGTTGATGGCGATGGAGCGTTGGATATGGCCGTGGTCGTTTAGGGCATTGAGAGACCGGCCGTCAGGTTGAGCTTGTTGAGAGTTGGGAGGGAGGGGCGATGGCTTCGGGTGGTGATGATGTCGGGGCGAGCGATGGCGTAGCCCACATCCCGCCAGCCTGACACTGGAAAGCTGTGGAATCAGGAATGCTTGTTTTCCAGAACGTGAGCCAGCGAGTCCGGAAGTCAGGGGCATCCACGAATGGTGGTACGCCTGGTCGTGGACGACGAGGGGCGTGGTCGGGAACCTGCGCCATAAAGCCAGCCAGCTCGTGGGCGGTGATGCTGAGGAGCCAGTGGGGTTGTTGGGGTTGCAGGTGAACGATGCGGGTGTTGGGGGGTGATGGCGGCCAGAACGGCCGTTAAATCGCCCGAAACCGCTCCGACTGGAGCGGAACTTTGACCAACGCTGCGCTGATGGGTTTGGCGGTAGTTGAGGAAAAGGGAAGACCGGCGGCATCACCGACATTCCGCCTCCAGCGTGTCGAGGTAAAGCTGGGCTACAAGGTTCATCACCCCCACGCTGCCGCTGCCCAACACAATGTGGTCAGGGGTAATGCGGTTGCCCAGGTGGCGGCAATCACCTCTCGAAGCTGCACCAGCATTTCTGGGTAAGGGTAGGTGTTGACCTGGCTGAGAACTTGGGTGACGCTTTGCATCGCCAGTGGTGAAGGCCCCATTGGGTTTTCGTTAGAGTTGAGCCGGATTGGTTGAGTTGGTTGAGTCATATTTTTAGAAGTAATCAGTAATCGGTAATCGGTATTCAGTTGGTTAACTGACGACTAATTCCTAGTCACTGATTACTGGTCACTGATTACCGATTACTGGAAAAAAGGCGACCAAAGAGCCGCCGCCAATATGGAGCAATAGCTGCTCTGACAACGCCATTGCCCAACTGTCGTGCGGCAGGCTGGTGCGGGTGCCGCCGCTGAACAGGTGGGTTAGGGTGGCATCGTCGGGGTTGATGGCGTAGAGGTTGAGGGTGGCACTGCTGCCATTGGTGGTTTGATAGAGCAAATAGGGCTGGTCGGCCAGGGTGAGCAAGAACGGCGTGCCGCGCCCCAGGGCGGCAAAGGAGCGATCCCAGCGGCGGGTTCCGTCGTGGTTAAACCAGATGAGGCGGCGGTCGGCGGCATCGGCGTGGGCGAGCAGCAGGCCGCCGTTGGGCAGGGGGGTGAGGGCGGTTTGGCTGGCTTGGTGGCGCGGCAGCGGGAGAGCCAGAACGGCCGTTTCTTCCACGACCCGCCACACCCCATCCTCATCGTATAGCCATAGTTGGTCGCCCGATTGAATTAGTTCCCCGCCTTGATCGAGCCACCGTTGCGGCGCAGCGGTGGTGAGCTGCCAAACGGCATCGGTGGTAGAGAGGAGGGTGGAGGTGGAGGTTTGGGTGTGGCTTAACGGCCGTTTGTCCAACTTCATGCGCCACAATGCCTGCCCCGCTTCAGCAAACGCCGCCAGTTGGGTAGCAGTGACAACCACCACGCCGCCGCCGGGCAGGGGCAGTAGTTGGGGCGTGCCGCGCTGCCCGGTGTCTGCTTCCCACTGCGGCAGCCAGTCGGCGGTGCTGGTGGCGGTGAGGGTGTTGCTGGTGGCGGTGTAGAGCAAACGGCCGTTGCTGCTCAGTTGCGCCGCACTCACGCCATCGGCGGCGAGGGGCAGGGGTTGCCAGTCACCGCTGGTCACGTTGAGCGTGAGCAGTTGCCCCTCTTCGTGCAGCAGCAGGGTGTCGGGGGCAAGCTGGCCGATGGGGTGGAGGGCGGGGTTGGTAAACGGCCGTTGCCAAGCCACCCCCGGCTGTGCCGCCATGCGTTCCTGCCAAATGGTGGCCGAGGGCGGTAGCCAGCCCACCGTGGTGGGGTCTTCAGCCCAATAGCCGGGGCCAGGGGCAAAGGCCAAATGCGCCCGAATTTCAAAATGGAGATGGGGCGAGGTGCGCGGTTTGCCGATGTTGGCAAGCTGCTGCCCGCGCTGCACGCAGTCGCCCGCCTGAATCAAAAAGCTGGGCGGGTCGAGGTGTCCATAGAAGGAAAGGAAACTATGACCGTCGGCAAAGGTGTGGCGAACGATGATGACCCCTTTGTCGCGGTTCCACCCTTCTGGCTCGGCATAGGTGACAAAGCCGTGGCCGATGGCGTAGACGGGGGTGCCAAAGGCGGAACGGCCGTTTATGCCGCGAAACCCCCAATCTTCGCCCGCATGGAATTTGCCATAGCGGTCGCGGAACACGCCAAAATCTTGCCCGCCGCGCACGCCCTCGCCTTCGGGCGGTTGCAAAGGGAAATCGAGCGTATCTACCACGCCGCAAGGCGCATTGCCGCTGGGAACTGGCTCTTGCAGCAGCGCAGCGCGGGGGTCGCCGGTGAGGGTGAGAGGAACGGCCGTTGCGGTGGGAGTGGGTGTGGGGGTGAGGGTTGGCGTGGGGGTGGGTGTGGCCGTTGGCGTGGCGGTGAGGGTGGTGGTGGCGGTGGGTGAAAGGGTGGTGGCGGCAGGAACGGCCGTTGGTGTTTCTACGATTGTTTCCCCAGACTGGATGCGGCAGCCAGCCAGAAAAAAAAGGACAGACAAAACGACAAGATATGGTTTCACAAGGTGTATTTTACCAGTACTCTGCCAAAAGGGGCGAAACACAAGGGGTAAAACACCTTTTGGCCACGCTTATCCCTGACAAAATTCCTATTTTGCAAAAATTGTTGGTCGAAATTCTCGACATTTTGCGCGAAAACGTGTATTGTTCTATGTAGCTTAATGTATGCCAGTTTGTTCCCGGCACAAGAGGAACATGAACTGGTTGTTTATCATTTTTGTGGAACGAGTGTAGATTTGTCAAAGAAAATTTATGTGGGAAATTTGCCGTTCACGGCGACCGAAGATCAGATTCGTGATCTGTTCGAAGCGTATGGGGAAGTCGAATCAGTAGCTATGATTAATGACCGGGATTCCGGCCGTTTTCGTGGTTTCTGCTTCGTCGAGATGGGATCATCTGATGCAGATGCAGCAATTTCTGCTTTAGATGGTGCAGATTATGGCGGGCGCGATTTGCGCGTGAATGAAGCCCGTCCGCGTGATAACGCTGGTGGTGGCGGCGGTGGTCGTTCCGGTGGCGGCGGCGGTGGTTTCCGTAGCGGTGGCGGCGGTCGTTCCGGCGGCGGCGGTGGCGGTGGCTATCGCGGCGGCGGCGGCAGCGGTGGTGGCGGCGGTCGTTCCGGCGGCGGCGGTGGCGGTGGCTATCGCGGCGGTGGTGGCGGCGGTGGTCAGCGCAGTGGTGGCGGCGGTCAACGCAGTGGCGGTGGCGGTGGCTATCGCGGCGGTCGTGACGAGTGGGACGATTAAGTTTTTAGGTCAAGTTTAGTTAGTTAGGAACGGCCGTTTTGGGCAAGTGCCTGAAACGGCCGTTTTTTTGCGTTTTGCAACAGCATGGCTCCATAGTTGGGATGACGAGTCGGCTGTTCGCAGGGACAGGGCGGTAAGCCTGCAAAGGCACTGCCTACGCTGATTTGTCAAATTTGGACGCTGATTGACCGGATGCACCTGATTTTTTGATCAGGGCAACATGCTGAATAACCAGTTACGAGCATTTATCCGTGTTCGTCTGTGTTTGTCCGCGTCCCCATTATTTTAGGAGTATCATGAGCAAGACGTTTTCGCAATTGGGTCTGCGCCCAGAGCTGGTGCAGGCTGTTGAAGAGCGCGGGTATGCCGCGCCAACCCCCATTCAGGCAGAAGTTATTCCATTGTTGCTGGCTGGTCACGATGTGATTGGACAGGCGCAAACTGGCACGGGCAAAACGGCCGCTTTTTCGCTGCCGCTGCTGCAAGCCATTGTTCCCGAAGGGCGCACGGTGCAACTGTTGGTGGTGGCACCGACGCGGGAATTGGCGTTGCAGGTGTCGCGGGCGATGTATGAATACGGCCGTTTTTGCGGCGTGCGCGTTCTTTCCATTTATGGCGGCCAGCCGTACAGTCGGCAAATTAACCGACTGCGGAAAGGGGTGGATGTGGTGGTGGGGACTCCCGGCCGGCTGCTTGACCTCATCAAACAAAATGCCCTCGATTTGAGCCAGCTTCAGGCGGTGGTGCTGGATGAAGCGGATGAGATGTTGAGCATGGGGTTTATTGAAGACATTGAGGCGATTTTGGCCCAAACCCCGGCCAACCGGCAGACCGCTCTTTTTTCGGCGACGCTGCCGCCGGAAATTCGTAAGCTGGCGGACAATTATTTGCACCAGCCGCAGGTGGTGAGTGTGACCCCCAACGAGTTGACGGTTGCTAAAATTGCCCAGCGTTATTATTTGGTCAATGAGCCGGACAAGCTGGCGGCGTTGACGCGGCTGTTTGAGGTGGAAACGATTAAAAGTGCGCTGATTTTTGCCCGCACGCGGGTGGGAACGGCCGAGTTAGCCAGCGAATTGACGGCGCGTGGTTTTATGGCGGAGGTGCTAAATGGCGATTTGAGCCAGGATGCACGGGAGCAGGTGCTGAACCGGTTCCGCCGGGGGCAGATTGCGGTGCTGGTGGCGACGGATGTGGCGGCGCGGGGGCTGGATATTGACGACATTTCCCATGTGTTCAATTTTGACCTGCCACTGGAGTCGGAGGTGTATGTCCACCGGATTGGGCGGACGGGGCGGGCGGGGAAGGAAGGAACGGCCGTTTCGCTGATTACCCCCAAGGAGCTGTGGCGGCTGCGGAAGATTGAAAAGTACGCTCGGCAAAAAATTGAGCGGGCGGCTTTGCCGACGGATGAAGACATTCAGGCGTTTCGTGAGGCGCAACTGCTGGAGCGGATGATGGTGTGGCTGCGGCGTGGGCGCTGCCGTCAGGAAAAAGAGATGGTGTTGCGGCTGGTGGATGAGGGGTTTGATTTGGCCGACGTGGCGGCGGCGGCGCTAAAGCTGGCGCGGGCGGAGGAGAAGCAGCGGCCGATTGAACCGTTGAGCGAGGTTGTGGAGCCACAGCGTGAGGAGCGGCGTGGCCGTGAGCGGCGTGGCTCGGCGCGGTCGGGGCGGGGGGAAAATAACGGCCGTCGGCCCGTGGTTGAGCATTCTTCTCGGTCGCATGAGCAGGGAATGGTGCGGCTGGTGCTGAACGCGGGTAAGGTGCACGGGGTGCGGCCAAATGATGTGGTGGGAACGCTGGCGTACCATGCCGATATTCCTGGCCGTTCGATTGGGGCGATCCGCATTCAGGAGGCGCAGACGCTGGTGGATGTGCCGGAGAAGTTTGTGGCGCAGGTGCTGGAAAAGAGCGACCGCTACCAAATTCACCGCCGTTCGATTGCGGTGGAACGGGCGTAATGAGCAAAACCTCCGAGGTCTCGAAGATCTCGGAGGTTTTTTTGTAGGGGGTGGTGTGGTGAGGTGGGGGGAGAAAACGGCCGTTTTTCCCCATACCCAGCACGAAACAATGCGCTAACCTATTTCCAAGATTGCACTTTCTTGTCTAACGCTTACATGAACCGACGCAAAGCGCGGCTCATGTAAGCGTTAGGCGGCGATCAAGCACATGAAACCTACGCCGTGAAATCGTTCGTCGCCTTCTTCGTGTCTTTTCACCTGCACTTTTGCCAATACGCCCGACTTACTCCTTAATGATGCAAAGTGGGCGAAATTTGCGGATTTGACCGATGTTTTTGCCGAAAAGTGAGGAGCAATTTTTGACCGCTGCTTTTTGCAGAACCTTGACTTTGCCAACCGTGGCTTTTGCGGAGTTGTGTCAGGCTATGCTTTTTCAGCCCCAAACGACGGAGCAAAGACAGCACTCAATAAGAAGCGGTACGGCGAGGACGCCGACCGCAGCCATCAAGGAGACCTTACTGGAGTTAGGCGCTAGGGTTGGCTGGGCCGGTTGTTGCGGGCGGTCGTTTTGGCCCGTCGCCAGCACGGTGATAAAAGGCTGCAGGTTCGTTGGCTAGCGCAGTAAGCGCATCGAGTTGCGTCGTTTCAAGC
>JACKCD010000091.1 GCA_020634215.1 Ardenticatenaceae bacterium | reverse complement strand
CGCCCAGCCCCATCGCCCCCCGGCTTTGGCAAAATTGAGCTATCCCGATAACCCGCAGCGGCTGGCGCGGCAGTTGGCGCGGTATGGCGAGGATGATGACCGCAATGGCTGGCAGCCGTGGCGCGGCCGGGCGATTGTGTCGCCCCATATTGATTACCAGCGGGGCGGGCCGGTGTATGCGAAGGTGTGGGAACGGGCAGAAACGGCCGTTCTTGAAGCCGATCTCGTTCTCATCTTTGGCACCGACCACAACGGCGGGCACGGCACCTTCACCCTGACGCGGCTCCCCTATGCCACCCCCTTTGGCGTGCTGCCCACCGACACCGACCTGATTGATGCCGTGGCCGAGGCGATTAGCCCCGCAGAAGCGTATGCCGAGGAGTTGCACCACCGCAAAGAACACGCCATTGAATTATCGGCCGTTTGGCTTCACTACATCTACCACAAACACGGCGTGGCTCCCAAGCCAATGGTGCCGATTTTGTGCGGCTCGTTCCACCATTTTGTCCGCAACGGCGGCCACCCGGCCAACGACGAACTGCTGATGACGGCCGTGGAAACGCTGCGGCGGGAAACGGCTGGAAAAAAGGTGCTGGCCGTCGCCTCGGTTGATTTTGCCCATGTCGGCCCCGCCTTTAGCGATAACTACAACATGGACAGCCACCGCCGCGCCGCCCTGCGCCAAACCGATGATCACCTCATCGAAGCGGTGCTGCGCGGCGATGCCGCCGACTTTTACCGCCAAATCGCGGCCGTAGAAGACCGCAACAAAGTGTGTGGCTTCTCGTCCATCTACCTGATGCTGCACTACTTGGAAGCCAACAACAACGGCCATGTCAGCGGCCACAAAGTGGCCTATGACCATTGCTCGGCGGATGCGGAAGATCATTCGCTGGTTTCGATTTCTGGTTTATTGATTGATTAGGGGTTGGAGATTAGAGATTGAAGATTGACCGGTTTGCAATCTCTAATCTCCAATCTCCAATCTCCTCCACCCCATGACCCAACTTACACAAAACCCAACCCACCCCCAACTTGTTCTGGCCGCCGAACGGCCGTTTAGCTCGCTTCGTTTTGACTGGATGGTCACAATCAGCGCCATCTGGTTTATCTTTGGCCTCTATCTCGACGGCTGGGCGCACAACAACCTTGGTGGGCTAGAGAGCTTTTTTACGCCGTGGCACGCCGTTTTTTACAGTGGATTCGGGGCGGTAACGGCCGTTCACGGTTGGCAAGTGTGGCAAAATTGGCGGCAGGGGCATGGGTGGAAAACGGCCGTTCCGGCCGGCTACACCCTCTCCTTGCTCGGCATCGCCATTTTCGCCGCTGGCGGTGTCGGCGATCTCGCCTGTCACACTGTTTTTGGCATCGAAGAAAACATCGCCGCCCTGTTCAGCCCCACCCACCTCACGCTTATTGCCGGTATGGTACTCATCGTCACCGGCCCCATTCGCGCCCTAGGGCAGCGGCGTGGCAACCCGCAGGGGTGGGTAGCTTTGTTTCCTATGCTGTTGTCGCTCACTTTCCTCCTTTCGCTGCTCACCTTCATCACCCAGTTCGCCTACTTCCCGGCCAACCCGTGGCTCGCCACCTCGGTCTCCCGCGTCGGGTTTACCGGGCAAGCGTCGCAAATTCTGGGGGTGCTAACCAGCGTCTTCCACTCCGCCCTACTGATGGGGCTGCTGCTGCCGGTGGTGCGCCGCTGGCGCGTCCCTTTTGGCACTGTCACCCTCATACTGTCGGTTAACATTTTGCTGATGAGTTGGATGCTGGATGATTACACGGGCGTACCGGCGCTGGTGCTGGCTGGGCTGATTGGGGATGGGCTGTTGCTGGGGATGGGAGTTGGTGGGGGAAAACGGCCGTTTGCCTTCCACCTTTTCGCCTTCCTCCTCCCCGCCATTCTCTACGCCCTCTTCCTCCTCACCCTCACCAACACCGGCCGCGTTTGGTGGGTCATCCACCTCATCACCGGCATCCCCATCTTCACCGGCTGCACTGGCCTCCTCCTCAGCTATCTTGTCCTGCCGCCTCCCAGCCTGCAAACAAAGAATTGACATTTAGCCGCAGCAGTGCCAAAATGTTTTTATGGTTGCACCCATCCGCCTGACACCCCAAACACAACAAGCACGCCGCAGCATCCGCCAAATTGCCGAATGCTTTGAAGCCTTCGGCTGGGTTGTCACACCCCCCTCTGAAGACCTAGGCGAGGACTTCATTGCCCATATCTATTTTGACGGCCGTGCTACTGGCGTTTTGTTTCATATCCAAGCCAAAAGCATCACAAACTTACAAGAACGCAAACGCCAAGACTATCTTCCTTACCGGTTTGAGGTCAAAGACCTGAGTCATTGGTCACAATTTGCGCTACCCGTCATTTTGCTTATTTGGGACACTCAGCAACAAGAAGGGCGTTGGGTGATTGCTAAAGAAGCAATATTTCAGCTAGAAAAGAAAAACCCCAACTGGCACGCGAAAAAAACAGCTACAATTCGCATTCCGTGGAGTCACACGACAGATGATTCAGGACTAAAACAACTACGTCAAGCCATTGGGCGGCAATTAGTGCACCAACTTACGCACGGCAAAACAATACAGGTAAGCCTACGACCAAAGTTTTCTGACGACCCTCAAGGGCGTGAAGCCCTGCAACAATTTGAAGCTTATCTCAAAGAAGGGCAATCTGTAACGTTAACTGAAAAATTTATTGCGAAGATCGAAATGTCGCCTTGGTTTCAAACTTGGTTCGGAAAACCTAGCGCAATCACGCTAGGCCCTAATATTTACGACTCACCAATTCCATTAAAACTTGAGCTGCTTACCAATGAAAAGCCAGTTCCTCCTCAGTATATTGAAGGAATCCTCCAGTCTGGGCAAGAGCTAATCACAATATCAAATCATCATCAGAAATCACACCCATTGCACTTCAAAATATCGTTTGCAGTGGATAAGATTGATCCTCTTCAAATTCATGGCAAACAAATTCAAGTTACTTGCAACCATTATGGCCGTCATGTCGAGGAAACAATCCAAACAGAAACATTCATTCGTGCCCTTTGTCAAGGTGGTCAGCTTTTTATTTCTTCCCCAAATTATTCCAATTTTCATGTTTTGCTTGGCCTTGAGCCAAATCAACAACTTGTACAACGTTTGCAACCAGATACACACTTTGATGAACTACTGCAAAAACTCTACGACATTCAAAAACGGTTTAGACATCCGTTTCAAGTACCCCGGCATGGCTTTTCCCTTGATGATGTACATAGTATTGTAGGATTGTGGCACATTATAAAAACTGGCAAGACCAAAGCCTTTGCTACAGATTTAACACTCAGGCTTAATCCAGAATCCCCAGATTTTGCGCGATTTTTGCGGGTGTATAAAGAGCAAGAAGCTCAAAATAATGTGCTTGATTTTATGTTGAGCTACCAGGATGGTACCTATAAAGTTTTGGGGAAACCAATAGATACCGGTGCCTGGATCAGATATATCACCTGCAAACCCACCGTGCCATATCAGCAACTGTTAGCGCAGTTACAGCAGCAACCTGCCAAGCCTTTAACATTAACGGGCTTCACGGATGTAGAAATCACAGATGTTTATCCTGATTTTTATTTACAGGAAGCGAAACGGTTAGCAACTCTTGTTCAAGACAACTATGCGGTTGACACAATCTATCTTTTTGGCTCATTGGCTCGAAATCAAGGTTTTACACGGGAAACAGATATTGATTTGGCTATCACTGGTATATCGGATTGGGAGTTCACCGAGCTTCTGGATTACTTAGAGCAAGCAACTCAATTTACATTGAACGTTATTGAACTGGAATATGCTCCCTCCATTTTGCAAAAGCGCATTCTGGAGGAGGGTGTAAAGCTGTATGAAGCCCAACCTGTTGCTGTTAGCGGATGAGTTAGAGCAAGAGTTGCTCGTTTTCCAACAAGTTGAGACAGCGATTCAAGAACCACAAATTCGGCTTTTAGCTGCTTCTCCGGCTTTGTTTGATTTGTATGCCATCGGCCACATTCTGGATGACCTGTACAACGGCATGGAGCGGATTTGTCATCGCGTGGTCAAAAAGATTGACCAAGTTGAATTGGATGGGAGTAATTGGCATCGGGAGCTTTTAGATAGGGTGGGTACTGCTACGGGGAGTCGGCCGGCCGTCATTCATCCCACCACCCTTGACAAAATGCACCGCTATCGTGGATTTCGCCATCGCATCAGGCATATGTATGGGTTTGAGCTTGATTGGGAGAAAATGCAGCCTCTGTTTGATGGGGCACAACCCATGCTAATTGCCTTCACACAGGATTTGAACCAATTTGTCACCTTTTTACGCATGATAGCCGCCGATAATGATGATGATGACCTTCTCTAGCTGAATTAACCTAAACAGCCTTCTGCTGTTTCCTCTCCTTACCCCTCGATAACCACCTGTTGAGCAATTACAACAAAACTTGTCAATTTACTTGACGAACATTATGTTTTGTTGTATCGTTGCAACAATAGGTATTGTTGTATTATCCCGCATTCAGGCAAAGCACACTCTACAATGAGTAAAGATGATTTGTTAGACAATTATGCTGGCGTGTTCGAAGTGAGCAGGCGGCTAAATATTCACCCCGAATCCGTGCGGCGGCTCATTCGCCAGGGGAAATTGCCAGCAATTAAATTTGGCAACAAATGGCTTGTAGAGAAAGCGATGCTAGAGCAATATGCCAGCCGCTATGATCCACGTCCAGGCAACAAGGCAACGCTGCTCTAGGGATTTAGAAATATCGTATGTCGGGCAATAGCAGATTGGACAATGAGTAAAGAGGGTAGGAAGATGCAGCGTGGACCAGAGTTGGAGCATTCAGCGATTATTCGCGTCATTGGTGTGGGTGGGGGCGGGAACAATGCAGTCAACCGCATGATTCAGGAAGGGGTCGGTGGCGTTGATTTTATTGCCGTTAACACAGACAACCAAGCGTTGCTCCAATCCTTGGCCCCTGTGCGCGTGCGGATTGGCGACAAGCTAACACGCGGTCTTGGGGCTGGTGGACACCCGGAGCAGGGTGAAAAAGCAGCCGAAGAAACTTCCGACGAACTGTATGAAGTCCTTAAGGGATCTGACATGGTGTTTATCACCGCCGGTATGGGTGGTGGCACAGGCACTGGGGCGGCTCCTGTGATTGCTCGGGTGGCGCGTGAGGTTGGGGCACTGACGGTTGGGGTTATAACCAAGCCGTTTATGTTTGAAGGCAGCAAGCGCACCAATGCAGCCAATGCTGGCATTGAAAAGTTAAAAGAGCAAGTAGACACTCTGATCATCATCCCCAATGATCGGCTGCTGGAGTTGGCTGACAAGCGGGTCTCGCTGACGGATTCGTTTATGATGGCCGACGACGTGCTGCGGCAGGGGATTCAGGGGATTAGTGAGTTGATTACCGTGCCGGGTTTGATCAACTTGGATTTTGCCGACGTGCAGACGATTATGTCTGAGGGCGGTGCGGCGTTGATGGCTGTGGGCGTTGGTACGGGTGATGACCGAGCGCGTATGGCTGCGGAACAGGCGGTTAGCTCGCGGCTGCTAGATGTGACGATTGATGGGGCGCGTGGTATTTTGTTCAACATTACGGGCGGCCCCAGTTTGAGTCTGTATGAAGTGAATCAGGCGGCGGCGATTATTCGGGAAACGGCCGATCCTGATGCTAACATGATTTTTGGTGCGGTGATTGATGAGAACATGGGCGACGAGCTGCGAATCACGGTGATTGCCACCGGGTTTGAACGACAGCAGATGACGCGGCGGCAGCTTTTACAGCAGCAATACGGCCGCACGACGCCCGAACCGCGCCCGCAGGTGGAGGTGGATGAACGGCCGTTAGAGCCGGCAACCTCCTCCCGCCAGGTGGAAGCCCGCGACCGCGAGCCGGTTCAGCCCAAGTTTTCACCCAATAATTTAGACATACCTGCTTTCCTGCGACGGAGATAACACCTTTCTACCGATTGTTCTGGTGCCGCCAACACCTTCTGAGGTCTAAGTGCCTCAACAACTTTGCTCTACATCCCCTCTGTGGTTTGCTCCCCCTGTGTCGCAGGACAGGGGGAGCATTTTTTTAGCGGCAAAATTTGCTAAAACCCCTTCCCCTCGCTACCATCCCTACGTTATGCAAAAAAAAGCAACTGTTTTGTTTGAAATTCGGCTTGATGAGGTCGAGAGTGACAGCGACAGCCAGCAGGCGTATGACGAGATTTACACCGAAAGCGACATCTCGCAAACGGACTCGTTTTATCTGTGGCTGCTGGACATTCTGGCTTTTCGACCGGGTGAGCAGTACCTCGACATTTCTTGCGGGCGGGCGCAGTTACCCCGGCTGGCGCAGGGGCTGGGCGTTAAAGCCCACGGGCTGGATTTATCTTATGCGGCACTGCGGAGCGGGTCACAACCGCCATCGCCAATGCTGGTGACGGCCAACAGCCAGGATTTGCCCTATGCCAACGGCTGTTTTGATGTGGTCAGCAATATTGGCAGCTTGGAGCATTATGTGGATATGGAAACGGCCGTTGCTGAGATGACCCGCGTTCTGAAGCCTGGCGGCCGCGCCGTGGTGCTGGTTCCCAACAGCTTTAGCCTGCTGCAAAACATTTGGAGCGCATACCGCAAGGGGCGCACCATGCTTGACGAACAGCCCATCCAGCGGTATGCCAGCCGGTATGAATGGCAGGATTTGCTGCAAATCCACGGTTTAATTGTCACCAAAACGCTCAAATACGATTTGGAACGCCCGCGCACCCGCCACGATTGGCAAGCCTATCTGCACCAACCCAAAAAGCTGGCACGCCTGGCTGCTGCCCAACTTGTTCCACTTAACCTGGCCTTTTGCTTTGTCTTTTTGTGCCACAAGCCGAACTAACCTATGGAATACGTCCGTTGCAATTATTGTGAGCAAGATGATAGTGATCTGGTCAACGAAGGGCCAGATTTGCTACTAAACCGACCCGGCCACTATCGGCTGGTACGCTGTCGCAACTGCGGTCTGATTTACCAAAATCCGCAGCCTACGCGAGAAGAATTGCCCAACCTCTACCCAGACGAATACGAGCCGTTTCAGCGTGGTATCGTCGGAGAACAGGCATCGGCTATGGAGCGTTTTCATCGGCGGCATGAAATGGAACGGCGGTATAAGCGGATTCGCCGCCACCTGCCGCAGCCGGGTCGTCTGCTGGAAGTGGGTAGCTCCACGGGGCTGTTTTTGGCGACAATGCGTGAGCAGGGATGGCAAGTAACGGGGGTGGAGCTAAGTGGCTATGCGGCCGAGTTTACGCGCCAAACGTATGGAATTGAGGTGATGACGGGAACGCTGGAAGAGACCCATTTTCCCGATGATGCGTTTGACTTGGTGGCACTGTGGGATGTGTTTGAGCATGTGCTTGACCCCAAGGCGACGCTGGCAGAGATTGCCCGCATTTTACGGCCGGGTGGGTTGTTTGTAGCCAGCTTGCCCAACCCCACGGGTTTTGAAGCCAAATGGTTTGGCAGCGATTGGCTAGGGTGGGATCGGCCGCGCCATTTGCACATTTTTACGCCGCAGGTGATGGAGAATTATTTACGCGATGCGGGGTTTGGGTTGACGAGTGTGGAGAGCTTTAACGGCCGTTTAGGTGTCACCCTCATGAGCCTGGAATTTCGCGCCAAAGCCCAGCAGGTACCCGAAGCCGTCTGGCAGCGGCGCAGCCAGTGGCTCTATACCCTGCCGCTGCGGCTGGCAACGCTGCCCATCTACAAGTTGGCCGAGGCGTTTAACAAAACCTCCATCATGACCATCTTTGCCCATTTGCGGGCTGACTAACCCACCTGACTTGTTCTTTGGTATAATGGTTGATGCTTTTTTACCTTGTGGATATTTCCCTAGAATTTACTTATGACTGCATCTGCAAAACGGGTTCTGCTCATCGGACTTGATGGAGCCACCTTTGATCTAATTGACCCATGGAAAGCCCAACTGCCCAACCTGGCCCAACTGATAGCAACGGGGGGGCATGGCGCGTTGGCATCTACGCTTCAACCAACCACCGCTCCAGCCTGGACAACCTGCCTGACAGGTGTCAACCAGGGCAAACATGGTCTTTATGATTTTGTGCGCCGCCGCTCCGGCAGCTATCATTTGGAAATAACCAGCAGTTCACAAATAGGCGCTCCTACCTTTTTTGATATTGCCAGCCAGCAGGGGAAGCAAGTTATTGCGCTCAATATCCCTTATACATATCCGCCTCGACCTGTTAATGGGGTGATGATTGGTGGTCCGTTTGCCCCCACCGTAACACCGGAGCTGGTCTACCCGGTGGGTTACTACGAAACGCTGCGGCAACTTACGCCTGATTATTTTATCCTGCCCGATTTTGACCAGCGGGCTGAAAATCCGCTGCTTGACTACCATCAGAAGTTGCTCAAAGCGATTGCTATGCGCGAAAAATTGAGCCTGCATCTCCTGAAAACAGAACCTTGGGATTTGTTTATGGTTGTGTTTATGGCAACTGATGAGGTGCAGCACACTTTTTGGCACTGTATGGAAGCGGCGGAGGGCACGCCTGAGGCACGTCATCGCCACGCCATTCTTGATGTTTATAAGCGACTGGATGAGATGGTGGGAAAGTTGGTTGCTCAGGCTCGTGCCGATGGGGATGAACGGGAAACAGTGGTGTTTATTCTTTCTGATCATGGTGCAGGTACTTTCCGCTGGATGATCAATTTGAATCAATGGTTGGCGCAAATGGGGTACTTGCGTTTCCATTTGGCGACGCAAAGCGTGGGGGGAAGGGTGAAAACGGCCGTTATTAAAAAACTCGCCCACGCTTACCGAGAGTACCTGCCAGCCCAAACCCGCGCTACCATCCGTCAATGGCTTGGCATTGAGCGATTTGAGGCGGTAAAAGAAAATTTTGAATCCTCCCTGCTGACCTCAACCGTTGATTGGGAGCAAACCCAAGCCTATGCCCTGGGTGCTGGGGGCAACATTTACATCAACCTGCAAGGGCGCGAGCCGAACGGAGTAGTGACCCCTGGCGATTCTTATGATGAACTTTGCGAAGCCATCCGCACGCAATTACTCACAATGGTTGATCCCGAAACGGGTCAGCCCTTGGTACGTGCCGTTCATCGCCGCGAAGAGTTGTATAGCGGGCCATTTTTGCCGCAAGCCCCCGATTTGATTATCGAATGGCTGGATTATGCCGATTGGGGGCGGGGCCAGTATGATGCCCAAGCTCCGGTTTTTGAGCGGCAAAGAGCGTTTGATTTTAGCACCCAGCCTTTGACAGGATCACACCGCCCACATGGGATTTTGATTGCCAATGGATCGGGTATTTGTCCTGGTACTCATGTTGAGGGAGCACATTTGCTAGATATTGCGCCCACTGTGTTGAGCTTGCTGGGAGTGCCTACCCCAGCCAGCTTTGATGGACAGTTGCTGCGTGGCTTGTTTGAGGATGAGGTTGCCGACCAACTTGACGCTTTAATCGGTCATGGAGAAATGGCCTTGCCTGTCCAAGCCTTCGATTTTAGCGACGAAGAGCAAGAGCGGATTGCGGAACATTTGCGGGCTTTGGGATATTTATAGGCTGCATTCACTATGTCTTCAGCTAATCGGCATTGGTTGACAACGCTTCGCGTGTGGTCGCATCAGGCGGCCAGCTTTTTGTTTTCGGGTAAACGGCAGCGGGTAATAACGGCCGTTTTTTTCACCCTCACCCTGCTTGTCATCACCTCCATTCTATACACAAACCGCGAACTATT
>JACKCD010000090.1 GCA_020634215.1 Ardenticatenaceae bacterium | reverse complement strand
CCCTAGCGAACACCCCATATTATATTATTTTTTTGATGTCAACTGGCAGTATATTGAAACAATCTCTTCCCCCGCTGCCCGCCAACTGTATTTTTCCAACGCCCGCTGGCGCAAAAGCTGCCCCAACCGTACCCGCTCCTGCGGGTTCGCCACCAGCCATTCGATCCCCCGCGTAAAGGCCGCAATGTCTCCCACCGACGCATACACCCCCAACTCCCCCAAATATTCTCGATGCACCGGCGTTTCATACGCCACCACCGGCTGGCACAGCGCCATATAATTCAACAGCTTGCCGCTGCCTTCGGTTGACGACATCTTGGGAGCCACGGCAATATCCCCCAGCGACAAATAGGTGGGGGCATCACGGTACTCTACCTTACCCGTAAACGTCATCATATCACCCACTCCCCGTTTGACCGCCATCGCCTGGTAGCGATCCACATCAGGATAGCCCATGACTAAAAAGTGGACATTGGCCTGCTGCTGTTTGAAATGGACAGCAGCCTCAATGAGATGGGGCGTGCCCTGATAATCGGTGAGCAGCCCCAAGTAGGCTACGATCAGACGATCCGCCGGAATATTGTAACGCTGCCGGATTTTTTGCTGCGCCTCTGTGGAAATGGTTTGGGGGTCAAAGCGGGTAGTGTCGGCACAGTCGGGCAGGGGATGGATTTTGCTGAGGGGAATGGCAAATTCGTTGTGCAAAATTTGGCGGGCGCGAAGGGAGCTGGTGAGAATGGCGTGGGGCAGCCGGGTGGAAAAAAACCGCTCCAGGCGGTACATCCAGGGATAGACAAGGCCGTTGGGGTCAAGAAATTTGTGATCCACCATTTCCGCCGTCATCAATCCCTGAAAATCAAAAACGAGCGGCACGCGCAGCAGACGGGACAACACGCCGCCAATCAGCGCCCCTTCCCCCATGTGGCCGTGAAGCACATCGGGTCTCATGCGTATCCCTTCGATAAGGGATTGGATGGAAAGATAGACATCAAAGGCAATTTTGTGGCGTGAGGAGCCAACTTCGTATTCGGTGTGCCAGGGAAGAGGCGGGGTGCGGCGAATGTCGAGACCGGGGAGGTTGCTTCCTTTATAATAGGTAACGATTCGCACCTGATGCCCCATTGCCAGCAGAGTTCGGGTTTCTTCGAGGATACGAATATGGCCGCCATAGTCGCTGAAGAAAGAGGTGGGGGCGATCATGAGGATGCGCAACGGCCGTTTTTCCCCCTCTCCCTTTCTCACCTGCCCTGCCTCACTCATCCCGCCCCATCCGTTCCGATACCCAACTGCCCAACATCTGCTCCGTCAGGCCACGATTCTCCACCGTCGGCATTTTGGCCTCCGCCCAATCATTTTTCTCACGATCACGCAGCCACGCTGCCCGATGATCTCCCATTTGCCCCAGCAGCGCCGTCAGGCTGTGGCGATCCCCCTGCTGCACCCATTGGCGCACCAGTTGCAGTTCACCCAGAAAGGCATTGAGCCAGCGCAGTGTCGCCTGCTGGTCATAGAGCGCCAATTGTGCCAAATCTTCGCCGTTGCTCAGCGGCTGAGTAGTGAGGGCAAACGGTTGGTTGGCAAAACGAAGCATGTCGCGCCAGCCGGTTTCCTTGCTAATTGCGCCATACATGGCGGCCGCCATCAGCCCTGGCACCGTTTCCACACCTTGAATGAGGCTGTCATATTCGTTGGGGTCGAGGAAATAGGGGGTGGCACCGAGGAGTTGGCCGAAATGAACGGCCGTTTGCACCGCCCGCGCATCTACATCAGCCGTCGGCATCAAGCAAAAAACACTGTTGCGAAACAAATCGGCCGCTGCCGCCGTGTAGTCCGTCCGCCCATCTTCCAGCACATTGGCCGCCAGCACCGGCCGCACCCCCACATAATGGCCGCTTTGAATCGCCTTGGCCGCCCATTTTACCCCCGGCCCTTTTAGGCTAGACATATCGAGCAGCAGGGTGTGAGACTGCAAATCGTGCCCAATCGCCTCCAGGGTATCGCGCAGCTCCACAAACGGCACCGCCAGCACCACAATATCAGCCTGCGCCGCTGCCCGCACCAAATTCCACTCTACCTTGTCAATGGCCCCCATTTTTTCCTTCACCACACGGGCAAGTGAGCCATCCTTATCATGCCCAACCAGCGTCACCTTGGGCAGTGCTACCCGCAGTGCCAGCGCCACCGACACCCCCAGCCGCTGCATTCCGATGATGGTTATGGTTTGTGCTTGCATTGTTTCACCTTTACCAAAAAGTAATCGGTAATCGGTAATCAGTATTCAGTTGTACCGATCACCGATTACCGATTACTGATTACCCTTCCCACCGCCTAATTCTGATCATCCGCCCACTGTAGCCGCGCCAGCAATTTGTCTTCGTGACTGGTTGGGTTGGCGGGCAATTTGTCTTGATGGCGGGCTATCAGCCGCACCGTCAGCGGGGTGGCCCCAGCAGCTTGCACCAAATCGGCCCCCCAGGCGGGATGTTGGGCGCGAATGACAAACGGCCGTTTCCATCCTACTGCCTCACCGCCCCCCCACGCCGCCACTTGCCGAGGTAAAAACGCCTCACCCAGCACAATCAGCACCCGATCCCACACATAAACGGGGTGACAAATCTTGCCAATGTCGTGGAGCAGTGCCGCCACCAGCAGCGACGGCTCCACTTCCCCCGCCGCCAGAAGCGTTTGCAGCACCCGGTAGCTATGCCGCTGGTCGCTGGGGGCAAATTCAGCAAAAAGCAGTAGCTGCCGTTGCGACAATATGGCTTCTACTTCTTGTCGCTCAACGGCCGTTAACGGCTGCGGCCACAGCAGCCGCCCAAATTGCCGCACCCGGTACCCTACTCGCGCCATGATTAGTAACCAGTGATGAGCGAAAATGCCTGTAGTGTGGGGGTTTGCACTAGCCAGCCCAAGATGTCAATTCCCATGTTGGGCAAAATAAAAATTGCCAGCAGCAAAATCATAAAGCCGTACTGCTCCAACGGCCGTAATTGATATGCCATTTCAGCGGGGAGAACGGCCGTTAAAATCTTAAACCCGTCCAGCGGCGGAATAGGAATCAGGTTGAAAAAGAGCAAAATCAGGTTGATAAAAATGAACTGGAACAGCAAAAACGACAGCGATGGGAACACCGTGCTGCTGCTGCGGATGCTCATATCCACCAGCCCCAGCCGCAGTGGAATCGCCGCCACAATCGCCATCAGCAAATTCGACAGCGGCCCCGCCGCCGCCACAATCCCCATCGAGGTGCGGGGGTTGCCGCGCAAATAAGCGGGCTGAACCATCACCGGCTTGGCCCAGCCAAACCCCGAAATCAGCAGCATCAACGTGCCAATGGGATCCAGGTGCGCCAGCGGGTTCAGCGTAATCCGTCCTTGACGGCGCGGCGTGGGGTCGCCCAGCCGGTCGGCGGTAACGGCGTGAGCCAGTTCATGAATGGTAAAGGCGATGAGCAGCACAATCGCCCGAGCAAGTAGGGTAGCAATATCTAATCCAAGCATAAAGAAAGTATACCCCGCTCCACGCTCGCGTGGCGAATTCGCTCAACTTTTGCTCAACATCGGGCTAAAATGAGGCAGGAGACTAGGAGATTGAGAGACTGGGTGATAAATTGTTAAAGTACCCAATCTCTCAATCGTATTTGAAGGAGACACATATGGAACAAATGACCATTTTTGGCGATATTCATGGCAATTTACCGGCGTTAACGGCCGTTTACCACCACCTCAATATCCACCATAACCACCGCCGCTTCTGCCTGGGTGATTTGGCTGGCTACGGCGTACAACCCAACGAAGTCGTCACATTTATGCGTGAGCATGATGTGCCAACACTGATGGGCAACTACGATTACGGCGTGGGACACGACAGCGACGACTGCGGCTGCGCCTACAAAACGCCGGAAGCTCAGGAGCTTGGCAAACGCTCCATCGCCTGGACAAACGTCCACGTCACCACCGACCACAAAGCCTATTTGCGTAATCTACCGATGACCATGATGGTGCTGCTGGGCAAGCTGCGGGTGGCATTGGTTCACGGCAGCCCGCGCCGCATCAACGAATACCTTTACGCCAACCGCCCCGAAGCCAGCCTGACGCGGCTGCTCGATTTGGCCGGAGCCGATGTGCTGGTGTGCGGCCACACCCATCTGCCCTATCACCGCACCTTGCCCGATGGTCGTCACGTCATCAACGCCGGCAGCGTGGGCAAACCAAAGGATGGCGATCCGCGAGCAGGGTATGTGGTATTAACGGCCGTTTCCACCCACCTCACCGTCGAATTTGTCCGCGTCCCCTACGACATCGAACAGGCCGCCCAAGCCATCGAAGCCACCACCATGCCCCACGAATTCGCCCACATGCTGCGGACAGGAAAGGGATGAACCTTGCCAATCGTACCTTTTGTGGTACAATAGCTTCATGAGTAATGTTCCAATTCTCGCTGTAGTCTTCTTTCGTACCGAATTGGGCAGGGAACCTGTTCGTGAATGGCTCTTAACATTAGGCAGAGAAGATCGCAAAGCCATTGGAGAAGACATCAAACTGGTGCAATTTCGCTGGCCGCTTGGAATGCCTCTCGTTCGCAAAATCGAAACTGATTTATGGGAAGTTCGCATTCATTTAAGTGCAGGTAGAGTTGCCCGTGTTTTTTTCTCAGTCCACGATTCAGAAATGGCTCTCTTACATGGCCTGATCAAAAAAACGCAAAAAACGCCTATAAGCGATCTAAATTTGGCGCGATCTCGCCGCGATTTGTGGCAAAGTGCATGGTAATGGATATGAACAATAATCAATATAGTGGCAGTAACTTCGATGATTTCTTGGCAAAGGACGGCATCTTAGAAGAAATAACCATTAAAGCACAAAAACGGCTGCTAACTTTGCAAATCCAGGATATTATGGTTGAGGCAAACCTCACAAAATCTGAAATTGCCACCAGAATGAATACGAGCCGCTCCCAATTAGAACGATTGCTAGATCCAGAAAACAGTTCAATGACACTCGATTCCCTAGATCGTTTAGCCAGGGCATTAGGCAAACAGCTACGAATCGAATTCGCCTAGCAAATGTTTATACATGAAGCCGTTTCAACACCTAAACTCCATTTGCCATCAACACAGATAGGCAGGGCACCGATTAACGGCCGTTATTCAATCCGTGTCCTTCCGTGTTCGTCCGTGTCCACCAAACGGCCGTTTTCGCCCCACACCTCCCCTAGCCAAAATCCCCCCACCCGACTAAACTTTCCCCCATGGAAACAATCACCGTGCTGCAAGGAAAACGAATCGTATTGGGTGTCACCGGTTCCATCGCCTGCTACAAAGCCGTTGACCTCGCCTCCAAGCTGACGCAGGCCGGGGCGCTGGTAGATGTGGTGCTAACCGAGGCCGCCCAGCAGTTTGTCACCCCACTCACCTTTCGCTCCGTCACTGGTCGCCCCGTTTTCAGCGACATGTGGAGCCTGGACGAACACGTGCGCCACGTTGGGCTGGGGGAAACGGCCGATTTGCTGCTCATCGCCCCCGCCAGCGCCAACACCCTCGCCAAACTCGCCCACGGCCTCGCCGACAACCTACTCACCGTCACCGCCTTAGCCGCCCGCTGCCCCGTGTTAGTCGCCCCGGCCATGGACGGCGGCATGTACGGCCACCCCGCCACCCAAGCCAACGTGGCTTTACTGGCTGAACGGAGCGTAGAGATGATTGGCCCCGCCGCCGGCCGCATGGCTTCGGGGCTAACCGGGTTGGGGCGAATGGTAGAACCAGCGGAACTGCTGGCGCGGGTGCGGCTGGCGTTAGGGTGCAATGGGGTGCTAAACGGCCGTTCTGTCGTCGTCAGCACCGGCCCCACCCGCGAACCCCTCGACCCGGTGCGCTTCATTAGCAACCGCTCCACCGGCAAACAAGGGCTGGCCGTGGCCCAGGCCGCGCTGGATGCCGGGGCGCAGGTGACGCTGGTGCACGGCCCCATCCACGAACCGATTCCGCTGGGGTTAACGGCCGTTTCCGTGCAAACCACCGATGAGATGGCGCAGGCGATTTTAACGGCCGTTGACGGAGCCGATGCCCTCTTCATGGTCGCCGCCGTTGCCGACTTTCGCCCCACCAATCGCTCCGAACACAAAATCAAGAAAACCAAGATGGAAGAGTGGGGACAAGCCATCGGGCTGGAAACGACGCTCGACATTTTGAGCGCGGTCAAAACGCAGCGCGAGCAAACCGGCTTCCCCGCCTCACCCTCCGGTTTCGCCGCCGAAACCCGCGATGCCACCTACAGATATGGGCTTGACGGCTGCTGCGAAAGGCTAAAGCTTCATCGCCATCAACGACGTAACCGCCCCCGGTGCCGGTTTTGCCGTGGACACCAACCGCATCCTCCTGCTCGGCGTGGATGGCGTGGTGGAAGAGATGCCGCTGCAAAGCAAAACGGCCGTTGCCGAGCAGCTTGTCTATCGTGTGGCAAAAGCCCTGACTGGTGAGAATCGGGGAATTGGGGTGAGAATGACGGGTGGCTCATTCTCAATTCTCAATTCTTCATTCCCAATTCCCCATTCCCCATGTCCCGCCGCTGGCTCTACCCCCTCCCCCTCCTCTTCCTCCTGCTTTTCTACTTCTACCCGCTGGCCGCCATTTTTGGTCTCAGCTTTGCCCCCAATGGGCAGCTTGAGCTGGCCGCGCTGCAAAAACTGGTCAGCAGTTCCTTCTATTTAGAACGGCTCTGGTTTACCACCTGGCAAGCCGTTGTCTCCACCGCCCTTACCTTACTGCTCGCCCTGCCCGGTGCCTACGTTTTTGCCCGCTACGACTTCCCCGGCAAAACCACCCTCCGCACCCTCAGCACCCTGCCGTTTGTGCTGCCCACCGTCGTCGTCGCCAACGCCTTTACCGCGCTGCTAGGGAGCAATGGAGTCGTCAACGGCTGGCTGGCTCGCCTCGCCCTGCCCCCCATCCAAATTGAACAAACGATCTGGATGATTTTGCTGGCACACATTTTCTACAACTACAGCGTCGCCCTGCGGATTATCAGCGGCTTCTGGCAAAACCTTAGCCCAGCCCTGACCGAAGCTGCCCAAATGCTGGGCGCTTCCCCCCGCCGCGCCTTTTGGACAATCACGCTGCCGCTGCTGCGACCAGCCATCGCCGCCGCTGCCGTCTTGGTGTTTATCTTTACCTTCACCAGCTTTGGCGTGGTACTCATTCTCGGTGAGCCGCGCTTTGCTACGCTGGAGGTGGAAATTTACCGGCAGGCGCGGGATTTGTTTAACCTGCCAGTAGCGGCAGCACTATCGCTGGTGCAAATTGGGTTTACCTTTGTGCTAATGGTGTTCTACACGCGCACCCAGGCACGGCTGGCGCAACCGTTAAAATGGCGGGGAAAAACGGCCGTTTTCCCCCACACCCCCCGCCAAAAACTCATCGTCGGCAGCAACCTCGCCCTCATGCTGCTGCTGCTCGCCCTTCCCCTGCTCGCCCTCGTCCTGCGCTCCCTCACCAACCAAGATGGCCTCACCCTCACCTTCTACCGCGAACTGTTCATCAACCGACGCGGCTCGCTCTTTTTTGTGGCCCCAGGAACGGCCGTTTTCAACTCCACCGCCATCGCCCTCACCAGCATGGTCATCGCCGTCACCCTCGGCCTCATCACCGCCTACCTGCTCACCCAACAAAAGATTAGAGATTGGAGATTGGAGATTAACAACTCTCCAATCTCCAATCTCCAATCCCCAATCTCCCCTGCCCCCCTGCCCCCCCGCTCCCGCCTCCTCCCCCTCCTCGACCCCCTCTTCATGCTCCCCCTCGCCACCTCCGCCGTCACCCTCGGCTTCGGCTACATCATCGCCCTCAACAAACCACCGCTTAATTTGCGCTCCTCACTGCTGCTCGTTCCCATCGCCCACACCCTGGTCGGGCTGCCCTTCGTCATCCGCGCCGTCCTCCCCGCCCTCCGCGCCATCAGCCCCAGCCTGCGCGAAGCCGCCGCCATGTTGGGTGCCGACCCCGCCCAAGTCTGGCGCTTCGTTGATTGGCCGCTCATTCGGCGGGCGGTGCTGGTGGGTGCCGTTTTTGCCTTCACCGTCAGCATGGGGGAATTTGGGGCAACGCTCTTTATCGCCCGGCCGCAAACCCCCACCATGCCCGTCGCCATCTTCCGCTTCCTCAGCCAGCCGGGGGCACTCAACTACGGCCAAGCCCTTGCCATGAGTAGCCTGCTCATGCTGGTTTGCGCCGTCGGTTTTGGTTTGATTGAACGGTTTCGGGTGGGGGATGAGGGGGAATTTTAGGGGAAGCGGTAACTATATTGATGCCATTCCCCACATTCGTGAGGGCAGGCTCCGCGAAAGCGGGAACCCATAACCCTCTCCACTGCAACGCCTCCCTTCTCTCAATCTACCATCGCCAACAATCCAACCCAACCAACCTGTCATTCCTGCGAACGCGGGAATCCATTGCTCACCCAGTTCCAAGGATATCCCATCACACAGTCCGCCATCAACACCATCGGTGGGGTTCTAAAAATCAACCGACAAATCATCCCAATTCGGGTTATCTTGCTCAATCAACTCAATCTTCCACTGTCGTCGCCACTTCTTCAACTGCTTCTCTCGGCTAATAGCCAATTGCACATCGGCAAAGGTCTCACTATAAACCAGCTGATGGACACCATATTTTTGCGTAAACCCTTCGTTGATGTCATTTTTATGCTGCCAGACACGCCTAACCAGGTCATTTGTCATGCCAATATACAAAGTGCCATTCTTTTTGCTCGCCATGATATAGACAAAGTAACGCTTCATCGCAGATGTTTTTATTTGCTCCAAAAAGGTATTTAAGATGCAATGATACTGGATTCCCGCTTTCGCGGGAATGACACATGAGCAGACTTGCAACTGTCATACCCGCGCACGCGGGTATCTATTTGCCTCGTCAGACCAGTACTGTCTCATTAAACGACCAGCTGGATGGATTCCCGCTTTCGCGGGAACGACACATGAGCAGACTTGCAACTGTCATACCCGCGCACGCGGGTTTCCATTTGCCTCGTCAAACCAGTACTGTCTCATTGGGCTGGTTACGGCCGTTAGCGTTCCATTAACGGCCGTTTTGTTACCCTCCCCCAGGAAATAATTGCCACCCGTTATACGTCAACCATGTAGGTGAACACAATGTCCGAAATAAACCTGCGCCAAATGCGCGAAACGTTAAACCAAAAATTGAATAGCGAAGAACTCCGCACCCTCTGCTTTGACCTGGGCATTGATTATGACAACCTGGGTGGTGAAGGCAAAGGCGGCAAAATACGCGAATTGGTTTACTACCTCAACCGCCGCAGCCAACTGGCGCAGCTTGCCAACTATCTGGCCGACAGTCGTCCCGATTGGGCCATTGACACTACGCCACCACGCATTCCCCACATCCGACCAGTCAGTGCCGGAGGCGTGCTGGCACAAGAGCAACTGCGGCGGGCGCTGCGGCGCGGGCAGCTTACCCTGTTTGTCGGCGCCGATTTGCCCTGCACCCTCACCGGCCAACCCGACCGCCAAACGCTGGCCGATGGGCTGGCGCGGTACGCGGGCATCCCCAGCGGCGGCACGCTGCCCGAAGTCGCCACGCTGGTGATGGAAAACGGCCGTCGTTACGAGTTCACCATGTATCTACGCGAAGCGATTGCCGCCGCCGAACAGCAGCCGCAGCCACTCCACCGCGCCCTCGTCGGGCTGGTGCAGGAGCATCGGCTGGAAATGGTGTTTACCACCGCCACCGATGGCCTTCTCGAATCCGCCTTCTTGGATGAAGAGGTCATCATCAACAAGGTGATCAACGACAACGACCTGGGGGTGCTGCTCCCCGACGCGCCGACGCTGGTGAAGCTGTATGGTGACTGGCAGCAGCCGGCCAGTTTGGTTGTCACCAGCATTGACGAAAACCAATTTGTGGCCGGCAACTTGCCCGGCAAAAGCGACCTGCTTGACGAGCTACACCGCGCTTTGCGGCGCAATGCGGTGCTGTTTGTGGGGGTGGATTTGGCCCAAACGGCCGTTACCGCCCTCTTCGACAACACCATCGGCAGCAAATTCCAGCAGCCCGCCTTCGCCCTCTGCTCCCACCTCACCCCCACCGCCGCCGCTTCCTGGCACAGCAACCGGGGGCTGACGGTGCTGGATGAGGAGGTAGTGCCGTTTTTGCAGGGGCTTTTGGAATAGAGATTGGGGGTTGGAGATTGGAGATTGAGGTGAATGTTCACCAATCCCCAATCTCCAATCCTCAATAATGCCTTAATAACCATGACACAACTCATTGACCGCCTCACCAACCTCATCATCCGCGACGATGCCGTCTTTTTTGTCGGCGGCTGGCCGCTGGAACAGCAGGTGGCGGCGGCGTTGGCGGCGGATATTGGCTATGGGCAGCCTGACGGCAGCTTAACGGCCGTTTCCCGCCACTACGAACTGCGCCACAGCCGCACCGAACTCATCCGCAGCCTCAAAACCAGCCTCGCCACGCTGGAACGCACCCCGCAACCGCTGCTGGTGCCGCTGGTCACTGCCCTCGCCCCCCACAGCAAGCTCGTCAGCACCCGCATTGACCGCACCCTCGATTTGGCACTGGCGCAGGCAGCCAAGCCATTCCGCCCCATCCGCGACGACGACGACGTGCCGTTTTTCTCCGAAGAACTGATCATGCTGGTCAAGCTGTTTGGCGACACCGAGCAAGCCGACCACTTGCGGCTAACGCAGCGCGACCGCGAAAGCTTTTTGGGGCAGCTTTCGGCCGTGCGCGATGTGGTTCGCGCCTTTTTCGCCACCAAAACGCTCATTTTTGTCGGCTACAACG
>JACKCD010000009.1 GCA_020634215.1 Ardenticatenaceae bacterium | reverse complement strand
GTATCCAAAATAAAGCCATAGTCGCTGGGGTAATGCACCGCCGAAAAGAGCATCCGGTCAAAACGGATCATCCCCTTAACGGGGTCGTATTCATATTTGTTGCGGCTTCCCTTGGGAATTTCAACCATAATATCAACTGTTACCATATCGTTTGTATCGGACATAAAAACCTCAATGTGTGCGATTAATATAGAATTTCGTGATTTAGCGCAAACTGGCAAGCCCGTTTCGTAGTGCATATAGGGCGGCCTGGGTGCGATTTTCTAAGTTTAGCTTATGCAGGATGTGGGTAACATGCAAGCGTACAGTACGCTCATCAATGCCTAAATTTTCTCCAATGCTTTGGTTAGTAAACCCTTTGGCAACTAGCCTTAGCACATCGGTTTCACGCGGGGTGAGCGCGTGGATGGTTGATTTGGGTGCATTGACTGTCTTCTCGGCGGCAAACAGAACAATTTGGGCGATGGCTGGGTGTAAAACAAATTTGCCCCGGTAAATGCTGCGAATGGCATCCACCACACCGTCTGAGGCGGCATCTTTGAGCAGATAGCCATCTACATTTTCGCCCATCGCGGCCATCACATGGTCTTCGTCGTTGAAATCGGTGAGAACGAGGATGCGGGCGGAAAGTTTTTCTCGGCGAATGGCGCGAACGGCCGTTAAGCCATCCCCCTCAGGCATCACCAAATCCATAATGACCACATCGGGTGCAAGGGCGCGGGTCTGAGAAACGGCCGTTAAACCTCCATTCGCCTCACCAACCACCACCATATCTGGTTCCAGTTCGATCAGTGCCCGCAAACCCGCCCGTACCACCGCGTAATCATCCACAATCAAGATTTTGATCGATTCTGCCATGGCTACATTGTAAAAAAAAGCCAACAGTGGTACATGGGCAGAACGGCGAAAAACTACTCCAACAAAAGACCGATTTACCCGATCCTCCTCTAAGTCATTTGCTGTAGATGCGAGCCATGCCTCGCATCTACAGCAAATGACTTAACCATCTTCATCCAACGACGCAATCCCCTCGCGCAGGGCATACAGCGCCGCCTGGGTGCGGTTTGCCAAATGCAGCTTGCCCAAAATGTTGCTGATGTGGGTTCGCACGGTACGCTCGCTAACCACCAACTCTTCAGCAATGTCGTTGTTGGAAAATCCCCGTGCCACCAGTTGGAGTACCTCTACTTCCCGCTCCGTCAACGGTTCCTCGGTAAGCGGATGGGCGGCGGGGACAGGCTTGTTTAGCTCCTGAATGACCTTTAGGGCGATGTCGGGATGGAGAGACGAGCGCCCTCGGAACACATTGCGAATCGCTTGCAGCAGCTCTTCTGGCGATGAATCCTTGAGCAAATAGCCCAACGCCCCCGCTTTAATGGCGGCAAAAACCATGTCGTCGTCCCCAAAGCTGGTTAGCATGAGGATGCGAATAGCAGGATTAAACTGCTTGATGTCGGCAATAGCCTCAATGCCGTTTTTGTGCGGCATCTGTACATCCAGCAGCACCACATCCGGGTCTGTTTCCCGCACCTTTTGCACAGCCTCTAGGCCGTTTCCTCCAATCCCCACAATATCCATATCTGGCTCAATGCCAATTAACGCCTGCAGCCCACGCCGCACCACATCGTGGTCATCAGCCAGCACAATCCGAATTTTTTCGCTCATTGACTATCCTTCATTTTTAGACAAACGGCGATGGTGGTACCTTGCCCAGCGTTAGAATCATAGGTGATGGTGCCACCAACTGCTTCTACCCGCTCCCGCATACTGGTTAGCCCCAGTCCCCCGGCCGAAACGGCCGTTTTCCAATCAAACCCTTGCCCATTATCTTGCACTCTCAGGCAAACCGTTCCATCCGGCTCCTGCCCAATTTCCACCGATACAGCCGTTGCCCGCGCATGTTTCAAGGCATTGTTCAACGATTCTTGCGCTATCTGGTACACAACCTCCTCCAGTTCCGGCGACAAATCGAGATCATGCGCCACATCCAAATGTGTTTTAATCCCTGCCCGCACCTCAACCGCATTAAGCCGGTTTTGCAAGGCTCGTACCAGTCCCACCTGCTCCAAAATCGGCGGGCGCAGCTTGTGAACCAATAGCCGCATCTCTTTCAAAGCCTGCTGCGCCGCCTCACTCATCTCGGCAACATAGCCCGTCACTTCCTGCGTGCGCCCCGTTTGCACCAGCCGCTGCGCCACCCCGGCAAACAGCGTCAGGCTGTAAAGTGACTGCGTCACCGAATCATGCAATTCTCGCGCCAATCGGTTGCGCTCCTCTATAACCGCCAGCCGCTGCGCTTGCTGCCGCAATTGGTGGTTTTCTACCACCAGCACCAATTGATCCGCCAGCGACTTGAGCAGCCCCATCTCTTCACCCGAAATGGCTGTTAAATCATCGCCAATGATGCCTAAGACTCCAATGGCCTGCCCGCCTTGCTGCATGGGAACACCCAAAAACATGCCGTGACCAATGGTGCCTGCCAAATGGCTGCTGCGCGAATCGGCAGGCAGGTTGGTAATGAGCGTAGGCTTGCCGGCTTCCAAAATGGCGTGTAGGAGCGGGTCATTGGCTGGTAGCTGATCCAAAAAATCGCTGCTAAGGCCAGGGATATGGTAGGTGGCAAGCAAGTCAAACTGTTCACCATTTTTGTTGAGCAGGTGGAGGGTGCCCGCGTGGGCGGAAACGGCCGTTAATACCCGTTCCAGCGAATGGGTCAACACCATGTTTAAGCTGCCCATATCGCTGGCAATCGCCAGCACATCATACAGCACCGTCAGCTGATCCGTATGTGCCAGCACCCGTCCCTCCAGCTCGGCCTTGGCCTCGGTTAAATCCGTTACCAATTGCGCCAGCGACTGTGACAGCACCGCCACTTCGTTCTGCCCCAGGTAAATTGGCAGATAAGTGGGTTCGGTGGCCGAGCTGATTTCATTGGCGCGTTGAGCAATGAGCATGAGCGGCTTGGCAATTCGGCCTGCCGCCATCCACCCCACCAGCACAAAAACCAGCCCCAATCCCAGTACAACCCAAATCACATATTGCTGCCAAAATTCGGTCGTTAGGGTGATGAGCAGCACCAGTAGAATGGTTAACCCACCCGAAACCAGCCCAATTTGCGCCCGCAGGCTGCGGCGTGGGTCTAAATAGGTCAGCAGTTGGTGGATCATGTGGCCTCAAAGGAGCCGATGGGCATGATGGTTTCTTCGTTGGTTTCAACAATTTCGGCCGTCAGCGAGCCGTGTGAGAGTTCTGTCAGTGCGTCTTGAAAGGCTGGAAAGCGTTCGATGGTGAACTGTACCAGTACGTCTACATCGGCGGCAAAGGCTTCTTCCAATAAACGGCCGTTATGTTCCGCCACCAACAGCCGAATACGCTCCACATAGCTATAGGGAATGGTGATCAGCACCGTGTGGGTTGGCACTTTTTCGGCACGGGGCAGCACATCCAGCACCGCCTTCACCGCGTCGCCATACGCCCGCACCAGCCCCCCCGTCCCCAGCTTGGTGCCGCCAAAATAGCGCGTCACCACCACGGCAATGTCTCCTAGTCCGCTCCCTTGCACGACTGCTAAGGCGGGTCGGCCGGCCGTGCCAGACGGCTCGCCATCATCGCTGCAATGCGCCGTCACCGCCGCGCCAAACCCCACCTGGTAGGCGGGGACGTTGTGGGAAGCGTCGGCAAATTCTGCCTTCATCCGCGCCACAAACGCCTTGGCCTCGTCCACGCTAAAAACAGGCGCAGCGGTGGCAATAAAGCGGGAGTTCTTGACCTTGATTTCTACCCGCGTTTCCTCTGCCGGAATTGGATACCGTTTCATGGGGCTATTCTACCATTGAGTGTGCTAAAGCGTGAGTGGATTGTTTGGTGGGGTACCGGTTTCTTTCTTACCACAGATGGACACGGATACACACAGATTTTTTATCTGCGTTCATCTGTGTTTATCTGTAGTTGCCAACCCACCCCCTCAACGAAGATACAACTCCTCTAACCGTTGCGCCAGTTGCGCCCAGGCAAAGTGGGTTTGGTAATGCAAACGGCCGTTTTCCCCCAACCGCTGCCGTTCTTCCTTTTGTTGCAGCAGCGCCACCAAATCGGCCGTTAGCCCGGCAACATCACCGCTGGGGCGTAAACGGCCGTTATAGCCATCCACCACATATTCCGGTACCTGACCTACCGCCTCTGCCACCACCGGCAGCCCCACCGCCACCATATCGGCCAGCTTCACCGGGCATTTGGTACGGTTGAGCAGCGTGTCGTCCATCAAATAAATGCCCACATCGGCGCAGGCCAGCAGCGCGGGCAGCTCGTCCACGTCCACCCAGCCCGCCTCGACAAAGGCATCTTGCAGATGAACGGCCGTTATTTGCGCCCGAAACGCCGCCGCATCTTCCGCATACAGCCCTGCCCCCACCGTGAGAATGGCGAGGTCAGGAACGGCCGTTTTCACCCCCCGCAAAATCGCCACCAGCCGCGCCGTGTCAAACTCAAACAGACGGCTGTAGAGCAGCAAAACCGGCCGTTGACCCAAGTGCTGGCAGATATCCGAGGTCTTAGAGACCTTTGAGGTTTTGAAAATCTCAAAGGTCTGAATCCCTGCCCCATTCGGCAAATAAACCACCCGTTCCGGCGGCACACCCGCCCCCCAGGCCAAACTTTGCAGCGTCCGGCTGGCAACCGTTAGCCCGTGGCAGTGGCGCATCCCCCACTGCTCCTGCCAGGCAAAAAACTGTTTTTGCGGCGGCGAATACGGAGCTAAATCGTTCCAGCCACCCCACCCCTCCCAATCGTCACTGTCCACAAACAGCCGTAGTTGCCGACGATGAAAATGCCACAGCAACCACGCCACCAGCCCGCTGTACGCCTTCGGTTTAAAGCAATGGACAACATCTGGCCGCCATGCCAGCAGTTCCGTCACCATCTGCCGCGTAATGCCGACCGTGCCGCCGCGCAGCGGCACATAGCGCATTTCCACGCCGTCCACCTCCCACGTTTTGTCAGCTTCGTCGGGGGTGTGCCAGGGGGGCATGATGAGGCGCACGCTGTGGCCGTTGGCAACCAGTGGCCGTGCCAGCCCCAGTGCCCGGCTTTCCATTGTTTTGTTGGGGTGCAGCCCAAAAGGGCCGATCATGGCGATTCGCATGAATGGGTTTGGGGTTTCACAAGGCCGTTTGCAGGGTGTCGGTTGGTGGTTGGGGTGGGAACTGATAATTTTGCTGTTGCAAAAGCTCGCGCACGCGGGGATGGTCAGCATAAACGCCGCGATAGGAGGGGGGTAGCAGGGCGGCAATTTGGCACATAATTTCGGCCGTTTGCGCTTCCAGATACTCCCCTTTGCTATGGCGCGGCATGGGCGGCAGCATAAATGGCTGCCCAACCTGAATTTTGATGTGCAGCCGCTTGCCCCGGCGCAGCCGCTGCCGCACCATGCTGTCCTCGGTGCCAATCATGCTGATGGGGACAATAGGAGCACCGGCGCGGGAAGCAATAAAGGCGGCTCCCGGCTTGCCGTGTTGCAGCGTCTCCGTGGGGCTGCGGGTTCCTTCGGGGGCAATACCCAGCGGATGCCCCGCTTCCAGCCGCTTTTGCACCTGCCGCAGGGCGCGGAAATCTGTTGTTTCCCGGTTAATCCAAATGCCGTCTACCATGTAAACCAGCCAGCGCCACAGCAGATAGCGACGATATTTGTCGGCAATGATCACAACTACATCGGAACGATTTGCCAGCAAAACGGCGAGTATGGCATCCAGCCGTCCCAAATGGTTGGCGACCATGACGTAGCTGCCTTGTTTGGGCAGGCGATCCAGATTGTTGATTTCAATTTTGGCGATGAGTGGCAACAGTAAATGAGCCAGAAGACGGATAACTTTTAGAAACATAGACAATCAAACGTTTACACAACCAGTTTGTCGGTCATTATCTAACATGGATTCAAGCGAGCATGGATAAGAATCTAACCATGTCGTACAGCGGCATTATACCATGAAAGTGGATGTATTCAGTGTTTGTCTTGTTTCAACGGCTGACATAAAAAAGGCCGCTGATTTTCGCCAGCGGCCTTTTTCTAGGCTAGGTAATTTGTGACCTGTTGCAAGGTCGTAATGCGTGCCACCCCTTGAGGGAGTTGTTTGGTTGTTCCCAACCCTTTGCGGTCAAGCCATAGCCCCATACCAAAATTGCCCCGCTCAACGGCACCAATGGCATCTACACATAAATTGTCGCCGATTAGCACACATTCGGCTGGATGCACCCGCAGCCGCGCCGCTGCCCGCTTGTATATTGTCTTGGCGGGTTTGTGGACGTCTTCCTCTTGACTAATAATGATGTTTTCCGGCGGAATGTAGCTGCTGACAAACCTTTCCATGGTGGCGCGGGCGGAGATGGCGTGGTTGGAGATGATGCCAAGTCGGTACCCTTGCTGCTGCAATTTATCCAGCAGCGGCAAGGCATCTTCGTAGAGATAAGTGGGCAGATGACCATAGGCGCTGTAGAGGGTGTTGAGCATGGCGCGGCTAATGTTGTGATAGCCAAGTTGGACAAGCAGTTGCTTGTAATATTGCATGATTTCACGCCGCGTTTGGGGCTTTTTGGCGCAGCCCAGGCTTTTGGCAAGATGGGGTTCAGTTTTACAGACATTCATGGCTTGCTGCATTTGGCCGGGGGTGCAGAGGATGCCACCTTGGTTAAAGACGGCGGCAGTGCGTTCGGCGGGCGATACTTCGCCCAAAATACGGGCCAGGGTTAAATCCCAATCGAATAAAACGGCCGTTATTTCATAGTTGTTCATAGTCTTCCTGTACGCTCTCAGTGATAAATTGGCTTGCTTGCATTGTATACAGGAACAGGTAAGGTCATTCGTGAAAAAAGCGTAAGGGTTCGGTGAAGCGATCATAAAACAGGACTATTGTCTTATGAGGTAGGAAGGAGAAACCAAAAACGGCGGTCAATGATATATCGCCGCCGTTTTTTGGTCTTTGGGTTGTTACTTTTTAACTAGGGTGAAGCCGTTGCTTCAGGGGTGGCTGTGACGCTTTCGGGCGTGGCCGATGGTTCTACGGGATAGGGTTCAAGGGTGGTGGTGCTGAGCGGAACGGCCGTTTCCGTCGGTGTAGGCGTTTGCGTGGGGGTGGTCGTCGGCAGCGGCGTTTCCGTCGCTGTGGCCGTCGGCGTAGGCGTGGGAGCCAGCACCGTCACCAGCAGCCGCGTTTCCCGCGAGACCGGGTCATTTTCCGGCGTATAGGGGTTATCGGGGCCAAACAGGGTGGCGCGAATGGTGTAGACACCCGGTTCGCTCACCTCTGACGTGTCCCATACGGCCAGCGTGTCGCCGGACAACAGGAAGGGGGCGCTTTGCTCGTGGATGGTGCGCCAGCCGCCAGGGTTTTCGCCGCGTCCATATTCAATGCGGTAGCCCGTCGCCCCGCTGCCTTCAATGCGGCCTCGGATATTAACGATTTCGCTGACTTCTTCACCGTTTAACGGCCGTTCCAGCCGAATCTCCGCCCGCACCGCCTCGCTGTTGCACGCCACCGTGGGGGGCAATTGCAGCGGCAGGGCAATGTTGCGCCGTGCCGCCCAGTCACGGCCACCGCTCGTTTCCTCCAGCCATTGCCGCGCAAGCTGTTGCTCACGCGGCACAATGTCGGGGCGAGCGTTCACCAACAGGGTGAAGAAACCCGCCTCATACACGGCATCGGCGCAAGATTCGTTTGCCAGCAGGTTGCTCCACAAATCAATTTGCCGTTTTTGGATAAAGTCCTGGTCGGCCGGCAGCGGCGGCTGGTCGGCGGCAAATAGTTCGGGGACGGTGTCGCTGCAACCCGGCCCCGGCAGCGTACCAGAATCGCGGCAAATTTCGGTGGTGGTCACTCCAGGGGGGCGGGTAAAGACGAGTGGTTGGCGATTTGCCAAATATTGGCTCATAAACCGGTTCCAGATGGGGGCGGCCACGCGGGTACCGGATTGTCCTTGCCCAATGGGGCTGTTGTCGGTGTTGCCCACCCAAACGGCCGTTACCACCTCTGGCGAATACCCCACCGTCCAAGCATCATTCACATCAAAGCTGTTGGTACCCGATGTCCCCGTCTTGGCCGCCACCTGATGGTTGGCAATCACCAGCGGGTTGCTCAGGCCAAACTCCGGCTGGCGAGCGTTGTTGTCCGACAAAATATCGGTTAATAAATAAGCATGTTCAGGGCGTACCACTTGCGACAGCGTTGGGTCGGCGGGAATATGCTCAAACAGCAGTTGGTTTTGCCGATCTTCAATTCGCTGAATCGCATACGGCTCCATATACCGCCCCTGGTTTGCCAGCGTGCCAAACGCCCCCGCCATTTGCAGCGGCGGAATGGCACCGCCACCCAACGCCAGCGACAGCCCCACGTTACGCGGCTGCCCCACTTCAGCACACCCCTCATCTTGCAGGGCCGTCATCCCCACCTTTTGCACGTTGTTGATGAAGTCACATACGCCTACGTACTCTAATGCTTTTACAGCGGGGATGTTGTACGAATTGCCCAGCGCCGGCCGCAGCCGCAGCGGGCCGTGAAACTCATCGTCAAAATTTTTAGGCGTATAGGGTGCGTTGGCACCATCGGGGAACTGCGTTAGCACATCCCAAATCAGCGTGGAGGGTGTCCACCCTTGTTCCAACGCCGTCAGGTAGACAAAGGGCTTGATGCTGGAACCGGGCTGGCGCGGCTGTAGCGCCATATTGACCTGCCCGCTAATCTCCTCGCTGTTAAAGTCCAGGCTGCCCACTAAGGCTAAAATCTCGCCCGTAGCCGGGTTTAACACCACCATGGCCGCGTTATTGGCACCAGCGGCATTGATGTTGCCCCGCTGTTCCGCCATCACCTGCTCTGCCAGCCGTTGCACATCGGGATCAAGCGTTGTTTGAATCCGCAGCCCACCGCGATAGATGGATTGCGCCCCCAACGTATCTTCGGCCTGCTGCAATACGGTAAAGGTGAAGTGCGGGTGGTTGATTTGCACCTGCGGTGGGGTCATGGTGCTGATGTTGCGGTTCATCTCTTCTAATGCCGCCTGTGCCTCGTCGAGCGTCACGTACCCCTGCGCCAGCATCAGGCTCAGCACTTCCCACTGCCGCCCAATCGCTTTGTCGGGTGCGGTGTAGGGATCCCACAGGGCGGGGGCTTGGGGCAGACCTGCCAGCAGCGACGCTTCGGCCAGGGTTAAATCTTGCGCCGATTTGCCAAAATAAGTGTTGGCGGCGGCCTCAATGCCATAGGCGAGGTTGCCGTAGTAAATTTCGTTGAGATACAGTTCTAAAATTTCTTCCTTGGTGTAGGTACGGGAGATTTCGGCCGAAAGAACGATTTCGCGCACTTTGCGGGTGAAGGTGCGCTGGGTGCGCTCGTCTTCATCAAGCAGGGTGGCGCGAACAAGCTGCTGGGTAATGGTGCTGGCCCCGGAGACAAATTCGCGCTCCTGAGCGGCCTGCACCACGGCACGGGCAATGCCGATGGGGTCAAAACCAGGGTTTTGGTAGAAGCGGGCATCTTCGGTGGCGATGGTGGCGTTGATGAGGTCGGGGTCAATTTCGGCCAGGGAAACGCGGGTGCGGTTCCCGGCGTTAGGGTCGGCCAGCGCGTAAAGCAAATTGCCGTTGCGGTCAAAGATGCGGGCGGTTTCAAAGGTGCTGGCACGGGCACTGAGTTCGGTGGGGGCAGGCAAGGCGCTGGCAATGATGGTGTAGGAGATGGCGGCTCCGGCGATGGCAACGGCCGTTCCCACAAGCAGCAGCACCAGGCTAATAATCGTTCCCCGCAGCAAACAGCCGCCCCAATTGCGCGGCGGCGGGGCTGGCTGGGGTTGAGGAGCAGCGGCCGGCCGTCTGCCAATGCGGTCATCTTGCTGCGGCTGCTGCGGTTGTTGACGCACAGGTTGTTGCGGCTGTGTGCGCTGGGGCTGCGTGCGCTGCGGGGCGGTTGGTCCGGTTTGCCCTTCTCGCTTGGGTGGCCCTACGGGCAAATCGCTACGCTGCGGCACATCGCTGCGATGCGGGCGGCGGTGGAGTTCGGTTGGTGCTTCGCCAATGTTGGGGCGGGTACGGGGTTTGGTTTGGCCGGGGAAAGCAACGCGGGGCTGAATGGTGGTTGCGTCTTCGTCTTGCTCCAACGGCCGTTTTACCGTCGGCGTCAGTTCGTCAGGTGAAAGGGGAAGGGAACTGGGGGTAAACGGCCGTTTGGGTGTTTCCGGCAGCGGCGTCATCGTTTCCGTGCCCGGTTCGTCATCCCGCTTTTCCGGCGGCAGTGAATGCAGCGGCACCGGAGCCGTTTGCGTGGGTTCACCGGCAGCGGTAGGGGGGGCGCTGCCCAAATTGGCCTGCTCACGCATCAGGTCAAGCAGGGAAACATAGTCAACATCATCCGACTTGCCTTGTTTGGGTTTGGTCGGCTGCTCTTGTGGCGCTTTTGGCGTCTCGTCCGAAGGTTTTTGGGGGTCTTTTTCACTCATACTGGTTTATTAACGGCCGTTTGCGCCAAAAAGTTCCCTGCTCATGCAAAACAGGGTGCTGATTATGATCATTTTAATCAGGTAAATCTGCGTCCCATCCTACTCCCGACTCTTAATCAGCATCACCCACTCCCCGCGCTGCACCGCCTTCTCATCCTGGTTCATCACCGCATATTTGATGACAACATTGCCGCCACCCAAACGGCGGAACAGCTTTTTATCAATCACTTCCAGCTCCACATGAACCGTATCACCAATAAAAATTGGCAGACTAAATTTGCAGGTCAGTTCACGGAACGCCAGCACCGTCCCCTCCATAATCCCCGACTGCACCGCCAGCCCAGTGGCAATAGATTGCACCAGCATCCCATGCGCCACCCGCTGCCCAAACGAATCCTTGGCCGCATACACAGCATCGGTATGGATGCGGTTAAAATCGCCCGACAGCCCGGCAAAATTCACAATGTCGGTCTCGGTAATCGTGCGGCCAATCGTTTTCATGCTGTAGCCAATCTCAAAATCTTCGTAATGCAAGCCGCGTGGCTGATAGCTAGTCATTTACTTCTCCTTGTAAGGAAAGTTTGCAAACTTTCCCTACATTGTCTACTAGGCCACATCGGCCAGCTTTTCTGCCTCGTCGGCAATGGTTAGTGCGTCAATAAAGGGGTCAATATCCCCATCCATTACCACCGGCAAGTTGTAATTGGAAAAGCCAATGCGGTGGTCGGTGACGCGGGTTTGCGGGTAATTGTAGGTGCGAATCTTTTCGCTGCGGTCGCCCGTGCCAATTTGCGATTTGCGGTCGGCGGCAACGGCGGCGTGCTGTTTTTCTTCTTCTATCTCTTGCAGCCGCGCCTGAATAATTGCCATACCCAATCGCTTGTTTTGCGTCAGGCTGCGCTCCGACTGGATTTTAACCATCATCCCAGTTGGTTTGTGGATGATACGGGCAGCGGTGGCGTTTTTCTGCATGTGCTGACCGCCGGGGCCAGAGGAAAATTCGGCCGTGATTTCCAGGTCGCGCTCATCAAGCGTAATTTCCACGTCGTCAATTTCCGGCATCACAGCGACGGTGGCGGTGCTGGTGTGAATGCGCCCCTGCGATTCGGTAATGGGTACACGCTGAACGCGATGGACACCGCTTTCAAATTTCAGGCGGGAATACGCTCCCCGACCCTTCACGCTCATGGTCACTTCTTTGTAGCCACCTACCCCAGTGGCGTTTTCGGAAACAATGTCGGTTTTCCAGTTGCGTCCCTCGGCATAGCGCGTATACATGCGGAGCAAGTCACCGGCAAAGATGCCCGCCTCGTCGCCGCCGGCCCCGGCGCGTATTTCGATGTAGACATTTTTGTCGTCGCGGGGATCTTTGGGAATGAGAAGCCGCCGCATCTCAATTTCCAATGCCTCTATTTGTTCGCCCAGGCTGTCAATTTCGTCTTTTGCCATTGCCACCATGTCTGGATCATCTTCCAGCTCCATCATGGTTTCAGCCTCACGCAGCTCTTCACTCAGCTTTTGATGACGCTGGTACGCTTCAACTAATGCTTGCAGGTCGGAGCGCTCCTGGGCGAGTTCGGTTAGTTTCATATGGTCAGACAAAATGGCGGGGTCGGTCATTTGCCGCTCGACTTCCTCATATCGTCTGACTACTTTGGCAATCTTATCAAACATATAAATTCCTGTTTGCATTCCTTGGTGTTTGCAAAAAGTGATTATAGCGGTTGGGTTTTGGTCGTCAAGCGGGTGTGATGTGCTACAATAGCGACTAGTTATGTTACTTCTTGCAGACGATTGTCTGTTCAGCTTCCCAAATTATTATGGACAAATTTTATCATCGACATCTATATCTTGTTGGAGTTATCTACAGATAGCTTGGTGTTTGGTATAGGACGTTACGACAAACGAGATGAAGAGAGAATATCACAGTTGGTATAGCCCTGCGTTGGGGCAAGAGATGGAACTGCTGGTTTTTGGTCATGCGGGGGCGAGGGTGCTGATTTTCCCAACGTCGAAGGGGCGTTTTTATGAGTGGGAAGATCGGCAAATGATGGAGACAGTGCGCCATCAGCTTGATCAGGGATGGGTTCAAATTTATTGTGTGGACAGCGTGGATGCGGAAAGCTGGTATGCATATTGGAAGCATCCTGGGGAACGGGCGTGGCGGCATGTGCAGTATGAGAATTATTTGCTGCAAGAGGTGCTGCCGCTAAGTACGAAGCTGAACCCGAATCCGTTTTTGATGACGGTGGGGGCGAGCTTTGGGGCGTACCATGCGGTGAATTTTGCTCTACGCCATCCGGAGTTGGTGGGGCGGACGATTGGGATGAGTGGGATTTACGATATTTCGCGCTGGATGGAGGGGTACAGTGATGATAATGTCTATTTTAATAACCCGGTGGCGTATATTCCGAATGAGCATGACAACGGCCGTTTAGCCGCCCTACGCAACCTTGACATCATTTTGGCCGTAGGATACGAAGACGGTTTGCGTGGCAGCAGCGAGCATCTTTCTAACCTGCTGTGGGACAAGGGAATTGGCAATGCGCTGCGATTATGGGATGGGTGGGCTCACGATTGGCCGTGGTGGAAGCAGATGCTCAGCATTTATATCAGCGGGCATGATTAACAAGAAATTTAGAGATTAAGGGATTAAGAGACTAAGAGACTGGGAGACGATAATCTCCCAGTCTCTTAGTCTCTCATTTAGGAGGTTTAGGATGTTGAAAGTGGGTCTTTTGGTTGGGCGGGAATGGTCGTTCCCGCCAGCATTTATTGAGGAAGTGAATCGGCGGAATGAGGGTGTGGTTGCTGAGTATGTGAAGCTGGGTGGCACCAAGATGGATGAGAAAAACCCGTATGCGGTGATTGTAGATCGTATTTCCCACGAGGTGCCTTATTATCGTTCCTATCTAAAGGAAGCGGTACTGCAAGGGGTGACGGTAGTCAACAACCCGTTTATGTGGACGGCCGATGATAAATTTTTTGAAGCATCGCTGGCGACACGGCTGGGCGTGGCAAGTCCTAAAACGGTGGTGCTACCTAATAAGGATTATGTGCCGGGCATTATCCACACCGAAAGTTTGCGGAATTTGAAGTATCCTCTGGATTGGGATGCGCTGATTGAGTATGTGGGGATGCCGTGTATTTTGAAAGATGCCCACGGCGGGGGGTGGCGTGATGTGTATGTGTGCCGCACGAAGGAAGATTTGTGGGATGCGTACAATCAATCGGGGCTGCTGACGATGGTGCTGCAAGAGTTTATCCAGTGGGATCATTATGTGCGCTGCATGTGCCTGGGGCAAACCGAGGTGCTGCCAATGAAGTATGACCCCCGTGAGAAGCGATATCTTGTGGAACATGCCCATATGAGTGCTGATTTGGGTAAGCGGGTGGTGGATGATGCGCTGACGCTGGTTCAGGCGCTGGGGTATGATATGAACACGGTGGAGTTTGCGGTGCGTGATGGGGTACCGTATGCGATTGATTTTATGAACCCGGCTCCTGATATGGACATTAATTCGCTCACGCCGGTTTATTTTGACTGGGTGGTGAAGCATATGGCCGATATGGTGATTCGGCTGGCGAAAAACCCGCGTCCGCAGTTGACGGAGTTGAAATGGGCGCGTTTGTTTAATGGGAGAGAAGAGGCATAATGTCACTACGTGATGCGATTCGGACGTACCATGATTTGCTGACGGATGATTTGGCGGCAGCATCGCAGGAGCAGTTGGATTCGCAGATGCGGCGGCGGGGACTGTTTTTTGGCGAACGGCCGTTAACCTCCGTCCTCCGCCCCCGTTTCCTCACCCATGACCAATACAACTACCTGCGCCGCAGCATCCGCCCCCTGCTGCGCTCCTTCCGCAAAATATCTGAGGCGGCCGTGGCCGACCCCGTGTTTGCGGAGCAGTTTGACCTGTATGATTGGGAAAAAGAACTCATACAGGTCAACCCTGGCTATGGGGAACACACACCCCTAACGCGGCTCGACGCTTTTTTTGTGACCGATAACAACGAGCTAAAGTTTACCGAATACAACGCCGAAGTGCCGGCGGCATCGGCCTACAATGACGTGCTGACTTCGGTGTTTAACGGAATGCCGGTGATGGGGGAATTTTTGCGCCATTATGTGGTGCGGCCGCTGCCCACCCGCCACAGCGTGATGCACGTGCTGCTGGATGCGTTTCGGCAGTGGGGCGGCGGCAACGAAAAGCCGCGCATTGGCATTTTGGACTGGAGCGAGGTGCCGACGTACAGTGAGTTTGAGCTGTTTGAAGATTATTTCAAGTCGCAGGGGGTGGAATGCCGGATTGTAGACCCGAGGAATGTGGCGTATAAGAACGGCCGTTTAACCGATGGCGACTACCACATCACCCTCATCTACAAGCGCGTTCTGATCACCGAACTCATCGAGCGCGGGGGCATGGATCATCCAGTGGTGCAGGCCGTTCGCAACGGCGATGTGTGCATGGTTAACCCGTTCCGCTGCAAAATCCTCTACAAAAAGATGAGCCTGGCCGTTTTGAGCGACGAACGGAACGCCCATATGTTTGATGAGGACGAAATGCGGGTGATCAAAACCCACATCCCCTGGACGCGCCGAGTGGAAGAGCGCAAAACCATTTACGGCGGGCTGCCCATTGACCTGATTCCCTTCATCCACAAATATCAAAATCAGCTGGTGTTAAAGCCGAATGATGATTATGGTGGGCACGGGATTGTGCTGGGGTGGCAAACGAACAGCAGCGGTTGGGAGCAAGCGGTGCAAGAGGCGCTGGCGAATTCGTATATCGTGCAGGAGCGGGTGGTGATCCCAGAAGAGCCGTATCCGAGTTTGGTTAACGGCCGTTTGCAAATCTACGACCGCATGTACGACACCGCCCCCTTCATCTTTCATGGCGACTATGTGGATGGCTGTCTTACCCGCCTCTCCACAGATCCTTTGCTCAACGTGACGGCCGGCGGCGGCTCCTCCGTCCCCACCTTCGTCATCGAAAAGCGGTAGTATACCCAAACATTTAGACGGGGCGGTGTGTATTGCCGCCCCGTCTGTTTCCCCCCAGCCAGCCCCTTGCTGGCCTCCTCAATAACTCCCCAACTCGTCTGCCCCATTTTTTATCCTGCTTGAGGGCTGTTTGTTGTAAACAGACACGGCTCCCTCTGTTTTCCTTTACAGTTCATCACTATACAGGTTTGGCGACCACAAATCAGTTTTCGACCAAAATATGTCATTTCGACAACTCTTCGAGGAGCACAAGTCTTCGAGGAGCAATCCCGCTCACCTTGCAATGTCCCAAAGAATCATTTTGTCTTGCCACGATCTGTAAAAAATAGTTGACATCATGTAAAAAATAATTTACTATATGTCCTAAATACTTTACCCTGTGTAAAAGAAGGTATACAAACACAAAACTATGTCTTTCCAAGAAAAAAATATTACTGTGACGCTGCTCAGTTTCACCCTCATTTTAGGTATCTTTCTGACCAGAGTGTGGCACATGATCCAAAACGAGAGTTTTACCACAACCAACGTCTTTCGCTTGTGGGCAATTATCATCGTCATGGCCGTCATTGTCACCATCATCGCCATGATCCTCACCCACGTTGGCTCCACCATCTACCAGGTGATTCAAACCGGCGAAAAACACCCCAAAATCGAGGATTTTGCCGATGAGCGTGACAAGCTCATTGACCTAAAAGGAACCAAAGTGACCCATACCATCTCCTCCATCGGTGGCTTTGTGGCAATGCTGACCTTTGCTTTGGGGCAATCGCCCCTGATCATGTTCACCTTGCTCATCTTCTTTGGTGTAGTGGCCCAAATTGTTGGCGATGCGTCCCGCCTGCTGCTTTACCGAAGGGGGTTTTAAGATGGGTGATACTCAGATAAGCAACAACATTCGCAAATTACGCTTTCTCCACAATGAGATGACCCAACAGGAGCTGGCAGAAAAAGTAGGGGTCACGCGGCAAACGATTATTGCCATTGAAAATGCCAAATATGCCCCTTCCCTGGAATTGGCGTTTCGCATCGCCTTTGTCTTTGACTCGCCGCTGGAAGACGTTTTTATCTACGATCCCAAGGGGGATGCCATTTGAGTGCCGTAGCTTTCAAATGAAGAAGCGTGTCATTCCCGCTTTCGCGGGAATCCAAGCGCAAACCAAGTAGATACCCGCTTTCGCGGGTATGACACCTGTATAGATACCAACAAACTATGTAGAGTTGAGTGATAAACGGCCGTTTAGCCCTTCTCTCACCCTGCCTGCAAAAAAGGAACCTGTCATGACCACCTCTTTTCGTCAACCTAAAATGGAGTGGCTCATCCCCACTGGCCTGCTCATTCTCAGCCTTGTCCCTGTCATCGCCGGTGCTGCCCGCATGGCCGAATTAGGCAGCGGCGCAGCCATTACCCCCGACAATGCCCGCTTCTTCGCCTCCCCCATCCCCATTGTGCTCCACATCGTCAGCATCACCCTTTACGCTATTCTGGGCGCGTTCCAATTTGCCCCCACTTTTCGCCGCCGCCACGTCAAATGGCACCGCGCCATCGGCCGCATTTTGGTTCCGGCCGGGCTGGTAGCTGCCCTGTCGGGTCTATGGATGTCCCACTTCTACCCCTGGCCGCAATACGATGGCGTGATGCTGTATGGCCTGCGCCTGCTGTTTGGCTTTGCCATGCTTGTGTCCATCATCCTCGGTGCTGTTGCCATTCAGCAGCGGGATTACAAGCAGCACGGGGCGTGGATGATTCGCGCTTATGCAATTGGTATGGGGGCTGGTACGCAGGTGTTTACCCACATACCCTGGTTTCTGTTTCCGTCGCTACAGGGGGAATTGCTGCGGGTGCTGTGTATGGGGGCGGGCTGGGTGTTGAATCTGGCTGTGGCGGAGTGGGCGATTCGCAAACGGCCGTTTGCCACCACCAACACACATTTCCGTAAAACGGCCGTTTCTTCTCAGTAGAAATGGATGGGGGGCGTGAGGGTGGGAAAACGGCCGTTTTCCCACCTTCACGCCCCAGCTAACCAGCCAAATCAATCAACCACTGCGGCACCCAGAACTCCCCCAGCCCAAAAACGTGGTTGAGAACCAAACTTACCACCAGCAGCGTGATACCAAACGCAATCAGCACGTAATCACGGGTTTGATAGGTCAGCTTGCCAATCCAAGTGCGCTCCTTTAGCCCAAAACAGCGCAAATCCATCGCATTGACAATATCTTCCCCGGCAATGATGGCGTTCATCACCACCGGCACCAGCAGCGGTGCAACCTTGCGAATGGTCGCCACCACACCCCCATCCAGCCGCTCAATCTCAAAACCACGCGCCTTTTGCGCGTCCAGCGTCACCTGAAAATCCCGCGCCAGCGTGGGGACAAAGCGAAAGGCCAAATCCATGGCAAAGGCGAAGCGGTAGGGCAACCCCATGCCGCCAAAGGTTACGCCATACAAACTGGGATCCATTGTCCAGGGGATGATAAAAAAGAGGCTGGCAACGGTGAGCATTCGCACAATTTGGGTGATGGCAAAGGCGGTTTTTTCGGCCGTTAGGTTCAGCGTCCAGCTCCAGCCGAAGGGGAGCAGGATGACGCGCTCCCAAAAAACATGTGGCTCAATATCGCCCAGCAAGGCCGGCCCGCCTCGCCCAAACACAAAGGCGTTGATGCCCACAATAAAGACAACGAGAACGATGATAAATGTCCAGGCGCGTTTGGTTTCTTCCCAAGTCAGCTTGGTCAGCTTGACCTGGAGCATGGAGAGGGCAAAGAAGAAGATGATGAAGCGAAAATCCCAAAAATTGAGGACAGAAGCCAGCACCAAAAAGGAGACGATCCAGCGGGCGCGGGGGTCGAAGGTGTCTATGAAGCTGTTGCGAAATTTGTATTTCCAGGCGACGAGCATGTTGGTAATCGGTAATCAGTGATCAGTAATCAGTAATCGGTCGTACAGGCTACCGATTACTGATTACCGATTACTGATCACTGGCTATCGGCCAGAGCGGTTAATCACCGAATCATAGGCGACCATGAGAATGGGAACGAGGATGACACCGTTGATGATGTTGGACAGGGCGGCCGGCCAGAAGTAGCCGACGAGGGCGGTGGTCATGTCAATGCCGTCAATCGGAATGGAGGTGAGAGAAGCGAAGAGCATCCCGGCGACAACGGCGACAACGACATAGACGATGGCTTTGATGATGGTGCCTTGGTGGCGGAAGCTGACGACGGCGGCGGCCATGAGGCCGGGAATAAGCCCCATGATGCCGTTGCCGAGGCTCCAGTTCCAGAAGAAGCCCCAACCAGAAAGAAAGTCGCCGAGAATGTTGCCAACAAGGCCAGAGAAGAAGCCGACGACGGGGCCAAAGGCGATGCCAAAGAACATGGGGATGGCGACGGCCGGCCGTAAGGAAATGTTACCAGCAGCGGGCAGTGCCAAAAAGTTGGTTGCCCAGGAAAAAACGCCGTAGAGTGCGGCACCGATAGCGGCATAAACGACTTGGCGAGTGCCAAATGCCCAAAGATTTTGTTTAATATCAGCAGATGCTGCAGCCATTTTTTAGTTCCTCCTCGAAATTAGTAAACAGTGTTCGGTGAACAGTGATCGGGAGATCGCTGTTCGGTTTGGATTCTCTCTCTATCACAAATTTATCTGTTTGTTCCTTCGCTGGGCAACACCTCCTTGTGGTCGTTTGTAGGACAAGTTTGCAAACTTGTCCTACGGATTAGGTACTGCATGGGCTAATTGTTCGGCACGCATAAAGCGGCCGGTGGTGGGCAGATGCTGTAGGTTGAGCCGGAGCAGCGAGGTGGGCAGGACGCGGCAGCTTCGCAGCAGCTCTTCGTCTTGCAGCACGTCTGCGGTGGGGCCATCGGCGGCCAAACGGCCGTTACTCAACAACAAAATTCGCGTTGCATACGTCAACGCCAAATCCAGGTCATGGGTAATAAACAGCACCGCATCAAACCCCGGCATCTGCAAAATCCCATCCATAAACGAACGATAGTTCCAATAATCCTGTCCTGCCGTCGGCTCATCCATCATCAAAATGCGTGAACGCATCGCCAAAATAGAGGCAATACTCACCCGCTTCTGCTGACCGTAGGAAAGTGCCAGCGGCGGCGAGTCGCGGTACTCCGACATATGGATGGTTTCCAGCGCCCACCTGATATTTTTCTCCATCGTCGCTTTGTCGTGGCGCAAATTAGTGGGGCCATAAGCCAACTCTTCCTGCACCGAGGGGGCAAACAGCATTTGCGATGGGTTTTGGAAGACGTAGCCAACCGTTTTTGCGGCCGTTGCCACTGTGCTGTCCTTGCTTGCCACCCCTTCCAGCCGCACTTCGCCGCTGGTAGGCTTGAGCAACCCCAGCACATGCTTCACCAACGTCGTTTTGCCCGCACCGTTTGGCCCCAGCAGGGCAATGATGTCGCCCTGGCGCACGCTGAAGTTGATGTCGTGGAGGATGGTGGAAGTGTCGTTGCTGTAGCGGAAGCCGACGTTCTGAAAGCGTACCAACTCTTCGCCCAGATGCCCCACCTGCCCCACGGCCGGTTTGTACACCGGTTCGGGTTCGGCTTTGGCACGCTGCATAACAACGGAGGCGGGCAGTTTGACGCGGTGAAAATCGGCCGTTTGCATCAGGCCATCGGGGGAGCCGCTGTAGACAATACGGCCGTTTTCCAAATACACCACCGTGTCGGGGTCAATCGCCAGCGCATCATCCACTCGATGCTCCACCAGCAGCACAGCAATGCCCTGGTTGGCAAGCTCACGGAAAATTCGCAGCGATTCATGTGCTGAGGCCGGGTCAAGGCTTGCCAGCGGCTCGTCCAGCAGCAGAATACGCGGCCGCATCGCCAGCACCCCAGCTACCCCCACAATCTGCTTTTCTCCACCCGACAGCCGGAATGTTTCCCGCTCACGCAGCTTCATGATGTTGAGATAGCCGAGCGTTTCATCCACCCGCTGCAAGATCTCTTCGCGGGGGAGTGCCAAATTTTCCAGCCCAAAGGCAACCTCATTCAGCACCTTGCTGGTCACAATTTGCCGTTCCGGGTCTTGCAATAGTGTACCGACCGTTTGTGACAATTCGGCCATGCTGTGTTCATTGACATCTTTGCCAAACAGGTTAATGGAGCCTTCCATGGTGCCGCGATAGGTGCGGGGAATGAGGCCGTTAATAGCTCGCATGATGGTGGATTTGCCACTGCCGCTGGCTCCCACCATTAGCATTAGCTCGCCGGGATGCAGTTCAAGATTGATATTATGGATGGCCGGTTCTTCGCGGATGCGATAGGTGAAGGTTAGATCGCGGATGGAAATGGCTGGTTGTGTGTCGGTCATATCCTCTTCCTACGAAATCACAGATGTGAATCCGTTGTACAAAACACACAGCTTAGAAATTGGTTACGATGAAGCGTAGCACAAACGGGGTGGGTTTGCCAAAAACGCTGCGGTTCTTTTGATTTGACCAATTTGGTGCGTGGTACGTGGTGCGTAAAAAGCCCACGTACCACGCACCACGCACCATGCGAAAAGCCTGCCAGCCCCGTAAATTCCACAAAACCATCACCTTTTGCATACTCTGCATATGCAGAGTCCGCAGAATATGCAGAATGTGACAGTTGTCATATGCGATTGTGCAAAATGTCACTTATGGTGTGTGTAGAACCAGCTTATGATGTGGACATAACGTGAAATTTATCACAAATGAGATAGACCAATGACCGACATGCTAACAGCCAAAGAGATTCAAGACATTTTGCACGTAGACCGCTCTACCGTATATCGTATGGCTGAGGCAGAACGATTGCCAGCCATTAAGGTGGGACGGCAGTGGCGCTTTCCGGCCGATCAGATACAGGTTTGGCTGGATAGGCAGGTTGCGGTCTCGGCAATGCCCAAGCGCATTTCACCCTCTTTGAAAGAGCAGATTCCCGTTGCCTGTGTGCAGCTAATACAGGACAGCTTTGCTGAAGCGTTGGGTGTCATGATTGTGATTGCGGATATGGAGGGGAACCCTGTTACTGAAATTAGCAACCCTTGTGGCTTGTTTTCATCCGTTATGCCCCAGGCATTAGACAAATGTATGGAGCAGTGGCGGGAGATGGCATACACGATTGACCTGGAGCCGAAGTTTATCCGCAGCCATTTGCAACTGTTGTGTGCTCGGGCTTTTATTCGCGTGGGCACGGAGTTGAAGGGGATGGTATTTGTGGGTGGCATTGCACCGGAAGGTTGGCCGAAAACGGCCGTTGGCCTGCCCACCCTTGCCGCTGACCTTCAAACCACGCCCGAACACCTGCAAGCCCACATTCACGAAGTGTACTATCTTGATGAGGGGCAAAAAGCCAAAATATTGCCCTTTGTCCAGCGCATCGCCAACATCGTCTCCCACATTTTGACAGAGCGAAACACGCTGATTGGGCAATTAGAGCTAGGAGACTGAGAGACGCTGCGCTTTCGCATCCTCTTTTTGGAGTAACCATGAAAAAAATACTCATCCTCGGTGCTGGCACGGCCGGCACAATGCTTGCCAACAAGTTGAGCCACGAATTAAATTCATCCGAATGGAAAATCACTATCGTGGATCAGCATGAAGTTCACTATTATCAACCCGGCTTTCTTTTCATTCCCTTTGGCATTTATGGTGAAAATGATGTAGTGAAGCCTAAGCGGGATTACATTCCAGCCGGGGTGGAGATGATTGTGTCGGAAATTGAGCTGATCGAGCCGGAACACAATCGAGTGCGGTTAGTCAAAGACGGCCGTATGCTCACCTACGACTATCTCCTCATCGCCACGGGTACCCACCCTCGCCCCGAAGAGACTCCCGGCCTCACTGACGACGGCTGGCGCGACACCAAACATGACTTTTATACCTATGAAGGAGCCATTGCGTTGGCGAAAAAGCTGCGTACCTGGCAAGGCGGCCGTTTAGTCGTCAGCGTCATGGAAACCCCCTACAAATGTCCTGTTGCGCCGCTGGAATTTATCTTCCTGGCCGACTGGTATTTCCACAACCGCCACATGCGCGACAAGGTAGAACTTGTCTTAGCCACGCCGCTGCCAGGGGCTTTTACCAAACCGCGTGCAGCCAACCTGTTAGGCAACATTCTTGAGGAGAAAAATATCCAAATCATCCCCGAGTTTTATCCTGAGCATGTGGACAGCGAAAGCAAGCTACTTGTCTCTTATGATGAACAGGAAATCCCGTATGATTTATTGGTGGCTGTGCCAGTGAATATGGGAGCGGCTGTGATCGGCCGTTCGGGTTTGGGCGATGAACTGAACCATGTGCCTGTGGACAAACACACCTTCCTGTCTACCCAATATGACAATATCTTTGCTCTGGGTGATGCCGCCAACCTGCCTACCTCTAAAGCTGGCTCAGTGGCACACTTTGCGGCCGAAGTTTTTGTGGAAAATTTCCTGCGCTACATTGAAGGGCAAGAAATGACGGCGCAATTTGACGGCCACGCCAACTGCTTTATTGAGTCTGGTTTTGGCAAGGGTATTTTGATTGACTTCAACTATGACGTGGAACCTTTGCCCGGCAAATTCCCCCTTCCTGGTATCGGCCCCTTCTCCCTGCTGCAAGAATCGGAGATGAACCATTGGGGCAAAATGATGTTCCGCTGGATGTATTGGAACATTTTGCTGAAAGGCAAGGAGATGCCGATTACATCGCAGATGACGATGGCTGGTAAATGGAGCTAGATCGGTAATCAGTAATAGGTAATCGGTAATCAGTGGGGTTTACTGATTACTGTTTACTGATTACTGATCCCAGAAGGTGTGATATGAACCAGGAATTGTTAGAGCTGAACCGCAAAGTGGATGCGCTGACCGAGCAGATGGCTTTTTTGGCGGAGGAAGCGCGGCAGCAGCAGCGCCGCCGCCAAGAATGGGATGAGTTGAAGAATGACTTGACTCCTGTCGCCAGCGAGATGTATCGGCTGACGGTGCAGCAGTTAGATGAAGTTGACCAATATGTGCAGCTTGAAGACGGCTTGCGTTTGCTCAAACGGCTGATGCGTAATACGCGCAACCTGGAGCAGATGCTGGATCAGTTTGAAAGCTTTGGGCTGATGTGGCAGGATGTTAATCCCCTAACCCAAGAGGCGTTTCTGACCTTGATGGGCCGTTTGGATGAGATGGAGCGCAAGGGGTATTTTTCTTTCTTGCGTGGCGGTATGGGGATTATGGATCAGATTGTGACTTCCTTTACGGAGGAGGATGTGCGCCAATTGGGCGAAAATGTTGTGCTGATTTTGCGAACGGTGAAGGAGATGACGCAGCCGGAGATTATGACGATGATGCAGAGAACGGCCGTTTCCCTGCAAGAAGAACCCGTAGAAAATGTTTCCCTCATGGGCATTCTTCGCCAACTCAACGACCCGGCCGTGAAGCGCGGCCTTTCCAAAACCTTAAACGTTCTCAAAACTGTTTCTGAAAACTAACCATCGCATTGGGTAAACCGTTGCCCAATGCATAAACTGAGAGAGGATTAAAATGACCACGAGAGAAATTGCAGGCAAAACTGTAGACTTTGATGAACAAGGCTTCATGAGCAACCCAACCCAATGGGACAAGACCGTTGCGGAAGCACTCGCCGACGAAATTGGCATAGACTTAACGGAACGTCACTGGCAAGTCATTGAATTTTGCCGCAGCGACTACCAATCCCAAGGGGATGCCCCCACCATGCGCCGTATCACCCAACAGGCTGGCGTGCCCACGAAGGAACTGTACCAACTGTTCCCTAAAGGCCCCGCCAAAAAAGTGGCTTATGTTGCCGGGTTAAAGAAACCAAGTGGGTGTATTTAAAAAATTATGAATTAAGAATTAAGTAGTCGTTCGTAAAGAGTTTCATGGCTTGGCAGGAGATTAGAGATTGGAGATTAGAGATTTTTAGTCTCCAATCTCTAATCTCCAAAACCGCTAAGTTATGAGCGAACATTGACTTAAATTCTTCTGGAGGTTGTCATGTTTGACCAAAACGAAGATCGCAAGCTGTGTATAATCTGCTCCAAAGGCACGCTGGATATGGCTTATCCGGGTTTGGTGTTAGCCAATGCGGCCTTGATGGAAGGCATTGATGTGACGATATTCTTTACTTTTTGGGGGCTGGACATCATTAACAAGCGGAAGATGAACCACCTCAAATTTGTGCCCATCGGCAACCCCAGTATGCCCATTCCTAACGCGATTGGTGGCTTACCAGGGATGACCAATGTGGCAACGGCCGTTATGAAGCACGAAATTGCCAAACTCGACTTCCCCGAAGTCGGCGAATTCCTCGAAATCATCCACGATTCGGGTGGCAAAATGTATGCCTGTAAAATGTCGGTGGATATGTTCCACGACATGCACATGATGAATGAAGAAGACATCTATGAGGGTGTTGAAGCGGTTGTTGGCGCGACTGATTTTATGGAAATGAGCAACGGCGCACAGATTATTTTTATCTAAATTTGCATTCTGAAAAGGAGAGTAGGGATTGGAGATTGGAGATTGAGAGTCTTCAATCTCTAATCTCCAATCTCCAAGAAAATGCGAGTTTAATTGAGAAGACATCTGCTTTGGCAACAGGGTAGATGTCTTTTTTGTGGTTTGGCTGTTACGGCAACAACCCGATGATCTGTTCGTCCGTTTCCAACTTGAGCAACGGCTGTGTTTTGCTACTTTCATCGGGGGACAAACGGCCGTTTTCCCCCCGCACCAACCGCCGATTCGTCACCAGCCAAAACGGCTCGTCCCCCATCTGCATTGCCACCAGCGGGCTGCGCCGGGCGATGAGCGATTTGCCTTTTTGGTTGGGTTTCTCCAGCGGCGGCACCCAGCCCGCCCGCAGCTTGCGGCCGTAGCCATCGGCGGTAATGAGGGTAATCTCCTGGTCGGGGTGGGTGAGAACGGCCGTTTGCATCCGTTCTGTTCCCATACCACAATTCAACACCTGCATCCCACGCACCCCAACACTCGCCAGCGGCAGCCTCGTCGCCCGCCCCCCATCCGTTGCCACCACCATCTCATCGTCGCTGTTGCCACCCAAAATCAAGTTAGGCCAGCCGGGTAACGGGTTTTCAAAGCGGAACGGTACCGGTGCTTCAATGCTGTCGCGCATCACCGTCATCGGATATGACCGCGCCAACCCCAGCGAGGTGACGAGCAAAAATTTATCGTGCTGCTTGATTTCATTCCAGCGCACAATACCACACAGCGACTCCCGTCCCTCTAGCGGGTGCATATCACGTAGCTGTAGCCCGGCCGTTTGCAGTTCCAATAGTTGGCGTGGGGTGATGAGCAAAAAGCGATAGTAAGAAGTGAGCAGTAAAAGCTGTTCGTCGAGGTCGGCGGTGATGGCGCGAGCAACGGGGTGGGGCAGGTTTAAGTCGGTGAGCGAAACGGCCGTTTCTTCCAACACCACGGTCCGCCCGCTAATCTCCTTTTCCTCGCCAACCAGTACCAATCCGATTTCGTGCCTGGCAGAAACGGCCGTTGTTACCCCCTCTTGCATCAACACTCGTAGCTTCAGTAGATCTAGATTCGCCTGCGCCACATTGCGGCGCGACCCCTTGGCCTGCGGTGGAGCCACCAAATCGGCAGGCATGTGGCCCGGCAGCGTCGTTGTACCCTGCTCAATCTCATGGGCAATCACGCCTAGTCCCGCCGTCACGCTGCTAAAGGTGTCCACACTCCGCACTTTCTCCTCGCCAAAATGGCGACGCAGCATCTCGTCAAACACCGGAATTTGCGATGAACCGCCGGTGCGAATCACCACATCAATCTGCTCCGGTCGTAGCCCCGATGCCGCCACCGTTTCCTGCAAATGGCGCTCAATGGCATCAATGTGGCGCTTAATGATCCGCTCAAATTCGCTGCGGGTAATAAAATCGTGTACCTTAAAATCGGAGCCATCCAGTCGAATTTCTGCTCCACGTTTTTCTGATAGCTGCCGTTTGGCCTGCTCCACTACATCATACATTTTGAGGCCGTAGTTGGTGCTGACCAAACTCAGCAGCGCTTCGACTTCATGCCGTCGCTGCGCCGTTTGAGCAATTTCGCGCAGCATCCGCCGATTTTCGGCCGTTTGTAGCTCTAGCAGCGTTTGCCAGTTAGAAAAGTTGTCATAAATCCACTTGGGAATGGTTAATGCCTTGCGCCGCGAGCCGTAAAGCGACCCTTCACCAAAGTGGCGCGGCATTTTTTCTCGCACCACCATCTCATCAAACACGTCACCAGCAATAGGAATGCCACCCGTTGCCAACACTTGGCGCGTTTTTGGGTCGCCCAACCGCATCACAGTCAGGTCAAGCGTCCCACCGCCAAAGTCAAAAACAAGGACGTTTTGCGCTTTGTCCAACGTCGTTTCATAGCTGTAGGCAGCTGCGATTGGCTCATACTGGAAGTAGACGCGCTCGTAGCCTGCCCGAAACGCCGCTTGCAGCAGTCGCCCCTGCGCCAGCCGATCATGTTCGGGGTCGGCGGCAAAGCGGACGGGTCTCCCTAGCACCACTTCTTTTAGCTCTTGCCCCAGCAGTTTTTCGGCACGAACTTTGGTGGTTTGCAGGTAAAGGGCAACCAAATCTTCAAGGGCATAGAAAAATTGGCCGACGATGGTGCCAGGGTGGTCTTGGTCACGTAGCCGGGTTTTGACGGAGAGGAGCAGCCGACCAGGTGAGGAAACGTCTACCCAAGAGTAAGCATCGGTGACGTAGTACATGTCGCCGCCAAAGATTTCGATTTCACCAATCCATACTTTTTTGGTGCGAACGGGCCGGCCGAGGTGGTGGTCGAGGTATTGGTTAACGGCCGTTCGCCCCACAAAAATCTCCTGCTCGTTGGTGATGTAGAGCGCCGTGCGAATGACACGCGGATTAGCGTTATCGGGGTCAAGGGGAAGGACGGTGACGGAACGGCCGTTGTACACCGCCATCCCTGAGTTCGTCGTCCCAAAATCCATACCAACAATCATCAGCTTCTACTTCCTCTAAAAATGGGACGCTGATTATCCTGATAAAAAAATCAGGTATATCAGGTAAATCTGCGTCCTATTTTAATTCTTCGTGGTGCGGCACTGCTTTTGTTACTGCCCAACCCCATTATACGCACTGCCCCACATTCAGCTACAATTGGGTTGAGGTGTAGCTCATGAATGAACAAATTGTTATTGCCACTTTCTACAAATTTACTCCCATGACCGATTTACCGAAGCAGCAGCAGGAGATGAAAACATTTTGCCTGGAACATAATATCAAAGGCTCGATTTTGCTGGCGGAAGAGGGGATCAATGCCACGGTGGCGGGGTCGCGGGCAGGGGTTGATGATCTGTTGGCGTGGCTACGGCAGCGGCCGGGGCTGGCAGATTTGGAACACAAGGAGTCGTTTGCAACGGCCGTTCCTTTCCAGCGTATGAAAGTCCGGCTCAAGCGGGAAATTGTCAACATGCAGGTGCCGGGCGTGTCGCCCGAAGAAATGGTGGGGCACTATGTGCCGCCAGAGGCATGGAACGATCTTATTTCCGACCCGGAAGTGTTGCTAGTTGACACACGCAACGATTTTGAGGTACAGCTTGGCACATTTCAGGGAGCCATCAACCCCCATACCAAAGCGTTCCATCAATTTCCTGGTTATGTGCAGCAGCAGCTTGACCCGCAAAAACACAAAAAAGTAGCTCTTTTTTGCACTGGCGGCATCCGCTGCGAAAAGGCAACTTCCTACATGTTGGGGCTAGGGTTTACGGAAGTGTATCATTTGCAGGGTGGCATCTTGAAATATTTAGAAATGGTGCCAGCGTCGGAGAGCTTGTGGGAAGGGGAATGTTTTGTTTTTGACGAGCGAGTGACTGTGAACCATGATCTGGAGCCGGGTGAAGGAGAGTTGTGTCATGCGTGTCAACGGCCGTTAATCGACACCGACCGCCAATCCGATAAATATATAGCCGGTGTTTGCTGCCCTCACTGCCACGATACGCTGGAGCCAGAACGCAAAGCGCGGTTTACGGAGCAGCAGCGACAGAAGAGGGCTGTACTCAGTTGATGCTGTTTACTCAGAAACAAACCACTCTTTCTTGCGATAAACCATCGCCTGAAGCTTCGCAACCGGTTCGCCGCCAGGCCGTCGGGTAACAACAATGTCATAGAGAGCGATGGGGCCACCCTGGTGCTGTTCCTGCGCTTCAGCCACAAGCTGGTCGCCCACGCTGGTGGCTTGCAGATAGCTGATGGTCATGTTGAGCGCAACGGCCGTTTGTCCTTGTGAATTGCTTGCCGCCGCAAACGCCACATCCGCCAACCCAAACACCACCCCGCCGTGCGTCGTCCCGTGAAAGTTAGTCATCGTTGGCCCCACCGTCAGCGACACCCGACTATAGCCTGCCCGAATCTCCTCAATCTTTGCCTCTAGCCAATTGGCAAAAGCATCCTGCTCAATATGTTGCAAAATACGTTTATCTTTTTCCATCATCACTCAAGCCTAGCTAGATCACCCCAGTAAAACAACAATTTTGCTAAATTGGGTCTTGACATCCATGACGCACTGCGTTATGATACAGGTATATTGACGCGGTGCGTCATGAGCTAAAAATAACATGAACAAGAGCCGTAGCTCTTGATTGAAGGAGACCAAAATGACCGAGACTGTTATTGTACATGAAGAATTGGTAGAGGAAACAAACCCTGTATTTGAAATGGCTCACAAAGTATTCCAGGCTGGCTTAGGCGTTTTTGCCGTTGCCCAAGACAGATTTGCCGTTGCCCAAGAAAAGTTTGCCGAAATGACAGATGAGGCGCAAGATCGCTTTGGTGAATTTACGAATCGCCTTGTCAAGCAAGGGGCTGAACTGGAAAAGGGTGGCCGCGAGGCGTTTAATGAATTGGTTACAAGCCGCCGCAAGCAGGTTAAAGAATCTGTTGAAGAAACCCAAACCAACTTTGAACGTCGGGTGGAAGAAACCCTGCACAGCCTCAATATTCCTACTCGTTCGGACATTGAAGAACTGAACAAGAAAGTGGCGACACTGACCCGCAAAGTAAATGCGCTGTCCAAGGATTTAAAAGAAAGCTAACCCACGTGAGGACGTGCCACGTGCTTGCGTGTAGATTACCAAGCTAAAAGGGGAGAAAACGGCCGTTTTCTCCCCTTTCTCTTTGTCTACAGTTCCAGATACACCTTCCAGCTTTCCGGAATATCACCCGATGCCACCAAATAATGTACCCGTGGTGTTTTGGGTTCCCACAGCAGCTTCATGCCCGCCTCATGCGGTGTTCGATTGCCTTTACGCTGGTTACAGGCAGGGCAAGCACAAGCGGTATTAGGCCAGGTATTACGCCCGCCACGGCTAATGGGCAACAAATGGTCTACGGTGAAATCATTCTTCCCCATTCGGTGGCCGCCACGTATATCCCCTGAACGAACAGCACAATAAATGCAGCAATAATCATCTCGCTGCAACACCCCGCGCCGCGTCCAACGCACTCCCCTGCGCGGCGCATTCACATAACGCCGCAGCCGCAGCACCGTGGGAACATGAAGCGTTGAGCAAGCTCCCTGGATCACCAACTCATCTTCGGCCGCTGCATCCACCACATCGCGCAGCCAAAGCGACATCGCCCGGCGGCGCGGAATAACCGCCAGTGGCTCATAGGTCACATTTAAAAGGAGAACAGCAGGCACCACGGTGTCACCTCATACATCAGCAGCCACCGCTGCTGGTGTGGTAGGCTGAGAGGGAAGGGTTCGAACCTCCATTACCTGATTCAAAGTCAGGTGTCCTGCCATTAGACGACCTCCCAATGGTAAACAAAAAGAGGCGTGGACTGTATAAGCCCGCGCCTCTTCATCATCAAACGAAACCCAAATTGCTTTAGCAACCTGGAAGATTCACGGGTCTGTGGAGCAGCAAAACAAAACAGCTGCCAGCCAGCAGCCTACCTTGTTGTTGTTGTGTTATTGCTTGTTTCACCCTATTCAGAACCTTTTTCTCAAGTTAAATCGCAGACACGTTAGCACAGATGTTTTCATCTGTCAAGAATTTCGCTCGGCGCGAAACATAGCCTTGAGTCGGTCAAGCGTGACTTTACGTTCTCGCTCATGCTGTTGGGCTTCCAGCAGCACCGGTGCCACCGCCCGCATCTGGCATTGCTCGGCCGTTAAGGGGCAGCGCTCGCACGTTTCGTTGATGATGCGCTGGGGAATGGCAGGGTCATCCATAAAACGAATGATGTTTTTGAGTTCGGCATCTACCCGAAAGCCAACGATGACGCTGCTGTTAACGTTGGGCGAAAGCACCAACGGCCGGGCAAAGCCAATGCACAAAAAGCGATCCCGTGAATCAAGAAACTCGGACATCTGCACGCCGGCCGGAACATCATCCATCGTCAGGTTTTGTACTGCTTGTTCGGTAATATGTTCTTCCAGCTCTTGCAGCAGCCGAATGGAAAGCCAGCGGCGGCAGTGGTGTTCATGCAGGCCAATGCCGCTAGGAACGAGCAGGCGGTTCATGTTGAGCTGTTTGATGAGCTGATAGGTGTGGCTACTCCGCGTGTGGTGGAAGCGCAAAAAGTGGAGCTTGATGCCAAAAAATTGGGGGATGAGTTCGCTGAAACGGTAGAGCAGCATTTCGGGGGTGACGTGGTAGGCGGTGAGCATTTGCTCCAGCGGGTGGGGATCCCAGGTGGGGAGGTTAAAGAAGCGTTGGAGGTCGTCAAGAACGGCCGTTCTCGGCATCAACACCGCCCCGGCAAAATATGCCGCCTTAAAATCATTCAAAATTTGCTGGAACGACTGGATTTGATCCGGGGTGGATGTTGTGGATCGCTCTGTTAGCCCCAAAAACTGGTAGCCCAACTCCCGCGCCAGCAAAAAACGCGCCTGCCGTTCATATAGAGCCGGGTTAATGAGCAAACGGGGCTGCTTACCCTGGAAAAAAACGGTGCGATATTTGCCAAGTTCCGGATGTTCCTGAATCAGCGTCGTGTCAATGACATACCCATACACCTCTTGCAAAATCGTTTCCAGCGTGCGACGGCTGATGGGGGTTGTGGCTGCAAATTGGTATTTCTCGCCAAACTGCTGCCGGAAAGAAACAGCCGCTTCTTCCAACGACGGAAAATAATTCTCCCGAATCTCTTGGTACGACCGCAGTGCTGCCCGCAAAAATTGCTCCTCCGTCAGCGCATACCGTCGCCCAATCTCCAAAATGGCGTGTAGCAGTGCACTCGCTTTGTCCGGCTCCCGCGTCAGCAAATTGACCAAATCCTCCGCCCCCAGCCCAAACTCCTGAAACGGGAAGTTCCGCAAAATCGAAGACGACAGCGTAGATTCCAAATAGGCCATAGACGGATCGAGCTTAATCGAAACCAGCGAATCGTAATCCCGCCCCAGCACCTGCGCCATTTTCAAAATTTTGTCGGCACGCGGATATTTGCGCCCCTTTTCAATTTCGGTGACGTAAGAAGGCGACAACTCCGCCTGCGCCGCAAATTCAGAGAGCGTCAGGTTAGCGTCGGTACGCGCCTGCCGGATTTTCATGCCAAAAATAATGTTGATTAGGTCAATACTCATGCCCAAATTCTAGCGAATTTTCGCTAATTGCCAAAAAATCACCCGCCTGGGGGTTGACAAACCACTTTTCGCCCGTATAATCCGTTTCACATATAGCGAAAATTCGCTAAAGGTGATAAATCTCAAATTGTTTTGTTTCGCAACAGGAGAGCAATGATATGAAACCACACAATAGTCTCGAAATACAAGCCGACATTTCCCCGGCTTTTGCCGAGATTCTAACGCCGGAAGCGTTAGCGTTTGTGTGCAAGCTGGAAACATTGCTGGGTACGCGGCGGCGACGGCTGTTGGAACGGCGAGCAGCGCGGCAAGTGTCGCTGGATTCGGGCAAGCTGCCAACCTTTTTGTCCGAAACCGTCCATATCCGCGAAGCCGAATGGCGTGTGGCTCCCATCCCGGCCGATTTGCAAGACCGTCGCGTAGAAATTACCGGCCCGGTGGATCGCAAGATGGTCATCAACGCCCTTAACTCCGGGGCCAATATGTTTATGGCTGACTTTGAGGATTCCCATGCCCCCACTTGGCAAGCAACCATTGAAGGCCAAATCAATTTGCGTGATGCGGTGGCAGGCATCATTACCCACACTGACCCCAACAGCGGCAAATTTTATGCGTTGAATGACAAAACGGCCGTTTTGCTCGTTCGTCCTCGTGGCTGGCATTTAGATGAGAAACATGTGGTGTTAAACGGCCGTTCCATCTCCGCCTCCCTCTTTGACTTCGGTCTCTTTTTCTTCCACAACGCCAAAGCGTTGCTTGCCAAAGGCAGCGGCCCCTACTTTTACCTGCCCAAGCTGGAAAGCCACTACGAAGCGCGGCTGTGGAACGACGCCTTTATCATCGCCCAAAACGAATTGGGCATCCCACAAGGCAGTATTCGCGCCACCGTCCTTATTGAAAACATTTTGGCCGCGTTTGAGATGGATGAAATCCTTTATGAATTGCGTGACCATTCAGCCGGCCTCAATTGCGGTCGCTGGGACTACATCTTCAGCGCCATTCGCAAATTCCAAAAGCGCCCCGGCTATCTTTTGCCCGACCGCGCCCAAGTCACCATGACCACCCACTTCATGCGAGCCTACTCGCTGCTGCTCATCAAAACGTGCCACCGGCGCGGCATCCACGCCATGGGCGGCATGGCGGCGCAAATTCCGATCAAAAATGACCCCGAAGCCAACGCCCAGGCCCTTGCTAAAGTCCGCGCCGACAAAGAGCGCGAGGCCAAAGACGGACACGACGGGACTTGGGTGGCACATCCTGGTTTGGTAGCCGTTGCCAAAGAAATGTTTGACACCTACATGCTCACCCCCAATCAAATCCACCGCCAGCGTGAGGATGTGGAGATTACCGAGTCTGACCTGATCGCCATTCCCGAAGGCGACATCACCGAGGCCGGCCTGCGGACTAACATTGACGTGGGAATTCGCTATCTGGCGGCGTGGCTGGACGGCAATGGCTGTGTCCCTATCTATAACTTGATGGAAGATGCCGCCACAGCCGAAATTTCCCGTTCGCAGGTGTGGCAATGGCTCCACAGCGGCGAAGCCAGGCTGGCCGACGGCCGTTGTGTGACCCACGACCTGTACCGGCAACTGCTGCCAACGGTGCTATCTGATATTAAGGAGAGTGTGGGAGAACGGCCGTTTGCCACCGGCAAATATCAGCAAGCCAGCCAACTCTTCGACAAACTCGTCACCAACGACACCTTCACCGACTTTCTCACCGTCCCCGCTTATGAATTTCTAAACTAAAGCCAGTAATCAGTAACCAGTAATCAGTAATCGGTAAACTGATTACCGATCACTGATTACCGATTACTGAAACCCTTGGAGGAAAGAAAAATGTTTCACCGTGTTGATTATTCTACCGCTAAAATGAAAGACGAATGGGCTTGGAACAACCGTTGGCGCGGCATCAAGCGCAACTATTGTGCTGAAGACGTGGTAAAGCTGCGTGGAACCGTGCAGGTCGAGCATACCCTTGCCCGCATGGGGGCCGAACGGCTCTGGCAGTTGCTCAACCAAGAAGATTATGTCAACTCTTTGGGTGCCCTCACCGGCAACCAGGCTGTGCAAATGGTGCAGGCAGGGCTAAAAGCTATCTACCTCAGCGGCTGGCAGGTGGCAGCCGATGCCAACGGCTACGGCCAAACCTATCCCGACCAAAGCCTCTACCCGGCCGACAGTGCCCCCAACCTGGTGCGCCGCATCAACAACGCCCTCATGCGTGCCGACCAAATTGCCCACATGAACGGCGACCACAGCACCTATTGGTTTGCCCCCATCGTCGCCGATGCCGAATCTGGCTTTGGCGGGGCGCTCAACGCCTTTGAACTGATGAAAGCAATGATTGCCGCCGGGGCTTCGGGTGTCCATTTTGAAGACCAGCTTTCCTCGGCCAAAAAATGCGGTCACATGGGGGGCAAAGTATTGGTTCCCACCAGTGAATTTGTGCAAAAGCTTAACGCCGCGCGGCTGGCGGCCGATGTCATGGGTGTGCCTACCCTCCTCTTTGCCCGCACCGATGCTGACTCCGCCCAGCTTATCACCAGCGACATTGACCCCTATGACCAGGAATTTATCGTTGGCAACCGCACCTCCGAAGGGTTTTACCAAATCAAGGGCGGTATCGAATGTGCCATCAGCCGTGGGCTGGCCTATGCCCCCTACGCCGACCTCATCTGGTGCGAAACTTCCACCCCCGACCTGGGCGAGGCCAAAGAGTTTGCCGATGCCATCCACGAACGGTTCCCCGGCAAGTTGCTGGCCTACAACTGCTCCCCATCGTTCAACTGGCGGCGTAATTTGGACGAAAACACCATTGCCAATTTCCAGCAAGAGTTGGGCAAGATGGGTTACGCCTTCCAATTTGTGACGCTGGCCGGGTTCCATTCGCTCAATGCTGGCATGTTTGAGTTGGCGACAGGCTACAAGCAGGAAGGGATGGGAGCTTACTCCCGCTTCCAACAGCGCGAATTTGAACTGGAAGCACAGCATGGCTTTAGTGCCATCAAGCACCAAAGCTTTGTTGGGGCTGGCTACTTTGACGAAGTGCAGATGACGATTTCTGGCGGCCAAAGCTCTACAGTAGCACTCAAGGGGTCTACTGAAGAAGCCCAATTTGAGATGCCTGTACCAGCAATGGCCGATTAATTTGTCCTTTTCTATTCACCTCCTTAGGTGGTGCTGCTGTCAGGAGCAGCGTGATTTTGGGGATAGCGGCAAGCTATCCCCTTTTTTTTGTGTATAATAGGGTCAAATTTGATACTAAGGAGCGTACTAAAGATGGCAACAAAAATTATGCCAATCAGCGACTTGCGCCGACAAACGAGTCAAGTGATCCAAGGAATACAGGAAGAGGGGGATGTAGTTTATGTGACACAACATGGCCGTCCAACCGTGGTTGTCTTAGATTATGAGTATTATGAAACGTTGATGGCACAACTGGAAGATTTGGCTGATTTAGCAAGCCTGGAAGCAGCCGCCGACGAGCCAGAACGGGATTACGATGCGTTTCTTGCAGAAATGGGATTAAGCAGCAACGGATAGTATGTACAAACTGAAGCTGAAGCAAACAGCAGAACGGGATTTGTGGCGTTTGCCAACGGCCGTTTTGCAGCGCATCAATGAACAGATATTAGCCTTGCGCCATAACCCACGCCCATCGGGAGTTAAAAAATTGCAGGGACACCTAACAGGTTGGCGTATCCGTGTGGGTGACTATCGCATCGTTTACCAAATTGATGATACTGCCCAAACAGTCACCATCATTCGCGTGAGGCACCGTCGTGACGTTTACCGATGAACCCGTCAAAGTTTTGACGATTGCTGGCTCGGACAGCGGCGGGGCAGTGGGGCTACAGGCGGATTTACGGACGTTTGCAGCGTTGGGGGCGCATGGGTTATGCGGGGTGACGGTAGTAACGGCGCAGAATAGCTGGGGGGTAACGGCCGTTCACGCCCTCCCATCCCCCTTCCTCGCCGCCCAACTCGACGCTGTGTTTAGCGACTACGCCGCCGTGGGCGATGGCATTGGCGCGGTGAAAACCGGCTTTTTGGCGCGAGTAGAGCTGATTGAGCAAGTCGCGGCCAAGCTATCTGAGTACAACGCTCGCAATATTGTCGTTGACCCAGTGCTGGTCAATTATCAGGGAGTGCCGATGTTTCCGCCGGAAGTGGTGGTGGCTTACGGCGAGAAGCTGCTGCCATTGGCAACGGCCGTTTCTCCTAACCGACACGAACTGCTGCTGCTAACGGGGCAAAAACCACAGGCGGAATTGACGCTGGCGCAGGCGGAAACGGCCGTTTTTCGCCTCCACACCCTTGGCCCCCGCACCGTCCTTGCCAAAGGGCTGCGTGATGGCGCTACGATGGTTGACCTGTTTTACGACGGCCATGAGATGACCCAATTACGCTTCCCCTGGCTCCCCACGGATAACCGCAAGGGCAGCGGCGATACGCTGTCAGCGGCGTTGGCTGTTTTTTTGGCAAGGGGGATGGGGGAGAAAACGGCCGTTTTGCACGCCCACCAGTTTACCCAAACCGCCCTCGCCCACGCCGCCAACTGGCAAATCGGTCACGGCGCTGGCCCGCTTGCCCACTGGCTTGCTGCCCCAAAGGAGCAGGGCATGGCCTGAATCTTGTGCCACAGTAATGAGGCAATCTCGCTGCCAAAGTGATTGGCACAGGCTGCCCATTTAACCAACCAAACGATAGCCGATGCCGGGGACGGTGAGGATGAGGGTGGGCTGGCTGGGGTGGTGTTCGACTTTTTCGCGCAGGCGGCGGATGTGGACGTTGACAGTGCGGTCGCTTTCGATAGGGGTGTCGTGGCCCCAAACGGCCGTTAATAACTGCTCCCGACTCAACGCCTGCCCCGCGTGCCGCGCCAAATGCACCAGCAGCCGGAACTCCGTCGGCGTAAGGGCGATCTCCGCTTGCCCCCGCAGCACCCGGCTCTGAGTCAAATCCAGCGTCAGATCCGCTACATAAAGCAGATCGCCACTGCTGCTTGCCAGTTCCCCATACGCCCGCCGCAGCAGCGCCCGAATGCGCGAGCGCAGTTCCGGCAAATCATACGGCTTGGTCACATAATCGTCGGCTCCCATTTCCAGCCCCAACACCTTGTCCATTTGCTCCCGCCGCGCTGTCAGCATCACAATCGGCTGCCGCAGCTTAAGCTGGCGCAGTTGGCGGCAAAAGTCAAAGCCGGAGCCATCGGGCAGGCGCACATCGAGGATGATAAGGTGAGGCGGCTGCACCTGAGCAAAGGCCACCCCCGCCGCTCCCGTGTTTTTCCAGGTGACATCATACCCCTCCTGCCGCAGGGCATCCCGCAGGCTGCCCGCCACGGCGGGGTCGTCTTCTATCAGGAGGATGTGGGTGGGAATCATGTGGGAAATGGGGGAGATTGGAGATTAGGTGCCTTCAGCAGACATGATCGGAATTAACTTTATGCCACGCAAAGGCGCAAAGGAAAAAGGCTTGGCGACTTTGCGTCTTGGCGTGAGAAATTCTTATTTCCGATAATCTCCAATCTCCAGTCCCTAATCGCCAGCAACCACGGCAAACGAACCGACCAAACCAGAAACCGCGTTGGGGCCAATCCACACCTGGAATTCGCCCGGCTCAACCCGGTGCTGCATCTGGGCATCCCAAAAAGCGAGTTCTGCTATCGGCAGTTCAAAGCGCACCTGCTGCGCTTCGCCGGGCTGCAAGGTGATACGCTGGAACCCTTTTAGCTCTTTGACGGGGCGAGTGACGCTGCCAACAAGGTCGCGTATATAAAGCTGCACCACTTCCGTTCCGGCGCGGCTGCCGCTGTTGCAAACGGTCGCACTGACGACGAGGGTGCTGCTGGGGGGCAAAACGGCCGTTTTTTCCACCACCAAATCCGCATACTCAAACGTCGTATAGCTGCCGCCAAAGCCAAAGGGAAACTGCGGCTCATTGGGCAAATCAATGTAGCGCGACTTAAACGGCTCGCCAAACTGCGGCACACCCTCGCCGGTCATCGGCCGCCCCGTGCTTTTATGGCTGTAATAAACCGGGATTTGCCCCTCGCGGCGCGGCCAACTCATGGTCAGCTTGCCCGATGGGTTGACCGCCCCAAAGACAATATCGGCCACGGCGCGGCCGGCGCAAATGCCGCCGTGCCACGCCATCAGCACGGCATCGGCCTGTTCCAGGAGGCGGGGAACAATGAGCGGCCGGCCGCCCATCAGCACCACCACCAGCGGCTTGCCCGTTTGCGCCACCAAATCGGCCAACGCTTGCTGCTGCCCCGGCAGCCCCAATTGGGAGCGGGAGCGGGCTTCGCCGCTCATGTTGGCTCCTTCGCCCACCACCAAAACCACTACCTCAGCTTGGTCAATGGCGGCCAGAACGGCCGTTTCATCCACCCCCTCACTGCCCGCCAAACTGCACCCGGCTGCATGGGTCAACGCCGCCGCATACCGCCCCACCCCTTCCAGCACCGTTTCCGCATCCTCTTCCTTGCCAAACAGCGTCCACATCCCGAGCATGTCGCGCCGGGCATCGGCCAACGGGCCAATGACGGCCACCCGCTTGGTTGGTGACAACGGCAGCAAATCGCCCTCGTTTTTAAGCAGAACTATAGATTGCTGGGCTACTTCCAGCGCCAGTTGCCTGGCCTCGTCGCTGAGAATGGTTTGGTTGAGCAGGGTTTCATCGGTAAACGGCCGTTCAAACAACCCCAGCGCCAGCTTCAGCCGCAGCACCCGCCGCACCGATTCATCCACCACCGCTTCCGGCACGCTGCCCTCAGCCACCAACTCCGCCAGATAAGGAGCATAGGCATCGTTCATCATGTCCATGTCCACCCCCGCCAAAATCGCCAGCCGCGCCGCCTCTTTCAAATTGGCCGCCACCCCATGCGGCACTAACTCGGCAATCGCTCCAAAGTCGCTTAGCACCACCCCCGGCCACTGCCATTCGTCACGCAGCACCGTTTTCAGGGTAAACGGATTGGCCGACGCTGGCACGCCGCTGATGTCGTTAAAGGCACTCATCACGCTGCCCGCTCCGGCAGCAAAAGCGGCGGCAAAGGGGGGCAGATGCACCTCACGCAGGGTGCGCTCGGTTAGCTCCGTGGGGTTATAATCCCGCCCCGCTTCTGACGCGCCATAGCCAACGTAATGTTTGGGGCAGGCGGCAATGTTGCGTCCACCGGGCGAAACGGCCGTTTGGAAACCCCGCACCCGCGCTTCTGCCATCACCCCGCCCAAAAACACATCCTCGCCAGATCCTTCAGCCACACGCCCCCAACGCGGGTCGCGTGAATTGTCCACCATTGGGGCAAAAATCCAGTCAATCCCGGCCGCCGCCGCTTCGGTGGCGGCCACGCGAGACGCTTGCTCCAGCAATTCCGGGTTCCAAGTGCAAGCCTCGGCCAGCGGAATGGGGAAAATGGTGCGAAAACCGTGAATGACGTCGCTGCCAACGATGAGGGGAATTCCCAGCCGCGACTCTTCAACGGCAATGCGTTGAAGCTGGTTGATCTGCTGTGGGTTTGCCATGTTGAGCAGCGAACCAATGCTGCCCGTGCGAACAAGCTCCTCTAAATCGGGGCGAGGCTTGAAAAGAGCTTCTATACTGACCTCTCCTGACCCTACCTTTGCCAGCAGTTCGGTCAGTTGGTCGGGGTCGGGCATGATTGAGGGCGTGATTTGCACCAACTGCCCCACTTTTTCGGCCAGCGTCATCTGTTGCAGCAGGGCTTCAACCTGTGCTTCAATGGCGGGGTTAAGCTGGTTGTATTGGTTCATTCGATGGGTCATTTTGCTAAATATCCTTCGCTGCGGAGCCATGTCTCGGCTTGAGCCATGCCTTCGTCCAGCCCTATGCGAGGGGTGTAGCCAAGCAGGGTGCGGGCCTTGGTGTCGGGGTAAAGGGTGTGGAGCGTCATAAAGCGGACGCGCTCGCGGGTGAGGGGAACGCGCAAATTGAAAGTGTCGCGCAGCCAGGCAACGATTTTGGCTCCCCACAGCGGCATACTGCGCGGTGTTTTGCCACACATGCGGCCGTAGTAGCCAAAAAAGGTTTTGAAACTGACATGGCTGTCTATAAGTTGAAAGGCGTGGTTGGGGGCGTGGGGGGAAACGGCCGTTAATAACAGCCCATCCACCATATTGTCAATAAACGACGGGTAGGCATGACCCGACCCATCCCCCACGATACAAGGCGTGCCGTTTTGCACCAGCCGCAACATCTGCACCGACCAACTGACCGAGCCGGGGCCATAAATCATGCCGGGGCGAATGACCGCCCCCTCAATTCCTAGCTCAGGGCCAAGTTCACGAACGCGGTTATCAGCCAACGCCTTAGTGCGGCCATAAACGTCGGCCTGAGTGATGTCGAGTGGCGTATCTTCGGTAACGGTCGTCGTTTTGGGCAGCCCATAGGCCGCCATCGAGCTAACATAAACAAAGCGGCGCACGCCGGCCTTGGCGGCCAGCCGCAGCAGTTGCTCCGTCGCCTCCACGTTGACCTTGTAGGCCATTGCCTCGGCTCCTTTGTTATAGACCAGCCAAGCGGCGACGTGGAAAACCACGTCTTGCCCGGCCACCAGCTCTGCCAGCCGCGCCGTGTCGAGCATGTCGGCCGGCTGCATGTTGACCCCGGCGGCCGGCAAATAGGCCGCTTTTTCCAGGCTGCGCCCGGTGCCGGTGACAATCGCCTCTTCTTCGGTTGCCAGCCGCAGGGCCAGCCGCCCACCCACAAAGCCGGTTGCCCCGGTGACTAAAACTTTTCGGTTGCGTAATGCGTAATTGATATAGGACATATCGGAAATTGTAGCGATAAACCGGGTAGGTGTCATGTTTGACAGCTAAACGGCCGTTGTCTACACTACCCCATAATGAAGAGATTGAGAGATTGGGAGAGTAGATGCCTAATTTCCCAATCGCCTAATCGCCAATCTCTCTTGAAGGAGACCCATGAGTCGTTTTATTATTCGCATTTTGATCAACGCCGCTGCCCTGTGGGTGGCCGCGCAACTGCTTTCGGGCATCACCTTAGCACAAGATTTTGTCACCATCCTCATCGTTGCCCTCGTTTTTGGCCTCGTTAACGCCATTATCAAGCCGATTCTCACCATCTTGTCGTTGCCGTTTATCATTGTCACCTTGGGGCTGTTTACGCTGGTCGTCAACGGCCTGCTGCTGCTGCTGGTGGACGCGCTCACCGATGGGTTAACAATAGCTGGATTCTGGTGGGCGGTTTTGGGCAGCATCGTCATTTCCATCGTCAGCATGGTACTCAACTCCTTGTTCGACGAGGAGAACGATTAAATGTGGCTATGGGTAGGGGGCATTGCGGTTGCCATCGTTGTGGTTGGCTCCCTGCTCTACTGGCTGCTCATCATTACCGAAGGGCTGTTTTTGGGGCGGCGGATGGTGGTGTGGCTCTATGACCGCACCGCGCATCAATATGACGGCATTAAGGAGTTTGATGCGCTGGCGGAACAATTTTTTGTCACGCAGCCGCTGCTGCTCCAGTTGACCGGCATCCCCGCGCCGCGTGTGCTAGATGTGGCGACGGGGACGGGGCGGCTGCCCTATTTTTTGCTCAACGAGCCGCTGTTTAACGGCAAAGTAGTGGGGGCGGAGCCATCGGCCAAGATGTTGGCGTTGGCGCAGGAAAAATTACGGCCGTTTTCCTATCGCGTCAGTTTGGTGCAGCAAACGGCCGTTCCCCTTCCCTTTGCCGACCACAGCTTTGATGCCGTCACCTGTCTCGAAGCCCTCGAATTTTTCCCGTCCGACAGGGAAGCACTGCAAGAGATGGTGCGCGTGCTGCGCCCCGGCGGCACGCTGCTGGTCACACGGCGGCGCGGCTGGGAAGCCAAGCTCTTTTTAGGCCGCTACTGGTCACAAGAAGCGTTTGCGGCCTATTTACGCTCATTGGGGTTGGAAGGGGTTGACACCCAGATTTGGCAGGTTGATTATGACCAGGTTTTTGCCCGGAAGCCGATTGTAGGGAGTAGGGAGTAGGGAGTAGGGTGTATCTTTGCACCCTACTCCCCACTCCCTACGGTTCCACCGTCGATGCGGGAGGAATGCCAACGGCGGGCGGAACGGCCGTTTCATCCCCCACAAACGTCACCGCTTCAGCCACCACCCAGGCCAGCTCCCCATTAACACAGCACACCTGCCACCAATCCTGCGCCGAAACGCTGCCAACGGCCGTAAATTGCGCGCCTGTCTCAGCCACCAACAAAATGGGGTAATCGGTGCTAAACGCTGCGAACGTTGAGCCGTTCGACGTTGACCACGATGCTGGGCAGTTCGGGCGTTACCGTGGCGGGGATGGAGGTGGCGGAAACGGCCGTTTGTGTGGGCGACGGTGTCAAGGTTGCCGTCATCGTAGGTGGCACGGGCGTGGCCGTAGCCGCAGGGGTCGCCGTCAGAGTTGGCACAGCCGCTGGCGGGGTGGCTGGTTTGGCGGTGGCAGAAGGGGCGAGGGTGCTTTCTACGGCGGCGACCACGGCAACGGTGGGCAAGGGGGTGGCTGCCGGTGGCATGGCAAATTGCCAGATGGCAAAAATAGCTAAACCTAGCCCTAAAACGGCCGTTGGCAGCAGCCACCATCGCCCAGGCACCGGTTTTGCAGTGGGCGGAGCTGGCTCAGTTTGACAATAGATGGGGCAAGCAGGGTGTTGGGGGCTGAGACAGAACGTTTGCTGGTGGTCGAGGGAAACGGCCGTTTCCGGCTTGGTGCGAAAACAGCGCCCCATTTGCGAAGGAAACAGCAGCCCTGTTGTGGGGTCATTGGCAACGGCAAAGTGGGGGCAATTTTTGTAAACGGTGTCGTGGTCGGTCATCTGTTTTCGGCAAAGAAATGGAGATTGGAGATTGGAGATTGGTGAGGGTTCATAATCGCCAATCTCTAATCTCCAATCTCAGAATTTTACTTGGATCATGGGCGATTTGGCCGAATCTGTCAATGAAACTGTCACAAAACCGGCAACGGCGGTGTTTAGAGGGGTGAATGGCGACAAAGGACAAAGCTTTGACCACACTATCGGATAATCTTTTGCTCAAACGGCTGGAACAGGGTGACGAGGCTTCATTTGAGGCCCTTTTTCATCGCCACTATGACCGGGTGTACGGGCTGCTGTTTCGGCTGCTGGGCAACCGGGACGAGGCCGAAGAGCTGTTGCAGGAGGTGTTCCTGAAGCTCTATCGCCATGCGTTTGGCAAACGGCCGTTTGGCAGCACGCAGCCGCCCAACCTCAGCGGCTGGCTGTACCGGGTGGCAACTAATGAGGGCTACAATGCCATTCGCGGGCGGCAACGACAGTGGCAACGCAATTTGCTGCTGGTGCCAGACCCGGCCGGCGCGCCTGGGGCAGAGGTGGCGGTGGAGCGAAAGGAACGAGAAACGGCCGTTCGTGCCGCCCTGTCAACTCTACCGCCTCACCAAGCCCAACTGCTGCTGCTGCGACAAATGGATGTGAGCTATGCCGAGCTGGCCGAAGCGTGTGACATTGCCCCCGGCTCAGTCGGCACGCTGCTGCGGCGGGCAGCGGCGGCTTTTCGGGAAGCGTATCAAAGGGAGATTGGGAATTAGAGATTGGAGATTGATGAAGGTTTGCAATCTCCAATCTCCAATCTTTAACCCCATATTTTTGGAGAAAACAGATGATCAACCCAAATGAGAATGAGACAGACATTGTGGATGTGATGGAAGCGTTGGAGGTGCTGGAACCAACGGCCGTTCATGCCCCCAAACCAGCCCGCCAGGCATATGCCCAATTGCGCCAGCAGACGGCAGATGCTCCCCAACGCAGTTGGTGGCAACGGTTGGGGCAAACGCCGGAGCGTCGTTTTGCGACAGCGCTGGCTTCGCTACTGCTGATGTTTGCCCTGGCGCTCAGCTTTCCCAGCTTCCGCGCCGCTGCCAGCGACTTCCTAGGGCTGTTCCGGGTGCAAAAATTTGCCGCCATTTCCGTTTCGCCGGAGCAAATTGCCATTTTGGAGCAGTTGGCTGAATCGGGCGTCACGCCGGGCGAATTGGAAGTTATTGACGAACAGACTGAGCCGATGCGCTTTGCCTCGCTGGGTGAGGCGGCGCGGCAAACGGGGCTGACCCCACGCACGCTACCGTCGCTGGGAGATCCGCAGGAGGTGCAGGTGATGGGGGGGGTAAACGGCCGTTTAACCGTTAATCTCGAAAGTGCCCGCACCATCCTCAGTGCCACCGGCAGTGACCCCGCCCTGCTGCCCGACAGCCTCGATGGACAGCCGATCAACATCCAGACATTTCCGGCCGTTGCCCAACGCTGGGGCGATTTGATGTTGCTGCAAAGCGAAAGCCCCAACATCAGCTACCCCGATGGCCTAGACGCTGCGCTAATTGGCAAAGCCATTTTGCGGGCGTTGGGGCTGAACGAAGCCGAGGCCGCACGGCTGGCACAGCAAATTGACTGGACAGGCACGCTGCTGCTCCCCGTGCCGCAAAACGTTGCCAACTTCAGCGAAGTGACGATAGATGGGACGAGCGGCATTGCGCTCACCAGCCTGGACAGCCAAGACAACATGGTGATGTGGCAGAAAGATGGCGTGATTTATGTGCTGGCCGGCCGTCAGGATGTGGCGGGTTTGCTGGACGTAGCGGGAGAACTGCGGTAAAAAGGGGGTTACTGCCATTGGCATTTTTGGAGATTAAGAGATTGAGAGAGTAGGAGATTATGGGGGATTACTCTCTCAATCTCCCAATCTCTTCTTTAGCCTTTGACCTATATGCCTGAAACGACAACCCCTGCCATTTACACCTCCCATTTGCACAAAACCTTTGGCAACAAGGTGGCCGTGGCCGACCTGACGCTGACGGTGGAGCGCGGGGAGGTGTTTGGCTTTTTGGGGCCAAACGGGGCGGGCAAAACCACATCGGTGAAGATGCTGCTGGGGTTGACGCGGCCAACGGCTGGGGAAGCACGGCTGTTAGGCAAGCCGGTGGGCGACCGCGAAATGCGGCGTAAGGTTGGCTTTTTGCCGGAGCATTTTCGTTTTCATGAGTGGCTGCGGGCGGGGGAATTTTTGGATTTACACGGCCGTTTATATGGCATGAGCCACAGCGAACGCCAGGAGGCCATTCCTCGCTTGCTGAAGCTGGTTGGGTTGACGGACAGGGTGGAGACGCGGTTGGGGGTGTTTTCCAAGGGAATGCTGCAGCGAGTTGGGCTGGCGCAGGCGTTACTCAATAAGCCTGACTTGGTTTTTTTGGATGAACCAACGTCGGGGCTTGACCCGTTGGGGAGGCGGCTTGTGCGGGATATTATTAACAAGCTGCGGGGGGAAGGAACGGCCGTTTTTCTCAACTCCCACCTCCTCAGCGAAGTGGAGCAGACGTGTGACCGGGTGGCCTTTGTTCGCCAAGGGGTAGTGCTTAGCACAGCCAACGTAGCTGACTTTGATGCCGACAAGCTACAGGTAGTGGTGCGGGTGGGGCAGCCATCGCCACAACTGTTGGTTGATTTGGGGCAGTTTGATCGGGAGGTGGCGTGGGAAAACGGCCGTTATCACCTCACTCTACCCCACGAAAGCGACCTCCCCCGGCTGGCAAGCTGGCTTGTTGGTCACAACCACACCCTCTATGAATTTACTCCCACCCGCCTATCGCTGGAAGAGCGTTTTTTGCAAATCATTGGCGAAGATACGGGTCAGTAATCAGTAACCAGTTATCAGTTATCAGTAACCAGTTTAACTGATTACTGATTACCGATTACCGATTACCAATTACTGGCAGCAAACCATGACAACTCTAATTATTGCCCAATTGACGATTCAAGAAACCCAGCGCAAGCGCATTTTGTGGCTGGCACTGATTTTGGGTGGGCTGTTTTTGCTGCTGTTTGGCATTGGCTTCCACTACATCTATAGCGATATGGAGCAGTTTGCTGGCAACCGTGACCAGATTTTCTTAGGCTTTTTGCTGATGGCTGGGCTGTATGTGGTCAATTTTTTGATTGTGATGCTGTCGGTGTTGACTTCGGTAACGGCCGTTTCTGGCGAAATTGAAACCCACACCATCGAAACCTTGCTGACCAAACCTGTGCGCCGCTGGGAAGTCGTGCTGGGCAAATGGCTGGGGTTTGTCGTGCTGCTCATTGGCTACATCATTTTGCTGGCCGGGGGCGTGATGCTCATTGTCTATCTTCGCGCCGGCTTTGCCGTGGAAAATTTGTGGGCGGGGCTGGGGCTAATGGTGCTGGAAGGGTTGGCGGTGCTGTCGCTGACCATTGCCGGGGGCACGCGCCTGTCAACGCTGGCAAATGGAGTGCTAACGTTTATGCTTTATGGCGTAGCCTTTATTGGCGGCTGGGTGGAACAAATTGGGGCACTGCTGCGGAATGAAACGGCCGTTGATATTGGCATTGTTTCCAGCCTGATTATGCCCAGCGAAATGCTGTGGAAAAAAGCGTCAGCCTTGTTTTTACCCTCGCTTGCCAACAACCCCTTCAACGTTGGACCATTTGCCGTCGCCTCGGAGCCAAGCACGTTGATGTTGCTTTACGGGGGCTTCTATACCGTTGCCTTGCTTCTGCTGGCACTATGGAGTTTTTCCGTCCGTGATTTATAGTTGGCATCTGGTTGCCTTTGGTTAGTTGTCCTATTTCAAGACATTATTGTATTCATTCAATTAGTTCCTCTTATTGAAAGCAAAGCAGCCTCAACAGGATAGACTTCTCTGCCGCTGAGATAATCTTTTGGTTCCATCCGAGTAAATCGCTCGTTAACCCCATAGCGGTTTAGTATAATTTAGATACTGCCCATGCCGGTCATATAATACAAGCGGGTCAGGTTGGATAATTGACCCGCTTTTCTACGCAAAACATGAACTTTGATACCAAAATTGCTATTGTCGTAGCTGAAGATTTAGCCATTTGGCAAAAACTTAACGTAACCGCATTCCTTACCTCTGGCATCGTTGGAACTACTGAAGGTATCATCGGCGAACCATATAAAGATGGTTCACAGCGGGCTTATCTGCCACTTTGCATTCAGCCAATAATTGTTTTGAAAACCAGCCGTGGCCGCTTGCAAACCATCCTCAACCGCGCCAACAGCCAGGAGGTGGCCGCTGCCATCTACATCGAAGACATGTTCGCCACCGGCCACGATGCTGCCAACCGCGCCACCGTCACCAACTACCCATCGGGTACGTTGCCACTTGTGGGGCTGGCCGTGCGCGGCGAGAAAAAGCTGATTGACAAGATTGTGAAAGGAGCCAAGCTCCATGATTAAAACACCCGTGTAGTCGAGGATTCCAATCCTCGCTCCAAGGCTGGCTGCTATGAATTGGCGTAAACTCCTCTTGATATTTGTTCTGTTCCTCTTAATCCTCATTGGCGGCGTGCTGCTGTATGCCTTTTGGCCGACCACGCCCAACCTGGCACATTTGGCTGCCCCGGCCGGAAGCCATGACGTGCGAATTTTGCGCGATGAGTGGGGGGTGCCGCATGTTTTTGGCCGCACCGATGCCGATGCCGCTTTTGGGTTGGCCTATGCCCACGCCGAGGATGACTTTCTCACTATCCAGCAAATTTTGGCCGCCAGCCGTGGTCAGCTTGGGCGGTATTATGGCGTGGATGCGGCGCCCAACGATTACATGGTGCAGCTATTGCGGCTTTGGGAGGTGGTGGATGCCAATTATGACACCCAGCTTGATGGCGAAACCCGCGCCTTGCTAGATGGATATGCGGCTGGGCTGAACCATTATGCGGCACTTCATGCGGAAGCGGCACTGCCGGGGCTTTTCCCGGTGCGCGGGCAGGATATTGCGGCTGGCTTTTTGCACAAAACCCCCCTCTTTTTTGGGCTGGATGGGGTGTTGACAGAATTGTTTGCTGAGGAGCGACAACGGCCGTTAATTCCCAAACAAACGACCACCAGCGATGGCAGACCTTTCTTCAATGCCATCGCCGACGACAGCTTGCCTCCTACCGTCAAATACGGCTCTAACGTCATTGCTGTGGGGCCGGGGCGCAGTGCCAATGGCGAAACCTTTCTCGCCGTCAACTCCCACCAGCCGTGGACAGGGCCGGTGGCGTGGTATGAAGCCCACATCCATAGCGAGCAGGGATGGGATGCCGTGGGCGGGCTTTTCCCCGGTGCTCCCTTTATTTTGCACGGCCACAACCGCGACCTCGGCTGGGGGTTCACCGTCAGCAGCCCTGACCTGATTGACGTGTTTGTGCTGGACATCAACCCCGACAACCCCAATCAATACCGCTTCGACGGCCAGTGGCTCGATTTGGAAGTACGACAAGCACCGATTACCGTAAAGTTACTGGGGCGGCTGACGTGGACGGTGCGGCGCGAAGTGCTGTGGTCAGTTTATGGGCCAACGGTGCGGCAGCTGCACGGGGTGTATGCTGTGCGTTATGCGGGCATAGGGGAACTGGGGCTGGCGCAGCAGTGGCTGAGGCTGAACAAGGCGCGGAACTTTGGCGAATGGCAGGCGGCAATGCGCGATGGCCCCTTGCCGACATTTAATGTGGGGTATGCTGACCGTGAGGGCAACATTTACTACCTCTACAATGCGCGGCTGCCGCTGCGGGCGGAGGGGTATGATTGGAGCCAATATGTGCCGGGCAACACGTCGGAAACCCTATGGACAGAATATTTGCCGTTTGATCAACTGCCGCAAGTGCTGAACCCGCCGTCGGGTTTTGTGCAAAACAGCAACAGCAGCCCATTCCAAACGACGCTTGGTGACGGCAACCCCGACCCGGCGGCGTATGCGGCTTCGTTTGGCATTGAAACACGGATGTCGAACCGGGCGCAGCGGTCGTTGAGTTTGCTGGGCAGCGACTTGTCTATCACTGAAGCAGAGTTTACGGCGTATAAATTTGATACCGAGTACGGGGCGGGGTCGGATGTGGACAAGATGGTGGAGTGGATTGTGGCAGCAAATTTGCCTGATGACAACGCAAAGGCGGGGCAGGCGATTTTACGCGGTTGGGACAGGCGCACGACGTTGGACAGCCGGGGAGCGACGCTGCTGGTGCTGACGCTGTACTATTTGAATGAGACGGAGGGGGTGCATTTGAGTGTGGATAAGCTGATTGGGAATGATATGGGACAAACGGCCGTTCTTGCTGCCTACCAACAAACCATTGACCAACTCATGACCCAGTTTGGCACGGTGGCCGTGCCGTGGGGGTCGGTAAACCGGCTGCAGCGGGGTGGGCTGGATTTGCCAGTGGGGGGTGCGCCGGATACGCTGTATGCGGTGTATGGGGAACGGGAGGCGGAAAACGGCCGTTTGCGCGGCATTGCTGGCGATTCCTATGTGCTGCTGGTGACGTGGGATGCGGCCGGCAACGTCCATTCCCGTAGTCTGCACCAATTCGGCAGTGCGACCCTTGACGAAAATTCACCCCATTATGCCGACCAGTCACCGTTGTTTGTGCGGCAGCAGCTTAAGCCCGTTTGGTTGGATGAGGCCGAAATTCGCGCTCATTTGCAGCGAGAATACCGACCGGGCGAGGAGATCTCTTTGCCATAATGAGGTGATAAGGGGGGTATATCTGCACTGTAAACCAGTTTAATATTCAGAATGCCCCATATTTGGTACTATTAAGGCCTGTTATTTAGCAAAAGAGTTTAGGAGACTAAAGGATTGGCAATAATCGCTTAGTCTCTTAATCTCACGATTAAGGAGTGTGTTATGGAGCGTGTACCGAGTCGGTTTTTACGGCCGTTAATTATCACCATCCTCGCCATCATTGCCTTGGGGCTGATTGGGTCCTTTGCTGGTCAATTTTTCTACATTTTCCAAACGGTAGAAGAACAGGAAGTAGGCGTGAAGTTCCGAGGGGGACGGATAACCGAGGTCGTTGGGCCTGGTGTGTATAGCGATTTTGGTCTCTTTGTACGTTTGGAACGGGTTTCGACACAAGCCGTTACCTTTCAAGTAAGCGATGAAGAGCTGATTACCAAAGACAAACAGCGAATAGGACTGGTGGTGAGCGGTGATGTATTCCGTCCGGGTTTGAACAACCGCGATTTACTGCGAACAGGCTGGGCACAATATCGTGATCTCTATTTAAACGATGATTTGGTGCGAGGGCGGGTGCAGGATTTGGCGCAGCAGTCCATGAAAGTCTGCATTGGCGACCGTACCTTTGACGACAACGTGGTGGGGACGGCGCGGGACGAACTGCGAGCCTGTATTGATGCCGAGCTCAATGATTTGACTGGACGGCTAAACTTGATTGTAGAAAACTTGGTGGTGCCGGATGTGATTTTGTCACCGGAAGTGCAGGTGGCACTGGATCAGATTGTGCAGAGCCGGTTGTCCACAGAAAAGGCAGCGCAGGACGAGCTGAAGGCGAAAGCGGAAGCGGCGGCGGAGCAGGCGCGGCAAGAAGGTGAAATCCGCGTGGAGCAAAGCCGAATTCAGGAGCAGACGCGGCAGCAAATTACGCTGGCGCAGTTGGAACAACAGCGATTGCAGGCGCAGTTGGTGATTATTGAGGCTGAGCGTGCCAACGAGATTGCCCGGCTGGATACGGAGCAGGCAAAGATTGAGGCACAAAAGCGGAATGATTTGTTGGCGGCGCAGCGGGATTTGGAGATTAACAAGGCACTGGCGGCGGCAGCAAACGAGAAAGCAAACGCTGAGGTAGCGTTGCAGTTGGCGTTGGCGCAAATTTATACCGACAACCCCGAATATCTGCGATTGTTGATGGTACAGGCGAATGCGAGCGCGATCAATCCGACGGATAAGTTGATCTTTACGCCGGAGGGGACGATTCCGACGCTGGTATTACCAGGACCAGGGATTGTGCCAACGGTGGAGACAGGTGGGGGTGGAGAAACGCCCCCGGCCACCACGGAAGAAACCCCGTAAATGAAAAGAGCGTGCCTTTTGAGGCACGCTCTTTTTTTACCCGATTTTCGCGTTCTACTGCTAAAGCGAGAAGCGACCTGTGACGACTAAGATGCCGAAACTGATCACTAGGATGTTTAGCAGGACGAGAACAGCGAGAATGAGGCGCTGTGCGGGGGAAAAACTGCGCCAGGTTGAGCCAGAACCACCCTCGTCAAGTGCATTGTGCGAGGTGGAGACGCGGGTAGCAATGCGCCGTAGCCGATCTTCTTCATCCTGACTTAGGGTGCTGGAAGAAGCGGCAGTTTCGTCGGCCTCGGTTTCTGGCTCCTCGTCTGTTAACAGTTCATCTAATTCATCATCCATGATGAACCTCCGCAAAGAATGTGTTGGCGACAAACATTACTGATAGGCTACCCTCATTTATGTAAAAAGTCAACCTGAGCGACCAGCTTTTTATAAATTGTTGTGGTTTGTGTTGTTTGGACGCAGCGTTACATCCCCAGCGGCAACGATGTGGATGTGTCCGTTGGTATCACGCACGATTAGCTGCCCCCAAGGGTCGGTGGCTTCGGCAATGCCTTCGATGGGGGGATGGGTGGCATGAACGGCCGTTATCACCACTCTTTGCCCCAATGTCACCAACTTCTCTGCCCAATCCCGCTGCGGTGATTCGCCTCGGTCGGCCGCCTCATATCGGTACTCTAGCCGTTGCAGCAGATGGCATAGGAGGAGGCGACGAGCAACCGGCTGCCCGCCGGCCAGTTGCAGGCTGGTGCCGGTGGGGGGCAGGTCGGCTGAGTCTAGGTTGACGTTAAGACCAATACCAATGATGGCACTGGCTAAACGGCCGTTTGCCAAAACCCCCCACTCGGCTTCTACCAACATGCCACACACCTTACGCCAAGTTTCCCCTTGCCGCAGCATCACATCATTGGGCCATTTGATCTGTGGCTCCAGCCCGGCCACCGCTGTGACTGCATCACACACGGCTAACCCGGCAACCATTCCCAGCCAGGCCACCCGTTCCGCTTCCCAGTTGGGGTGAAGCAAAACAGAAAAGAGCAAGGCAGATTTGGTCGGTGCTTGCCAAATCCGGTCAAAGCGACCGCGCCCAGCTGCTTGAAAGTCGGTAATTGCTACAGTCCCGTGCGGCAGTGTGGTCTGCTCTTTAAGATAGCTGTTGGTGGAGCCAATCGCGGGGAAATAGTGATAGGTGTGACCGAGCCAGCGGGTGTGGAGGTGAGGAAAAACGGCCGTTTGTGTTATCAAATCATTCATATCTTCAACATTACAGTATACGCAACAACCCTGCATCTGTTCAAATTGGAGCAAAAATGGCAAATTTCACCTAAATTTGACACACTTTAATCACCCTCTATAATAAGTATTGCCTTAAAAGCTTTATTTAAAGTTAGCAATCGATCCTGTGATACCAATAAGCAATTTCTTTCATGGGTCAAAGAGTAATGGAAATGAGTTCAAATCCCAACAACCGACCTGCACGGCGGCCTGAGGCAGATGATTCGTACTGGGCAGCCCTTTTTGAACAAGAAGAATCCCTCCGACCAATTTCCCCCCCCGATACGCATGAAACCAATTGGAATTCGCTGAATGAACGGTTAGACGGCCGTTTTCGCTGGGCTGATGGTGGTCAGCCGCAAGTGGAAGATCCGTGGGAACTGGCACAGGAGATGTTCGAGTCTGATCAAAAGCTCCAACTGCCGGTAACAGGCCACAACAAAGGTGGGTTGTTGGTGCAGTGGAAAGGCATTCAAGGCTTTGTACCGGCTTCGCAGTTGGTTGACCTGCCCCAGTTTCATGTTGAACGTGAACGGGTGCGGGCACTGCAAGAGTGGCAAGACAAGACGCTGACGCTCAAAATTATCGAAGTCAATCGAGCGACCAATCGGCTAATTTTGTCGGAACGTGCGGCGCAGGTGAAGGCTGAAGAGCGTGAAAATCTTCTTTCCTACCTTAAAACGGGCGACCAAATTGAGGGTGAGGTAACAAACCTCACCAATTTTGGCGTTTTTGTTGATTTGGGCGGGGTTGAAGGATTAATCCACATCTCTGAACTCTCGTGGAGCCGGGTGTTGCACCCCAGCGACATTTTGGAGCCGGGCAATACGGTGAGCGTAGTGGTGCTGAACGTAGATCGGCGTAACCAGCGGGTGGCGTTGAGCCTGAAGCGCACCAAGAAAGACCCGTGGCGGACGGCCGAACAGCGGTATTATGCAGGGCAATTGGTTGAAGGTGTGGTAAGCAACATCGTTAACTATGGGGCGTTTGTGCTATTGGAAGAAGAGTTGGAGGGGCTTATCCATATTTCGGAGCTGGCTGAAGGGTCATTTCTCCACCCTCGTAACGTTGTGCAATCGGGCATGAAGGTGACAGCACGGGTGCTGACAGTTGATGCTGCCAGCAAACGGCTCGCTTTGAGCTTACGTGGGCTGGCGAATGGGGCGAGCCGGGGGTAGCAAACGGCCGTTTATCTATGGCCCGCCGTCAATCAACCCCATCCCGTTCCCGTAAGCCGGAACCCGCGCCGCCTAAAACGCCGGATGAATATATCATTGATCAGTTAATTCCCTGGCGAGTTGAACTTGCCGGGATTTTTTTGTTTCTCTTTGCCCTTGTTACCGTTCTTGGGCTTATCGGACTCATTACCACCAACTGGGTAGTGGTGCCAAGCAAGTTTTTGCGCCAAGCCTTTGGCTGGGGCATTTTTCCCCTCCTGTTCTCGCTCGGTGCTGTCGGCGTTCATTTGGCGTTGCGGCGCATCGAACGGCCGTATTCCGTTGAACCAAGCCAAATTGTAGGGTTTGAGATGGCGCTGCTGGCATTGCTGCCACTCAGCCATCAGTGGGGCAATTATACCCTCGCAGATGCCTATCGTGGCTCTGGTGGGGGGCTGTTTGGCTGGGCATTAGCCGCCCCGCTGCTTGATTTTCTTGGCCCATTACTCACTGGACTGATCTACCTTTCATTTTTTATCTGGGGAATGGCCTTGCTGACCCAATATCGGTGGTTAGATTTCCTGGAAGGGCTTTATCGGCTGGCTGACTGGCTGGAAAATTGGGGTGAAGAGATGACACCCCAGCCGCAAGTAACGGCCGTTTCCCCTCCCTCGCGCGCTCCCATTCCCATTCCCGTCCCCGTGCCCGTCATCGTTGAAGAGGATGAGGAAGAAGATAAAGGTGGAGATGAGCCAGTCGGCCGGCGCAGCAAACGTCTGCCCCCCCTTTCCCTGCTCGACAAAGAGCAAGCCACCGCTGCCAACCCCGCCGAAGTTCAGCAGAAAAAGCAGATCATCGAGCAAACCCTGACTGATTTTGGCCTGCCAGCCACCATTCCCGACAGTGAAATTCGCCGTGGCCCAGCCGTCACCCAATTTGGCGTTGTTCCTGGCTATTCCCACCAGCAAATGCCCGATGGCACCGTGCGCGAGCAAAAAGTGCGTGTCGGCCAAATTCGCGCCATTCAGCGCGACCTAGCCCTAGCTCTCGCCACCCCCCGCCTGCGCGTCCAATCCCCCGTGCCAGGGCGTGGCGTAGTGGGTATCGAAGTCCCCAATGAAAGCGTGGCCGCCGTGCGGCTGCGAACCACCGTCACCGACCGCTCCTTCCTCAAGCTCAAATCGCCGCTGGCGGTGGCCTTGGGGCGGGACGTTTCTGGCGACCCTGTTGCCATTGATTTAGCCAAGCTGCCCCACCTGCTCATAGCTGGTACCACTGGCTCTGGTAAATCGGTTTGCATCAACGCCTTGGTAGCTTGTTTGGTCTTTAATAACCCACCAGAAAAGCTCAAACTGGTCATGATTGACCCCAAAAAAGTGGAACTCATTCGCTTCAACGGCCTGCCCCACATGATTGGCAATGTGGAAGTGGAGGCTGACCGCGCTGTGGGGGTGCTGCGCTGGCTAACGGCCGAAATGGATCGCCGCTATGAATTATTTACCAAAACCGGGGCACGCAACCTGAGCAGCTATAACCGCAAGGCAAGCAAGGGAACCCAGCTTCCCTACATGGCCGTCTTTATTGATGAACTGGCTGACCTGATGCACACTTATCCTGGCGATGTGGAGCGAACGCTATGCCGTTTGGCGCAGATGGCGCGGGCGACGGGGATCCATTTAGTGGTGGCAACACAGCGGCCGTCAACCGATGTTATCACCGGGTTAATCAAGGCCAACTTTCCCGCCCGTATTTCTTTTTCCGTTGCTTCTGGCATTGATTCCCGCGTCATTCTGGACAGCGTGGGGGCGGAGCAGCTTCTGGGCAAAGGGGACATGCTCTTTCTTTCGCCTGAAGCCAGTGCGCCGGCACGAATTCAAGGGGTATTTGCCAGCGACGGCGAAATTGAGCAGATTGTGGCGTTTTGGCAACAGACAGTTCCCCCGCCGGAAACCAATGCCCCCCCCTGGGAAACGCTCATTGCCAAACATGCTCTGCTGGATGAAACCGACATGCTGCTGGAGGCGGCCATTGAGTTGGCGCAAAAGCAAGATTACCTGTCTACCTCGTTTTTGCAGCGGCGGCTGCGGTTGGGGTATCCACGGGCAGCACGGCTGATGGAGACGCTGCACGAAATGGGGCTGGTGGATGACCCCAAGCAAGGGGGTAAAACACGCCGTTCGCTGGTGGAAGAAGGGGATACGCCACTGGAAGATTTCTTGGCGGACCAAGAGTAAGACAACTCATTCTCGTGTGGGGAAAACAGGTATAATACAGGCATGGAACCTGTATGGTATTTGGGCACAATGGGGTACAGCTACGCGCAGTGGCAGGGGGTGTTCTACCCTGACGGACTAGCTTCGCGTTACTATTTGCCTTATTATGCTGAGCGGTTTGGGGCGGTGGAGATGGACTCGACATTTTACGGCACACCACCGCTAGACAGGGTAGTGCGCTGGGGGCAGATGGTGCCGGAGGGGTTTCAGATTTGCCCCAAGGTGCCGCGAGTGTTCACCCATGAGTTGGATTTGGAGGTGACAACGGCCGATATTTTGGCCTTTGTTGAGCGGATGCAATGCTTGGGCGACAACCTGGGGGCGGTTTTGCTGCAATTCCCGCCGTCGTTTGATGCCTCGCAGCGACCTAAGTTGGCGCATCTGCTGCGTCAGTTACCGGCCGAGGTGCGGTTTGCGGTGGAGTTTCGCCATCGGTCGTGGGAGGGGGAAGAAACGGCCGTTTTGCTCGCCAAACACAACATTTGCTGGTGTGCCACCGACTACATCCATTTGGAAAAGCGCATTCATCGCACCACCGATTTCCTATACCTGCGCTTTATTGGCCCACACGGCCAATTTGCCACCAAAGACCGGGAACTGATTGACAAAACCGATGACTTGGTGGCCTGGTGGCAGCAAATTGTACCCATGCAGCAGGACATAAAGCGTATTTACGGTTTTTTCAATAACGATTATGCTGGTTATTCACCGGCAACGTGTAATCGGTTTAAGCGCATTGTAGGGCTGCCGGAAAGTAGTATTCAAATTTGGCAGCAGGCACGTCTGTTTTAGCGTTCCAGCAGCTTGCTAGTTTACTTTCCGGGTTTGCAAGCGGTTCCTAGGGAGCGGCACACGGGTAGCCGATACCTGGCAGAACCGCCACATCGTGGTAATCATGGACACACAGAGAAATCGGCTAATCGCGTATGTGCTGAAATATACTTGGCCCTGGCCGCTGTTGGTAGGCGTATTGGGGCTGCTGCTGGGCGAGACATCGTCGTGGCGTTTTTGGGGGGCGGTACTGTTGTCGTTTGGGGCAGGGCTAATTGCGGCTGTTTTTTTCATCAATCGTTTGATAGCTGAATTTACGAATAAGTTTGCTGATTTGCAGCAGATTGAGCAAACGCTAAACCGGCTACAGAATGAGCCATCGTTTGAGTTGGCGGGGTTGTCGGAGCAGGTGCAAGCGTTGGTGCAGAATCTGGAGCAGGCACGGGTATCATCGGCCTATTTAGATAGTATTTTTCAGTCCATGATCAACACGTTTATGGTGGTGGCACCCAATGGCCGTATTCAGGAGGTGAACCCGGCGACGTGTGCCCTATTGGGATACACAGAAGAGGAATTGATTGAACGGCCGTTAGGCAGCATCCTCAACGCCCGTACCTTCCCCCTGCAAGATATTGGCCTGGTTGAATTGTTGGCAAATGCGCCGCTGCGGAACATTGAGGCTGCATACATTGCCAGCCAAGGGCAAGAAATCCCCATCGTTTTCTCCAGTTCGGTGATTCGGGATGACCAGGGTCTGGTGACAGGCATTGTCTGCGTGGCGCAAGACATCACCGGGTTGAAGCAAACGCAAAAGGTACTGGGGCAGCGGGAAAAACAGTTCCGGCTCTTGTTTGATGAAGCCCCCATTGGCATGGCAATTGTTGACCTTAAGCGGACGTGTGTGCGGGTAAACCAGGCGTATTGCGAACTCTCTGGCTACTCGGAGTCAGAACTTTTAGAGGATTCGCTGGCAATGCCGGTGCATCCGGGGGATATGCCCAGCGTAGAGACAGAAGTGCAGCGGCTGCTGTCGGGACAAGTGGGGCAATTTTCGCGGGAGGTACGGTATCGCAACAAGACAGGGCAGACTGTTTTTGTGCTGCTGCAAGGTGTACTGTTGCGTGATGGGCTGAATGAGCCGCATCAACTTTTGGCGCAGGCGGTTGATATTACGGAGCGAAAGCAGGCGGAGCAAGAACGCATTCAGATGACGAATTTGCTGCGACGGGCGGCGGCGTTGTCGGAACAAACGACGATGATTTTGGAGCCGATGATGCTGATGCAAACGGCCGTTTCTTTCATCCAGCGTCAATTTAACTTCTACCATGTTCACATTTTTCTGTTAGATGACAACCACGACGCGCTAGTTTTGCAAACCGGTTCTGGCGATGTCGGGCAGACCTTGCTCAATGAAGCGTTTGCTATTCCCATTGCCCATGAGCAAAGCGTGGTTGCCTGGGCGGCACGAAAGCAAGAGATGGTGATGATCAACAACGTTCACGCCTCACCCTACTATTTGCCCAACAAGCTGCTGCCTAGCACCGCCTCAGAGATTGCCATCCCCTTGGTCGTCCACGACCGACTGCTTGGCGTGCTGGACGTTCAAGACAGCCACGTAAACCGCTTTCGCCAGGCTGATGTGGATATTTTGCAAACGGTGGCTCGGCAAATTGCGATTAGCCTGCAAAATGCCCGGCTGTTTGCCAGCATCCAGCACAGCGAAGAACAGCTAAAGACCATGAACGAGGATCTGGCGCGGGCGGCACGGGCGAAAGACGAATTTCTTGCCAGCATGAGCCATGAGCTGCGTACCCCGCTGACCGGGATTTTGGGCAAGGCGGAGGTGCTACAAGAAGGGCTTTTTGGAACGCTTAATGAACGACAGCTTCACGCTGTGGGGCGCATTCAGGAGAGTGGCTATCAGCTTTTGGGCTTGATTAATACGGTGCTGGACATTGCCAAAATTGAAGCGGGGGAATTGGAGATTGATTTTAAGCAGGTGGATGTGGCAACCATTTGCCAGCGTAGTGTGGCGGCTGTGCAGGCACTGGCCGCCGCCAAGGGCCAAACAATTCAGCTATCGGTGGAGCCTGAAGCCTTGACCATTGCGGGTGATGAGCGGCGGTTGCAGCAATTGCTGGTTAGTTTGTTGAACAATGCGGTGAAGTTTACGCCAGAAATGGGGGAGTTGGGTGTTGAGGTTAGGCCAACTTTGGATGAGAGATTTGTGCGACTAACGGTCTGGGATACCGGGATTGGGATTGATGAGGTGGGTATCCAGGAGCTATTCCAGTTGTTCCGGCAGTTGGATGGCAGTTTGTCGCGGCGGCATGGGGGTGCGGGGCTGGGGTTGGCACTGGTTTACCGGCTGGCACGGCTGCACAATGGCGAGGTGGAAGTTTCGAGCGTGCCGGGTGTCGGCAGTCGGTTTACGGTGATTTTCCCCTGGCGGCGGGATAACGGTCTGTTGACCACGTTATCGGGACGCGAACGGCCGTTAATCTTGCTGGGCGAAGACCATACTGCCATTGTGGAGACGGTGGCCGCGTTGCTGCCCCGGCTGGGGTATGATTTGCTGGTTGCCAGAGATGGAGAAACGGCCGTTTCCCAAGCATTCCAGCATCAGCCAGACCTCATCTTAATGGATCTACACTTGCCACGTGTGGATGGGCTGAGCGCCATTCGCCGTATTCGACAGCAACAACCGCTTGCTAAAACGCCGATTGTGCTGTTGACGGGGGCTGATATTGAGGAAGAGTGGGAAACGGCCGTTGATGCCGGCGCTAACTACCTGCTCCGCAAACCCTTTAAGATTAAACAACTCAGCGACGTTCTGGGTAAGGCAGTAAGCCACGATGAAACCGCTGTTCACTAGAATGGGGCGACACCGCCTAAAAGAGAGATAGTAAATCATGATAGAAACTGCCCGGGTCTGCATTGTAGATGATAACGTGATAGCCCGTGAAACCCTTGCTGATTTGTTATACCCGGAAAATTATGAGCTGCTGCTCATTGAAAGCGGGCTAAACCTGCTCGCCCAAATTGACAGCCTAAACCCCGATGTCATCTTGCTAGACGTGATGATGCCGGAGCTAAACGGGTTTGATGTATGCCAGCGGCTCAAAACTCATCCCAAATGGCAACATGTGCCCATTATTCTTGTCACGGCCCTGGACAGTAAGGATTCGCTGGTGCGCGGTTTGGATGCGGGTGCTGATGAATTTGTCTCTAAGCCGGTAAATGGTTCCGAATTGCGGGCGCGGGTACGCTCTATGTTGCGCGTGAAGCAGCAATATGATGCCCTAAACGCCATGCTCCAACTGCGCGAAGATATGGCAAATATGCTCATTCACGATATGCGTGCCCCCCTTGCTACCATCGCCCTGCACGCTGGTCTGATGCTACAGCGGCAAAACCTAGCAACCAATGATTTACAAGCACTGCAAACGATTCAAGCTGAATTGCGCCATCTGGAATCCTTTATCAACGACATGCTGCTGGTTGCCAAGATAGAGCATGATAAGCTGCTGCTCAAGCGGGAACCGTGTGATTTGGTGCAGCTTATACAGCAGCTTGTTGCCCAACACGAACTGTTAGCGCGGCTACACCAAATCAAGCTCAACGTAGACATGCCAGCGCGACCGCTGGTGCTGCCGATAGATGAAACGCTATTTAGCCGAATGTTGGATAATTTACTGGCGAACGCTTTGAGGTTCTCTCCTACAGGGGGCACGGTAACGGTGCGTTTGGGTGAGGTGAATGAGCCAGCCACGGGGCTTGTGCGGCGGATTCAAGTGGTTGACGAAGGGGCAGGGATTCCGGAAGAAGAACGGCGCAATGTTTTTGACAAATTTAAGATTGTTTCGCTAAAACGGGAAGGGTTATCTCAAATTGGGCTGGGGTTGGCACTGTGCCGCATGGTAGCAGAGGCACATGGTGGGCAAATTTATGTCACGGCCAACGAACCGCACGGGGCTGTGTTTACAGTGGAGTTTTAGCGGGATCAAAAACGGCCGTTTTCTGCAGAAAACGGCCGTTTCTTATCTCGTTAAAATTCAGCCGACCTTAGCCGCCAGCCAACACCTGCAGCCCCTGGAGTGCCGCCTGTTTGGTAATTTCATACCACGCCCCTGGCAGCAGACCCAGAACAAGGGTAGCAAGCACGGTGAGCGCAACGGCCGTTAACAATGCCGGTTTTGTGTGCAGTTCCCCCTCACCATCATACATATACATCAGGTAAACCACCCGCAGGTAATAGTAGCCCGACACGACGCTGGTGATGACACCCACCACCGCCAGCCACACCAAACCCGCTTCCAGCGTCGCCCGGAAGACAAAAAACTTGCCCGAAAAACCACCCGTCGGCGGAATCCCCGTCAGCGACAGCATAAAATAGGCCATTGCTAGGGCCAACAGCGGACTGCGCTTGGCAAGCCCTTTGTAATCATCCAGCATCACCCCTTCACCCAGCTTGCGCTCGGCGGCAATGGCAATGGCGAAGGCACCCAGGTTGGTGAACAGATAGGCGAACATATAAAACAGTGCCGCGCTCACCCCATCGGGGCTATTGACGCTAGCGGCCACGGCCATCAAAATGTAGCCAGCGTGGGCAATGCTCGAATAGGCCAGCATCCGCTTGATGTTGGGCTGCACAATGGCTACCACGTTGCCGATGATGAGGGTGATGGCGGCAATGACGGCTACGGCTGGTACCCATGTTTGCCCCAGTGAGCCAAAAGCCGAAACAAAAACGCGCAGCATGGCGGCAAAACCACCCACCTTAGCCCCTACCGACATAAACGCCGTCACAACCGTGGGCGCACCTTCATACACGTCGGGTGTCCACATGTGAAAGGGGGCGGCGGCCACCTTAAAGCCAAACCCGACCAGCATCATGGCAACCCCAGCGAGTGCCAACGCGCCACCATTGCTCACGCCAGCGAGTACAGCTGGCAGTGCCGTGGAACCCGTTGCCCCATAGGTGAGGGCAATGCCAAAGACAAAAATGGCGGAGGAGAAGGCACCGAGGAAGAAATATTTCATTGCTGACTCTTCCGACTCCGGGCGTGGGCGGGACAACCCAGCCAAAATGTAGAGGGGAATGGACAGCACTTCCAATGCCAGGAAAACCAGGATCAGGTCGTTTGCCATGCCCATCAGCATCATGCCGCTGAGAGAAAAGAGCATGAGCATGTAATATTCAGATCGGTTTAGCCCTACTCGTGGCAGGTAATTTACCGAAATGAGGACGGTAAAAAAGCCTGTAAGCAGGAAAATAACGTTAAGGAAGGTGGCGAAGTTGTCGAGGATGACCATAGGGGAGCTACCTTCAGGGGTGAAGGTGGTATGGGTTTGACCCCACAGCCCGATGGTTTGCAGAAATGCCAGTGCCAAAACGATGATGGCTAGTGTGGGTGCCCATTGCTTAACGCGCTCCTCAGCCATAAATAGCTCTAGCAGCATAAGCAAAGCCCCCCCTCCTGCCACGAGGAGAACAGGCAATACGATTAAGATGTTGATGGTGGGTGTAACAAACTCCATAATCTCCAACTCTTCTATGTTCGATCAATTTTTCACAATGGTATCACAAAGGAAAGGGATTGCATACCGTTATTTCAAAATGTAGTGGGTACCACGCTTAGAACCGATTTTGAGCAGCAGCCCCGATTCAACTAGGTCTACAAGGTCGAGGCGCAGGGTTTCAGGGGAGACATCGGGGCAGAGGTTTTGGTAGTCGCGGTTGGTGATGCTGCCGTTTTCGCGGATGAAGGTCAGGGCGCGGGCTTGGCGTTCGTTCATGTTGCGCGTCCATTTGGGGGTAAACGGCCGTTCCTTCTTATTATTCAACGTCACCGTAAACGAATAATCGGTCGCCCGAAACTGTGGTGGCGGGTGCCCATACTGCACCATTTCCTCAATCATCTGGTCAATCCCCAGCCCCAACTCCTCAATATAGCCCCACTGGAACAGCCCATTGACCAGGCGCGGATTGCGCGAAAAATGCTCCTCCACCAAATTATCCAGCGTCATATAGCCCGGCAGCCCACCAGGGCTGATAATCTCCAGCCGGTCGGCATACATCCGCAGCTCAATGCGCCGCCCCTGAATACGGTAATCGCGGTGGCAAACGGCATTGACCAACGCCTCGCGCACGGCAAAGCGGGGGTACTCGGTCAGCTCTTCCCGTTCCAGCTTGTTGACCGTTGCCCCCACCCGCATTTCCTCAAACACAATATTCCAGGCGCGTTCAATAATTCGCGCTACTGGCCCCGTTAGTTCGGCGCGCCGACCATAGCCAATGCCCCCATCTTCGCCACGCGGCTCGGTGCCGGGGAATTTGACAAAGACAACGCCGCTTTGCGGGAAAAACATCTGCGGGTTTTTGCCAAAAAGCAGGATGCCAGTGGTGGTCGGGTTGCCATCGCGGTCGGTGGCACCAACGGCAAAGAGCATTTCCTCGGTAGAGTCAACCTTGGCACTGCCGCGTCGTTCCCGCCGATCCAGATAGTCGCGGATAACATCTTGATCGAGATCGGAAGGTTTGGCACCAGCCACCACCTGGGTTTCAAATTCGGCTGAGTTTTTGCTGGCGGCCAGGGTGCGAATTTCGCTGCCAGAGAGGGGGCGGTTGAGAGAACTGCTGCGAACCAGCACCCGCCCATCGTGCAGGCTGTGTAGTTCGGTGCTGCGGGCAACATTGATGCCAATGAGGTTGCCGTCGGCAGTTTCCACGGGCTGCCAGCGGGTGGGAACGGGGGGGCGGCAAAGGGTGGCGGCTTCTTGCAGGGCGGCTTCGGCTTCTTCTTCCCAAACGGCCGTTAACGGCCGTCCGCGCTCATCCACCCCCAGCACAATTAGCCCCCCATCCCCATTGGCAAACGCAATCAAATGCTCGGCTAATGTTTGGGCGTTGGCCGTGGGTAAATAGGCAAGCCGTTGACCTGGTTTCTGCCGCAACATTTCAGTAACCAGTAATCAGTCATCGGTAATCAGTACTGAACACTGATTACCGATGACTGATTACTGTCTACATCCCTTCTCCAATCGCCGCCAGCGCCGCTCCCACAATCCCCGCCTTGTTGCGAAGCTGGGCGGGCTGGAGTTCGGCGCGAACTTTGATGTAGGGGAAAAATTCCTCATACTTTTTGCTCACGCCACCGCCGACGATGATCAAATTAGGTGAGAATAACTTTTCGATCTCGTTAAAATAAACGTTGAGTCGGCCGCCCCACGCTTCCCAAGACAAATCTTCATTGGTGCGAACGCTGCTGGCGGTCACATCCTCGGCATCTTGCCCTAGGGGCTGGCCGGGTAGGTAGATGTGGCCAAGTTCGGTGTTGGGGACAATACGGCCGTTGACAAACATCGAGCTGCCAATGCCCGTCCCCAACGTAAAAATCATCACCACGCCGCGTCGCCCCTTGCCCGCGCCAAAGCGCATTTCGGCAATGCCCGCTACGTCGGCATCGTTGAGCAGCGTCACTTTGCAGCCCAGCCGCTCTTCCATCTTTTGCTGCCCTGGATAGCTAATCCAGCTTTGGTCAACGTTGGCCGCGCTCATTAGCACCCCATCCAGTACCACCGCTGGAAAGCCTACCCCAACGGGGCCACTGTAGTTCAGGGTGTCCACAATTTCCTTCATCACGCCGATGACGGCCTCAGGGGTGGACGGCTGTGGGGTGTCAATGCGTACCCGGTCTGTCACAAACTTCCCTGTTTCCGTGTCTACAATCGCTCCTTTCACGCCGGAGCCACCAATGTCAATGCCTAATACTTCCATGTCTCCCTCTTGTTGGTGATTATTTGCCGCCAATAACAATAGGTATACTGCCGTTATTTTACCCTGCCCCAGTGAATATACCATACAAGGAGATCTAACGGATCTAACGTCACCCAGCTTTCCCAAGATAAAACTTGCATTTTAGCAAAAAAAAATAATATACTGCTGTTGTATAATTTATATCAATAATGTCGCGTCGCACTAAGAACAGCCTTTCATAAAGCAGGAGAAAAGTTTATGTTTGTGTGTGGTTCTGTCTCAGTCAGTAAAGCCATGCGCCAATTCTATCACCAGCAAAAAGAACTCTCTCTGTCAAAACAGGAATTTGATTTGCTGTTTTACCTTATGCAAAACCCCAACCAAATCTGCACCTATGAGCAAATCTTAGCCGACGTTTGGGGTTGCCAAAGCAGTGAGCAATCAGACAGCAAACTCATTCGACTTGCTCTTTGCCGCCTGCGGAAAAAGTTGGATGAGCATCACGTCTCCAGTTTTGCCATTGTCACAATAAGAGGCATTGGCATTTACTTAAAAACTTTCTTGCAAATTGAAACGAAATAGAAACAGAGTTGAAACGCAAGCGTTTAGTAAGCTAGAAACGACCTGCTTATAATGTCGATAATACCCTTTATCATCAGTAGCCCTAATAAATAATTGGGGCTTATTGGGCAAACTTTTTCAACATGTTAAGGAGACAATCTGTGAAAATAGGACATAAAATCTTGCTAACAATATTTGTTTTGGCACTGGCACTGATAACCTTAATCGCAACTGAGAAACCAGTGTATGCCGGATTTTGGACAGATGCCTATAAGGTACAAGTAGCTTATTATCAATATGGTATCCCTCATTACGGAGCCTACTTTGCTGGCGCGCATGGAAGCCAACAATATTTTACTGGCCCTAGTGGACAACCGTCAGGTTATAGTAGTTGGAACTGGTGGGGGCAGGATTTAGGTGTCTTGCTTGTCTATACTCAAATCAATTTGAAACCAATAGTTTTTCATAATCAGGGTCGAGGTCAAATTTAGGCCAAAGACGCTGAATCAGCCGATTCGGGTCAAGGTTAATGCGCTCAATAAAAGCATGACAGGCATCAGCTAAGGCCGAAAGTGAAGGATGACAATACCGTTGCGTCACCTCTTCCCGCATCCACTTCCAAAGCCCTTCAATTGGGTTGAGGTCTGGACTGTAGGCTGGCAAGCGAATCAATTCAACCCCAAGTTGGTCAGCAGTTGTGGCAACCAAGTGGGAACGATGCCACGGTGCGCCATCCATGATGATATAAACGGTTTGCTTGCTTTCGCCAAGCCACTCGGATAATGCTTGCAAGAACGCGACCGTGTTATCGCTGTTGCAGCGACCGTTTTGCCAAAGGAAGCACTGACCTTGGGTAAAATCGTAGGCACCATACCAATTGAGTTTGGCTGAGAGTCCAGGGGACTGGCTGGGCACCCAGTCGGCCTGACCCTTGGTTGACCAACTGTAGCCTAAATCCATATCCTGATGGAGATGAACCTCGTCAATGTAGATTAGACGAGCTTTATCAGCACACATGGCAACGAACAAATCCTCCAACTGCGCCGCATACGCCGCTCTTTGCTCTGGGTTTGCCTTGGCAAGCAGTTTTTTGCACTTTTTCCAACTGAGGCCTGCTTGTTGCAACATGGTTCGAGCCTTACTCCGGCTGATTTTACTGCCGGTTTGTTGTTCGACCAGCTTGATGACCTTCTTTAATGTCCAACGATGTCCCGGCAGAGCGACCTCAGCGGGAGATGCGGTTCTGACGCACTCGGTTATTTCTGCTTCCTGCTCCGAGGTAAAAAGGGGGAGCGACCCCCATTATGCTTGTAAAGGATGCCTGTTGGTCCTTCGGCATTGTAGCGATGTACCCAACCCATGACCGTCTGGTCATCCCGCCCAATGGCACGCGCCCATTGTGTGGCATTCGTATGTTGGCTACCTATTTCGTACAACGCCTGGAATCGTTCGCGGCTTCTGGGGTGTTCAGCGGTCACCGCTAATTTTTGCAGGTCTGATAGGGTCTGATTCCATTTTGCACAATCTGGTCTTAACATGCGGCCTTTCTCACTTTGTTGTGTTTCCTGTTAGTTTACCAGAAACTATGGGTTACATTTAATTTTGAGTATAGTTACGGATTACTGATAATTGATCACCTGCATCACGAACGGCCGTTCTTCCCGCCGCAATCCCATCTTCCATTCGGTGAAAATCAAACAGCCCAATCGTACCTAATTTTGGCCGCAAAAGCACATCTGGCCGCGAAACAGCCAGCCGCGCATTAAACGACTGCGTGGTGATGATGTCGGTCACGGTGGACAAAATCTGCCAGGTGCGCCCCTGCTGCGTTCGCACCAGCATCCGCTCCACCATCCCCGTGCCGCTTTTGTCCGGCGGCACCGGCGTGCCATACGGCGCGGTGTTGGTCAAATCCACCGCAATGACAAACGTTGCCCCCCGCGCCCGCGCCACGTCAAACGGCGTGTTATTCAGCAGTCCCCCATCCACCAGCACATGGCCGTTGCGCTCCACCGGTGGAAAAACCAGTGGAATGGCAATGGTTGCCAGCACCGCCGAAATCAGGTCGCCTTCATCCAGAATGACCGCCTGCCGTGTGACCAAGTCGGTGGTGACAACGGCCAGCGGGGTTTGCAGATCGGCAAAGGTGGGACGGCCGTTTAGCGTTTCCACCAACAGCTTCTCAATCTTTTGTGTGCCAGTGACGGCCGGCGTGGTGCGCTTGGTCAGTTGGAACATGGATGAGACGCTGAGGTTGGCAAAAAAGGTGGTGATCTCTGTCACCGTTAGCCCCATTGCCAACAACGCCCCCATCATGCCGCCAATGCTGGTACCTGTAATCAGGTTGGGGCGAATCCCCAGAGCCTCCAACTCCATCAGCACTCCAATGTGTGCCGAGCCGCGTGCCGCACCACCGCCGAGCGTAAGTCCAATTTTCATGGGAATGGGAGATTGGGGATTAGAGATTGGAGATTCACGGTTAGCAATAACCAATCTCCAATCTCTAATCTCTAATCACTATTGATACCGTTTATTGACAAACCGTAGCGCCGTTTCCGCCAGCAGTGCTGCGCCAATGGGCATCGCCGTTTCGTCCAAGTCAAATTCGGGGTGATGGAGGAAGCGGGGCGGGCCGGCCGGGTCTTTGACACCCAAAAAGATCATCGCTCCTTGGCTGGCGCGGCTCATATAGGCAAAATCTTCGCCACCCATTGACGGCCCACGAGCATGAACGTTGTCAGCACCAAGAAACTCAACGGCCGTTTCCTTTAACCACCCCACCACCTTCGGGTCATTATACAGAGCCGGATACCCCGTTACTCGTCGCATCTCATAATCCCCACCCAGATTCCGCGCAATCGAAAGTGCCTGTTCCACCTCATACACCAATTGCTCGCGCACATCGTCATTCAGGCTGCGGCAAGTAATTTCCAGCTCCACTTCACTGGGAATAACATTGTTGACCGTGCCGCCCACCATCTTGCCCACTGTCACAACGGCCGGCTCCGTTGGGCTGACCCAGCGGGACACGATGCCGTGCAGTGCCGTCAAAATCGGCCCCATCATAAAAATCGGGTCGCGTGACAGGTGCGGTTGCGCGCCATGTCCCCCCTTGCCTTTCACTTTGGCATAAATGGTGTCCACATTTGCTAGCACAAACCCTTCATCCAACATTACCTGACCGCGATCCATCATGCCAATGACGTGCAGCCCAATAACCGCATCCAGCCCTTCCAACGCCTGCTCCTCCACCATCCGCATCCCGCCGCTTTTGCCCTCGTCATCCTGCCGTTCCTCGCTGGGCTGAAAGATCAGCCGGATTTCGCCATCAAACGGGACATCTTTGAGCAGCATCGCCGCCCCTAGCAGCATGGTGGTGTGCGAATCGTGGCCACAGGCGTGCATTTTGCCCGGCACCTGCGATTTGTACGCCACGTCGTTGGCCTCCAAAATGGGCAGCGCATCCATGTCGGCGCGGATGCCAATGACGGGGCCGTTGCCGTTGCCAATGCGGCCAATGATGCCAGTCTTGGCAACGCCCGTCTGCATCTCAATCCCCAAATCGCTCAATGTTTGCGCCACCAACGCCCCCGTTTGAAACTCCTCAAACCCTAGTTCGGGGTGCATGTGGATGGTGCGCCGCAAGCGGCTCAGTTCAGCTTGTAATGCTTTTGCTTTTTCTAACATGATTCTTCCTTTTCTTTCTTAAGAATAGGACGCAGATTTTCCTGATGAACCTGATTTTACTGGTCAGGTTCATCAGCGTCCTATTTTCATTCTCTGTAGTGGGCGGTTGCCCATGTTATCTTCTAACGTGGACAAGCCACAACCAAAAAGGAAATAAACTACAGATGGACACAGATACACACAGATAAGAAAAATCCGTGTTCATCCGTGTGTATCTGTGGTTTATTTTCTTGTTCAGTGTACAAAATTCTCGTCGTTAAGGTACTAACGGCCGTTCACACCCCAACAAAACACCCCCAAGCTAAATCGTCAACCGCCGATTCCGCGCCACAATGGGCCAACGGCCGTTTATCTCCCCATTCTCCCCAATCACCACTGCCTCCTGATGCAGCGCCACCGTCGGGCAAACGTGCCAGGGAATGCCGTAGAGAACATCGCCCACGGCAAAGTCGGCGGCGTTGGGCAGCTCAATCACCAAATGCTCCTCGCTTTGGCCGATGAAGGTTGCCTCTGGCGCATTGATAAAGCGCACCCGATTGGGCAGCGGGTTCTCCCCCGCCACCGCCTTATGGCCCAAATCCACGCACAGCCGGTTGCCGCCCGGCTTGCTGATGACGCGGGTCAGCAGCACGGCGGCGGGAACAAAGGGAAGCTCAGGGCAATTGGTGCCATAGCCAGCATCCCAAAAAACATAGGTGCCGGGGCTGAGATCAACGGCCGTTTGTCGCGCATGAACCGGGAACGTCGGCGACCCACCGGCTACAATATTTGGCACCACCACCCCATCTGCCGCCAAATGCGTCACCATCTTATGCACCGGGGCAAATGCTGCATCGGCGGCGGCAATGCGGTCATCAATCGCGAGCCCGCCAAACTGCCCGTCATACACATGCAGCCCGGCAAACACCACGTTGGCCGTGTCTATGATTTGTTTGACCAGACTTTCGGCGGCGGGGCTGGGGGGGATGCCAGAACGGCCGTTTCCATTATCCACATCCACCCACACCCTCAGCGTCACATTCGCCGCCGCCAGCTTCGCCGCCAACTGCCGCAGCGTCGTCTCATTGTCCACCAAGCAGCCAAATTGGCTGGCCGGATACGCCGTCGCCAAATCAATTAGCCGCTGCTGCGTAGGCCCCACCGGCTGGTATGCCAGCAAAATATCGGCCACCCCACACTGCGCCAGCATCTCTGCCTCGGCAATGGTGGCGCATTTCAGCTTGCCAATCCCGTGCGCTTGATGCAAAGCCACCACCTGTGGCAGCTTGTGGGTCTTCACGTGCGGCCGCAGCCGCTCCACACTCCCCGCAATCTCAATCAAATGCCGAATATTTATCTCCACCCGCGCCGGAAAAACCAGCAGCGCCGGAGACGCAATCTCATCCGGGCTGTTGGGGGCATACCATGCTCTCTCACTCATGCTTTCTTTCCTGATTTCACCGCAGAGGACGCAAAGAGCGCAGAGGTTTTTCTATTCTTCTTGCCTTTGCGCCCTCCGCGTCCTCTGCGGTTCAAAAAATTTACCACTCAACAGTTCGCTCTCTAATCTCCAATCCTCGATCCCTTACTCCTCATCCCCAAACAAATCCGCCAACCCCTGCTCCCACACGTCCCCCAGCGGCGCAAAGTGACGCTCGGTAAACTGCTCGTCAAGCTGCGCCAAATATTCCTGAATCTTGAGGCTGGGGGCTTCCTGCTCCAGCTCCGTCATCTTGGCATCCATAAAGTTAATCAACTCATCGCTGCGTTCGCGCAGGTGTGCCAAATCAAGGTTCATGCCAAACATATGGTTAAAGCGGCGCATGATGTCGTACCACGCCTTGTAATCGTTTTCAATGCGAATGCCGTTAGGCATCGCCGCCGAGCCGTCAAAATCGTAGGCGGGAACAAAGGCATACATCACCACATACTCCATCCCCTCCTGCTCCGCCCGATCCAGCAAATAGGAGCCAATCGTCGCCCCGCCCTCATAGTTGGAGAAGCGCAGGGCGTAATCATCCAGCTCTTTTTTCATATGCTTCAGGCTAAAAACGCAGGAAACCTCGCGCTCTTTGTCATAGGGCATAGAGCCATAGACCCCACCCACCGCCCCAATGCGCTTAACGCCCAACTGCTTGGCGGCGGCAAAAAAGGCTTCGGCATATAGCTCCACGTTCATGTGCGGCTCGTCGCCAAGAAAAATCACCAGCCCCTTGTCCTGGTCGCCGGTGTAGTAAAATTCATTTTTCCGCACCTCTAGCTTTTGCCGACGGCCGTTTTTCAGCTTAACCACCGGGCGCAAAAAGTGGTGGGTGCCGGGAATCTGGAACATATAAAAGTCGGTTGGTTTAATCTCCCCAATCGGGCGGGCATCGTTGCGCTCAATCAGGTATTCGGGCAGGGCGGAGGAAATGGAGCCAGCATCGGCCCACTGCCGCCAGCCAGCCAGCATATAAATCTCTTTTGCTTCTGGTTTTTCCCAAAATTCGAGTTGGTTGCTCATTTTTTGATCCTCACTCATGGGGCGCACGGAGCGCCGCGAGAACGTCTGCCAATTCTGGCACGGCAGGAGCATCTTTGAAGGAGGCCAAACGGCCGTAAATTTCCGCCGCCGCCGCATGAAACTCACCCGGAACCCCCGCCGCCGCCAGCGTCGCCGCAATCTCCTCCATCTCCCCGGCAAAACGCCACGCCTTCGCCGTCACCCGGCGCACATCCTGCGGGGCACCATCAGCCATATCCGAGCCATAGCGCCGCCACTGGGTTTGCAGTGCCGGCCACACCCCCAGCGTGTCGGCAGCGGCCAAAATCCCAGCCAGCAGCGCCGTTGTCCCCTTGCTGTAGGCGGCAAAACACATCTTCAGTGCCGACGCTTGCCCAATGTCACCGGCCAGCACTTCGGTTTCGAGCGGACCAGCGGTGAAGAAAGAAACGGCCGTTTCTGCCTCCTCCCCCGACAAATAAAGCCAGGTTGTGCCGGGTTTCCACGCCGGGCCACCAATGATGCCGCCGTCTACAAAACGGCCGTTTGCCGCCGCCACCTTGTCGCCAATTTGCCGCGCCCGCTGCGGGGCAATGGCGTTGGCATCCAGCAACAGCCCGCGAAATCCAAGCCCCAGCACCTCGTCAGCCACCGCTTCGGCAGCGTGGGGCGGGCAAACGCTGAGAATCGCCTCCGCTTCGGCACACAACGCCGCCAGCGTCCCCACATCACGCAGCCCATGCTCGGCCGCCCGCGCCGCCGTCGCCCCGCTGCGCCCCGCCGAAGCCCAAATCACGTCATGGCCGCTGTTTTTGGCGGTAGCCGCCACGGAAATGCCCATCGCCCCAGGGTGTAAAATGCCTATGGTTGTCATGTCTCTAGCATACAAAGGAACGGCCGTTTAGACGAATATTTCATTATATATTTACTAAACAAGGAGACAAATGGGATTAAAAGAGGTGAACAGTCTGTATTTCCGCTCGGTAGTCGGGCTGGCTGGCTGTGACTATGACCTACACGGTAATATCGTAGAAATCATTATTCAGGGTGTTGATTAACTCATCAACGCCTCCCTTCAAATTGATAATCGAACCTGGAAAGCCTGCGTTTTTTAACAGGGTAGCCCCAATCAGGGAACGGCCGCCTGAACGACACAGCAATAATACCGGTTTCTCAACTGGCACGTCGTGAACCCGCGACGACAATTGTGCGAGTGGAATATGGATGGCCTCACCAACATGGCTGGCTTCCCATTCTTCCTGTTGCCGAACATCCAAAAGCTGGTACTCTGCTTTGGCGATGCCAGCCGCCACCTGTTTGGGTGCCAACTGCCGAATGGAGGCCAGCGGCGCATCGGCCTCATCTTCCCAATCCTCCACGGCCGTCGGCAAAAAATAGCCAACCACATCGTTTCGGTCAGCGGCAGCTAGAGCGGCCACCGCCACACTAACTTGCTCGGGGGTCGCAATCAGGTAGATTGGCATGTTTTTTGGCACTACCATGCTGGCATAACGGCCGAAATTTTCATCCAGCCCAATCCCAATTGTCCCTGGCACATACCCAGCGGCAAAGGAAAAGTAGCCACGTGTGTCGAGAATAACGGCCGTTTTTCCCGCCGCCACTTCCACCAAGTCCTCAACCGACAAGCAAGGTAAACTCATCATGCCGCTCTACAAATCTGCCCGAAAAGGCTTGTTTGCCGCTGCGTCCGGCGTTGGCTCAACAAAAGGAACTCCCAGCCATTTTGCCCACGCTTCCAGCCCAAAACGCGCCAACCTATAATCCAGATTAACCTTCTGGTAAATCCACTGCGTCCAATCCACCCCATAAAAGTTGTGCAGGGCAGCAATGGAAAAACTAAGGGCACCAAACAAGGCCGCATACGTTTCAAACTGTAGCTTGTTGCCTAAGAAACCTTTTATCTGTCCGTCACCCCCAATCTTGCTCCCCTCAGCCACAAAAAACGCCTCAAACTCAATCCGGCCGAGAAACTCCTGCAAATCAGCCTGTTCACGCAGGTGATAAGCTTCAGCAAAGCGGGCTGCGCCTTGCTGACAAGCGGCCAAAATTGCATCGCGCTCGGCTGTTTCAAGCCACAAAATTGCCAAGAAAATGGTGAACGCTCCGTGACGTAAAAAATGCCCCCCCTGCTGAATATCTGGCATAAAGGGGATCAGCAAATTGCCGCCGAGAAAGATTTTTAGCAAGTTCTCTACACGAAGAGCCTCTCCCGCCTCATCGCCCAGCCACTGCTGCCAGAGCAAGGCGAGCATGGCCCAATTATCAAGGACAAAGATGGGTAACGGCCGTTCATATGGCTTAAACCACATCGGCATCAGCTCCCCCCATCCCCCATTTGTCTCCGCCGTTGTCATCAGCAAAATATATTGCAGTTCCTCCCCCATATCCAGCTTATCCCGCTGCGAATGCACCCCCAATGCCTGCCGCGCCAGCGGTTCCGCCCAGGCCAGTGCCTCCGCCGCCAACGCCCGCGACACCTCAAACCGCTCTCTATAGTCTAAATACTGTGCAAAAGTAGGAAGTTCCATGCTGTTTACCGCACCGAAATATCGGCCAACTGAATCCTGTCCCCTTCTGAACGTACCGGCACCGTTGCCAACCTCTCGACCAGCTTTTCGGCAATCTCAACAAACGACTGTGCCTGGGGGGAGTGGTGAGAAACGGCCGTTATGGGCTGCCCATCATCCCCACCCGCCCGAATCGCCGGATCAAGTGCTACCGCCCCCAAAAACGGAATATCCAGTCTTTGCGCCGCTTTTTGCCCACCGCCGTGGGCAAAAATATCTGTCCGTCCACCGCAGTGTGGGCAGGCAAAAAAGCTCATGTTCTCTATGACCCCTAGCAGCGGTACTTTAAGCTGTTGGAAGGCAGCCATCCCTTTGTAGACATCCTCTAAGGCCACATCCTGCGGCGTGGTCACGATTACCGCTCCACTCAAAGCCGTCAACTGCGCCAGCGAAAGCTGCACATCCCCCGTTCCCGGCGGCAGATCAATCAGCAAATAATCCAGTTCCCCCCAGGCCACATCATTCAAAAGCTGCGCCAACGCCCCATGAATCAGCGGGCCGCGCCAGACAATCGGCTCATCTTGCTTGACTACAAACCCCAGCGACATCACCTTCAGGCCATAGGCAAACACCGGCTGCACTTCGTCATTCTTCACCCGTGGCGGCCCCTGTACCCCCAGCATCATGGGCAAATTGGGGCCGTAAATGTCCGCATCCAGCACCCCCACCGTGGCTCCTTGCCGTCGCAAAGCCACCGCCAAATTGACAGTACAGGTGCTTTTCCCCACCCCGCCCTTGCCCGATGCCACAGCAATGATATGGCGAACCGCTTTTGTTCCAGCCATCTTACCCTCCACCTTTTGCCAAAACATCTTTCCAGTCGCTAAACGCCACTCCGCACAGCCCCGCTTCCACCGCTTGCCAATCCCGTGCTGGTTCGGAACGCAGCCGCGCTTCTTCAATCACGTCCTCTCGCACCCGGAAGCTGCCATAGACAGGTGTCCCTTCATGCACGGCTTCAGCCGCTCGAATATAGACGCCGGCCGCAATTTTTAGCGACTTCATCGGCGGAATTACTTTATTCTCATACACATCGCCGTGCAAATTGAGGTATTCAGCCGAGGTTATGCGCTCGGCAACCTGTTGGGAATGGCGCGTTTCCGCCTGTTGGGGTGTGCCACGCTCAATCGGCCGCCCCAGCACCTTCGCCAATTCATCCAGCAAAATCCACAGCACTTGCTCCGGGTTCACCGGCCCCGACTTGCGCCAAATGGTTGTCATGCGATCCCGCATAGCCGCCGAAGCCAGGTCTCGAAACGCTTCATTCGGCACCCGCCACGCCTGCGCCAGAGCGTTGTAGTCAAAATCAAAAAGTAAGCTGCCCACGATCACGGTTGCTTCCCCAATCCGCCCTCCGCTAATATGCGCGATTCGCTGACCATCAACCTCAATCTCTTTCATGGCTCGCAGCCTGGCGTTCAACCCCAGCCGCTTCAAGGTGTTAACAGGTGCCGCCAGCACCAGCGCATAGAGATCGTCCATGACGGCCGGTAGACGCGAATGATGAAAGACACATTGAAACAAAAGCTGATTGGCATCTAAATAGGTTGTCCCACCCCCAAGATACCGCCGCACCACCGGCCAGTTCTGCCGCTCACATTCAGCGCGATCCAACACAGAATCAAAAATTTGCTGGTAGCCGAGACAAAGATAGGGGGTTAGCGGTTGGCAGAGGATGATGGTGTCGCGGGAATCGGCTGTCATCATTTCGGCCGTGGCATGGTAGACAGCCTGTGTTCGCCATGATGCCGTTGGCCCTAAATTGAGTAAGCGAATGGCATCGGGTGCCCACTTTTTAGCCATGTGCGTTATTCACTGTCATATATTTCAGGCTCTTTGGGAATTCAGGGGGTTGGCTTGCTTTTGACGTGGTGCGTGGTGCGTGATACGTGGCAAATGAACCTTCTGACGCACCACGCACCACGCACCAAATTTGTCAACCCCAGGAGATCCGAAAGAACCATATTCACTTCCAAGAAAGCATCATAGGACTACAGCCATCATTATTCAACGGGCAATTTGTCTTTGAGCAGCATAACGGCCGTTACCCAATCAGCCACACCCACGCCCGGCGACTGCACCTGGAGGCTAGAATAAAATTCCGCTACTCGCGCTGTCACCGCCTCTTTATCCAAAGCAACGCCCCGCAACGCCTGTTCCAACGCGCCTACGGCAAAGGCCGGCAGCATGGTGAAATCACCCGAAAGCGTCAGATCATCAATTCGCCCTTCACGCAAACGGGCTGTACACCGAATCAGACCTCCGCTTGCTTTGTGAGCCGCTTCAATGAGATAGACATCGGCATGAATTTTGACCGCCTCTGTCTGACGCAGCCCACCCTTTTGGTGCAGCCACTCATCCGACGTAAACCGCGCTTCAATATCGTCCATGAGCGCCAACTCTTCAGCCGTGGGCTGCCCTACTTCGAGTTCAGCCCCCAGTGCTGTCGCCACATGCTGTAGATAAATTTGGTTCACCGTTTCGTAATCGGGTGTTTCCCCCAATATCCGCGTCATCGTTGTCATGTACTCATTCAATGACTGCACAATTTTGTCGCGCATTTTTTCCGACGGCACTTTTAAGACCCGCGCCATCAAATCAAAGTTGAAATCATACATCAGGCTGCCCACCACCACGTCGGCATCCCCCATTTGGGCGGCACCCGTTCCGCCAATCTTTTTGCCCTCAACATGAATATCATTTACTGGCCGCCAGGTGGCGTTAATGCCCAAGGATTGATACGTGTTGACAAGGGGTTCAATATACAAGGCAAAACGCTTTTCCAAATCCAGCGGCAGTTGGTGACGCTGGAAAACCCATTGGGTAAAAACTTGTCCCTTATCCAGATAAACCGCACCACCGCCAACTTCACGGCGATAGATCGGCAAGCCATGTTGACGGCAATAATCAACGTCAACTTCTTTTTCTAATTCCTGATGATAGCCAATGCAAACATATGGTTCGGTGGGGCCAACCAAAATAATGGTGTTAGGGGATTCGGGTGTCATGGCGTAGGCCACAGCATGGTAAATGGCTTGTGACTGTACTGGTGAAATGAGACCCATATTCAGTACGCGGATTGCTGTCATTTTACTCCTGGGTAAGTGGTTGCTGGTGGCTGGTATTAGCCACTAGCCACCAGCAACCATTTTCATTAGTCGCTCATTGGCACGGGTTCATCGTAGCAGCGGTAGCAGCGAATTTCGTTGGCTTCGATCTTTTGCCGGAAATGGGAAACGGCCGTTTCCCCCGTAATCAAGCTCGCTCGCGCCGCCTCTGGATCCAACACACGCACCCGAATCAGCCAGCCAGCCCCATATGGCTCGCGGTTGGCAATCAGCACATCTTGGCGAAAAGCAGTTTCATTGATTGCCAGCAGTTCCGCATCAAAAGGCAGGCGAAACGGACCAACCCATTTAGCACTTTCAATCGTTGCTGCGCTGCGCCCCGCCTTCAACTTTCCCCCTGGCCGCTTAAAGCGAATTTGCAGCAGCTTACCGGCCGATGTCTGCGCCACATCCGTCATACCCAACGTCGCACAATCATCATCCTCAAACCGCACCCACGAATCATAATCAGGATGGTAGTAGAGATTTTCTGGAATATCACAGCCGTAGTAAATAGTCATGGCTCAGTTATCGGTAATCGGTAATCAGTGAACAGTTCAAACTGCCACTGTATGCGAAGCAGTCGTGAAACGACATTACCGATTACTGTTTACTACTTACTCACCGCCGCAGTCAATTCCTTGTTCCTGCAAAAAGGCGGTATAGTCAGCAACAGCTTGCGCCCCCGTCACCAACTCATCTTTTTCCGCGTCCCAATTAACTGGCTTAATTTTCACAAACCAGCCCTCATCATAAGGATCACGATTCAAAATCTTGGGGTCGGTCAATAAGGCATCATTTGAACCCACAATTTCCCCCGTCACCGGAGCCTTGATGGGGCCGACCCATTTGCCACTCTCTACCGTACCGGTGCTGCGCCCCTTGCGAACTTTTTGCCCCGCCTTTTTCGGTGTGGCTGTCACAATGATGCCCGCCAAATGCTGGGCTGCGTCCGTCATGCCAATTGTCAATACACCATCATCACCCGGACGCACCCACACATGCTCCCGCACCCAATACAATAAATCTTCAGGGACATTACAATTATTTGCCGTTCCCATGTTTTCCTCCTACAAAAATGTGGTTAGTGGTTAGTGGCTGGTACCAGCCACTAACCACCAGCCACCATGCTTATTCCATTTCTAAATCTGCTAAATTAACGCCAACATCGGCGGAATGGTTTTGCAAAACATGATAAAGAAGTTGGTCAAAAGCGACAAGTGCTATCTCTGCCTTAAACTCCTGCAAAAATTCAGGGTTGCGGTGGCGTGGTTTAACGCGGTGGCGATATTTGAGACCACAGAAAGGGCATGGCACCAAATAAAACATGTGCCCACTGTCCTCTTCATGAACTGTCTCTACCTTGTCTAAATGGGTATCCACCAGATGGCGATGGGTGGCAATTAATCCACCCATTTCATTGCAGTAGGGGCAGTTCATTTCAAACATGTGGCAAATAAGAAAGAGACTGGGAGATTGGGAGATTGTTTCTACCCCAATCTCCTAATCTCTTAATCTCCTTCTCTCAAATTCCTCAGCCGTTTTCCGGCTAATTTCTTCTATCAATTGCACCATATTGACCCCAGCGGCCGTTATTTGGGCGTGATCGGTGTCAATCAGGCGGGCGGCCAGCCCTACTTGTACTAAGTCATTGAGGCGTTCGGAGAGGAGCAAACGGCCGTTTCCCGTCACCGCCATCAACTCCCCCATCCCCAACGAATCACTGCCCGCCAACGCCGCCAACACCCGAAAATTGTCTCTGTCTGCCACCGTCGCCAACGCCCGCAGCGTCAACACCAGCGTCGTTTCCGCCAACTCGCCTTCGGCAAAACGCGCCAGCCAATCGCCACCACCCGACTCCAACCGGTCTAACCGATCAATCACCAGCACCAGCGAACGCAGCCGTCCCGCCAGCCCAGCGGCGATTTGTTGAGTCAAATCCTCGGTCATTTGCGGTAATCAGTATTCGGTAATCGGTAATCAGTAATCAGTTTAAGCTGTTCACTGATTACTGGTTGCTGATTACTGGTTACTCTCCCAGTGCCTCTTCCAGCAGTTCAATAATATCCCGCACTTCAATCTTGCCTTCATTCCCTGAAGTCTTAACCGCATCCCCATACATCACCACATCTTTGGGGCAGGCCACCACAAAGAGCGGTATATTGTCGCTGCCGACCGCCGGAGCCAACGCTGCCAACGCTTCATGAATGCGGTTTTCGGCCGGCCGTTCCCCATTAGGCGTCGTTCCCAGCCAAATCTGACCGCCGCCCGCGCCACAGCAATACGAATTCTCCTGGTTACGCGGCATTTCGGTAAATTGCACCCCCATCAGCTGCAGCAGCTTGCGCGGTGCCGCATAGCCGCCGTTATAGCGACCTAAATAACAGGGATCGTGGTACGTCACCCGATAATGCGACAGCGATTGCTTTAGCTCCAGCTTGCCCGACTCCACCAGTTGCAAGAGCAAATTGGTGTAATGATGCACCGGCCACATGCCGCCATACTGTGGGTATTCATTCCGTAGCGTATTGAGCGAATGGGGGTCTGTGGTCACAATTTGGCTAAACTGACTTTTGCCAAACGCATCCATATTCTCTTCCACAAGCTGCTCAAACAGCCCTTCCTCACCCACACGCCGCACGTCATTGCCGCTGTTACGCTCCAAGCGTCCCAAAACGCCAAAATCTACCCCACCCTGGTTCAAAATCGTCGCCACTTTTTGCGTCAAAGGCATCACACGGGCATCAAAAGAGGCGGTGTCACCCACAAACCACAGATACTCCACCGGCTCTTTGGTAGCATCCTTGAGCTTGAAATCCAAATCTTTTGACCAGGCCGTGCGCGTCCGTGCCCCTTTGCCAAGCCAGTTGCCATTTTTCGCCAGCGATTCCAGCGAAGATTGAATGCCGCCGTCAATGTCAGCCCCATCAATAATCATCCGCCGCCGAATATCAATGATGTCAGCCATCGGCTCATTCCCGACGGGGCACACGCGCACACAGGCGTAGCAGGTGGTGCAAGACCAAACCGCTTCGGGACTAATCAGGCGATCCAGCAGCCGCTGCTCGGAGCGGCCGCCTTTTGCCAGCGTCATAAACTCTTCGTTCAAGAGATACCGCTTGTTTACCTCCAATGCAGAAGGCGACAGCACCAAACCCTGGGAATGGGCGGGGCAAACATCATGGCAGCGGTTGCACATGATGCAGGCATAGCCATCGAGCAAGCGCGTCCAGGCCAAATCCTGCAGCGTGGCGGCACCGGGGGTTGCATCTTCGTTGTCGGCCGGCACAGCCGGATCGAGGGCACCACGCGGAGCCTGTTTTGCCAGCCCCAAATTGACCGGCGCGATCATCAGATGGACGTGTTTGCTGCGGATAAAATAGGGCAGGAAAACCACAATCAGCCCGATTGCCAACCACCAGGTGAGGTGAATCCCAAAATTGAGACCCCCGGCTGACATGCCCCGGAAAAGGTTGCTTACAAGGCTGGCAAAGGGCATCCAGGGGTCGCTTCGGCCATGCTCGGCCAGGCGCAGCGCCTGCCCCGTGAAGCGTGACCCAACGTGGAAGAGAATAAAGATGCCGACGATCAGCGAATCCCGATGTATCGCCCCTTTGGCAACTTTGGGGTGAAGCAGCACGCCGTCGTTGAACCTGAGCCGCCTGTCGTCAGTCATAAAGCGGCGCACGAGGAAGGCGATCATCCCCGTTAGCGTTAGCACGCTGAGTATGTCAGCGACGATGTTGAACAGGTTAACGAGAAACGAAGGATGCCCCAAGATTGCCTCGCCACCGTAGATGAGTTCAAAACCAGGTATAAAACCTTCCAACACGTCGGTGACATTGACCAAAAAATAGAAGCTAAAGCCGAAAAAAATGAAGGCGTGGAAGGTGCTGAGAACGGGACGGGCGCGAAAGATTGGCTTTTGCAGCCCCACGTCAATGAATGCCTGGGTTAAGCGTTTGGGCAGGTCTTTGAGCGGGGGTGCAGAACGGCCGTTTCTGACAATCGTATAAATCCCATAAAAGCCAGCAGCCGTCAGCCCCCCAAACCCAAGAGCCATGATGATGAAAAGAATCCGTTCAATTGTGGTTAGCATCTCTCCTCCTATCAAAATGGGGCGCAGATTTTCCAGATCAGGAAGATCAGGAAAATCTGCGTCCTATCTTTGGTGGGCATTCGCCCATGAGGTCTCCTTCGAAGAATCAAAAACGCCCTGCTTTATGAGCGTTAATTCATTCTCGCCTCCTGCGGTAACACGATATGTCACCTCGTCCATAAGCTGCTGCGTCAGATAAACACCCATTCCGCCGAGGTTGCGGTCAGCCAACGGGCTGGTCAAGTCTGGGGCGGCAACGGTGGTGGGGTCAAAAGGCACTCCCCGATCACGCAGCCGAATGAGCAACTTGTCTGCTGCCGCCTCCATCTCAATAGCAACCGCACCCCCCTCATCCTGATAGCCGTGCATCATGATATTGGCGGCCACTTCCTCAACGGCTAAACGCAGATCGGTGACCACAGCCGGGTCAACACCCAAAGCCGCCGCTGTTTCTTTCACAAAGTGGTGGATTGCCGGTAAGTTTTGCAAATCGGCCGTTACTGCGAAAGAAAAACAGGTTTGCATGAGAACGCACCAAACTCAAAAGGAAGCAACCGCCTCAGCCAGATCGGCATAAATCTCCAAAAACATATCAAACCCCAACGCTTTGATCACTTTCAGCACCGCCTCCGGTGGGTTCAGCAGCTTAAAATGCGCTGCCTTCGGCACATTACCAACCATTTCCGGCTGTCCCTCCAGCTTCTTATAAATGGCATGAACGGCCCGCAACCCAGCACTGCTCATATACGACACATGCGTCAAATCAAGCAGCAGATCAGTGGCACCGGCCGCTATCGCCTCGTTCGCTTGGTCTTGCAATTGTTGGTAGTTATGCGCCCCAATCTCGCCGTTGGCACTCAAAACGGTTACAGGGACACGCCCCTGTTCTTGGGAAACTGCAATTTGCAAATCTGCGCTCATGAACCCACTCTCCTTTTTACTACTAACATGGTGATGTCATCAGATCGGCTGGCATCGGCAATATAGGCAAAGAGTTGCTGCTCGATTCGTTCCAGAAATGCCGAAGCCGTTACGTCGCTCCCTCCCAATAGAGACAACAACCTTTCTTCTGTAAAAAGCTCACCCTGACTGTTCTTGGCCTCAGTCACGCCATCGGTAAAGGCCAACAACGTATCACCAGGTTCCAACACGGCCTCCTGAATCTGATAGCGCATATTGGAAAACAGGCCAATGGCTGGGCTTGTTCGTTCCAGGTAAGCTTTCACACCATGCTGATTAAAAATGATGGGAGCTTCATGCCCCCCATTGATGTAATAAAGAACCCCGGTATCTAAATTGAGCAGTGCCAGGAAAAGCGAAGCAAACATGCTTGTCTGGCCGTGCGTCTGGGCAATGTAATTGTTTGTCAGCGTCAAGCTGTTTTGCAAGCGGGTAAAGTCATCCACCGCCAGCGTCTGGTCTTGACCCAGATAATGCTCCGCAGTCGTCATGGCGCGAACCAGGCTGCGGAAAAGGGTCATGAAGAGTGCTGCCCCCACCCCCTTGCCGCACACATCGCCAATGACCAACCCAACCTTCCGCTCCTGCGGGAGGGCAAAGGCATCATAAAAATCCCCAGCCACTTCCTGCGCCGCCTGAAAACAAGCCGCAATTTCCCAATTGGGGTCTTGCGGCAGTTGGCTGGGCAAAAAGCTGGCCTGAATCTCCCGACCAATTTCTAGCTCGCGCTCCAACGTCCGCCGCTGTTGGTAATCAGCCGCCCAATCTTGTATGCGGCCGCGCAGCCGTTGGCACAGCACATGGATGATCTCCCGCGTCACGTCAACCTGGTCAGCCATCACCTCATACAACGCTTGCTGCTCAAGCTGAAACAGCGTTATGTCCGTTTCGGCCGTTACCGATGCGCTCCGCACATCATGGTCTAAAACCGACATCTCACCCACCACATCCCCTTGGTGCAAATAGTTGAACATGAGATCGCCATCGTGAACACGAACGTACCCGGCGACAATAACGTACATCGTCGTCCCCATGTCACCTTTGTGGATGAACGTTTCGCCCGCCTGAATGGTGACGACCTTCAGAGCAGCGGCAACCTGCGTGAGGGCACTATCGGCAACGGCCGAAAAAAGTTTTGTATTTTGTAAGGTTCGCTTTTTTTCCTCAGTCGTGAACACAGGCTATCCCAATGCTTCGAGCATTGCCTCAGCCACCTCAAACAAATCACAGGTCGTGCCGTAATGTGCGACGTTAAAAATGGGAGCTTTCGGGTCAGTGTTGACGGCGATAATGCACTCCGCATCCTTCATCCCTTCCAAATGCTCCGGTGCGCCGGAAATGCCCAGCATCAAATAAAGCTTGGGCTTGACGCTAACGCCTGATTTACCCACCTGGCGCGTTTTGGGCAGCCAGCCAGCGTCGGTGATTGGCCGCGAAGCAGCGACGACAGCTCCCATAGCTTCAGCCAGTTCTTGCACCAGTTCGATGTTGTCGGCACTGCCGATGCCGCGCCCCACGGCGATCAACTTGTCTTCGGCAGTGATGTCAATGTCGCCACCGGCCGGCCGATTCAGCTTGACAAATTTGGTCTTGAGGCTGCTGAGATCAACGGGGGAACCGATTTGGGAAACGGCCGTTTCCCCCCGCCCCGCCGCCGCATCACCCGACCCGGCCAGCATGGCCACCACAGCCGAGCCCCCGCCTGACACCACCTCTGCCGTTAGCTTCCCGGCATAAAGGCGGCTGCTAATCACCAGGTCGCCCCCATCGGCCGCCACATCACCCACATAGGCCACAAATTCGCTGTCCGACTTTGCCGCCAGCCACGCCCCCAAATCCATGCCGATGGCCGTGGAGCCAACCATCGTCAGGCGCGGTGCCTTGTCTGCCATCAGCGCCGCAATCACCTTGCCATACGCTTCGGGATTAAACTGTTCCAGCGCCGGGTCATCCACATAGACCGTGCTGTCAGATGCAAATGACCCCGCTGCCGCCCCCATGCCACTGCCCAGCATCACCGCAATCGCCTCACCACCCAATGCTGCGGCCACACTTTTCGCTTTGCCAACCATTTCGTAGGAAATATCAGCGACCGCGCCATCAAAATGTTCTGTAATTACAAGTACGTCGTTGCCCATTGTTTTCCTCAGAATTAGTGGCTGGTTGTTAGTGGCTGGTTGCTAGTTCCAAGCCACCAGCCACTAGCCACTAACCACTAATTACTAACCACCAGCCACCAACTACACCAACCCTTTATCCCGCAGGATTGCCAAAATCTTCTCAGCGACCTCGCCACTATCCCCGTCAATCATCTCAGCATGGCCGGCCGCAACGGGCTGAGCCATTTTACGAATAGTGGGGCCACCTGCACCGTCGTCGTCGGTTTCGATTTCGGCAATAACGGCCGTTTTTGCCATTTGGCGAATCTTGCTAACCGGGGCATAGCGGGGCGGCTGGCTGGCAGCCTGCACCCCCACCACAAGCGGCAGTTGGACTTCAAAATCGGCCGTTACCCCTCCCGGATACTCCTTCGTAATCGTTGCCGTGCCGCCCGCTGCCTTCACATTCACCACCACCCCCACATAAGGCATGTCAAGCATAGCCGCCAGCATCGGCCCCATTTGCCCATCCAAATCATCAACCGCCTGCACCCCCGTCAACACCAAATCTGGCGACATCGCCCCAATCGCCTCGGCCAGCATCTTAGCCTGCGTCCGCGATTCAATCGGTGGTTCAAAATCACCCACAATCTTCGCCACCTCATCAGCCCCTTTCGCTAATGCCGTGTGCAGCACCTTTTCCAGCTCCTCAATAATGTCAACCCCCACTACCGTTACCGAACCGCCACTGGCTTCCTTCACTAGCACCGCTTGCTCAATGGCCTGCTCATCCCACTCGCTAAGAGCGAAATCTATCGCATCAAAATCCAGGTTTGTCCCCTCATCATTTAGCTCCACCTCATCGGCCAAGCTCGGAACATGTTTAATGGCAACAACGATCTTCATGAACTCTATTCCTTATCCACTATCCTCTCATGGACTGATCCAGCATTTCCAAAATATCCAGCACCTGCAAATGGTCGTTCCCCGTTGATTTAGCTCCATCTTCAAAACGAGACACCTCAAACGGGCAGGCCACAGCCAGCACTTCGGCGTTATATTCCACCGCTTCCCGCACGCGCCGCTCCGACAAACGCATCCGCGTATGGTTTTGCGTAAAAGAGTCGAGCCACATGCCGCCACCACCACCGCCGCAGCAGTACCCGTTTTCCTTGCAACGCCCCATCTCCACCAGCTTCACGCCGGGGATGGCACGCAGCAGTTCACGCGGGGCATCATATTCGCCGTTGTGGCGACCCAGATAACACGGGTCATGGAACGTGACGGTGCGGTTTACCTCATGCTTCAACAGCGGCTTCAATTGATCAAGATGCTCTACCAAAAATTGGGTGTAATGCTGCACCGGCCGATCAAAGCCAAACTTGGGGTACTCATTCTTGAAGGCGTTGTACTCGTGTGGGCCGGTTACAACCAGGCGATTCCACTCATATTTTTCAAGTGCCTTGATGTTGTCCTCGGCCAACATTTCAAAGAGGCCAGTTTCACCAGCCAGCCGGAACGAATCCCCATCATCTTTTTCCTCGGGGCCAAGAATGCCAAAATCAATTCCCAGGGCGTGGAAAATACGTGCGGCGGCCAAGGCCGCATCAATGCCGCGTGGATGGTAGGAAGGATAGGAACCAACATACCACAGGACATCAACGGGCTGCTTGTGCTGGCGCATAATTGGCACCGGCACATCGGACTGGCTTACCCAGGCGGCACGTTTGCGCTGCGGTTGTCCCAGTGGATTACCGTTTTTAGCCGTGTCCTCAAACGCTTTTTGCAATTCGGCCGGCACATCCCCTTCCAGCACCGCCTGTTCACGCACGGCCGGCATAATCTTGATCATGTTGACTTCTTTGGGGCAAACACGCAAGCAGTTCATGCAGGTGGTGCAAAGCCACAAATCGTCTGACTTGAACAGGTCAATCCCCAATTGGGTTTTGCGATGAATCTTGCGTGGAGAATAGTCGCCAACGATGTCAATGGGGCAAACGGCCGTACATTTGGCACAGCCATAACACCACCCCAATGACTCGCCGCCCGGCAAATCTGTCACTTTCTCCATGTTGTCGTGGCTATAATCCCAAATCACCCGCTGACCAAACATCCGGTTCCAATGACCGGATAGATCCATCCCCTCAACAACAAATGATTCTAGTTCCTTGACCTCTTCCTGAATTACCTTTTGTTCTGCTAATGGTCTAGGCATCGTTTCCCCTTTTTCGGTAATCAGTAATTGGTAATCGGTAATCAGTGAAAAGTACTGATTACTGATTACTGTTTACCGATCACTAGATCTCCAACTTCCACACGCCTAACAGCCGCCGAATAAGCTGCGGCAGTTGAGGGACAACTTTGTTAAATTCTTGCGTCATTCGTAAACGCAAGGTCGTGTACATATAAACGGCATACACACAGGCCAGAAAAACGTCAATTCCAAATGGGCCTGTGCCAAAATCGGCAAAGCCGGCCGCATCCCCCGTTGCTTTCACAAAAGCCGTTGCCACACCCAGTTTGAGATAGGTTTCACCAACGCTGTAACCATGAAGGTCAACTTCTTCCATCGTCACCAACGGCATGGAACCCGTTCCACTTTTGGGATCCCAAATCCAGCGTGTCCAAAGCCAATAATCATTGGGGCTGGTAAAGTGGAGCAGTTCGCTGGCGAAATCACAAAAGATGTTTTCCTCAAGCGCGGCCTGTTCTGCATTTTGCTTGGCACGGCTATCTGACGATTTACGCGGGCGCAGTAGGCGGACATCGCCCACATAACCCGTCATTTCATCAACAAATAGCTGGAAACGAACATCAACTGGTGCGTCAACGTAGAGGAGGCGGTGAATCGCCGCTTTCATTGGCTCGGTGCCAACACCGTCCAAAATCGCCCCAGCGCGGCGGCGCGTGGCAAAGACAGTTCGCAAAATGGCCTGTAGCTGTGTTTCCGTCAGCGTTGGCAATACTGTCGGCGACACCAATGCCCTTAACCGCCGCCCCTTCTCCTGAAGCTCGGCCTCAACTGCATTGAGTTCAACACGCTCAATTTTTTCCAGCGTCGAAGTCATGAACTCCTTGGCAGCGTCCGTGTCTACGGGCTGCCCTGCGGCTGTAAGGCTAAGGGATTGTAGGTCAAAAGGGGTTGTCATTTTCTTTATTAGTGGCTGGTGGCTGGTGGCTAGTTGTTACCAGCCACCAGCCACTAACGACCAACCACTTTTAGGCCATTGCCATTTTGCGTACCAGACCTGCGGCTTTAATAGCGGCCGTTCCTGCCATGCCAATCGAGTCGTCTAAATCTTTTGGCCCAGCCGCCGCCCCAGCTACAAAGATACCGGGGACTGAGGTGGCTACAGGATTCAGTGCGTCATGGGGGACATCAATAAAGTGGTATTTGTTTTGTTTTACCCCAAAAGTTTGCGCCATTTGGCGTGTCCCATGGCTGGCTTCCATGCCCACAGCTAAGACAACAATGTCCATTGGCACTTCCATCGGCCGGCCCATGGTGGTGTCTTCACCGCGAATCATCAGGCGGTCGCCTTTTTTGACGATTTCGGTCACAATGCCTTTGACGTATTGCACGCGGTGTTTTTCTTGCGCCGGCCAGTAGAGTTCATTTTCCCAGTAGCCGTACATCCGCATGTCAATGTAGAAAATGAAAACTTTTGTCTCGGGCGATACCTTCCGTACCTCAATCGCCTGTTTAGAGGAAATACCGCAGCACACTTTTGAACAGTATTCGTTCCCAATTTGGCGGTCACGGGAACCGACACATTGGATGAAGCAAACGCGCTCAGGGATTTCGCCATTGGAGGGTTTGCGAAAATGTCCATCTTTGAGCATCCCTTCGGCATCGGCAATGGTGATGACATCGGGATATTCGTAATAGGAGTAAACTTGCGTTTCGCGACCGGGGTCAAAATGCTGGAACCCGGTGGCAATAATGACGGCACCCGCTTCAACAACCTCGCTGGAACCGCTGCCAGCTTGGGCCAGTGTGACCTTGAAGCTACCAGCTTCACCTTCTGAAGCTGTTACCGATGAATTGAGGCGCACGTCAACGAGTGAGTTATTGGTGACGGCTTCAATCATGCCGTTCATCATTGTTTCGGCATCGTGGAAGCCGTGTGTTAAAGCTGCGTAACGTTCAGCAATGGGGGTGCCACCGAGAAACGGCCGTTTCTCCACCAGCGTCACCTTCACCCCAATATCCGACAACAACCGCGCCGCTTCCAATCCGGCCGGCCCACCACCTACGATCAGTACATTGTCTGAGGCCATTCCATTCTCCGTTTCAGTAATCAGTAAACAGTAATCAGTAAACTGATTACCGATAACCGATTACCGATTACTGTTTACTCTCTTCACTACCCCGCATCTTCCCACGTCAAATACTCTTTCCGGCCGGCCTTCAGATCATCCAAATCCTGTTGGAACTCTGCCCAAGCCTTTTCGTGGTCAATGCCCATTTTTTCCAGCAACGGCTTATTATCCGTCGAATGCCAATGCAGTTGACACACCCGATACGGATGCGCCCCCATCGCCAACGCCGCAAACTGCGCGTCCGACATCACCGGAATGCCCACATTGGCATTATGCGCCACGCCCGTCACATACTGGCTCTTGTCCAACGTCGTCACACAGCCCGTATCGTGAGAAATCACCACATCAGGGTTTGCCTCCTGTTTCATAATCTCAATCTTGCGTAACGTGGCAAACGAGCGCGTAAAGTCACGCGAAACCAAGATATGGCGGAAACCAAACCCACAGCAATCATAAAACGTGGAATAATCACGAACCTCAGCCCCCAGGGCTTGAATCACTCCCGTCACCGTTGCCGTGCGCTGTCCCCCATAAATCTCCTCATCGTAAATCGCATCTTCCTGCACCAGCTTATAATAATGGCAAGCTGGATGAACCGTCGTTGCAATATTCGAAAAGTCGCGCACCTGCTTCTCCGCAATGCGATGCCGCAGCGCATGAATCCACTCCGAGTAATGGACAATCTCTTCCGGCATCACCAGCGGCTTGCCCAACTTTGCCAGCACATCACGCACCTGATGCCGCAAATGCGAATGGTGCATAATCTCCTCGCGGGTTTCCTTATAATGCCCATAGGAGGTACCACAGTGAATAAGTGGATAGTAACCAGTCTCATAAGCCGCCGCAAAGTTGCGGTGCGCCACGGCCGCCTGCGCCGGTGCGTTGGAAGTCGCCGACGCATAATAGTTCCAGGCCGTGCAGGAAGTTTGGTCTATCGGATCGATATATTCCAAATCCAGTTTACGCGCCAACCAGAAAATCGCCGTCGAATAACCAGGAATATGACCACACTGCCCACAAGATTTATGGTGCCAGGTATATTTGGTCGGAATCTTCTTTTTACGGCCGTATTTCGTCATCACCTCGATATATGGCTCCGGCACACGCTGGACAATCAGCTCACCATCCGCCTCCAGCTGATCCAAAATGTCATGATAATCTTCAGTCTGCACCGCCTCAGCATGGCGGTCAAAGCGTCGCCCACGTTCTAAAGCTGCGGTAGGAATTGCCATTTTTTCTCCCTAAATACGGACAAGCCGCAAGTGGCTAGTTGCTGGTGGTTAGTTGCTGGTAAAGAACATCTTCTTCCCAACCACAAGCCACTAACAACCAACCACTAATAATATTCATCCATATCGTAGCCAGCTTCTTCCAGCATCTCTTCCATCACATCACTCAAGATGAGGTTCAACCCCTCATCCACATTGGCGATCATGTCCATGACCCCCGTGTTGTACCAGATGAGATACAGTTCAATCAGCGTTTGCTCGCTGACATGCCAGCCCGTTTTTGTTGTGTGCAGCGTTTCTGGCGGCAAGGCCCGCCGCCACAGATCAAGCTCATCCGAAACACGCTTGACATCCGGCCCCCAATCAGGGAAAGCATCCGGCTGTAGCATATCGGGCGACACCTGAGTCCCCGTCCCCATGATTTTGTAAACAATCCGGCTGTACCCTTCCAAAGCCTGCTGCGCCGATTTCAGCCCATTGTTCACCGCCACCTCACGCAAAATGGTAATTAACCCACCCGGCGAGTTCTGGCGTGGGCAGCGATTGCACGAAAAACATTGCGAGCAGTTCCAGACATCATCATTCATCTGCTCATAAATCAGCTCAATGTCCTCACGCGCTGCTGCCTGGGCAATCTTGCGCGGCGAAAAATCATAAAAACGCGCTGATGGGCAAGCCGCTACACAAATACCGCACTCATAACAGCCATAGAGGTAGCTGGGAAAACGCTCGTCCGCCTTTACTTCTTCCCACAAGCGTAACTTCTCTTCATAGGCAACGTCAGGGTATTTATCAACAAAGAGTCCCATATATCTTCACCTTATGCGTAAAACGTGACCGAGTGCAATCATAGACCACGTAATCACGCTAAAACGAAATGACTGCATCCGCTTCAAGTGCCATACCATTAAAGGCCGCGCCGCCGATCATCTCCACGCCATCAATCATGTCATCCATGGTATAACCGTGCAGGTCGAGGGAGGGTTGGCAAACCAAGAGCCGTACACCCATATCTATTGCCTGATCAATAAAGAAGCGCAATTCTTTCCCCCCGCCTCCTGCTTTGGGCACGACAATCGTTTCAGGCGCACCTTTGGCTAAAAGTTGTGGACCATTCATCGTGAAGTAAATTGAAACCTGGCAGTCCATGGCCGCTGCGGCCGTTGCCAGAAAAAAAGGGGTTGCACTGCGCTCTGGGGTGTCTCGTCCATGCGTCTGAACATACAGCACTTTGTGTTCATACTCGTCAAAATCATCAAAATCGTCACTCATTGCAAACCTCGTTGGGTGGTAATCATCAGCAGCTAGTACGCAATCTACAAACTTACTGAATTCCGTTCGCTGGCTCTCGTTCCCAGTTTAAACAAACAATGTCACATCCGCCTTAGATGCAAAATCTAAAAACGTGGCTGCCCCACCAATCACTGCTTCAGGAATAAAGTCTTCCTTTTTGAACCCAAAGACATCCATTGTCATTTGGCAGCCAACCATTTCAACATCTAAATCGGTGCACATTTCACGCAGTTCACCCACAGTTGCCACCCCTTTGTTCTTAAAGGTTTTCTTCATCATAGCCGTGGCCGCAGCATTAAACCCTGGGAATGATTGTAAGGCGGTGGGGATAGGCAAATCCATGTTTTGCAGTTTGGCTGGACCAAACGGTAGTTTCATGGGCATTGCGGGATTGCCTAACGGGGATACTTCAGCATCCAGTTCAGGCAGCAGCAGCGTTAACCCATAAAAGGTAAAGAAAATACTCACTTCCCACCCCATCGCTGCGGCTGCACTGGCTAAAATAAACGGTGGGTAAGCCCAATCAAGTGTTCCTTTGCTGGCAATCAGTGCTAATCGTTTCGGGCGATCTTCGTTCTCATCAGACATCACATACCTCCAAGGTGCCGAGACAAACCTGCCTAAAACAAAAAGGCCGCAACCTTAACGGACGCGGCGTAAAAAGAATATAAACTTGTCACCCTCTTGATGCGAATCCAGCAGCTCGTGCCGGGTGTTCTTGGCCCATGCTACCATATCCGGTGGGGCACCGGGATCGGTGGCAATCATCTTCAAAACCTGACCAACTTCTATTTGCTTGATTGCCTTACTCGTTTTGACAACGGGAACTGGGCACAACATTCCTGAGCAATCAAGAACCTTATCAGCTTGAAAAGTCTCACTCATGACAGTCCTTCTCCTTGTTAAGGGAACAAAGCTAACAACACGGGGCGATTGTATCTGAAAGAAATTGAGCAGAAATCGCCTACGCGGGGGATTCTTTCTCCCCCGTGCGGGGGATGGAGAGGGCGTATTGCATACGCCCTCCTCGTGGCCTTCTAACAGCCGGGGCTAGTTAGTTGAACGAAATAAGATGGGCACGCAGCCCGACAATGACGGCTTGGGTACGGTTGGGTTGTTTGAGTTTGGTCAAAATGTTTTTGACATGGGTACGGACTGTTTCCTCACTAACGTTGAGTTGTGTCCCAATTTGACGGTAGGTTGCGGGTGTCGCCATGAGCTGTAGCACTTCCAGTTCACGATTGGTCAAAGAGACATCTTCCCGTATGTAGCCTTGCTGTGCCCGCGCAATCAGCGATTGGGTGACTTGGGGGGATAGGTAAGGCTGGCCGCTGGCGACAACGCGAATGGCTAGCGCCAAACTGGCAGGGCTAATTGCCTTATGGACAAAGCCATCCACTCCTTTTTCTAAGCTGTCTAACACGTCATCTTCAACCGGTGCCCCAGACAAAACCAAGATACGCACGGTCGGTACATGCTGGCGGATGGCACGGGCGGCTGTTACGCCATCCATTCCCGGCATTTTCCAGTCAAGCATGACTAAGTCTGGCTTTAGTGCCTGTACTTTGACAATGGCTTCCTCCCCTGTCTCTGCTTCGCCAATAATCTCGATGTCCGCCTCTTGCCGCAAAACAAGGGCTAATCCTTTGCGGACGACTTCGTGATCATCAACAATTAATATGCGTATCTTTTTCACAAGATTCCTCGTCTGTGCGTTATTCTGCTATATGAATGGGCACGTCAACAACAACGGCCGTTCCTGACCCAATTTGACTTTGGAATTCACACTGCCCCCCCAACGCTGCTGCCCGTTTCTGCATACCCCGCAAGCCAAAATGCTCGCGGTCATAATCACGAATTAACGCCCGTTCCGCATCAAAACCATGACCATTGTCAACCACAATCAAGCGCACCCCGGAGCCATTGACCTCTAAGGCAACCGTTGCCTGATCGGCCTGGCTGTGCTGGACAGCATTAGCAAGCGCCTCCTGGGCAATGCGATACAGACCACGCCGTGTTTGTGGCGATAAATGTTCAAACACCCCATTTACCGCAATTGAAAGCTGTAAATTGTCTGCGCGGCAAACATCAGCCGTATATTTGCGTAGCCCATCTTTAAAGCGTTCAGCCGTTATTTCCGACGGCCACATATTGAGAATGGAATGGCGTACCTCGTTGTGCGTCTCCTCGGCAACGCGCAAGGCGCGTGCTAACTCGGGTATTACTTCTTCGGGGTGATCTGGCAAGAGCTTGAGCGAACCATCAAGCGTATAGACAATGCCAAATAATGATTGAGACACCGTATCGTGTAGATCGTGAGCAATACGTAGCCGCTCATCCTGGATCGCCAAATGCTGGGCGCGATAAATGCAGAGCATGGTTGTCCCAATGGCAACCGCTGCTTGTCCAATGATTGCTTCTAGCGATTGCTGCTGTGCCAAATGGGTAAACCCCTCACTAGCATCCACCAGCAGCACACCCACAGGATGGTTACGCAGGAGCATGGGAAAAATATGGCAGTCGGTAATGCCAAAATGGGCTTGAATCCAGCCTTCGTTCATCCCCGGATAGCTCATGGTTTGTTTGACCCGCTGTGTTAATAACGCATCAGCTACGGAACCACCTCTGGAAGTTAGCGGAATTTCTAGCAGATGGGGCACGCCACTATTGGACAGCATCTCACCCTTACGGGATCGTCCAAGCCAACCGGTAATTCGCCGTTCTTCTTGATCAACTAATCCAATCACGGCTCGCGGGAAGCCCAGATCATTTGTGATAGCTTCTAGTACCCGTTCCTGAACATCTTCCACATAGACCGCACTTTGCAAAGAAAGGACTAGGGCATGAATAACGTTGAGATCACGATGAGCCACAACTAGTCCATCGCGGGCTTCGCGCAGCTTCATTACCAGGCTAGAGGCATAGCCAAAGATACCGCTAATGAGGTAGAAGCCAACAACGGCCGTTATGCTACGCAACCAATCAGATGGGTCGCCGCTCAGACCCCTTGCTACTAGCGTACTACCTACATAAAAAGGAAGAAAGCCTGTTGTTGTTAGCAATGCGCCTCGCCATTGAAGGAAAAAGGCGGCTGCAAATAACGGGTTTAGCACATACAAATAATAGGATGAGCGTTCCCCACCGGTGATAGCCAACAAAACTGCCATTAGCATCAGATCAACAGCAAGGAGAAACGGCCGTTTGCGTAAACCACGATTTAATTGTTGAGGAAACAGGGAAATCAGGTTACTACTAAGCCAACGGGCTTGGGATTAAAAAGTTAATAGAATTCATATCAAAATCAAACGCAAATCCAATAAGGTAACGCGAAAATAGCAAATCATGGTAACGCTGGAAACGGTTGACCGCAAGCAACTCAACAAGCTTGACAAACAAAGCCTCATCGAATTGCTGCTGAGTGGTTTGGCTCGGATTGATGAATTGGAAAGGGTCGTCGCCAATCAAACAGCAATCATCCATCAGTTACAAGACCAGTTAAGCAAGAACAGCAGTAACAGTAGCAAACCACCAAGTAGTGATGGTCTCAAAAAACCTAAGACCCGCAGTTTGCGCCAGAAAGGAAAGCGACCGCTTGGTGGGCAGCCCGGTCATAAGGGCAACACCTTAAAGATGGTTGCCGAACCAGACTATGTAGAACCGCACCCGCTTTTGCATTGCCCCCATTGTCAGACCGACTTGTCGGAGATAGAAGCGGTCGGGCATGAGAAACGTCAGGTGTTCGACATCCCCCCCGTCCGTCTTGAAGTGACCGAACATCAAGTTGAAGTCAAACAATGCCCTGGTTGTGGTCAACAAGTCAAGGGAGCGTTTCCGCCAGAAGTAAGCCAACCAACCCAATACGGTTCGCGTCTGAAAGCGCAAACCAGTTATCTGAATGTCTACCACTTCATTCCTCTGGCACGTACCGAAGAATTGTTGACTGATTTCTATGGACAAGCTCCTGCTGAAGCCGTCGTTATTCAGGCAAACGACGACTTGGCTGAAAAGGTCAAACCCAGTTTGGACAGTGTGAGACAACAACTGATCCACGCCGCCGCCGTCCATTTCGATGAAAGCGGGTTGCGTGTTGAAAATGAACTACAGTGGCTGCACGTTGCCAGTACAACAGGACTGACACATTACCATGTCCACCGCAAAAGAGGACAAGAAGGGATGGACGCGGGGGGCATCTTGCCTGAGTTTAACGGCAAGGCGGTTCACGACCATTTTTCCGCTTACTTGCAGTTTGATAACAGCCAGCACTGTTTCTGTAACGCCCATCATCTGCGTGAATTGCAATTTGTGACCGAACAGTATCAGCAATCATGGGCGACAGAGTTGGCGCAACTGCTCCTGACTATCAAGGCAGAAGTGGTGGCAACGCCCGAGCCAGCCATGAGTTTGCCGACAGACCGCTTGGCCTACTACGAGATTGAGTACGATAAGCTTATATGCCAAGGGTTAGCCGCTAACCCACCGCCAATCAATCCGCCGCTCCAAAAACGAGGGCGGCCAAAGCAATCACCGCCAAAGAACCTGCTTGACCGCTTGGTGAAGCACAAATCAGGGGTGTTGGCTTTTATGTATGACTTTGCCGTTCCTTTTGACAACAACCTAGCGGAACGGGATGTCAGGATGGTAAAGGTCAAGCAAAAAGTATCCGGTGCTTTCCGTACCAAGAACGGTGCAGATACGTTCTGTGCACTTCGTTCTTATATCTCAACAGCGCGTAAACAAGGGCAGAATGTGATTGAAGCCTTACATGATGCCTTTCTTGGGAATCCTTTCATTCCCTCTTTGCCAGAGGCTTAGTAGTTACGAAATCAGGCTATTACAGCCCACAGCAATGCAAAAAGCAACAAGCGGCAAGGCTTTGTCCGTTATTAGCAAAAAGCTAATAAGGGGTGGAATGAGGCTCAACCAACGATAAACAATCAGAAAGATAAATATCTGCTGCGGGCTAGCAGCATCCTGACCTATCGTCTCATTCATAATCCGCCTCCAATTGAAGGACAATTCAACACCATTTACATAGACAGATACCAAAAGCACTTATCCCCGAAAGACAAACACCTTCAATTAAGCTTACAACAAAGGTACAGCAGACACAAAGAAATTGCGCGATCAGGTGGATAGACGCACGAATAACTGTCCGTGAAAAAGAATACTTGACACCAATTTCAGTGCAGATAGCAGGCTAGGTAGCTAACTACTTCGCACAGCTACCATGACTCGACCATAAATGACAATCGTACCGTTCGCTGATATAGTCCAGTACCTCGGCTTTATGATTTTGCGGGGTAAAACAGCTAAAAACGTGGCTTTTCACCCCTCAAATTTAGAAAGTTACGGTACTATACTCCGTGCCATTTGAAACCCATGGTTTTTGCGACACCTGTGAGGCAAAAACCATAGGTTTCATTCTAATTTGAGTATAGAAGGCTTGCCCATAGTGTTGGTTAACTGCTGCTAAATGGATCAAAGCAAAGGGCAAGGCGATGAATAGGCTTATGCAGGCTGCATGGGAGAAGGTTAAAAAGGTTTGGCTGATGGGTAGCGCATTAGTACCAACACGCTCCTTTTTATACGATCTGATAAATTCATTTGGGTAGCCCCATTTTGATTTAAGTATAGTTATGAAAATCGCACTCATCTCTGACATTCACGGCAACGTGGCGGCACTGGAAGCCGTTACCGACCACGTTACGACTTGGCAGCCCGACATCACCATTGTCAATGGCGATGTGGTCAATCGCGGCCCCAATTCGGCTCCCTGCTGGGAATTTGTGCAGCAGCGGCAGCGGAAAGACGGCTGGCTGCTGACGCGGGGCAACCATGAGGATTTTGTCCTGGCTTACCGTGAGCCAGCGTCCGAAAATGACCCCCATACCTTTGGCATTCACCGCCACGCCTGGTGGACGCGCCACCAGTTGACCAACGCCCAGCTTGACGGCATGGCCGCCCTGCCCGACCTGCTAACGCTGGCTGCCCCCGACGACAGCGAGGTTCGCATTACCCATGCTTCCATGGGCAACAATCGGAACGGCATTCTGCTGGAAACCCCGGCGGAAACGGTGCGGGCGCAAATCGGGAAGCCACCGCCGCTGTTTCTCACTTCCCACATCCATTGGCCGATGGTGCGGCAGCTTGAGCAAACATTGATTGTCCGCTCCGGCTCGGTGGGTTCCCCGCGTGATGGGGATGTGCGGGCGAGTTATGCTCAGTTGAGTTGGCACATCAGCAATGGTGCCAACGGCCGTTGGCACCCCGAAATTATCCGCGTTCCCTACGACCGCAGCCGCACCGACCAGGATTACCACACGCTGGGGTATCTGGCCGACGGCGGCCCCATCGCCGAACTGATTTACCACGAATGGCGCACGGCACTGCCGGTGCTGGCTCCCTGGCAGCGGCAATATCAAGCGGCGGTGATGGCGGGGGAGGTGGGGGTGGAAACGGCCGTTTCTGATTATCTGGCGGCTACTGGATTTAGAGACAAGTAACAGGTGGCAAGTTCTATTTGCCAACGAGACTTGCCACTTGTTACCTGTCACTTGCCCCCATTTTCACCACAAATATTCATGCAAATCAGCTACATGGCGGTAGCCAATTCGCCGATACAGTCGGTTAGACGTGGGGTTGCTGAGGTCTGTCAGGAGGGTACAAAACTGCCGCCCCTCGTCCAGCAACTGCTGGCTAAGCGTGGCAACGCAGCGGCGGGCATAACCGTGTTCGCGCTTATCAAGCGGGGTAAAAACCATGCCAACGGCGATGCCGTTGGGAGTTGGCCGCAGTTTGGCCGTCATCGTCACGGGTTGGTCGCCTTCCTCCCACAAATATAGCTCCTGATTTTGCACAAATTGCGCCACCATCAGGTGGGCAGCTTCGCGGTCATCGTCACCAACGGCTTCCTGCTGGAACTGCTGTGCCCAGTCGCGCACCAGGTAGTAATCATCGGCGGTGGCAAGACGCAAACGGCCGTTTTCTTGCGCCTCTGCCACCAACCCATCCGCCACCCGGTGCAGTTCATACACCCCCTGCCGCATACCGGGACGCAGCGACTGGCCGGTTACGGCCGCCCAACTGCGGGCAAAGGCATCAGAGGCAGCGGCCAGCCCGCGCACGTTGAGAGGAGCAACTCCTTCGGTCCGCATGTGGTGGATGAGGGCAGAAACGGCCGTTTGTGGCTCCATCAAATCAGTGGCAAGAATAAGGCGGCGGTTGAGAGAAACGGCCGTTAGCGCCACCACCCCCGCCTCATCCCGCACCACCGCCAAATACGCCCCACTCCCCCGCCGCCGGCCAGGCCGGCCGGGCCCCCGTCTCAAGGCACTACAAGCCGCCAACGACAACCCATTGACAACTTCTTGACGCAGCAAAAACGGCTCGGCCACGGCCAAAAACGCGGCCACATCTGCAAATGACTCAACCTGCATAGACTAACTCCCTGCGGCAACTGCCCGATCATGTTATAATCAGGCCAAATTTTAGCGTAAAAGGACGAAACCATGAAACAATGGAATAAACCACCTGCTATGCAGATTGACACCAAAAAGAGCTACTCAGCCGTCATCAAAACCAACAAAGGCGACATCCACATCGAACTGTTTGCCGATGCCGCCCCCATTACCGTCAACAACTTTGTGTTTTTGGCGCAGGAAGGGTTTTATAACGGCGTGGTCTTCCACCGCGTCATCCCCAACTTTGTGATTCAGGGTGGCGACCCCACCGGCAGCGGACGCGGCGGCCCTGGCTACCGCTTTCAAGATGAGGTTGGCTCGTCAAACCCCCACAAACATGGCACGGGCTATCTATCAATGGCAAACGCTGGCCCCGGCACCAACGGCAGCCAATTTTTTATCACCCATTCGCCGCAGCCCCATCTGGACGGTAAGCACACGGTCTTTGGCAAAGTCACCAAAAACATGGCCGTCGTCAACAGCATCAAGCAGGGCGACAAAATGATTGAGGTGGTTATTACGGAAGCATAGCGCGTGGTGCGTAGTGCGTGGTTCGTTATTGGCAGCGCACCACGCACTACGCACCAAATCAATCATCCCCTTACCCCTCCCGGCTAATCGGGGAACGAGCCACCACCTCTGCCATAAACGCCACAAAATTTTTCACGCCGCTGTCAATCACCGCTTTGCCGTAGGCCAGGGTGGCTTTACGGGCATCACCCAACGCCCCGTTGGTGGTGTAGCGGTCAAAGCGATAGGGGACGGTGACCTGGTATTTTTGCAGCGAGGTGCGGAAGCCATAGGTGAGTTCAGTCATTTCTCCCGCCGCCAGAGCCTCGGTTTTGACAATTTCGGGAGCCATGTACATGGCCACCGATGTTTCCCATTCGCAGGCGTGGCCGACAATCCCCTCAATGCCATATTCCTTGTCCAGCCCGGCATCGGCAAAGTAAAGATAAAGGCCAGAGCCGATAAAAGCGGGTGATAGCTCCTCCTGAATCCGCACCACCGCATCACCAAGCGGGGCGATGTTGCCACCGTGACCGTTGACAATCATAAACCGCTGGAAGCCGTGCTGCTGCAAGGAGGCGATGACTTCGACGAGGATTTGGATAAACGTGTCGGAACTGAGGGTGATGGTGCCGGGGAAGTTCATGTGGTGGTGGGAAACACCCCAGGGCATGGAGGGAGCGACGAGCAGTTTGGGATAAGCGGCGGCGCTGGCGCGGTAGCAAAATTGGGTGGCGCCGGTGATGTCCATGCTGAGGGCAAGGTTGGGGCCGTGCTGCTCGTTGGAGCCAACGGGGATGAGCACGGCTTCTACTTCGTCGCGGATGGCATCTACTTCGGGCCAGGATAGATTGGCGAGAATGAGGGGTTTGTTTTCGGACATGGGAAGACCTCCTGTAAGAATGGGACGCAGATTTGCCTGATTGGCCTGATTTTTTTGGTCAGGTGAATCTGCGTTCGCTCGCGGTTATTGCTTTTTGCCAAACTATACCTGATTTTGGCGGAAATGGGACGCGGACGAACACGGACGAACGCGGATGAATGTGGGTGAAATGGTTGCCTGTGGGGGGAGAATGGCATAAAAACGTTGTAGGGCAAGTTTGTTGGTTGTTTACAAAATAACCGGGCAAAAAAGCAACAAGCTTCTCATGTCATTCCGAGGTCCTCCGAGGAATCTTTCCGCTTCTTTGAGGTGAAAGATTCCTCGCTCCGAAGACTTCGCTCGGAATGACATTTACCCGATTAATTTGTTAACCTACTACAAACTTGCCCTACATTTTCAGAGTAATTGAGGTATGGAGTGTATGACGGAGAAAAACGGCCGTTTTGCCAACAAAGTAATCATCGTCACCGGCGCGGGCAAGGGGATTGGGCAGGCCATTGCGGCTCGCTTTGCCCGTGAAGGGGGACGGGTGGTGGTGAATGATGTGGATGAGGGGCGGGGAGAAACGGCCGTTTCTGCCATCACCCAACAGGGCGGCACCGCCCTCTTTTGCCGCGCCGATGTCGCCGACAAGTCGCAGGTGGACGCAATGTTTGACCACGTGCTGGCGCACTTTGGTCGCGTAGACGTGCTGGTTAATAACGCCGCCATTGTCAGCCCCAATTTGCACTTTCTGGAAGCCGACGAAGCATGGTGGCGGCGCATCATTGACGTGAACCTCACTGGCGCATTTTTGTGCAGCCACCGCGCCGCTCACATCATGGCGCAGCAGGGGGATGGGGTGATCATCAACCTGTCTTCTGGCGGAGCCAGCCGCGCCCATCGCGGTTTTACGGCCTATGATGCGTCCAAAGGGGGGATTGAGGCGTTGACGCGGGCGATGGCGCTGGATTTAGCTCCCTACGGGGTGCGTGTCCACAGCCTGGTGCCTGGCTCCATTGACACCGCCAATTTGGACGAGGCGACGCGGCGGCAGCGCGGCGAAAACATCCCGCTGGGGCGGGTGGGCGACCCCGACGAACTGGCCGGCGCCGGCCCTGTTCCTGGCTTCCGACGATGCCCGCTATATGACCGGCCACTGCCTGTATGTGGACGGGGGAATGCTGGCGCAGCAGCGATCAACGGCCGTTGATATTTTTCCCCTTAGTCGTTTTCCTAAAATCTAACGTAGAGACGCAAAATCTTGCGTCTCTACCAATAAACATATGACCCAATCCTACCGCGCCGGTGCCGATATTGGCGGCACATTTACCGATATTATTGTTGTGAATAGCGAAACCGGAGCCTTTGCCATTGGCAAGGTGCTAACCAGCACCGACGACCCTTCCCGCGCTGTCGAAGAGGGGCTGGCCGACACCCTGCGCCGCTTTGGGGTGACGGCCGACGAAGTGCAGCACCTCATTCACGGGACGACGCTTGTCACCAACGCCATGATTGAGCGCAAGGGGGCAAAAACCGCCCTGCTGACCACCCAAGGGTTCCGCGATGCCGTGGAAATTGGGCGGGAAACCCGCTATGACCTGTATGATTTGATGCTGGAGCAGCCGCGCCCGCTGGTGCCGCGCTATTTGCGCTTTGACGTGCCGCAGCGCACACTGTCCGACGGCGAAAGCTATGAGCCGCTGGACGTGGATTATGTCGAGCGACTAACGGCCGAATTAGCGGCCAACGGCATTGAGGCGATTGCCATCAGCTTTCTCCACAGCTTCACCAACCCGGCCGATGAACGGGCGGCGCGGGCGGCGGTGGCGCGAGTGGCTCCCCAACTGCGCGTTTCGATTTCGTCGGACGTGGTGCCGGAAATTCGGGAATTTGAGCGCACATCCACGACAATTGCCAACGTTTATGTGCAGGCGTTGGTGGAGAAATATGTGCGGCAACTGGAGAACCGGCTGGCGGCACTGGGGTTTAGGGGTAATTTTTATTTGATGCTGTCGAGTGGGGGGATTGCGACGGTGGAAACGGCCGTTCTGCACCCCGTCCGCCTGCTCGAATCTGGCCCGGCGGCCGGCGCCCTGGCCGCCAACGCCTACGGCATCGCCAGTGGCCACCCCGACCTCATTTCCTTTGACATGGGCGGCACGACGGCCAAAATTTGCGTCATAGACAAAGGGCAGCCGCTGATTGCCCACCAGTTTGAGGTAGACCGCATCTACCGCTTCAAAAAAGGGTCGGGGCTGCCGATCAAAATCCCGGTCATCGAGTTGATTGAAATTGGCACCGGCGGCGGCTCGATTGCGCGGGTAGACGCGCTGGGGCTGCTCAAAGTCGGCCCCGATTCCTCCGGCGCAGACCCTGGCCCTGTCTGTTATGGACGCGGCGGCGAAGAGCCAACCGTCACCGATGCCAACCTGATTTTGGGTTATCTCGACCCCGCCTACTTTTGGGCGGCCGCATGACGCTTGATTATGGAGAAAACGGGCGGCAGGCAGATCCAGCAAAATTGCTGACCCGCTGGGCTGTCGCTGGCCGAAGCGGCGTGGGGCATTCACCAGATTGCCAACGAAAACAACATGGCAAACGCGGCTTCGCGTCCATGCGCTGGAGCGGGGTAAAGCACCCGCGCTGCTTCCCGCTGTTTGCTCTTTGAGGGGCTGACTCTGTCCACGCTCTACCGTGTATACCCCTGTCGCTGGGTTCACTGTTGCTGCCGGCTCCGCTGGGGGCAGGGTGATGTGAGTACCTCGTCGGCTTCCTGTCGGCTCCGCTGGCGTTTGATTTTGTCCGCCCTGGGCGGTAGAACTTCGCGCGAAATTGATTGGGCGCGAGCCAAATGGGCTGCTGGGCGCGAGATGGAAGCGGAAGGGGAAACCACTGCTGGTCAATCCTGCGTGGCGCCTTTACCGACATCAGCCATCGGCGGAGGTGGATATGCGGTACGTGGGGCAGGGGCATGAGATCTGCCGCCGCTTCTACCGAACGCTGACTGGAGGTAACCATTCCAGCACCTGTAAAGCGGCGTTTGACAAGGTGTGTATCAGGAGGCCACGAATGGCTGTGCCGCTGGTGCCGCTGAAATTATTAACTGGCGGGCGGTGTCGGCCTACTCTGCCCCTGATGTGGCGCTTGCAAATTGAGGCCAGCGATTAGCAAATACCCCGCTTTCGCGGGGGCGGCCGACGGGCAAAGGAACGCGCCTGGCCTACTTCCCCGGAACTGGCGGTTTTGTTGAGACCCCATCTATGACCGCTGGTCGATGCGGGCTGGGATGGTGTTACTCTACCGGCGATTGTGGAGGAGCGGAGTCTACGGTGATTGTGGTGGAAACGGCCGTTGTCCCATTGACGCGCATTATAATTTGGTAATTGAGATGGAAGCATCTGTACAGATTTTGCAAGGTATTACGATGAACGCGCAGTGACGAAGTTCACTGCCTTGTGCCGCAAGCTTTCACGCAGCATGTTAAATGATGAGTAAAAATACACCTCATTGTTTATTGTTTACCGTTTACTTCTTGACTGGCTGCGTGGTGGGGTGGAAACGGTTGTTTCTTCCCACCACGTACCTTCCATTCCCCTGGCGACTATGCCACGGTGGATTTTTGTCATTGACGGCGACACGGTGGACGTGGTTGCTGGGCGGCGAAAGCGAATAAGTGTGCGCTACATTGGCGTAGACACGCCAGGAGCGCGATGAGCCGTTTTATGCCGAGGCTACGGCGGGCCAATGCGGCACTGGTGATTTGGGGCGGAGGTGATTTTGGTGCGGGATGTCGGAAACGGATCAATACAGCCGTTTACCCGTTATGTCTACCTGCCCGATGGCACCTTGTCAACGCCGAACTCGTTGCCCAGGGTATGCCCGTCGTCACCTTCCCGCCCGACGTGGCACAGGTAGACTATTTGGCCTGCAAGCGGCGGCACGGGAGCAGGGCTGGGCTGGGGGCAGTCTGATCCGTCGGCTTGGCTGCGCGGTGTGATTGCAGCGGCAACCATTACAACTGCGCGACTTTGCCAGCCGTGCCGATGCCCAGGCCTGTTTCTGCGGACTACTGCATGGCCGAAGTCAACGAAGATGTCCACCATCTGGACGGTGGCGGGGATGGGCTGGTCTTGCGAATCGCTGCCATAGCAGATTTGATTGGTGAACCCACCCCTGACGATACAAAGGCTGGGTTTGTAATACACACCTGTTTCTGCATCTTCCCCGGGGCTGGCGATCCGAACATTTCCAGGCTGCATCAAAGGTGCCGATTCGAAGCTGAGTGCCGCGCAGGAACAGCCACTTCATCCGCTCCTTTGGTACGCTGTGGCATGTGCCCCCGGCTTCGTTTAGCCCATCTTTCGTGGCCTGCCACTGCTTGATAGAAAACGGATCGATCCATTGCTCGACCCATTCCTTCTGCAAGGTTGGTGGCTTTTCGCGCTGGGTAACGCCTATCAAAAGTATAGGGAAAGCGTGTAACAAACATACAGCGCGGCGCAAGCGACGCCAGCTGCCTTCATAAGCCGTGTGATCCAAAATTATCCAGCGGTCACGCGCTTATCAAACAGCGTGATTTAGCCTGTTCCCCCACCTGCGCCAGCATCCTGAGTTCCACCCGCGATTCGGTTGCTGCCTGCCGATTGTATTCCAACTGGTATGCCACCCACGGATTACATTTCGGTGGCACTTTAAACACCATCTCCGCAGACATATTCGCTCAGATAGGGCAAGTCCTGAATCAACCAATATTCAAATTGCGCCTCGGTTAGCTTACCCGAAAAAAAAGCATCCATCCACGGATGGTGCAGATATTTTTCCCGCCACACCGAACCAGCAAACGTTACGCATTCATCGAGAAATGTCATCAGCTTCTCCTTCTACCCGTCATTTTGTCGGGATATTTTTTATAAGCTCTGCTGCCGCATGAACGGCCGTTGCCTGATGTGGCAGCAACTCATGCCCGCCGTGGAAGGCAATGGCTTCGGCAAATGGGTCAATGACCCCCGTGTGAATGCCGGAAAGCGCTTCAACCACGGCCAGCCCCAGAAACGGAACGTGAGCCGGGGAGTACCCACCTTCATGCACCAATGCCAACCGCCCGCCACAAAGCCCTTCAGCCGCCGCTTTCACCTTTTTTGTCATCGCCCGAAACGTTTCCCCATCACACATCATGCGAGCCAGGGGGTCAAAACCACCGGCATCAAAGCCTGAGGAGACAAAGATAAAATCGGGGTTGAAGGCGTGCAAGGCCGGAATCACCACCGTGTCCATGGCATAAAGATAGGCCGCGTGGCCTGACCCGGCCGGAATGTTGACATTGATGTTGGCTCCTTGCCCCGCCCCGGCTCCGTTTTCTTCCAACTTGCCCGAATTAGGCGGGTAGGTTCCCGCCTGATGTAGCGAAATGGTCAACACATTGGGATCATCATAAAAAATGTTTTGCGTTCCATTGCCATGATGCACATCCCAATCTATGGTCGCCACACGGGCCACGCCGCGAACCTCACGAACATATTGAATGCCAACCGCAACATTGTTGAAAATGCAGAACCCATACCCCGTATCTGGCTCGGCATGGTGGCCGGGCGGGCGCACAAGCGCGTAGCCGTTGTCAACCTCGCCATCCAAAATGGCATCTACCAGTGCCAGCAGCCCACCGGCGGCAAGGCAGGCGATGTGGTAGCCGCCTTTGGCAAAGGGGGTGTCGCCGCCAGCATCCCCGCCGTTGGCCTCGCTCAACGCTTGAATATGCTGGATGTACCGGCGCGTATGCACCCGCGCCAAATCGTCCTCGGTTGCCATGCGCGGTTTGAGGCTGGTTAGCTGCTCTGTCACCCCCAGCACGTCCAGCAAATTCTTGAAACGTCGCTTTGTGTCCTCGTGTTCAACGTGAACATGAGGCTGGATGGGACTCATGCCCCCGGCAGGGAGGAAGCTGGCATGTGATCCTGTATCATGCCACATATACCGTTCGTGCCACACAAATCCTGTCGTCATCGTTTTTCTCCAATCAAAATCTGGGAGACCAAGTTTGTGACCCAGTTCCTCAGGATCATATTCTGCATGACAACAGGCGTTGTGGCAAAAAGCGATGCCCCGGAGTTCATAAACGGCCGTTAATCATAAAAAAACGGCCGTTTTCCCTCCACCCGCCAAACAAAAATCTCTTTCTTGGGGGAATCGTGCCAAACAAGTAAAATTCCTCTATGACAAAAACCACCTCCCTCGACTTTAGTGACCCGCTGATTCAAGCAAATCCGTATCCCCATTATGCCCAGTTGCGGCAAGAAGCACCGGTGTGCTGGAACGGCCGTTCCTGGCTCATCAGCCGCTATGACGACATCGTTACCCTCCTCAACGACCCCCGCATGTCCTCCGCCCGCACCGAACAAACCTTCGCCGTCCTCCCCCCCGACGTACAGCAAGAGCTAACCCCGCTTCGCACCATTTTGGGCAGCCGGATGCTCCTCAGCGACCCGCCCCAGCACACCCGCCTCAAAGCCATCGTCGCCAAAGCCTTCACCCCCCGCATGATCGAAGGTCGCCGCGCCCGCATTGAGCAAATATGCCACGGCTTCATTGACGAAGCGAGCGACAGCGGCACAATGGACGTGATGGCCGATGTTGCCACCAAGCTCCCCGGCTGGGCCATCACCGACATTCTCGGCGTACCCTACGAAGACCAACCCCGCTTCACCCGCTGGGCGCGGGATCAGGTACTCATTTATGACCGCGCCGGAACCACTCAAGACCGCGTAGGCGTGATGCGGCAGGGGCAGAAAAGCATGTTGGAGATGAAAGAATACCTCGAAGTCATCATCGAGCAGCGCCGCCATGACCCGCAGGATGATTTGATCACCGAATTGGTGCAGGCCGAAGAACAAGGCGACCGCCTCTCCCGCGATGAGCTATTCGGTATGTGTGTCGCCCTGCTGGTCGGCGGCAACAACTCCACCGCCCACCTCATTGGCAACGCCGTCCTCACCTTTGCCCGCCACCCCGATGCGCTGGCACAGCTTTTGGCGCAGCCAGAATTGATCGCCCCCGCCACCGAAGAAGTGATGCGCTACGATAGCCCGGTGCAAGTCACCAGCCGCGTCGTTAAAGAAGACATGGAATTTCAGGGCGAAACTTTTGCGGCAGGGCAGGGTGTTTTGGTGCTGTTCGGCTCCGGCAACCGGGATGAGGCGCAATTTGCCAACCCCACCCAGTTTGACATGACGCGCCACCCCAACCGCCACCTCACCTTTGCCCACGGCCCCCATTTTTGCCTCGGCGTTTCCATCGCCCGCACCGTTTCCCAGGTCGGCATTTTGACGCTCCTTCAGCGGTGCCGCAATCTGCAGCTTATCAACGAGCAGGTGGAGTGGCTGCCGGGCTTCGCTTTTCGCGGCCCCCACACGCTGCCTATCACCTTTGAGGCATAATCATGTCTGAGTTTCCCAATGATCAACTGACCGTTACGCATCATAGCGTTACCATTGATGGGCAGGCTATCCCCTACACTGCTATCACCGGCACACTCGTTTTAAAAGAAGAAGCTGAAAAACACGAGGGCAAACGAGAAAGCGAAGGGGAAAAACCCAAAGCTAACCTCTTTTTTGTCGCCTATTTGCGCGACGACGCACCAAACCCGCAACGCCCCATCACCTTCAGCTTTAACGGCGGCCCCGGCAGCAGCAGCGTGTGGATGCACCTGGGGCTGCTGGGGCCGCGCCGCGTGCAAATGGGAGATGTGGGTGCGCTCAATCCCCCTCCCTGGCAGTGGGGCGAAAACGAATTTTCCCTGCTGGATGAAAGCGATCTGGTTTTTATTGACCCGGTTGGCACTGGCTTTAGCCGGGCAGTGGCGGGGGAAGCCAACAGCGAATTTTACCGTTTTCAGAAAGACATCGAAAGCGTGGGGGATTTTATCCGCCTCTTTTGCACCCGCTATGGCCGCTGGGCTTCGCCCAAATATTTGATTGGCGAAAGCTATGGCACCACCCGCGCCGCCGCCCTCAGCGGCTATTTGCAAGATCGGCACGGGTTGTTTTTGAACGGCATCATCTTTGTTAGCACCATTCTCAACTTCCAAACGACCCGCTTTGCCCCCGGCAACGATTTGCCCTACGCGCTCTATCTGCCACCTTATGCCGCCGTGGCCTGGTACCACGGCCGGGCGGGGCAGGGGCAAAGCTTGGCCGACTGGGCAAACGAAGCGCGGGCGTTTGCCTGGGGAGAGTATGCGGCGGCGTTGATGCGCGGCACCTTGTTAGACCAGAGCGAGGAAGCCGCAATAGCTGCAAAGGTGGCACGATTCACCGGTTTGCCGGCCGACCTTATCCAACGCTGCAACCTGCGGGTAGATTTGACGACCTTTGTCAATGAACTGCTGCGCGATGAGGGGAAGGTGGTCGGCCGGCTGGATGCGCGATTTACCGGCTATGACCTTGGGCCAACGGGCAAACAAATCAACCTGGAGCCAAGTTCGCTGGCCTATAACGGCCCCTACACGGCGGCACTGTATGATTATTTGCACCGGGAACTCAACTACCAAAGCGATCTGCCTTACGAAATTATGAACATGAAAATCAACGCGACGTGGCGGTTTGCTGAGTTTGAGGGAACGTATGTGGATGTCAGTGAAACGCTGCGCCGCATTATGTGCAGCAATCCGCACCTGCGGGTGCTGGTGTGCAACGGGTATTATGATTTGGCAACCCCGTTTGCCGCCGCCGAATACACCTTTAACCATCTCTATTTGCCACCGGATCTGCGCGGCAATGTGCAGATGGCGTATTATGAGGCAGGGCATTTGATGTATGTCCATTTGCCGTCGCTGCAGCAGCAGAAGCAGGATTTGGCGGCGTTTGTGCGGGGTTATTAAGATGGGTACTGATCTAGAACTGCTTGCCTTTCACGGTGGGCAAAGCAATTATTATGTGCAGGATGTGGAACGGGTGGCGGCTTTCTATCGTGACAGCTTTGGGTTTCAAGAAACCTACCGCACGCCGAAAGAGGGTACGCCAGAGCATATCGAGCTGCGGTTAGGCGCGTATTTAATTGGGTTTTCGTCTGTGGAGGCTGGGCGGAGGATACACCAACTGCCGCTTGACCCCGGCAAGCCACGGGGCGAAATTGTGCTGTGGACCAATGATGTGGACAAAGCCCATGCGATGCTGATGGAAAAGAAAACACCTTGCATCCGTGAGCCGCACAACTTTGATGTGAATGAGCAGCTACGTTTAAGGGTGGCGTGGTATGAAGATCCGGAAGGGAATATTTTGCAGACGGTGTGCCAACGTTGACAGGTTGGGACGCAACATTTTGTCTTTCGACGCTGGCTGTTGGGTGAAAACGGCCGTTTTTACCCTAGCAAGCAACCAAGGAGCACAGGCATTGAGATGAAAAAGGGGTTACAACGTCTAGCTATCGGATTAGTCATGCTAATGGTCATCCTTATCGCTGGCTTTGTCGTTTGGGCCGAAACACCTTTACCGGCCGGCACCGCTGCGCTGGCAGCACTTGAATCTGACAGCGTGGTGCAAATTATTGATCACGGCGACTACATTGCCTTTGAGCCAACTGCCCAACGGTCAACGACAGCATTTCTCTTTTACCCGGGTGGGCATGTAGATTTTCGCGCCTACTCTCCCATTTTGCGCCGCATTGCCGAACAGGGATACCTGGTTGTTCTCATTCAGGTGCGGCTCAACCTGGCTTTTTTTGATACTGAAGCAGGTGCGCCGGTTTTGCAAGATTTTCCTGAAGTGAAAACTTGGGTAACAGGGGGGCACTCATTGGGAGGCGTTGCTTCTGCCTATTTTGCCTCCAATCATCCAGAAATAAAGGGAATTGTGTTTTGGGCATCCTATCCAGCCGATGATCGGCTCAAAGATACCGATATTAAAGTGTTATCTATTTACGGGACTGAAGATGGTGGGCTGGATGATGGTGCCAAAATTGAACAGTATAAAGCATTTGAACCGGTAGATAGTCAGTTTGTGGTTATTCAGGGTGGGAACCACAGCCAGTTTGGGGATTATGGTCCTCAACCTGGAGATAACCCAGCTACTATTTCGCCAGAAAGCCAATGGCAACAAACGGTGGATGCTACTGTTCGCTTTCTTGCCTCTTTTGCGCCGTAGGGTCTGTCCAAAAATCACTAATCTAACCATTGCCAACGGCAACGCCGATCATGGCAGCGCGATTCGGGTAGACAGCTCTGCGTCGGTGACTGTTGATAACGTGACATTCAATGACAATACCGCCAGCGCATGGGGTGGCGCAATCCGCGCCGACGGAGCGACAACGGTTGAAAACAGTAGCTTTAGCAACAATTCCGCCGATTTTGGCGGCGCAATCTTTGCCAATGCCACCGTGTCGGTTAACAACAGCGACTTTATAACAAACACAGCAACCGATGGGGGCGCGATCAGCAATCGCGGTAGCCTAAGCGTCGTCGATAGTATGTTCAGCGACAACTTAGCGACCGACGATGGAGGTGCCATCGAAGCTTGGGGTGTCCCAGCTATGGTGACGGCCACCACCTTTATCAGCAATACGGCCAGCGATCGAGGCGGCGCGTTTGCTGCCTTCGCCGGTGCGGCGATTACGCTTAACGGTGGCACATTCAACGACAATGACGCGACCAATTTTGGCGGTGCAGTCTATTTGGAAGCAACAGGAACGACCCTTAATACGACAGCAGCCGATTTCCAAAACAATACCAGCGATAGCGGCGGTGCTATCGCTGCTCTCAGTAGACCATCTATTATCATCAATGGCGATACTTTCAGCCAAAACAACGCAGTCGGCTATGGCGGTTCGATCTACATCGAAGGTAGCAGCACAACGCTGGCAGTGACAGCGGCCGATTTCCAGAACAATGAGTCCCCTCGTGGCGGAGCAATTGCCACCCTAAATAGAGGGTCTATTACCATCGCCAGTAGCACATTTAGCGGCAACAGCGCACCCGGTATTGAAGGTGGCGCAATTAGGCACAACTCTAACGCCTCAATCAGCATCAGCGATACAATTTTCGACAACAATAATGCCACGATGGGTGGTGCCATCCATAACAACAACGGTCAATTAACCGTCTCCGGCTCAACATTCACGAATAACAGTGCAGCTTGGGGCGGTGGTGCCATCGCCAGCCGCGACGCGGCCACTACCCAACTAACGATCACTCAAAGTGCGCTAGTCAACAACAACGCCGGTGGTGGTGGCGGTGGAGCCATCTTCACTGAACGGACCACTAACATCGAGAACAGCACGTTTGATAACAACACCACCTCCAGTACAGGCGGCGCAGTCCGTGGCTTTGGGGCATCCTCCGCGCTCACCGTCGCCCACGTGACGGCCGTCAACAACAGCGCGAGCCAAGGAGGCGGGGTTGACGTTGCGGCCACGTTGAATGCCCAAGCGAACATCTTTTACGGCAACAGCAGCAACGATTGCAATCTCAATGGTGGCAGCGTCACATCCAACGGTGACAACATCATCGGTGACTTGGGCAATTGCGCGGGCTTTAGCAGTGACAGCACGGCCAATCCGCTGCTGGGCTCACTCACATCGGCCTTTCAGCGGCGGCCTCTGCCCGCCAGCCCAGCCCTCGGTGCAGTTGCTAGCTGCAGCCTCAGTGAAGATCAAATTGGGACGGCGCGTAGCGGGGCCTGTGATGTAGGTGCGGCCGAAGTAACTTACGACACCGTTTTGCTCACCAACGCCTCTGGCGGCAGCGGCAGCATCACGCAGGGTGCCTACACGCTCGACATCAACGGGCCGGCTGGCATCGTCAGCACCGACACAACCTTGCACATCGATCTGACCACGCACCCCGTCGGCAGCGTCTCAGGTCTCCTGACGCTTGATTTTGGCCTCAACATCATTGCCGAACAAGGCGGCAGCGTCGTCAATAATCTGGTCTTTGCTCAGCCGCTCCAGTTGACGCTCACCTATCTCGATGCGGCCGTGGGCGATGGCAATGAAGCTTTGCTTGACATCTACCGTTTCGACGGCTCAACCTGGGTCAACGGCGGGATTGCCATAACCAACCGCGACGCAGCCAATGATGAGATCGCGTTTACGGTTGACCAAACGGCCGAATTTGGCGCGTTTGCCCCCCTGAGAACATGGCACCCGATGCCATTGATGATACCGCGATGACTGATGCGGAAACGGCCGTTTTTATCAACGTCCTTGCCAACGACACCGATCCAGAAAATGCTCCCTTAACCATCACAGCCTGGAGTACACCAGCCAACGGCACGGTAGCCCAGAACGGTATGCAGTTGCTCTATACACCAGACGCTGGCTTCATCGGCAACGATACTTTCACCTATACCATTAGCGACGGCACGCGCAGCGACACAGCAACGGTTAACGTCACCGTTAACTTTGTCAGCGTCTGCACCATCACGACCTTCGCTGGCATAGGTACGCCTGGGTATAGTGGCGACGCTGGACTCGCCACGGCCGCTATGCTCAACTATCCCAGTCATATCGCCGTTGACGCGGCTGGCAATCTCTATATTGCTGACACACACAACCATCGCATCCGCAAGGTGGACAGCGCGGGCAACATCACCACCATCGCTGGCGACGGCACAAGCGGATTCAGCGGCGACGGTGGCCCAGCCACGGCTGCCCAGTTCCATGATCCCTTCAATGTCGCTGTGGATAGCAACGATAATGTTTACATTGCCAACTATCGCAACAGCAGCATCCGAATGGTCAATAGCAGCGGCATCATCAGTATCGTTGCTGGCGGCGGCTACGGCGACAGTGGCGATGGTGGGCCTACCGTCAACGCCAAGTTCCACTCGCCCCGTGGTATTGCCATCGCCGCCGACGGCACGCTGTATATTGCCGACACCCACAACAACCGCATCCGCGTTGTGGATGGTGCTGGCACAGTAACCACCTTTGCTGGCTCTGGCACGCTGGGAGACAGCGGCTATGGCGGCGACGGTGGCCTTGCTACCAACGCCCAGCTTAGCTTCCCCGCCGCAGTGGCTCTTGATGGAGACGGCAACCTCTATATCGCTGACTACGCTAACAGCCGTATCCGTATGGTGGACAGTGCTGGGGCGGTCAGCACACTGGCTGGTAATGGCATCTTTGGTTATGGCGGTGACGGCGGTTCAGCGACAGCCGCGCAGCTAAACTACCCACGCGGCATCGCTGTCGGCAGCAACGGCAATTTATACATTGCCGACACGCACAACCACCGGATTCGTCGCGTCCTCTGCACCACCAATGACAACACTGCCCCCACAGCAGCAGACGATAGCTACACAACCGAAGAAAACACAACCTTGACCGTCGCTGCCACGGGTGTCTTATCTAACGACATGGATGGTGAGGGCAACCCGTTAACAGCCATTCTCGTTGATGATGTTAGCAGCGGCACACTCAACCTAAACAGCGACGGTGGTTTTGTCTACACGCCGACCGTTGATTTCTTCGGCATCGTGACCTTTACCTATCAGGCCAATGATGGCGCGTTGTCTTCCAACACCGCGACCGTCACTATCACCGTCACCGAGGGCGTGCTCATGCCTGACCTCTTTGTAGATGCCGAGGCAATAGGCGGTGGAACCGGTCTTTCATGGGCCGACGCTTTTACCAATTTGCAAGATGCCCTGGCTGCCGCTACCAGCGGCAACACTATCTTTGTTGCCGAAGGCATTTACTACCCCGATGTGGGTGGGGGACAGACCAATAATGATCCCAATGCCAGCTTCAACATCCCAGCCGGTGTTGCCCTCTATGGTGGCTTTGACCCTGGCTCTGGGGTGACTGAACTAGCCCAACGCGATTGGATGCAGTATCTAACTATCCTCAGCGGTGACATTGACGGCAACGACTTTACCAACGCTAACGGTGTAGTGAGCGGTGTTGGCAAAATCGTTGGTGACAACAGTGTTCATGTTGTCAATCTCGATGGCAGTTCCACCCCCATCACGGGCGCAACACGCCTCGATGGCTTCATCATCACGGCTGGGCAGGCCGATGCCGCAGCCCCCAATGGGTCGGGTGGTGGCCTAATGTGTAACGGCCGTTCTGGCGGTCAATGTAGCCCCACGCTAACTAACCTAACCTTTAGCGGCAATTGGGCACAGTACAATGGCGGCGCGATGATCAACGATGGTCTCAATGGCGACAGCAGCCCAACCTTGACCCATGTTTACTTCGTCGGCAACCAGGCCGCTGGCAACGGCGGTGCGCTGTATAACGGCGGTGGGGCTAGCGGCAACGGCTCACCCATGCTCCTCAACGTCAGCTTCAACGGCAATTCGGCCGGCAACAAGGGCGGTGGCCTGTATAACGAGGGACAAAACGGCGGCAATAGCAGCCCAACGCTGGTTAATGTTGTGTTCAGTGGCAATGCGGCCGCGAATGGTGGAGCACTTGTCAATGACGGCAGCAGCGGCGGCACGACAACGCCAACGCTCATCAACATCACCTTCAACGGCAATCGCGCTGACGAGGACGGCGGAGCCATCCTCAACGACGGCAGCAGCGGCGGGAATAGTACCGTCACATTGCAGAATGGCATCTTGTGGAACAATGCGGCGCAGGAAGGGGAGTCCGTCTTTAACATCTTTGCTTCCGTCAACATCAGCTACAGCTTGGTACAAGGTGCCTATAGTACGATTGCGTATGTGGGTACAGGATCGGTCAACTACGATGGGGCGACAAACATCATAGCAGACCCAACATTCACCCATCCAGTCTATCCCTTGCTCGCGCCGACAAGCTGTGGCGATCTGCGTCTACAGGCTGGTTCTTCAATACGGCCGTTCCTAGCACCGCAACAACCGACCTCGACGGCAGCAACCGCATCATCAACAGCACGGTTGACATGGGTGCTTATGAATACGGCGGGACGCCCGGCAGCGGCACGGCTTGTCGTGAGGTGCCGATTGCCGTTAACGATAATGTGACAACGTTTGAGAATACGGCCGTTACTATCAACGTGTTGGCCAATGACGGCGATCCCAACGGCAATTCGCTGATGCTAACGGCGGTGGAAACGCCAGGCAGTGGTGCCACTGCGCTAAGCGGCACGCAGGTTGTCTACACACCAGCCATTGATTTCCTTGGGCCTGACACCTTTACCTACACGATCAGTGATGGCACGCATATTGTTAGTGCGCTTGTTGATGTTACCGTTGTCATCTCGCCAACGACTGACCCTGTCTGGCAGCCGGGCTTTGGCATACCGGGAACCAATAATGCCATTTTTGACATGGTTTATAATGAGAACAACGGTGAGATCATCATTGCCGGTCAATTTACGGCCGTTGGTGAAGCTGTAGCCGATCGTCTAGCCAGATGGGATGGCACCCAGTGGCTCGAGTTTGGCGGCGGCATTAGCGGCTCCGTTTATGCACTGGCCATGGCCCCTAATGGGGATCTATACATCGGTGGTGCGTTTAACCAAGCCGGTGGTGTGGCTGCAGTCAATATCGCCCGCTGGAATGGGGTGACGTGGAGCGCGCTCGGTGGCGGCGTCAATAACCGGGTCGAAGAATTGGCGTTTGACAGCAACGGCGACCTAATCGCGGCCGGGAGCTTTACGATAGCCGGTGGTGCCACAGCCAATCGTGTCGCCAGATGGAATCCTAACAGTAGCAGCTGGAGCGCTCTCGGTAGCGGCGTGGATAATTCTGTCCAGGCGCTAGCAATTGACCTTAGTAATAATGATGTGTATATCGGTGGCACTTTCACGACAGCGGGCAGCGGCGCGGCCAACCGTATCGCCCACTGGGATGGAAGTAGCTGGAATGCCATGGGCAGCGGGATGGATCGTGAGGTCAATGTCCTTGTCTTCGACAGGAATGGGACGCTGTATGCTGGTGGCTTCTTCAGCACGGCGGGGGGCAATGCGGCTCCCGCCGTGGCCAAATGGAGCGGTGGAAGCTGGAGTAGCGTTGGCACGCTTGGGGCAGCTAGAGTCTACGATCTCTTGTTTGATGACAGCGGTAATATCTATGCAGGTGCCAACGATCGCTTCTCGAAATGGGATGATAGTAGCTGGAACATCATCGGGGCAATATTGAAGGGAATGCCAACGCCATTGTCATTGACAACAACGACGACTTTTTCGTGGCTGGCTTCTTTTTGCTTGCTGGCAACGATAAGGTAACTGCTAGCAATATCGTCAGGTGGGACGGCACCAACTACACTCCCCTATGGAGCGGTGTCGGCAACAGGATACGTGCAGTCGCAATTGACAACGACGGCAATATCTATGCTGGCGGCCAGAAAATACCAACGGCATCGGTATCACAAGTTTATCGCTGGACCGAGGCCGGCTGGGAATCTATTGGTCAGATAGGCGGCAATGTCAATGCGTTGGCAACGGATGCCTCTGGCAACCTCTACGCTGGTGGCGATTTCGTTTCGATTGACGGTGTGGCTCTGAGCGGTAAAGGCATTGCCAAGTGGGATCCGAACAGTGGCACTTGGAGCGTGGTCGGCGGTGGTCTATACACTGGCTGGGTCAACGGGATTGCCATTGCTAGCAACGGAGATATGTATATCGGCGGCAATTTTGATCGGATTGGGGCTGTGACTGGCTTCAGCCACCTCGCCAAATGGGACGGCAGTACGTGGAGCCAGATTGGCGCGGCCGATGGCTTTGTCAATGACCTCAGGTTTGCAAACAATGGCGATTTGTACATCGCCGGGAACTTCAATACGATTGACAGCGTGCCAGCCCGTGGCCTTGCTTGGCGAAATGGCGCGACATGGAGTGACGTTGGCGGCAGCCTTAATCAGGCTGCCAATGCCCTCGCCTTCGATAGCATGGACAATCTGTATGTGGGCGGTGCCTTCACACAAGCTGGTGCAGTCAGCGTCAGCCGTCTCGCCAAATGGGACGGCAGCGCGTGGAATGATATTGGTGGCACAAACAACACGATTTTCGACCTTGACGTAGGCGAGAATGATGTGCTGTATATCGGCGGTCAGTTTACTAGCGTCGGTGGTCAATCGGCACTCTATTTAGCTCAGTTTAACGGTAGCATCTGGAGTTCGCTGGGTAATGGGTTGAATGCCTTGGTTGCTGCTGTCGAGGCACGCGGGCGTTTGCTCGTGGCCGGTGGTGATTTCAGCATTACTGGCAATATTGCCAGCGGCTATGTTGGCCTTTTCGGGACGCAATTTAAACCCATTGTTGGCGACGACGAGGCCTATACTCTCGTTGATCAGCCGGTGACAATTGATGTGCTGAGCAACGACAGTGATCTCGACAACGATCCGCTCATGGTGACGAGCGTTTCCCAACCCCTTAATGGTTCAGTCGGCATCAACGGCACCCAAGTTGTCTACACGCCAACGACTGGCTTTTCTGGCTCTGACACATTTAGCTATACGGTTAGCGATGATACAGATAGCGTGACGGGTCATGTTACGGTAATTGTTGCAGCCGACACGGCGCAGGTGACGCCGGTTGCACCCGGCCAATTGTCCGTGGGTAACATTAATGATGGTCAGATCAATGTAACAATCGGCGCCGATTTGCTGCCGCCTGGTTCACCACAGACAATGCTAACACTCTTTAAGCAGGAGGCTGCTCGCCCAGCCCTAGGCGACTTCAAATTTGGTGGCATCGCCTTTCAGATTAATGCTTTTCAGAATGGGGTGTTGCAGGAAAACTTCAGCTTTAACTCGGGTCATCCGTTGGAAGTGACGTTGATGTATACGGACGCAGATGTAAGCGGAGCAGATGAGGCATTGCTAGGCTTATATTACTTTGATGAAGTGACTGGCTCGTGGAAGACAGACGGCATTACTATCGTTAGCCGTGATACGGTCAACAATACGATAGTGGTTACCATTGCGCATTTGACTGAGTTTGCTCTGTTTGAATTCACTGGGACGGAAGCTGTTGGCCCGGTTATTAGTTTGTCTAGGCAGGGAGCGGCAAACGGGTTATTGAGTTGGGTGAACAATCCAGCAAACTGTAGCTATGAAGTATACGAAAGCAGTTCGCCCTATTTCTTCCCAACTGGTTTGCCGCAAGCGAGCGTGCAGGCTCCCACAGAAACGCATCTTTTGTTTGATATCTTTGGTGATGTCAACAATAGTCATTTCTATGTGGTACAGGCGTTGAATTGTGGTAGCCACACGGCCATTTCTAACACAGTCGGTGAATTTGAATTCTCCATTGTGCCAGGAGGGTAAAATTTGGAACCATGTAGACGCAAGGCAGGCCTCGCGTCTACATGGTTCTAAGTAAGCGTCCAAAAATAAGCATCCAGCATTGCAAAAAATCACAGATTGAGCATCAAATTCTCTGCTTTTTCTCTGTGAAACTCTGTATCTCCTCTGTGCCACTCTGTGTCATTTAATATCCCTCCCCATCCCCCCAAACTATGCTATCCTCCCCGCCACAGACAACACAGTTCAAGGAGGCTCCCATGTCTGATTTACGCATTGGCGTGATTGGTGCTGGTGGGCGCGGCAGCCTGGCTCGCCACGCCCACTAGCCTAACCACGGCTCCCGCATTGTCGCCTGCTGCGACATCAACAGCGAGGTGTTGGCGGCGCAAAAAGAACGGTACGGCGACAACATTTTTGTCACCGACGATTACCATCTGCTGCTTCAGCAAGCGTTGGACGCGGTGTTTATTTGCACCCCGGACTTTTTGCATGAAGAACAGGCGGTGGCGGCGTTGGAGATGGGAACGGCCGTTTATCTCGAAAAACCCATCGCCATCACCACGGCCGGCTGCGACCGCATCCTTGCCACCGCCCACCGCACCCAAACCTGCCAGCACTGACCCACCACCACACAGACCTTGGAATGGTGTATGAGCAACGGAGTCCATGCACCCAAGCATATGACCAATACTTGATGAAACTGCTCATTGACAGCACGTAGCCGATGTCAGTCGCAAAGAAGACCAGTTTACTTTGAAAGCATCATTACCTGTTCCCCATCCATCCATTCAGCCACCGCGACCAGCCAATGGGCAAGTGCGCCAGCCTTGTCCACAGTTCATAGAACGAGCCGAGGGTGCGCTTTTTGGCTAAAAAGGCTCCGGGTGGGGTTTGGCTGGGAAAAGCCCCGTTTGCCTGCTCCAACTGCGCCAAAATCTTCATGAGTTCCCGCGTGTTGTGGCGTTCATAATCAGAAGGCCGCCAACTGCGCCAACTGCGGTCGTCGCCCAGATGAAAGGTCAAATGCTCGTCCTTGAACTCCTTAAAATTGTCGGCAAAAGCAAGCAAATTTGCCAGTAGTGCCAGCCCCACGCGGGGCGCACCCAGGCACACGTCGCCAAGCTGATACTGTTCATACGCCTGCCGCCGGAAGACAAAGCAATCCCAGCCCCGGTGCGGCTCGCCTAGCTCGGCCAGCATGTGGGGAATGTCGGCCACGCGGGTGTGGGTTTTGGGGATGGTGCGGCGGTTGATGACAAAGGCATCGTGTCCAGCGGCAATAATTTGGGAAACGGCCGTATAAAAGTGGGGCTGTAGAGCAATGTCTACGTTGGTGTAGATAAAATAGTCAGCGTCGCTGGCCGCGTACAGGGCATCGAGAATGTGGCGCAGCAGTGGCAGCTTGCGCGGCGGGGCAAAGCGGCCAACGTCTAACACCGATTGGGAGAGGGGGGGGAGGTGGGTGAATCCGGCCGGCATGGCGGGTGCGTCTTCGGGGTAGGCGATGGCAAAGAGGTGGATGGTGGGGTAGGTGGGGGGAGAAACGGCCGTTTCTGCCGCCCGCCGCATCGTCTCAAACGTAATCGGCTGCGCCACCGCCAACTCCGACCCCTCTTTCACATTGACTGGATTGATAATATGGGCAATTTTCAACAAGAAGGTTCTCAATTTGCAAGAAATTTAGAAGCGGTCAATCTAATCTTTTGGGGGATGCCAACCTACCCCAACCCAATACGCCCGCGTTGTAACAATCGTCTCGTCATTCATATTGAGTGCGTCAACTGTAGCACGACCTATGGCAGTCGTCCCAATGATCCGTGTTCCATCCTGGCTCCAAACAAAATGTAAAGCCCATAGTTGAAAACGAGGGTTAAACAAAGGCACACTTTTCCTTGTTACTGGATCAAACGCATGGGAACGCGACTGTTTGTGTTCATTACATCGCCGACACGCCATCCATAAGTTCTTACGAATCGTCAGGCCACCCTTAGCTTCAGGGACCAAGTGATCAGGAACCAGATTTGTGCCAGTAAATCGCTGGGAGGACAGGCAATACCCACAGCGACCACGCGAATCTTGCATCACCTGTTCACGTAAGGCAACAGAAATGTACCGCTTACTCATCCGATGTTACATCGTAAGGATTGGGAATGTTGTAGCCACGCCAATGCAGCAGCAAAGACGCATAACCGCGACGCAGCATCAATAAATCGGCCTCGTCACGCAACATGTTTAGCTGCAACCGTTCAGAAGGCAAGAGGTCACGTTTGGCATTGGCCTCCAAGAGGTCTTCATACTGTTCCATAAGCTCGGCAGGAAAATCTGTTTGTGCTATACGCCACAGCGTTTCATCATCCATTGCTTGCATTTGTTCTAAATCATCGCGCCAGCGTTCGGGAACATTGCCAACGGAGGGAGGCAACACACGTTCCAACATTTGTTCAGCCACTTCATCAACGGTTTTATCACCAGCCCGCGCCTGCCGACTCAGTCGCTGATACAAGGTCTCTGAAATGTGAATCGTATGGGTAGCAGAAATCATGTGTCTCATTATAGCATAAAAGATTTCGGGAATATGGTGTTGGTTATCAAAACAGCGTATCGTAGGCAGCTTTGGCGAAGATTTGCAGTTTGCCCCCGATGGTTGCGTCTATGATTTGTCGGCCGGCCGACTCATAGTGCTGCCGTGCCAAACTGTAACCAAGCTCCGATGTTTCCAGGTCAGGCAACTGCCAGCGAATCCCTTTGCCAAAGTAGCGCGGGTCAAAATGGTTGGGATCGCCGCTGTCGGAGGTGATGGTTTTGTTGGCTTTGCCCTGGGTGGCAAAGGAGTGGTCAACCCCAATTAGAATGACCTGCTGGAACCCCATGTGGAACGCCAACTGCATTGCCACATAGGTGACAGTGCCACCACCCCACACCCCACGCCCCACGTCGCCATAAAACCCGACTCCGTTGTGGCGAAACAGGTAGCTGAAATCAGGGATGGCGTGGGTGAGATCGTGGTTTTCCCAGCTTGTGAACTTTGGTACGGGGACGTTGTTGCCAATTTCAGCGGCAAATTGTTCCAGCACCAGCCGATTGAAGGAGACAAAATAGGTGGTGGTGAAGCCCAATTCAGGAAAGAGCAGGTAGATGCGGTTGAGGCCGAAAGTGAACTCATGACGCAGTCGGGTCAAATCCGTTTGCTTCAGGCTGGGGCCGTTGCCGATGATAAAGCAGCGCTCCCCCCGGTGAATGTCCTTGACGGCGGCAAGTCGCTCTAAGCTGTCAGCTTGTTGGGCAACATAGCGGCGGTAAGCCAAACGGCTGCGAAGGGCATGGATGGTTTGTTTGGTTTGGTAGAGCATGGAGGAGATTGGGGGTTGGAGATTGGAGATTGGTCGTAGCGAAGTGCCTAATCCCCAATCTCCAATCTCCATTTTATTCTGTACTAAGCCGCGCCGTGGCCCCGCCGTCTACGATGAGGGATTGGCCGGTCATGAAGGAGGATTGGGTGCTGTCGGCGAGGAAGAGGATGCAGCGGGCGATTTCGTCGGTGTCGCCGACGCGGCCGATGACGGTTTTGGCGGCGAGGGCGCGGATTTTTTCTTCGACGGTGCCGCTAACGTGGCCGCGATTGAGGCCAGCGCGGAGCATGGGGGTGTCTACGGCTCCGGGCAAAATGGCGTTGACGCGGATGTTGTCGGCCGCTAGTTCAACGGCAAGGGCGCGGGTGAGAGCCAGCAGTGCCCCTTTGCTGGCGGCATAGGCGGCGATGTCGGCGGAGGTGGCGACGGCGTGGACGGAGCTGACGTTGACGATGCTGCCGGCCGATGCTTTGAGCAGTTGATGGGCAGCTTGGGTGAAGACAAAGGCGGAGCGGACGTTGACGTTCATGATGTCGTCCCATTCGGCCAGGGTCATTTCCATCATTGGTTTGGTGACTTGGATGGCGGCGTTGTTGATGAGGGTGTCCAAACGGCCGTTTTCCCCCTCCACCACCCGCAACGCCCCCCGAATCTCACTCGGCAACGCGGCATCCGCCTGAATATACCGGTCAATCCCCGGCAGTCCAGTCGCCGCCTGCCGATCTACGCCAACGACATACCAGCCAGCATTGTGGAAAGAAACGGCCGTTGCTCGGCCAATTCCCCCCGCTACACCTGTAATCAAAGCCACACGTTGTTGTTCACTCATGCCCCCATTTTACCAGACCCACCCCGCAGTTGCGTAACCTTCACCCAAAATTCCCCCACCCTTCACCAATCTCCAATCCCAATACCAACATGATCAAACCCTGAAAACCATACCCCTTCGCATCAAACCACGTTACAATCCACTCATGAGTACAAAAAACAGCAAAACCGAAGCAGTTTATACCCTCAGCGAGGAGATCGCCAACGGCATCACGCATGGCATTGGTGCCATGTTAAGCGTTGCCGGGTTAACGGTATTGGTCGTGCTGGCCGCCATTTATGGCGACGCTTGGCGCATTGTCAGCTTTAGCATTTATGGTGCCAGCCTTGTTTTGCTCTACACCGCCTCTACCCTCTACCACGCCATCCAGCACCCGGATGCCAAGCGCATTTTCCGCATTATGGATCATGCTGCCATCTACCTGCTCATTGCCGGAACCTACACCCCGATTACCCTGGTCAACATGCGCGGCCCGTGGGGATGGTCAATCTTTGGCTTTGTCTGGGCACTGGCAATTATCGGCATCATCTTTAAAACAATGTATACCGGCCGCTACGACAAAATTTCCACCGCCGCCTATGTTCTCATGGGTTGGATATGCCTCATTGGCCTTAAAGAGATGCTTGTCGCCATTCCGCCCGGCGGTTTGGTCTGGCTAGTAGCAGGTGGCGTTTGTTACACCGTTGGTGTCATCTTCTACGCCTGGCAAAAGCTGCCCTTTAACCACGCCATCTGGCATTTGTTTGTTCTGGGCGGCAGCATGTGCCACTTTTTTGCCATCCTCTTTCACGTGCTGCCCGGTGCCTAGACTGGCTCAACCCATGATCGATTCTCCCCGTCGCAGTCTGCTCTTTTTTCCTGGCAACAAACCGGCACTGTATGCGAAAGCGGCGCAAGCGGGGGCCGATATGGTCACGGCTGATTTAGAAGATGCCGTTGCCCCAGCCAACAAAGAGACGGCACGGTGGCAGATGATGGCGTTCTTTGCCACAATGGGACGCGGACAAACACAGACAAACGCGGACGAAGCTGGGGAGGCGGTGGCTGCCCCTGAACCTATTCTTCGCATCAATAGCATTCGCACGGCTGAGGGGCTGGCTGATTTGCAAGCTGTGTTGGCAGCTTCAACGCCACCATCCGCCCTCATGCTGCCCAAGGTCAAAAGTGCTAATGAAATTCGGCTATATGATGACCTGCTTGCCCCTCACCCCCACATCCAATTGCACGTGATTATCGAAACCAATGAGGGGCTGGAAGATTGCTACGCCATTGCCCGCGCCAGCCAGCGGGTGGCATCGCTGCTTTTTGGCGGGGTGGACTTGGCGGCCGATTTACGGCTGGAAGCGAATTGGGAGGGGCTGCTTTACGGCCGTTCGCGGGTGGTTCATGCTGCCGCCGGTGCTGGCATTGACGTGCTGGATGTGCCGTACCTTAACTTTAACGACACGGCGGGGCTGGAGGTGGAAACGGAGGCCAGCAAACGACTGGGGTTTGGGGGAAAAGCGGCCGTTCATCCCCGGCAAATTCCCATCATCAACCGCTGTTTTAGCCCCACTCCCGCCCAAATTGCCGAGGCGGAACGGGTGGTGTCGGCGTTTGCGGCGCAGGGCAGCGGCGTGGTGGTGCTTGACGGCAAGCTCATCGAACGGCCGGTTTTGCGAACCATGCACCGTATCCTTGCCATTGCCCAGCGAATGAAGTAGTCTTCCTGCCTAAAGTCTGTCAAATGTTAAGGAGGAGATTGAGAAACTGAGAAATTGAGAGATTGTTTTGAATCTCCTAGTCTTCCAGTCTCCAGTCTCAATTGATTATGAACCCACAATCCACCTCTGCCCAAACGGCCGTTCACGCCCACGACGAAACCTTTCACACCGAGCAAGTCCTCACCATTGCGGGCGGTCACTTTGTCCACGACACATTCAGTGCCTTCATCGCCCCTCTGCTGCCCGTGCTGCAAGACAAACTGTCCACCAACTATGCCCTGGCCGGCAGCCTCACCATTTTTGCCCAGCTTCCCGGCCTCATGAACCCCTTCGTAGGCTACCTGGCCGACAAGATCAGTCTGCGCTACTTCATCATCCTGGCACCTGGTGTCACCGCCACCCTCATGAGCTTGATGGGGCTAATGCCCAGCTACGCATCATTGGCCTTTTTGCTCGTCATCGCCGGGTTAAGCATCGCCGCCTTCCATGCCCCCGCTCCAGCCATGATTGGGCGCGTTTCCGGCAACCGCACCGGCACCGGCATGAGCATTTTTATGGCCTCTGGCGAACTGGGGCGTACATTAGGGCCGCTGTTGGTCACGGCTGGGGTTACCTGGTTTGGGCTGGAAGGGCTGTGGAAGTTAATGGTTCTGGGATGGATTACGTCGGCTGTGCTTTATTTTCGGCTGCGGCAGGTATCGGCGTCCAGCCGCCCCACGCTTGATGGCAAGATGATTCGTGAACTGCTGCCCCGCGCCCAAAAAGTTTTCCTGGTTCTCATTTGGCTAATGCTGGCACGGCAGTTTTTGCTGGTATCGTTGACCACCTTCTTGCCACTGTTTATGACCGATGTGAAGCAGGCGGATTTGTGGCTCTCCAACAGTTCGCTGACGATTTTAGAGGGGGCTGGCGTAGCCGGAGCGCTGTTGTCGGGAACGTTGAGTGACCGACTAGGGCGGCGAGGGATGCTGGGGATTGTGCTGGCGTTGGCTCCGCTGTTTATGCTGCTGTTTTTATTTGGCCCGGCGGGATTAACGGCCGTTTCCCTCGCTCTCCTCGGCTTCACCGTTTTGGCTCCAACGGCCGTTATGCTTGCCCTGGTTCAAGACCAATTTCCCACTAACCGCGCCCTGGCAAACGGCTCCTTTCTCGCCACCAACTTCCTCATCCGCTCCCTCGCCGTCTGGGTCGTTGGCTTTGCCGCCGACCGCTTTGGCCTTTCCCCTGTCTTTTTGTGGAGCGGTGTTCTTGCCTGGCTCAGCGTCCCCGCCGTCTGGTTTTTGCCAACGGGCAGAAAAATTTGACCAGAAAAAACCTCCGAGGTCTGGTAGTAGGTTAACAAATTAATCGGGTAAATGTCATTCCGAGCGAAGTCTTCGGAGCGAGGAATCTTTCACCTCCAAGAAGCGGAAAGATTCCTCGGAGGAACTCGGAATGACATGAGAAGCTTCTTGCTTTTTTGCCCGGTTATTTTGTAAACAACCAAACAGACTCGGAGGTTTCATGGTTAGTAGCGCAAAATGGCCCCAATACGGCCGGCCGACTCAAGCTGTGGATTGCCGCTAATCACTTCCACATGCCCGCCCTGCTCAATGGTGTAGGTAACGGCCGTTTCCACCACGTCATTCACCTCCACCAACTCCTGATCGCTGAGCGGGCTTTTCGCCAGATTAGCTATCACAAACCGCATCCCCTCATCCTTGTAACCAGGTGTACGAAAACCGTCGCCAATTAGCAGCGTTTGCACTCGGCGGTCACACACCGCCTGAAGCGTATCATCCAATCCTACAACCGCACTACCACCCTGTCCATGCTGCTCCACCAGCGTTTGCACCAATTTGGCCTCACGTTCCTCATTCGCCTCACGCAGCAGCGCCAACGCCCGCTGCCCAACTTCATGTTCAGTGGCGTTGCTGTCAATGTTAAAGGTACCCGCAATACAGCTTTGTAATTGTTTGGAAAGTAGTTCACGAAATTCAGAAACGGCCGTTGGATGCCCCCCTAAAAAGAGACGACGAATCGGCCGTCTGGCAAAGAATTCCTGCGCTGCCGCCGCCGCCTCACGCATGTTGCGATGTGCCACTTCTTCTTCGTGCCGGTCACCCCCCAACCCGCCGCGAATACCCATCGTCATGGGGCCTTGCCCGCTTTTGAGACGGCGCACATCCTCCCCCAAATGCCCTTCTGTTTCAACCAGTTCTCCCAAGTCATAAACCAGAAACCGTACCCCTAACCGATCCACCAGGATGACCCCATAGGCAGCGTAGTAATCCAGAAAATGAGCCAAATGCTTCACGTAGGGCTTATCAGCCACCCGCACTCGGTTACGGAAGGAAACAGCAATGGGATACGCTTCAAAAAAGTTCTGCTCTGCACAAGAAAACAGCGCCAGACCAGGCTTTGACCAATCAAAACTGTAATCGAGATAACGCTCAATGGCTGCCGCGTCTGCTTCGAGTGCGCCGCAGTTTTCCTTTAGCATCGTCCGCGCCTGAAGCCTGATCGCTTCGGTGGATTGACGTGAGCTATCGGTGTCAAGATAGAGGCTAACGACTTTGTTACTACCTGCGTCTAATGAAAGCAAACTCTGTAACTGATCTTGACGAGACATGGTTACCTCCTAATCATCGTGTGGCGAGGTTCTATTGAATCAAGAACCTCTGTTGTAAACGTAATGTTGTCCAATTAGGCAAACAGATTTTCCACAAAACGGCCGTTTTTACCAGTAATCGGTAATCAGTTATCGGTAATCAGTACGGTCTACTGATTACTGATTACTGTTTACTGATTACCGCCTCTACGGCCGCGCTCCCAGCGTCAACGGCAGCGTCAACTCCTCACCGTTCCGCAGTACCCTCATCTGCACCGTCTGTCCCACTTCGGTGTGGAATACCAAATAACTGATTAGATCTCCAGTATCTTTGACTGGAATCTCATCAATGGCAACAATCAAATCGCCACCACGCCCTGGCGTGCCAACCTGGTCAAACCCACTGCCAACCATCCCTGCACCCTCGGCAGGCGTGCCGGCCGAAACTTCGGTCACATAAACACCCGTGGTACGGGGCAAGCCAAGCAGCTCTTGCAGCGACAGGTTATTGTCAGACATGCGAATGCCGATATAGGGATACGTGTAAGAACCATCGGCAATGAGTGCCGGAGCAATTCGCTTCACGGCTGCGACGGGAATGGAAAAACCCACACCCGAATTTGTGCCGGTGCGCGTCAGAATGGAGCTATTCACCCCAATCACTTCCCCATTCAGGTTGAGCAAGGGGCCGCCAGAGTTGCCGGGGTTGATAGCCGCATCGGTTTGGATGACCTGAGGCAGCGAGTAGCGCCCGCCGCCATCAGCAATGCGCTGCGATTCAATGGTACGCCCTAGCCCACTGATGATGCCCACAGACATGGAGCCTGCTTCGCCAAAGGGGTTGCCAATGGCAACGACAAATTGACCGACCTGAACGGCCGTTGAGTCACCCAACGGCAGCGGTATGATGTCGGCCGGCCATGTCTCAGCCGTCACCACCGCCAAATCGCTGTCTACATCGGTACCCGCCACCGTGGCGCGGCTGCTTTCACCATTGGCAAACACCACTTGGAACTCGGCACCATCAGCCACAACATGGTTATTGGTCACAATATGGCCGTCTTTGTCAATCACGAAGCCACTGCCCGTCCCCAGCACCGCCCCGCTGCTGTCCAAAACAAAAATATGGACAACGGCCTGGTTGGCTTGTTGATACACGCCAACCAATGAAGCTTCCAAATCTGTGCTAATGGGGAGAGATTGAACGGCCGTTAAAGTTGGCACCACCTGTGGCAAAGTTCCCCCAGCTTCCGACGGCTCCGGCAGCCGCGCCTCCACCGTAGAAACAGCCGCCTCCACAATGGCGGTTTCATCTACGGCAGGCACAGCATTACCAAACGCCTCGCAAGCTAAACCAGTAAACAAAAGCAAAAAAGCCAAAATCAAAACAGGTTGTTGACGAATCATTTTCATGGGGAGTAAAAACAACAAGGTCGTCGAAGATCACGCTTTCGTGCCTCGACGACTTTGTTTATCATTTTTAGGTTAATCGGTACTGCTATCCGAAAGTTTTGCCAACTCTTCATACAGTGCCCGCTCTTTTTCGCCCAGCTTGCGCGGCACGCGGATATTTACCGTAGCCAACAGATCACCGTATGTCTCTTTTTGGCTGGGGCTGGGCATGCCTTTGCCTTTCAAGCGGAATGTTTGCCCACCCTGCGTCCCGGCGGGAATGGTGAGCTTGACGGGGCCGGAGAGGGTGGGAACGGTAATTTTGCCGCCAAGAACGGCCGTTAACACATCCACCTCCACCGTCACCAGCAGTTGCTCCTTCTTCCGCCTAAAAACGGGGTGGTGCAACAGCTTCACCACCAGGAACAAATCGCCCGTGCCATAGGGCGACTGCGCTCCTTTGCCCCGCAGCCGAATGCGCGAGCCATCGTGCGCTCCCGCCGGAATCTTGGCCGTAAAGCGGTCGCCGTTTTGGCTAAAGGTGCGAGTTGTTCCCTGGTACGCCTCTTCCAGCGTAATCTCAACCGTTTGCTCCACATCCAGGCTGGCCGCCTGTTGCTGCCGCCCGAAAAAATCGGCCGTTTGCTGCTGCCGCTGGCCGCCACCGCCCCGCCCAAAAATCGCCTCGAAGAAGTCTGAGCCAAACAGATCACCCAGGTTTACGCCACCTTGCTGACCCGCCCCGCCGCCAAACCATTGGGAGAAGTCAAAATCTGCCGGGTTGCCGCCCATCTGCTGGTAGCGATGATAGTTGGCTCCTAGCTGGTCATATTTTTTGC
>JACKCD010000089.1 GCA_020634215.1 Ardenticatenaceae bacterium | reverse complement strand
GGTGTTGGCTGAAGGGAAACAGCTAGGGCCGATGGGTGGCCGCATGGTCGCTGAGGTGCTGATTGGGCTGCTGGAAGGCGACCGCCAGTCGTTTGTCCGTGCCGACCCGCAGTGGAAACCGACGCTGGGGGCGCGGGAGGGAGAGTTTGGGATGGTGGATTTGCTTGATTTTGCTGGTGCTTGAAGAGGTTAATAGGACGCTGATTTGCCTGATTCACCTGATGATTGGGAATCGGAGATTGGAGATTGTGAACCTTCATCAATCTCCAATCTCCAATCTCGCTAACTTACCAATGATAGCCTGCTGATATAAACTCGCTTCCTGTTCTCACGCTTCCTATTCAAGGGCAGCGCCGAATTCGAGGGTGGGCGGCTCGGTGGGGACTTGGAAGAGGGCGTGGCTGGTGCCGGTGTTGCCGTGGTCGAGAAAAACGGCCGTTTCCAGCCGAATCACCCCCGCTTCATCCACCTCCGCCGCCAGCGCATAGCTGCACGCCGCACATTCAAACATCCGCAGCCCACCCGGATAGCGCCGGGTGTTGATCGTGACTCTGTGTTGTTCCATTCTCATTGTTGCCTTTTATGCCGTTAAGGCTTTTTCAAGAAAATAATGACCCCTGCTCACGCTAAAAAAGCCGTAAGCCAAAGCTAAAAACACTGCTTTTTCGGATCATTTATTTTTGGCTTTGGCCTAATCCAGTCGCAGAATAATTTCCTTCACCTGTCTGCCTCGTGCCTGGGCAAAGCCGTGGTCGGTGCCCACGCGCACAAAGCCGCATTTTTCCAGCACCCGCAGCGACCCCGCGTTGTCCATGACAACGCGGGCATGGAGAGGACGAACGGCCGTTTGCTGCAAAAAAGTGCCCAACGCCGCCGTCGCTACCCCCTGCCCCCATACCCGTCTATCTAGCCAGTAGCTCACCTCCGGGTTGCCAAACCAGTTGTGGTGCAGCACATAGCCAACCACCGCATCCCCCAGCAAAATCGTTTGCACCGTAATCCCCGGATCGGCCATCACCTTGCGCCAATGCTTTAGAAACACCGCCTGGTCGGTAGGGTCTTTGGCGGTAAAAGCGGCCATCTGGTTGGCAGCGGGGTCAAGCTGATGGGCAAAAAAGTGGGGCAAATCAGCCTCAACCACATCGCGTAGGCGCACAGCTTGTTGGTTCACGGCGTTTTACCCTTCTGTCAATTCAAGCTGCTCCCCCAGGTAGGTTCTGCCGGTAGGGGCGATCATGCTGATGACAGTGTCGCCAATGCGGGGCAGCGTTTCGTCTTTTGCCGTGCAGACAACCAGGTGGGAATTAGCATCAATGAGGAAGAGCGGAACGGCCGTTTCCCCATACTCCTGCTGGTAGTCGGCAAACGTAAATTTGTCGGTAAGCTTGGTGTGGCGCAGTTCCGCCCCTTGGTCAAAGCAAAAGTCGAGCAGTTCGGCATCCAGCTTCCGGTCAAACAAAATTTGCCCGCGCATTTCCTGCCGCAATTTTTCCGACTTTTCCTGACGGCTGGAAGCAAGTTGGTAAACACGGTTGCCAATGATCTCTTTGAGCCGAATGGCGGCCAGGGCGTTTAGCTCGTTGTTGGAGGTGAGGGCTAAAAAGTGGCCGATTCGTTCCAGTGGTAATTTTTCTAGCACGTCTTCGTCGAGAATGCTGCCGGAAACGGCCGTTAATCCCGCCATTCGCGCCGCCAGCACATTCGATTGGTTCGTGTCCACTAAAATCACCTCAAACTCAATAGCTTGCAGCTTCTCTGCTACCTGTCGTGCCCAGGCATGGGCACCCATCATCAGCACCCCTTGCGGGTCTTTTTGCCGCAGTTGCAGATAAGTGGCTAATGGTTTAACCGTCAGCCCATAAATGGCAACCGTGCCCACCACCACCAAAAACGTCAGCGGCACCAACTCCTCTGCCCCATGATACCCCAACTCTTCCAGTTCCAGCGCAAACAGCGAAGCTACCGAAGCTGCCACAATGCCGCGTGGAGCCATCCAGGCCAGAAAAATGCGTTCACGCCAGGAAAAACCGCTGCCCACTGTTGCCAAAAACGCCGAGGCTGGCCGCACAACCAGCAGCAGCACCAGCAAAAAGACCACGGCTCCCCAGCCTAAGTGAGCCAGTTGTGCCAACTGCAAGCGGCTGGCAAGCACAATAAACAGCGAGGAAAGCAGCAAAATGCCTAATTCTTCCTTGAAGGCAACAATGTGTTTTACGCTCACCCGGTTTTGATTTGCCAGAATAACCCCCATCAACGTCACCGCCATCAGCCCCGATTCAGGCAAAATGAGGTCGGAGACGGCGAAGGCGGCCAGCACCATCATCAGTGCCAGGGCGCTGTCGAGGTGATGGGGTACCCAGCGGCGCTGGAAAACCCAAACCAAAATGGCGGCTCCAATGGCCCCGACGATGCTGCCGATCAGGAGGGTCATAAAAATGCCCTGAACAATGTCAGAAAGGGTTAATAGTCCCAGTTCCTCTTCCGCCAGAATGGTCTCAAAAACCAGCACGGCCAGGGTTGCTCCCACTGGGTCAATCATGATACCCTCCCACTTTAGCACCGAGGCCACGCGGCTGGTGGGGCGCACGTGGTTGAGCAGGGGAATGACGACGGTGGGGCCGGACACCACCAAAATCGCCCCCAGCAGCAGCGACATCTCCAGATTGAGGTGGAGCAGATAATAGGCGGCAGCGGAGGCGAGTACCCAGGAAACGGGGGCACCGATGAGGATGATGCGGTTGATGATGCCGCCCGATTCACGCAGTTCGCTGATTTTGAGGCTAAGGCCGCCCTCGAATAAGATGATGGCAACGGCGAGGGAGACGAGCGGGAAGAGCGTTTTGCCAAAAAGTTGGTCTGGTTGGACAAGGCCAAAAATGGGGCCGGCCAGAAAGCCGAAGATGAGCAGGAGTAAGATGGCGGGAATACGGAAGCGCCAGGCGATCCATTGGGCGGTGATGCCCAGAACAATGACAGCGGCCAGGCTTAATAGTTGATGTTCATTCATAGATTGTTTGTTAGGTCATGGTCTTGCGGCCAGCTTCATGCGTGGCCTGGAGAAATTCGAGGAGTTTGGCGGCTGGGTCAACGGCCGTTTGTACATCCTCATACAACAAAATAGCACCGGTAAACTTGTCTGTTTGCCAGTAGGCGGGGTCGGGTAACGGCCGTTCGGTCAGCGTGCGGGGCGTGGGGTTGGCCGTGGCGTAAAAATAGGGGTTGTCAACGATGGCATCCCCGGTGGAGAAGCCGAACGTCATTTGTTCCTCAGCCGTTTGGCCAGGCACCTGCCGCCCCGTTTGCCACGTCAGCCCCAGCACAAACGGCTGCGGCCATAGCTGCACCGGGCTGGTTGCCCCCCGCAGGCTCCGTTGAAACTGTTTGAACACCATGTCAATTTGGGTCATCGCCTGCCACATGGCAGAAACGGCCGTTTCATCATACATCCCCGGCGTTTCATCCGCAAACGCCATATGGTCAATATCTGGCGCAATGCCCAGCACCGCCAGCCCGTCAACCAACTGCGTACAAAACAGTTCAGCCGACTGCCCTTGCAGGGCCACAGCGCGATGGCTGCCCTTGCTGGTGTAAATGCGAAGCTGGTGCGCCACAAAATCAAGCATCAGTTCAAAAACAAACCCCTTGGCTGGTATGGGCGTGGTTGTTAACCCCACCGCCGCCGCCTGCAAACCGCTTTGCCACCCCTGCTTGCCGGGCGGCACGATGGCTTCATGCACGCTGCCCATGATGTTGGCGTAGGTTTGGATGCTATTGCGGGTGTGGCGCCATCCAGCCAAAGGTAAAGAAGGGAAAATAGTCATAGCTAAAAGTTTGCTCCCGGTGTTGCCAAAGGTCATTTATTACCACTTTTGTATATTTTACCCGGTTTAGGGGGATTGAGAAGGTTGCACCCCACTATCCTACAGTGGCAAGTCGTTGCGGTAGCGGTGGAATGCTTCAGGGCTGAGGAACAAAAGGACAAATATCCCGGCTAGAAAGCCCCCCAGGTGCGTCCAGTGGGCAATTTCATAGCTGGCATTTTGGTAAACCAACATGTTGAGTGCTGGGGGAATGTTGAGCACCAAAAAGTAGAGGATGAGCCAGTAGGCGCGGATTTTGGGAAACACGGGCAGCACCCCCAGCAGCACCAGGGTGCGAATGCGACCGCGTGGAAACAGCAGCAGGTAGGCACCCATCACGCCATAAATCGCGCCGCTGGCGCCAATGACGGGGATGGTGGATTGGGCGGTGGCGAGGATGTTGATGAGGTTGGCAAAGAGGCCGCAGAGCAGATAGAAGAGCAGAAAACGCCAGGGGCCGCACATATCCTCAACCCGCCGGCCGTACACCCACAGTGCCAGCATATTGCCCAGCAAATGCCAAATGCCGCCGTGCAGAAACATATAGGTCACTGAGCTAATTGCCCCGCTGCCCGCTTGCTGCAAAGTGACCACGGGAATGGAGCCAAATTCGTAAACTAGCCTCTGGAACTGACTGGCATCACGCACAATGACCAGATTTTCAAACCCCATGACGATGACGTTGAGGGTAATGATGGTAAGGGTCATAAACGGCCAACTGGTGAAGCGGTTGGGTTCGATGTCGTTGAGGGGAAGCATAAAAAATAAGCGAGAGTGAGAGATTGGGAGACTGAGAGATTGCTCTCTTAATCTCTATCTTTTAGTACTTTATCAGTCAGATTCTTGTACACCGAGCCAGAATTTGAACCGCAGAGGGCGCAAAGGTCGCAGAGTTTTGGGTGTTTTTCTTCTTTGCGCCCTCTGCGTTCTCTGCGGTTCAATTGTTTTTTGGTTCTGGCTTGTCAAGGTTAGGGAAAAACGGCCGTTTTCCAAACCAAAAACTGCCCGACACCCCCCCACAGGACAAACACAAACGGCACCAGCACCAGCAGCAGCCCCAGTAGCGTCAGCAGCCCGCGCAGCCGCCAGTCTTCCAGAATTTCCGGACCAAACAGCGTTTCTTCCTGCCCATGGGGTTTTTGGTTGGCGGCAATAAACAGCACCGTGCCAAACCAGACCGTCAGCAGCTCCCAAAAGAAGCGGGGCGGCAGTTGGTTCAGGCTCAACCCGTTTTGCAGCAGCGACAAAATGGTGTAGATGAGCGGGGGGCCAATCATAAAGCGGAGCAGCGTCATGGCGGGGCTGGTGGTTTTGATCTCCTTGCCCCCAAGCTGCTGCCGCAGTTCATCCAGCTTTTTCTGGGCAATCAGCCGGTCGGCGGCCACGGGGGCGTGCCCGGCGGCAAAGGTGTAGGCGGCCAGCGCCTTTTGCAATTCGCCGTGGGCTTCATAAGCGGTGCCTACGGCCAAATCGCTGCTGTGGTTTTGCCGCAGTTGGGTTAGCTGATAGGCGGTTTGTTCGTTGCGCGGGTTGGCACGCTGGGCGGCTTCGAGGGCGATAATTTTGTCCTCAACGGCCGTTACGATCTGGCTCAACAGCAGCCACGCCTGTTCGTGGTTGGGTTCGGCCTGCACCACTTCTTGCAGCAGCCGCATGGCTTCTACACGCAGGCCGACTTTAACGGCCGTTTCCCCCTGCTTAAACTTCTCCGCCACCGTTTGCTGCCGCTCCCCGCGAAGCTGCACCAGCCGGTTTTGCGCCCGTATCAGGTTGGGGTTAATCGTCAGTGCGTTTTCCAGCGCAATCAGCTTGTCCTCGCGTGATTCCACCAGGTCAGACAGCAGCAGCCACGCCAGCTCATTGCCCTCCTCCTGCTCTACATAGCGCAGCAGCAGACCGCGAGCTTGCTCAAGCTGCCCTTGTTTGACTAACTTTTGCGCTTGTCGAAACAACTGCTCCGGCATAAATTAACGGCCGTCCTTCCCCTTCCTTCCTTGCGTCCCCGATGATAACATATTTCGCAAACTGTCCACCAGCCCCCCACGCGGCGGCGGTTCCGGCTCCGGCTTGGGAAACGGCGGCAAATCGAGCATCTTGCGCCAGGTGTAGCTGCCCAGCAGCTTGAGCGAGGCAATGACCGGTGCCGCCAGCACCGCCCCCAAAATGCCCGCCAGCGAGGCTCCCATAAACACCCCCACCAGCACCACCAGCGGATGCAAATCCAGTGCCTGCCCCACGATGCGCGGCACCAGCAAATTGTTTTCTAGCTGCTGCACCACCAGCATCAAAATAATCACCGCTGCCGCCAGCTCCCAGGGGCCAAGCCCCAAATAGTTTTGTGACTGAAAAAACGCCGCCACCACCGCCACAATGGCGCTAATAATCGGCCCCAAATTGGGCACAAATTCCAGAACCCCGGCTACCAGCCCCAGTGCCAGCGCGTTTTCCACCCCCAGCAGCAGCAGCCCCAGCCACACCACCACAAAAATCACCAGCCCCAAAATGACCTGCCCGCGCAGGTAGGCGCTCCAAATGCGGCCAAAGTCGCGCACCAGCCGTTCGGCATCGTGGCGATAGCCGGGGTCGGTGGCAAAATTTGCCACGTATTCGCCCAGCTTGGGGAATTCGTTGGCAATGTAGATGGAGATCATAAAGACAAAGAGCAAATTCCCCAGCCAGCCAAGCGTGGCTGTGGCAAAGTCGCCCAGGAAGGTGGCACTGCCGGAGGTGAGCGGGGACAGCATGTTTAAGAATCGGTCTTGGATGTCGGCCCAGGGCAGTTGGCTGGGAATGAGCGAGAAGTCGCCGATGGAAAAGAGGGGGCGGCTGCTGGTAATAAATGTTTCAATGGATTGGCTGATATTGTTGACATAATCGGGCAGTTGCAGCAGCAAATTGTCTAACTGGGCATAAGCTGCAAAGCCTAAGGCCACCAGTGCCCAAATAATTGCCACGGCAATGCCGATGTAGACCAGCAGGATGATGCTGCCGCGTTTGAGCGGGGTGCGTTCGTCAATTAAAACAACCAGCGGGTTGAGGATGAAGGCCAGCATGGCGGCGATGACCACAAGGCGGATGAGCGACGCAAATTGCCACACCAGCAGCGCCAGCAGTACCACAATGACGCTGGCAACAACTAGCTTAAAGTTGCGTCCCCAAAGTGGTGATTCTTGTTCGGGTTGTGGCACGGGTAAGTTGCTGTTTGCCATAAAATTGTTGCTGTTTCCCTGCTTGCGGTATAGGGGAGAGGTTAGCACATGCCGGGGTCGGTCGTCAATATGTTGGCATCTTGTTGGCACACATGCCTGCCCGTCTCGCCCAAGTGTGCGCCGTTGTTGGCCTGGGGGAAAGTATGGTAGGGGCGAGACGACCGGGAATAACGCCTGCCGCGCCACGTGCCCTGCCACCCGGTCGTCTCGCCCAGGCGTGTGCCGTTGTTGGCCTGGGGGAAAGTATGGTAGGGGCTAGACGACCGGGAATAACGCCTGCCGCGCCACGTGCCCTGCCACCCGGTCGTCTCGCCCAGGCGTGCGCCGTTGTTGGGCTGGGGGAAAGGGCGAGACGGTGCGGGGACAATGCCGTTTGTCCCCGCCAGCGCTTATCCGCACCGTCTAGCCCCTACAACACGGGTTGGTAAAAACCATGCACCAATCATGGTGGGGCGGTGGGTCAATTGACCAGGGTGAAACAGTAAACGTTGCCCGCCGCATCCCCAGCCACGATTCCATCCACCGCCACCGCCACGCACTGCACCGACCCATCCAGCGTAATCGAAGCCAGCAGTTCCCCCGTTTGCAGGTTCCAGACCTTGAGGGTTTGGTCGTCGGAGGCCGAGACAGCGCGTTGGCCGTCGGGCGTGATGGCGACGGCCCTGACCCCTCCTGAATGGCCGGAGAGGGTGCGTTCCAACGCCAGCGATTCTCGCTTGGCCAGCCAGTTTGCCCCCAAGTAAGCGGCTGTTTTTCTCTTGAGGGCTTGCCCCAACTGCCGCAGCAGCGTCTTGGCCTCCATCTCTGTTACCCGCTTCAGCCACTGCTGCACCAGCCCCACCTCGCTCTGCCGCACCTCCGCCGCCCGCAGGTTGTGAATTTCCTTTTGCAAAATCCGCAGCAGCAGGGAAAGGCGGGTGGAGATTGGGGATTGGGGGTTGGAGATTGGGGAATCAGGAGACTGAGAGACTGAGAGACTGGGTGATTGGGAGACTGGGAGACTAGGAGACTGTTCACCGTCCACCGATAACCGTTTACTGTTTACCGATAACTGCTCACTGTCTGCCAGTGCCAGCGCCACCAGCAAATCATCCTGTAGGGCATCGGGGCCGCGCTCCCGGTACTGCGTTTCCAGGGTGGGGAAATGTTCATAGGCCAGCAGCAGCCGTTCGGCGCAGGCCAGGCGAAAGGCGGGGGTTTGTTCGGGCAACGTCTGCTGCCGGGCAAAATCGCGCACCAGCGGGTGCAGCCGAATGTTGCCGGCCGTCAACGGCTCCAGCAGCGAAGCATCGGCCACCGTCTGCACCACCTCCGCCAGCCCCGGTGCCAGCAGGTCATCCGGCTGTGGCGCAATCCCCGCCAGCAGCCCCAACTGCGCCGCCGGAATATACTCCGCCTCCGGCAGTTGCCCCGCCACCCGCAGCAGCAGGCGGCACTCGTCGTGGGGCAGGTCGTCCCACTGGCTTTGCAGCGTCGCCCGCAGCCCCACCTCCTGCTGCGCCACAATGTTGCCCCCCGTCACCACCTGCACCCCCTGCTTCTCCAGCGCCGCCACATACTGCGCCAGCGGCAGGGCGTGGCGTTTGCCAAGCTGCGCCGCCGCCACCTCCAGCGCCAGCGGCAGCCGCCCCAGCAAGCGGCAAATCCGCTGCGCCGTGGCGTGTTCCGGGTGGTTGGGCTGCAAAACCGGCTGCCGCGCCGGGTGGTTCAGCAGCAGCTTTAGCGCCGCTGGCTGTGGCAGCACCGTCAGCTCAATCGGGCTAAACCCGGCCAACTGCTGCTGCCGCGTCGTAAACAGCACCGCGCAGGGCAGCTTGGCTGGAACCCAGTCCAGGCTAACGGGGTAGTGCAGCACGTTGGGGTCGGCCAGGTTGTCCAGCACCAGCAGGGCGCGGGGGTGGGCATGGAGATAGCGAAACGCCGCCTCAATCTGCTCCGCCAGCGACACATCCACCCCGCCGCGCTGCGGCACAGCCACCTGCGGCCGCGCCCGCCGCACCGCCCCCGCCAACTCACTCAGCCGCTGCCGCCGCTCGCAATACTCAACCATCTCCCGCGCCATCGCCGACAGCGTTTGGGGGAATTCGTCAGAGCGAATCCCCAATTCGGCGCACACATCCCGCATCTCCTCGACGCTAAAATGATCCACCAGCCAGTCGCGCAGTTGGGCGGGGGAAGCGGCTAGCGGTTGGGTGACGGTTAGCTGCTCGCCCAGCCGAGCAAACTCATCCGGCAGCGGCCGGGCAGCGTTGAGCCAGAAGATGCCGTCGGGGTATTGCTGCCGCTCGCGGGCATCATAGGCATAGCGGACGGCCAACTGGGTTTTGCCAATGCCGCCCATGCTGGTCAGCCCGGCGGGGCGAATGCCCACGGGGTTAGCCTGCTGCAAGGCAGCATCGAGCCGCTTTAAATCTTCCTGCCGGCCGACAAAGTGGGGCAGCTTGTGGTGGGGAACGGTAAATGGCGCGGGGACTTGGTTGGACATAGGGGGATTATAAAGGGAGAGGGGGGAATTGGGAATAGACAATCACGCGGTGGGTGCGTGGTGCGTGGTGCGTAGAAAGCTTACGCACCACGCACCACGTACCTCCCGCGTTTTCTGACGGGTTATGCAGAACGGCCGTTAATCTCCAGCCCCGCCAAATGTTCCAACGCCTTCACCAGCGCGTGGTTCCCCTCCTCGCCCAGCCCCTGCCGCTGCAAGGTGCGGTACAGATTAAACACCGTGCTGGTGCCTAACACGGGAATCCCCATCTGGTCGGCCGCTTCCAGCACCAGCCGCAAATCCTTCTGCTGCAAATCAATCGTAAACCCAGGTCGCCAATCCCGCTCCACCACCTGCGGCCCGCGATTACTCAGCATCCAGCTTCCCGCTGCCCCCGCCTTCACCGCGTCCAGCGTCTTGTGCAAGTCCAGCCCGCCCGCCTGGGCAAAGAGCAGCGCCTCGCCCACGGCCAGCATGTTGACCACCACCAAAATCTGGTTGACCAGCTTCACCGTTTGCCCGGCGGCGGTGGGGCCAACGTGGGTGATGGTTTTGCCCATCGCCTCGAAGGCGGGCATGGCGCGTGCCACGTCGGCGGCCGCGCCACCAATCATGATGCTGAGTGTGCCTTTGGCCGCCCCCTCGCTGCCACCGCTGATGGGGGCATCGAGCATCGCCACCCCTTTTTCCGCCAGCCGGGTACTAATTTCCCGCGTGGCCTGGGGGCTGATGGTGCTCATGTCTACCACCAGCGAACCGGGCTGTGCGCCGTGGATGATGCCGTTTTCACCCAAAATCACGGCTTCCACGTCGGGGGTGTCGCTGACACAGGTAATGATGATGTCGCTGTGGGCGGCCACGTCGGCGGGGCTGCTGCCAGCCGTGGCTCCGGCAGCCACCATAGGCTCCATGCGGCTGGCGGTGCGATTCCACACCGTGACGGCAAAGCCTGCTTTTAACAAATTAAGGGTCATCCCGCGACCCATAATGCCTAGACCAATAAAACCGATGCGTTCGCTCATGTTTTCTCCTTGTTAATAGTGGCTGGTGGTTGGTACCAGCCACTATTCCGATTCCTGCTGTTTGGTTGCAAATTATGCGGTGGGTGGGAAGATTGGGCAAACGGCCGTTTGGCAACCCGCCACGGTGCATGACGCGAAACGAAGATGCAAAAAATCAAAGAGGACGCAGATTTACCGGATAAGCCTGATTTCGCGCTCTTTATCAGGAAAATCAGGAGAATCAGCGTCCGATTTTCAAGGAGTGACAAGCATGTTAAAAGGAATTTCGCCGCTTTTTAGCCCGGAGCTGCTGGCAACGCTGTACCGCATGGGGCATGGAGATGAGATTGTGCTGGCAGATGCCCACTTTCCGGGGCAGTCGCTGGGGGTGCCGGTGGTGCGGGCAGATGGGCTGCCCGTTGCCCCGCTGCTGGATGCCATTTTGCCGCTGTTTGAGCTGGACAGCTACGTGGAGGCACCGGTACTGATGATGGCGGTGGTGCCGGGCGACAGTGCCGACCCGACGGTGGAAACGGATTACCGTGAGGTCATTGACCGCCACCAGCCAGCCACGCCGCCTATTCAGCGGCTGAATCGGTTTGTTTTTTATGACCGCTGCCGGACGGCGTTTGCGGTGGTGATGACGGGCGACACGCGCAAATATGCCAATGTGATTTTAAAGAAGGGAGTGACACCTGTTTCGTAGAGACGCAAAATTTTGCGTCTCTACGGGTTAACGGTTGGCGGCGATACGCATAAAGCGCAGCAGGATGAAAAGCAGCACAATGCTGATAAAGACGATGCCGCCGATGAGAGGTAGGTTGTCGTTGGCCGGGGTGTCGTCAGCAGGGGGGGGGGGGGGGGGGGGGGGGGGGGGCTGTGCGGGTTCCTGGCCGATGGTTTGGGGGCTGGTGTCGCTGGGCAGGGGGGTGGGGTGGGGGGGGGGGTACGGCCGGTGGGACCCCCCACGCCCCAAAAAAGACCGCCCGGG
>JACKCD010000088.1 GCA_020634215.1 Ardenticatenaceae bacterium | reverse complement strand
ATAGGACAAAGCACATTTATGTATTTTTACTCGATGGATGGCTATACGGCTCCGGCGGAAATTTTGTTGGCGTTGACCGAGTCAATGCCTTACCAGCCGCAGCGGGGGCAGGCGGTGAAGCAGGCTTTGCAGCGGCAGCAGGCGTTTGCACGGGTTTATCCCGTGGGGCAACCGGGGGCATGGCAGGCAGCGGGGCGTTGGGCGTGGGAAAACGGCCGTTTGCCCCAAGCCCATCAGCTATGGCAGCAAAGCCTCACCGCCGCGCAAAAGTTGGGAATGGTCTACGAAACTGCCCGCGCCCATTGGATCATTGGGCAGCACTTACCAGCCGAAGCCGGGGAACGGGCTGCCCATTTGCACCAGGCCGAACAGTTGCTAGAGCGATTGGATGTTCCCATACCGTCAGGCAATTTCTTGCTGTAACTGCTGCAAAAAGGTGTGCATAAATTGGGTGCGGCGTTGGGCTTCCTGGCGGCCGGCCGTCGTGTTCATCAAATCTGCCAGTTTGAACAGTTTGAGGTAGAAGTGGTCAATGCTGTAGCGGGTGTCGTTTAACGGCCGTTCTCCCCCAAACGGCTCCTCAGGATGATAAATGCTGCCACCAAACGACCCGCCCAGGGCAAAACAACGCGCCATGCCAATCGCTCCCAATGCGTCTAGCCTGTCTGCATCCTGCACCACCTGCGCTTCCAGCGTGCGCGGGGCAATTCCGGCCGAAAAGCTGTGGGCTTCAATGGCGTGGTCAATGGCCGGAATGAGCGTTTCCGGGTAGCCAGCCTCAGATAAATACGCTGCCGCCTGTGCCGCCGCCAACCGTGAAGCGTGCGACCGCTGCGGCGAATTTTTGGCAACGTGGACACAATCGTGCAGCCAGGCGGCGGGAAGAACGATGGCTAAATCGGCCTGTTCGCTGGCCGCCAGCCGCTTGGCGTTGGCAACCACCCGCTGAATGTGGGCGGCATCGTGGGCGGCATCGGTGGGTTCGTTTTGGCTGGCTAAAAAGTGGCAAAATTGGGTTTCCCAGTGGGCTAAAGTTGTTTCATTCATGGGGAGTGGAGATTAGAGATTGGAGATTAGAGACTGCCAGAATCTCCAATCTCCAATCTCTAGCTTGCCTTAACCGCTGCGGCTGCCGCTGAGGGTGATGCTCCCTTCATTGATGGTGAGGGTGTGGAGGGTGACATCGTTTGGAACGGTGGCGAGGGCTTGGCCGAGGGCGTTGTTGAGCATCGCTTCGGCGGCGTTGAGGGCAGGAGAGGGAATAGGCAGGCCACCAAAATTGGCACTGACCACATCAAACACCACGCTGTTGCCAACGAGGGTGGGAACGAGGGTGATGGTGAGTTCCCCAGCAATGGGCTGGGTGAGCTGACCGCGCAGGACGGCACTGCCGTTGGTAAAGGTAATGTTGGCTCCGCTAAGGACAATGGCGGTGTCTCCGCTACCAACGGCCGTTTGTCCATTGACAATCGCCTCATTCAACTGGGTATCGGTCAGCGTGATTGTCACCACGCCATTGGCATCGGGCTGCACGTTTTGCAACTGCGACTGGATGGCCGATACGTCTACGTCAGGAAGCTGCACATCCCCGTTTTGAATGGCTTCCACAGCGGCGCTGCCCGATTCGATGATTTGGGGAACGGCCTGGGCGGCTTCGGCGGCTTGATTAACGGCCGTTTCTGCTGCCTGTGCGGCCTCGGTCACTTGCTCCCGCGCCTGCGCTGCCCGATCCAGCAGCCCGCAGCCAGTGGTCAGCAGCAGCAAAATAGTGGTGACAGTTAACAGATAAAAACGTTTCATTCCAGTAAAAACTCCTTATACACGGACATCAAGTAAGTTGGGTGCAGTATACAGCAGAACAGGAAACGGCCGTTGTGCCCGACAGCTACTCGCTGGTATATCGTAGGCCACACGTTGCCCAATCCCCATCAATGGCTCATAATGGGCAGCTAGATGCCAATTCTCTGGAAATAGGCTACAATTCAAACATTCGGGGGAATGTAGCATTGAGGAGATATTATGGAATTTGGGCAGATTGAAGCGTTCCTAGCTGTTGTCAGCGAAGGGAGTTTTACACGCGCAGCGGCACTACTAAATTTGACACAACCATCATTAAGTACACGGATCCATCAGCTAGAGCAAAGCCTGGGTGGCGAGTTATTTCAGCGGGATAAACGGCCGGTACAGCTAACCGATTTAGGCAACGTTTTTTTTAACTATGCTGAACGGGCTATAGATATTTTGGAGGCCGGCCGTGAAGCGGTGAGAGCCACACAAATGGGCATGGTTGGCCGGGTCAACGTATGCTCGCCTTTCTCGTTGGCAAATTCACTGCTACCAGAAGTGGTCAATCGGTTTGGGCAAATGTGCCCTCAGGCAGAATTATCGCTAGAAACTGGGCATTCAGATTTTTGTATCAGCCAGCTTTCAGATGGGCTAGCGAATTTGGCTTTTGCCGCAGCGTTTCCTCGCTTTGCCAGCAAAACGCAAACGTTATTGGAATTGCATGACAAGATGGTGGTGGCGGTAAACGCACAGCATGAATTGTTGGCAGAAACGGCCGTTTCCATCTCCCATCTCTGGCAATATCAAGTTCTCATCATCCATTGGGGCAATGCCTTCGATGGCTACATCGAAAGCCTGCGCGAAGCTGACCAGGCACAGGGAGCCGTGGTGCGCGTACCGTTAGCTGCCGCCCTACCAATGGCTCGCCAGCCCCACACCGTCACCTTTTTACCACGCCGTTTAGCGGCCGTTTCAGGTCTTGTCGAACTTAACGTACCTGGGTTTAGCTTTGACTGGGATGTCATCTTGGCGACGCGGCCTGGCTACACACCGACACCTATTGAGCAGCGATTTATTGAAATTGTAAATACAGTTTGGCAAGAAAGCAGCCCTGCAGCCTCATAATGGCCAACCAGGTGGGAGAGCGCTGCCTTTCTTTACCTTAGATCGTGAGTGACGGAAACTAGGTACTCGTTTCCCTGCAATATATCTCCGTCCTCCTAAACCACGGCAGAGGAAAGATGAGACCTGTTCCCATTGAACTGGCCCCTGGACAGGAATCCGTCTGGGATTATCCGCGTCCACCCAGGCTGGAGCGAACACAAAAGCATATTCTTATTGTGTTTAACGGTGTAGAGATAGCCAATACGCATTGCGCTTGGCGGGTATTGGAAACTAGTCACCCCCCTGTTTACTACATTCCCTCAGAAGACATTGCCACCAGATATTTGGTGCCAGGAAACGGCCGTTCCTGGTGTGAATGGAAAGGACAGGCACAGTACCATACGCTGGTGGTGGGGAAAAAAACGGCCGTTAACGTCGGCTGGAGCTACCCCAATCCCACCCCTCCTTTTGCCCCCCTCAAAGAACACATCGCCTTCTATGCCGCCCCCATGGACAAATGCACCGTTGACGGCGAGTCCGTTCGCCCCCAGCCAGGCCAATTTTACGGCGGCTGGATCACCAGTGACATTGTTGGCCCCTTCAAAGGGGAGCCAGGCAGCATGGGCTGGTAGGTGAGCAGTCTAACCCACCCGAACCAGCGAATTCTTGTCCGCCTGCGCTGGCGCTGGGCCACGGTAGCCGTCATTTGGACGACCGTTTGGCTGCTCATCTACTGGCAACTCCGCCCCATTTGGCCCCACGCCAATCAATGGCTGCTCCTTTCCGGCCTTATGTTAGGGTATGGCCTATGGGTGCTGTGGCGCGGTTTGCCACAAAATCACCGACCTGGTGAAACCACCTTGCTCGATACCTTCGGCATTGGCAACCAAACCACCCTGCTGCGCGGCCTGATGCTGGGGCTGCTGGCGGGTTTTCTCTTTGCCCCCTGGCCCCTGCGTGGTCTTGGCTGGTTTATCGTCCTGCTCTACACTGCTGCCGCCGTTGCCGACTATCTTGATGGCTATTTGGCGCGGGTGAATAACCATGCCACCGGGCTAGGGGCCATGTTGGACATGGAGTTTGACAGCATTGGGATGCTTGTTGTCATCCTGCTGGCAATCTCCTTTGGGCAGCTTCCCTGGTGGTATTTGCTGCTGGGGTTAGCACGATACTTTTTTATTTTTGGCCTGTGGTGGCGTAAAAAGTGGGGATTGCCTGTGTACGATATTCACCACAGTGCCCATCGCCGCGTTTTTGCCGGTTTCCAAATGGGGTTTATGACGGTTGTGCTGTGGCCGATCATTCCCCGTGCCGGGGCGTGGCTGGCGGGAGTCATGTTTGCCTTGCCGTTGGCGCTGGGTTTTGGGCGAGACTGGCTGGTGGCGGCGGGTAAACTTGATCCCACCAGTGCCACCTATAGGCACAATCAGCAGCCGCTCTACCGCGCTTGGGCATGGTGGCTGCCGCCGCTGTGGCGGGTGCTGCTGGTGGTGAGTATGGGGGTGATTTACGGCCGTTTTTCCACCTTCCCCCCGCTTGCCTGGGTTGATCTCTTTCGTTCCTGGCATCTCCCCTGGCCGGCCACTCTTGCCGGACTTGTTGTGGGTCTGGGCGGCCTGCTAACCATCACTGCCTTTCTTGGCATTCTGCCTCGGCTTTCCACCATCATCCTCATGATCCCCCTGGCCTGCGAAGTCATTACCAATGGCCTGACATGGCCAAGCGGTGTCGCCGTGACGCTGGGCATCTGGTTGATGATGCTTGGCCCCGGCCGCTGGGCACTGTGGCCGGTGGAGGAGGGGTATGTGCTGCAGCGATTGGGAGGGAGCGGTAATCAGTGATCGGTAATCGGTAATCAGTGACCAGACTGGTTACTGATTACCGATTACTGATTACTGATGAGAAATGAAACCATTTCTCTACCGAACCCTCCCCTGGCTGCTGGCGTTGGGGATGCTGTGGTGGGTGCTGCGGTCGGTGGAAGTGGCGGCGGTGTGGGGGGTGCTACAGCAATTGCGGCTGGACGAACTGATATGGCTGGCGGTGGCGAATGGGGTGGTGCTGTTGACGCTAAACGGCCGTTGGTGGCTCACCCTCTACGGTCAAGGACACAAACTACCCTTTTGGCGGCTGCTAGGTTATCGGCTGGCGGCGTTTGGCCTGAGCTATGTCACGCCCGGCCCCCATTTTGGCGGCGAACCACTGCAGGTGTATTTTTTGGAAAAAGGGGAAGGCGTGGCGCGAGAAACGGCCGTTGCCGCTGTCACCCTCGATAAACTCCTCGAACTGTTTGTCAATTTCACCTTTCTGCTGCTGGGCGTCATTGTCACCATCCAATGGCGAGTGGCACCGGGGCTGCTGGGGCAGCGGGCACTGTGGGCGGCGGGGGTGCTGTTGGCCGTGCCGCTGGGGCTACTGCTGGCGTTGTGGGGGGAAAAACGGCCGTTAACCCGCTTGCTTTATCGGTCAGAACCGCTTTGGCAGCGATTGGGCGGCAGCGAAAGCTATGACCGGGTGTTAACCGTAGTGACGCGCAGCGAGCAGCAAATGACCCAATTTTGCCGCCACACGCCGGGGTTGCTGCTGGCCGCGCTGCTGCTGTCGCTGGCGAGCTGGCTGGCGATGTTGGCTGAATATTGGCTGATGGTGTCGTTTCTAGGAACGCCGCTAACAGTATTGCAGCTTGTGGTGACGTTGACAGCAGCGCGGATCGCCATTTTGCTGCTCATTCCGGGAGCGGTAGGGGCACTGGAGGCAAGCCAACTGGTGGCGTTTCAGGCGGTGGGGTTAGACCCAGCGGTGGGCATTAGCGCCAGCCTGCTGATTCGGATACGGGACGTGGGGCTAACAGCCTTTGGGCTGTGGTGGGGGGTGCGCCAGTTGAGAAGGTTGAGCGGAACGGCCGTTTGGCACCGTTTTCACCTGGGTCGCAAATGAGCAAAAGATTAATTTGGCAACTTTGCGTCACAGACTGTGTTCTGTCGAGTAGTTTTGTCCACTTTTTGCAGAGAAGGAGTTTGTACTATGAGTAAAGCAGTTAAATTGGGTTCGATGCAGTATGGGATCATCGTTTTAACGGTGTTGACCGCTTTGGTTCATCTTGGCTTGAGTTTTGCCATGGGAGGAGGCTTAGCCACCTTGTTCATCTTGAACGGTCTCGGTTATTTGGCACTAATGGTCGCCTATTTCTGGGGTGGCAGCATCTCAGCACAGTTGGTTGCCATGCGCGGTCAAATCCGCTGGGCATATATTGCATTTACGGCCGTTACGATCATCGCTTTTTTCATTATGAACTTTGGCAACTATCAACTGCCAGGCCTAGTAGACAAGCTCATCGAAATTATTTTGGTTGTTCTGCTTTGGCGCGACTAGCACGGTTCATTCCCTCAACAAATCCGCTCGTGATTCGATGCTCAAAGAAATTGGCGATCTCTTCTTGCCATGATTCTAGTGTTTGGCAAAACTTGTTGGGTGCTTCCAGTTCTAATTGGCGTGCGCTACGTAGCCACTGAGCTAGTGTGACACGAGCAAATTCAGGAATGGTGCGGACTTCGTACCATTCCTGTAACTCTTGGCGTAATTCCCACAAACGATGTAAATGGGAATGGCTTTGCTCCAGTTCTTGCAAACGCTTGGTATCCTTCTTGGTTAGATTCTGTCTGTTTTTCAATAATAAGTAGCGTAGCCCTTTTAATTGCTTCCTTTCAGTCTTTGTTTTGGCCGTTGCTTGTGCTTGGCGTCGTACTTCATGAATGACTTTGTGCAAGTTCTGGACAACATGGAAGAGATCAGCTACCACAGCAAGATTGGGAAAGACGCTGTGTACTCCAGCACGATAGTGTTGCCATAAATCGGTCGCCACGAAAGTTAATTTCGATAAGATAATGCCTGCTGGTGGTGCTGTTAACCAGTTGACTAAGATTTCTTTCTGTCGGTCAGGCAAAATATCCAGCACTAGTCGCCTTTTCAAGTCAGTCAAGACGAGGACATAATCCCCTTGTCCTTTTTTGGGGATAGTTCATCAATGCCGCTGAAAACTCTGGAAACGTCGGGGGTGACAAAACAGCCAATGTGTGGGAAGAATAGGGGTACGAAAAACGACAAGACTATCTCAAACCCCTATTAGCCAAATTCAATGACCAGCGTGTCAGTGACAAGATAAGGCACACAGTCACACGGATTGTTAGCCAACAGACGACCCGCTTGTGGACATTAGCCAACGACAAGAAGGAATTTGCAAGAATGAAAACGTTATTTGACGGCACTCTGAAATCGGTGCTGGATGATAAGAAGATTTCTGAGACATTGCGTCAAATAAGCGTGGCTGGCTTGAGCGATGAGGAGGTGGTCATCGCCCTGCACGACCCGTGTGACATTCGCAAAGCGTACTCAGAGAAACTGGAAAACCAGGGGGTCGTGCGAGACCTGGAAGGCAAACTGGTCAGCGGTTACAACACCTTCAACACAATCTGCGTCGGTGGGGATGGGAAACAACTGCATTTGAGTGACATGACCGTTTATAGCAACGGGGACAAAGCTCATTATGTGACGCAGGCTGAACTAGACAAATTGGTCAACAAACAAGTTGCTGGCATCAAAGCGAAGGAAGAGGTTGCCTTTACCGAGAGAGAACAGGCTATTCTCCAGTTGTTGGCTGATGATGACCTTGTCAATCTCGGTCGTGTCAGCCGCAAACAGTTACAAGCGGTGAGCAGCCAATTCAAAGCAGCCAACCCCGAGGTAGCGATATGGCATGTGCTAGACCGCCAGTTTGACGGGGCACCGCTGTTTGAGTTCATTACCCACGACCTCCAGGACAAATGTGTCATTCGGCTGAAGAGTTCGCGCAATTCCCAGGAAAAGTGGGTCAATGAGGCTGGGAAAGAATGTCCGGTGAAGTTGAAGGATGTTCCTCTGGCTGGCAAACAGATAGAGCGATTGAACAAAGTGCGTCTCAAGGGCAAGGTCTATCAGCAAGCCAAGAGAATCATTGAGTGGGGCACGTTGGTTTTGGCAGGGAAAGCTATGCTATTGTGCGAGTGACCTTGTTGAAGCGAGATGGTCATCCCATTTTCAAACAACCGATGCTGTTGTTGACTAACCATAGTGTGGTCACATACCAAGCAGCACTGGGGATTTACCGGATCTCCTTGATGCGGTCAAAGATAGAAGAGGTCTTCAAATTTGTGAAAAATGCGGTTGGCTGGGAGGAATTTCAGGTGAGAGATTGGGAATCAATCAAGAATCTGATAGCCACTGCCTTTTTCATTGGGGGATATTTTTATCAAATCGAACCGCAACTGTCCCAACATCCAGCCATTGAATGGCTGTGTCAGTTGGGCAATGGCAAAGGCAAGGTAACGCGCCACTTCTTTTTGGAAGGGTTGCGGAATCTGCTGATTCATCATCACGTCGAAAGGATGCGCACCCAATCAGGCATAACAGATGCTGAATGGGAAGATATGCTCTCCCTGGCTTTATGACCATTGTTTTCCAGAGTTTTCAAGAAGGAATGAACAACAAGATTCGGCTGTTCAAACGCATTGCTTTTGGCTTGCCATCTTTTGCTCATTTTAGAGCGAGGATTCTTTGGGCTTGTGGTTGACCACAGAATTCCTCAGAGAACCCTCTTTTGCAGCTTCTCACGTTCCATATCCCAAAGTTTTGTAAATCGTTCAAAAACATCCGCAATGATTTTCAGTTCGCTTTCCGAGTAACTGGAAATTAATTCATCCTGCGCTTGACGCGCCGATTCAAACCATGCTGCGACCCTATCGGAGCTTGATGGCGCAGGCATGATCAAAGTCCCGCGACGATCTTTGGGATTAGGTTTTCGCTCAATCAACCCCGCCTTTTCCAGTCGGTCAAGCATAGCCGTTGTCGCCCCGGAAGTTAGGCCCGTGTGCTTGGCAAGCTCAGAAGGGGCAGCAACCCCTTTGATAAACAGCAGCCGCAGGCATTCCATGTCGGTCACATTAAGCCCTGCCCATTCACTCATCGCATTTCTGAACTGCGTTAAATAAATGCCATAATCCCTCACCGCCATCAGAGCGCGTCTTTTCAAATCCGCTTTTGTCGAATTCGTCATCATCATACCCTTGACATTGTCTTGATTTTCAAGTATCTTTATTTTATAACTAAATCCATTCAAATGCAATGTGATAACAAACACAAGCAAATAAGGAGATTTCTATGAGCCTCACCAAAAAGTCTACCAAAAAATCAGCCGAAGCATTCACCGCCGAAGAAAAAGCCGCCATGAAAGCACGCGCCCAGGAGCTAAAAGCTGAGGCGCGCATGAATAAAAACAGGGAGGAAGGGGAAAAAGCAATTTTTGCGGCCATTGAACAAATGGAAGCGCATGACAGCGTGATGGCGCAGCGGCTCCATGAGGTGGTCACAGCCGCCGCGCCCGAACTTATGCCAAAAACGTGGTATGGCATGCCCGCCTATGCCAACAAAGATGGGAAGGTCATTTGCTTCTTCCAGGCCGCCAGCAAATTTAACGTCAGGTACGCAACCTTTGGCTTTCAGCATGATGCCAACCTTGACGACGGCAATATGTGGGCCACCAGCTTTGCGCTGATTGAACTCACCCCGGCTGAAGAAGCAAAGATTGAGGCACTGCTACAGAAAGCGATCAACTAGGGCAATGTTCGCCCTCTAGTCCCAGTTTAAGAAGTTCAACTTCTGCCAGAAGTTGAACTTCTTGGGAACGTCACGGCCGTTTTTCTCACCCTCTCACAGCACCACAACCGAAAATCGCCAATTTACCTATCCCCGCTATAATCAGCAGATGCTCACCGCTGTCTGGTTTATCCTGGGTTTACTGCTTGGTATTGGCATCAACGGGCTGGCCGATTTTCTGCCCCACTATCGGCTGCAACCCGCTTTGATACGGCCGTTTTTTTCCTATTTCCACCCGTCCCGCAGCCGCCGCGACTGGCTGACGCTGGCAGCAACGGCCGTTTTTCTCGCCCTTCTCACCACCAACACCCAGCACTGGCTCACGCTGCCGTTCAACACTCTCTACATCGCCATTCTTATTCTCATCATCGTCATTGATTTGGAGCATAAGCTCATTTTTAACCAGGTGACGTACCCAGGAACGGCCGTTGCCCTGCTCGGCAGCTTCTTGGTTGACGATAACAGCATTGGGCTGGCATTGGCAGGAACGGCCGTTGGCGGCTTCATTTTTTACGTCATCTACTGGTTTGGCGGCCGGCTTTTTGGCGATGGTGCCCTCGGCTTTGGCGATGTCAAACTTGCCATGCTTCTGGGAGCCATGCTCGGCTTCCACCGCATCTTTTTTGGCCTGCTGCTTGGCGTGCTGCTCGGCGGTCTCATTAGCCTGCTGCTGCTGCTTGCCCGCCGCGTCTCCCGCCACGATGCCCTCCCCTACGGCCAATATTTGGCGCTGGGCGGCATTGTTATGCTTATTTGGGGGCAAGAGATCATTGCTTGGTATTTGGCGTGACCAAACAAGAAGTAATCAGTAAACGGTAAACGGTAATCGGTCAGTAGCGCACTGGTTACCGATGACTGATTACCGATTACCGTCTAGCGTAAATGAGTGAATTACAAATACGGCCGTTAACCACCATGGCCGACATTGAACAAGTACGGCACGTGCAAATGGCAACGTGGGGCATGGCGGCCGAGGAAACGATTCCGCCCCACACCCTCCATGCCTTGCAGCATCATGGCGCGTCGTTGCTGGGGGCGTTGGACGGCGACCGAGTGGTGGGTTTTGCTTTTGCGGTGCTAGGTACAATGGACGCACCCGATGAGACGGCGGCAGCCGAGCGGCTGAAGCTGTATTCGGTGGCAACGGGGCTACTGCCGGGCTACCAGCAAACGGGGGCGGGCTACCGGCTGAAGCTGGCGCAGCGGGAATTTGCCAACCGCATTGGGGTACGGTTGATTAGCTGGACGTATGACCCGTTGATGAGCCTAAACGGCCGTTTTAACATCCACAAGCTCGGCGGGGTTGTTTCCACCTATCACCGCAACTTCCACGGCACCATGAGCGGGGTCAACGCCGGGCTGCCCACCGACCGCTTTGAGGTGGATTGGTGGGTGGCGAGCGAACGGGTGGCAGAAAGGGTGATGGGGGAAAAACGGCCGTTGTCTCTTGCCACCCTTCTCAACAGCGGCGCAACGCTGCTCAACCCCACCCAATTCAGCGACCACGGCCACCCCGTCCCACCCGCCACCGTCAACACAGAGGGCAACAATTCCGCCCTGCTGGTTGAAATCCCTGCCAACTTCACCGCCCTCAAAACGGCCGATTTTGCCCTAGCACAGCAGTGGCGGCTCCACACCCGCACCCTTTTTGAAACCTTATTCCACCGTGGCTACACCGTCACCGGCTTTGTGCAAAGCACCGACGGGCAGCCGCGCAGCTTCTATTTGTTAACACAACAGACGCAACCTATTGAATTACCTATGAAATAGAACGCTGCATTTCCCAAATCAAGAAAATCTGCGTCCTATTTCCCCAGGAGAACCCATGAAAATCGAAAAAATTGATCTCTATCACATCACCCAATCCCTCGTCAGCCCCTTCACCACCAGCTTTGGCACCGAGCTAGACCGTCACTGCCTCATCTTGGCGCTCTATGCCGACGGGCTGGTGGGCTGGGGCGAATGCGTGGCTTCCACTGACCCCGGCTACAGCTATGAAACCACCGAAACCGCGTGGCACGTTCTTACCAAGTTCCTCATTCCCAGCGTGCTGGGCAAGGAGCTGGACGAGCCGGAGCAGGTGCAGGAATGGATGAGCCAGGTGCGCGGCCACCCGATGGCGAAGGCGGCCATTGACCAAGCGGCGTGGGACATTACGGCGCAGCGCGATGGGCTGTCGTTTGCCCAAAAATTGGCCCTGCCCTACCCCGAAGGGCCACGGGAACAGGTGTCGGTGGGGGTCAGCAACGGCATCCAGCCGTCGGTGGCCGACACGCTCAAGGTGATTGAAGGGCGGCTGAAGGAGGGGTATCGCCGTATCAAGCTGAAGATTAAGCCGGGGCATGATTTGGAACTGGCACGGGCGGCAACGGCCGCTTTTCCCGATGTGGCAATTATGCTGGATGCCAACTCAGCTTATACGATGGAAACGGCCGTTCCCATCTTCCAGGCCATGGACGACCTCAACCTGCTCATGATTGAGCAGCCGCTTGCCCACTACGACATTCTTGATCACAGCTTGCTCCACCCGCAAATTAAAAACCCGCTCTGCCTCGATGAAAGCATCCACTCCGCCCACGACACTCGCCTCGCCATCACCCTCAACGCCTGCGACATCATCAACATCAAACCCGCCCGCGTCGGCGGCTTCACCAACGCCCGCAAAATCCACGACCTGT
>JACKCD010000087.1 GCA_020634215.1 Ardenticatenaceae bacterium | reverse complement strand
TACGTGGTCAGGGAACCTACCTGATTAACGGCCGTAAAATCGAAATCTCGCCTCGATCCATCCTATGGCTGTTCCCAGAGCAGGATCATATTTTGTTAGAACAATCGCCTGATTTTGCTATGTGGATTTTGCTGATCAAGCCAGATTATTTGCGGCAGATTTGCACCGATAAGCATAGTGCTACGCTGTTGGCGGATAATCCACCCGGCAATTTTTGCCGCTACTTGCCAGAGCGACAGGCCAGGAATTTGTGGGAGCAGTGTGGGAAGGTAACGGCCGTTGCCGCACAAGAATCCTTTTACAACATCAGCCTCGGCTATCTCCTGCATACAATTTGGGCACTGTACCAGCAAGCTGGTGTCACGGCGTTGGGTGAAAGCGTTCATCCGGCCGTTGAGAAAGCAGCGCGGTTAATCAATGCTGGCCTAGAACAGGACGACCTGACCTCTTTAGCGCAACAAGTGGGCCTCAGCCCCCATCGGCTCAGCCGCTTATTCAAAGAACAAATCGTTCTGTCGCTCACCGATTTTCGCAACAACTGCCGTTTGGAACGCTTTCTGGAGCTTTATCAATACGGAAAAACGAAGACAATGCTGGATGCAGCCTTGCAGGCTGGATTTGGCAGTTATGCCCAGTTTTACCGGGTGTTCAAGCAGATTATGGGCATGACACCCGCCGAATTTGACCGCAGCTTGAAAAAGACAGAGGGTGATAAGGTTAAAAAATAAGAAGGTGCTGGCAAATTTATGAGCCGATGGTGTGCGCCCGCACAGACCCAGTGCTGCCTCGAATAATAAGTTCGGGCCGCAACAAGACCTGTTGCACGCCATTAATGGTTCCTTCCAAGTGGCCTATCAAGATTCTGGCTGCTTCCACACCCATTTCATACGCCGGAAAACTGATGGTGGTCAAAGGTGGGGTCATCAGTTCACCCATCGGATCGTCAAGAAGTCCAATCACAGAAATGTCATCAGGGATGCGTAATCCCTTTGCCCGAATCGCCTTGAGCACACCGAGGACTCCGATCTGCTGTGGAGTCACGATTGCCGTCATGTCAGGGTTTTCTTCCAGCAAGGCCAGGGCAATAGATTGGGCATTATCGGTATTTAAGTCAACCACTCGCCAGAGAACGGGTAAATTATATTTCTGGCACATCTCCTCATACCCTTTGACAGCCCAGGTGGTGTAACCATATTCTTTCTCTTTTAGCACGGGCACCAGGGTGACAAAACCAATCTGGCGATGGCCTAAATCATAAAGATGCTGTATGGCATCGGCGACACCTTTTTCGATGTTGACATCTACATAATTCAGATCCGTATTGTCGGCACAGCGGCCAACCATCACAAAGGGAAGCTCATGCTCCTGCAAAAGTTCCACGCGCCGATCATGAAGTAGAATTTCCATCAAAATGATGCCATCAGATTGGCCGCTGCGGTAGATGGATAACAGATCGTTGTCGCCCAGCGATTTGGCGATGAGATTGAGCGAGTAGTCGGCATTTTCACAGCCTAAGGCCGCTGCGGTGATGATGCCTTGTGATGGCGGATTAAAATCCTGGGGGAAGTTTAAGGCGATAAAAGGGCTTTTGCCAGAGCGAAGCTGCTGCCAGGGAATTTGGGGGGCAAAGGCATGTTCTTCCATCAATTTTAAGACACGCTGGCGCGTTTTCTCGGCCACATCTGGTTTGTTGTTGATGATGCGTGAAACGGTGGCTATGGAAACGCCACTTGCCTCAGCGATGTCTACTATGGTTGTCTTTTTTGCTTTGGATCGCTTTGCCACGAAAAAGTCCTTTTCTTTTGGAGATTGGAGATTGGGGAGTAGAGATTACCAATCTCTAATCTCCTGAAAATTTAACCACAAGCGGTTTGCCTGCGTAGTTAGCTTTTATGGTACGCTCGGCACTGCCATGCAGCACAATGTGAAATTCACGTTGTAGGGGCATACCGGGGTATTGTCCATTACGTTTACCCAACAGCAGTCGCTTGTCTCTTTCTTCCCAAGAGATCTGGATCGTGGCAAACGCACCAGATTCGTAATTATAGTTATCGCCTTCGTCCTCGTAAAGTTGGAAACGCCCGTTTCCTCCCCCATACACATGCAATTCCAGCGGCGCATCCGGCAAATCATTCACATGCTGCCGCGATGGCCCCATAGGCAGGATCGATCCCGCCCGCACAAACAGCGGCAACCTGTCTAACGTAGCCTCCGCCTCAACCACCTGACCACCAGCGTAACATTGGTCTGTCCAGAAGTCATACCAATCGGTTCCGGCTGGCAGATAAACCGAACGGGTGCGGCTAACACCCTCAACGGGTTGGGAACCAACCTTGTAATACATCGGCCGTGTCACCGGATTCACCAGCAACGCCGGGCCAAACATAAACTGATCGCCACAATCATAGGTTGCTGCGTCATCGCGAAAATCAAACGGCAAGGCCCGTAGCATCGTATACGAGTTATGCGTTGTCCAGCCAGCCAGCGAATAAATATAGGGCAGCAGCCGATAACGTAAATCGAGGAACTTCTTCAACGACTCATACATCAAATCGCCTGGCTCACCAAAACGCCAGATTTCGCGGGGCGTGTCTGTGCCATGCGAGCGGAACATGGGCAAAAATGTGCCAAACTGGAACCAGCGCACATACAATTCACGGTAGCCCATATCAGCCACACCCGCATCATAATCGCCATGCCAAAACCACATCTCCGGCTTGCGCCCGACAAAAAAGGCACCGATGTCGGTTGTCCAGTAGGGCATGCCCGTGGCGCAAAAGCTCAAGCCCTCGGCGATTTGGCGGCGCAGCGTTTCCCAGTTGGCGGCCACATCGCCCGACCAGGTGATGGTGGCGTAACGCTGCTGTCCCAAAAAGGCCGAACGGGTGAGGTTGACAACCCGTTTCGCCGCCGTCACCTGCCGCTGCCCCTCATACATGCCTTGTGAATGAAGCAGTGAATAAGCGTTGATCAATTCTGGATCAAGGTAACGCTTGGCCTCACCGGCATTAATCCGCATCCGCTCTTCCGGTTCCGGCTTGATGGCTCCCTTCCAGTCAGCCTCAAAGGGTTCGGTGCAGTCAGTCCACCAAGCATCAATGCCGTGAGCGAACAGTCCCTCGTTGGCCTGCCGCCAGTAACAGGCGCGGGCCTCTGGATTGAAGGCATCGTAGGTGGCCTGATTGCCCAATAAATACCCCTTTTCGTGCATTTCCCGCCAGTTGTCGCCACCAGAGCGCATGATGGGCCAGATGGAAATCATCATGTGGGCATTGAGTTGGTGCAAATCTGTGGTCATCTGGCAGGGATTGGGAAAGCGTTCGGGGTCAAGCGTCTTTTGTCCCCACAACTCGCCCGTCCACGATTTCCAGTCCAGGACGATGCAATCCAGTGGCAGTTGCCGCTTACGGTATTCTTGGACAATTGCTAAAAGTTCGGCCTGCGTGACATAGTGCTCTTTAGATTGAATGTAGCCAAAAGCCCATTTGGGCAGCATGGGGGCTTGGCCGGACAGGTGGCGCAGTTGGCTGACGATCTGGTCGAATTCGGGGCCGTAGACGAAATAATAATCCAGTTCATCATCCACGTCGCTCCACAGGTAGGAGCCGTAAGCATCGTCATGGAAGGTCATCAGCGAGCAGCTATCCACAAAAATACCGTAGCCGCGTGTGGAGAGCAGCACGGGCACGACAGCTTTCATGTTTTGCTGGTACAGGTATTGGTGCTGGCCGCGCAGGTTGAACATCCCTTCTTCGTGGGAGCCAAGCCCATAAAGGGCTTCGCCATCGGCCCACTCGAATTCGAGTTTGGTGTGGTAGGCTTGGCGGTCTATTTTTTGCTGTATGTTGCGGGCATCTACGCGCCCGCCATCGGCGTTTTCGCGGCTCTGCAAGGTGGTTGTTTCATCAAAAACGGAGACGAGGACATCGGTTGGTTCCAATGTTTTGCCGCCACGATCTGGTTCTTTGGTGAGCAAGCAGCCCTGGTTGTCTTGATAGGTGAAGGCGGTTGTCTGTCTATTGATGACGATGGTGATGTCGGTGGTGGCGAAGATGAGGCTGTCGGGTGTTTCGTGGACGTGGAAGGAAACGGCCGTTTCTCCCTCAACCACCACTACCAAACTCGGTTTGGTACTCAATTCAGCTTCTAGCGTGTAGCGCACCCGAATCAAACGCGGCGTGTAGAGCGTGAGGGCTAACCGGCCATGATCGCTGCGGATGGTCAGCCCGTCAGGTTGGATGGTGTAGTCAAGAATGGGCATAGGGTTTATCGGTATTGGTCGGCAATTTTAACGGCCGTTTCAATATCCTGCTCCGTCCTAAACATCAACATCACATTTACACCATGCGGCCCAATCGCATCCAGCAATGGCTGTAGCTCATCCACCTCCACCAACGAAGGCATCACCGATTTGCCACCAGCCAAAATACGTTTGTAAAGATCATACCAGCAAGGATCACCCCCCTGCGGCTGATCCACACCCGGTGTCCATTGAATCGCATCCAACTCCTCAATCTCCAGCAGTGCATCCACATGGCGCATAGCCCCCACGCCATCCAGATGATACAGCGAATGATCCAGCCATTGGCACTGCTCGCGGATGTAGGGTGCCACAAAGCGGCGGAAATCTCGCGGCGAAATCATAATCGAAATATCACTTTGCAGCTTGGCCACCTTGCCTGGCCCCCAAATGGTGAAGTAACAGAAAGCCATCTCCCCGTCAATATTGATGATGTCGTAAATCTGGTCAAACACCTTAAACCAGACATCATTTACTGCTTGTATTTGCCGCTTTAATTCGTCGGGTCGATCAATGATGTCCATCAAAACGGGCTGTGTGCCGCGCAGCGAGGCCAGCGTATCCATGCCCTCAATCAGGTCGGGGCAGCCGACAAAGTAACGCCCTTGTGCATGTTCCTTACACATTCTGAGCAAATCAAGATGGAGTTGCCACCAGCGGTTGTTCTCGTCAAAGATGATTTCGTCGCTGTCTTCTGGCAAATGACGATACCAGATGGTGTCAGGACGGCCGTCCATCTCCGCCCCCAAAATCGCTGCCAGCGAACCTGGCCCCAAATGTGTGTTAGCCACCGGCAAAATATCCGCCTTAAACGAACTGCGCGACATCTCATGGTGCAAATAGGCCGAACGCCAAACCGGATCAAACCAAAATTGGTCTAAATCTCTGGCTGGAGGCGGTGCTGCCACTGGTGTATGGGGCGACCCCTCCTTCTCCACATGCCCCCACATGCTGATAACCAACCCTTTTCTGTCCCACCAATCCAAATAATGTTGGCGTGATTCTTCCCAATTGTTTTTCCACCATTCAGCCATTTAGATTCTCCATTTCATTAATAAAACAAGATACTCTGCACAACTGTCATTCCGAGAGCCTATGCTGAGGTCTCCCGAAGTATCCTCCGAGAAATGACACGACATGACTTACCTTAAGTTACGAAATAGCCAATTAGCTCTTTACCGCCCCGGCCGTCATCCCTGACAGGATAAAGCGTTGCGCCAGCAAATATACGATAATGACTGGCAAAATGGTCAACACTACATCCGCCGAAACCAAACTCCAGTCTGACTGGAATTGACCGAAGAAATTATAGACCGCCAGCGTCATCGGCCATTTGGTGCTGCTGTTCAAGTAATACAGAGGCATTAGGAACTCATTCCAGATACCCAAAAAATTCAAAACGGCCGATGTCACCAGTACCGGTGTCAACAGCGGGTAAATCACCGAGAAAAAGAGGCGAAGCGGGCTACAGCCATCAATGATGGCCGCTTCATCCAACTCGCGTGGTAAGGATTCGACAAACGCATAAATCAAAAAAACGGTAAACGGTATCTGTGATGACGCATACAGCAAAATAATACCAAGTTGGGTGTTTATTAAATGAGTGACCTGCATCACTTTGGTCAGCGTTACAAAATTGGTAGGCATGGCAATGCCCATAATCAAAAAGAAATAAACAGCGCGATTGAACCGTGTGCGATTGCGTGAAAGGACATATGCTGCTAAAGCCGCAATGGTAATACCAATGACGGTGGAAGCAACCGCATACAAAACACTATTGCCAAAAGCTCCGACTAATTTCCCCTTTTCAATAACGGTGGCAAAGTTGCTCCACTGAAACTGCTCAGGGAGTTGTACGCCCATCGAACTGGCTTCAGCCTTCGTTTTTACCGAGTTGATAAAGACCAGGTATATCGGTGTGAAGGTAATCAATCCAACAATGATGGCTATGATATGATTGAATGAGCTTTTTATGGACTTCATAGCGTTACTCTACCTCGTCTTGGTGCATGAAACGGATCACGAGATAACCAAGGGCGATCATAACTATGAACAAAACAGATGACAATGCTGTAGCAACCCCGTAGCGGCCCTTGGAAAAATCCTGGAATATCGCTGTGTAAACCGTTTCGGTCGCTCGTCCGGGGCCACCATTGGTCAACACAAAGACGATGTCGAACACTTTCAACCCATACAGCAGATTCAAGACTGTGGTTACTGTTAGCACAGGCATCATTAAAGGAAGGGTGATGCCCAAGAAGGATTGCCACTTGCTGGCTCCATCAATTGCCGCTGCCTCATAATATTCTCGTGGAATAGCTTGTAACCCAGCGATTAAGATAACCATGATGTAGCCCACGCCACGCCAGACATCAACGCCGATGACTGAAGGCATCGCCCAGGTCAAATCTACTAGCCATTTTTGAGCCAGGAAATCTAGGCCAACAGCACGCAAGGAACTGTTTAGGAGACCTGTGGCTGGATTTAGGATTGATTTGAAAATGAGGCTGATGACCAGAACGGGCAGTACGGCCGGCAGATACATGATGGCACGATAAACATCTCTAAAGCGGCGCACGCCCTCCGTGAGGAGAACGGCCAATCCCAAAGCGAGAATGGTTTTTAACAAAATGGTCGCTACGGTAAAGATGACGGTATTTTTGATGTAGCTAACGTAACTTTTTGTTGATGTCAGGATGGTTGTGTAATTATCAAGACCCACCCAGTGGACTTCGGTGGTGTAGCTGTTCCAATCTGTAAAGGCATAATAGAAGCCCATGATGCTGGGCAACACAAAGAATACGCCATACAGAATCAATGCAGCGATGACAAAATAGAAAGGATAGGTTTTATCTTTCATGATTTGCCTATTGTCGCCGATTGAGCTTTTCCTGACACCCAATCGAACTATAACTTAAACAGTGGGGGCGGGGTTGCGCCCGCCCCCACTGTTTAGCCCTAGACCTAGCAAGAGCCGTAAAGGTTTTGTGCCAACTTAACGGCCGTTGCCTGTTTGCTTAGAAGGGTTACTGACCCCAAGCAGGATCCGAAGCGGTAGCAGCCATTTCGGCGCGACGTTGATCAATGCTTTGCAGCACCTCATCGGCCGTCATGGTACCGATGAACATGGATTCTATATCCCGACCAATATCCATCCATTGCGGATTGACATAGTTGACAACATCTTGATAAACAATGGATTCTGCGGGATAGGCATCCAGGTACTCTTGCTGTTCAGGTGTCCATTTTGACTGGAGGCCTGAGAAGTCAAGGTCGGCAAATTCATCTGTGTTATCTAGCAGATATTGCAGGTTTTCTGGCTCCATCAGGAAGGCCAGGTATTGTTTGGCTTCTTCGATGTGTTCTGAGCCGGAGTAGATGAATTTACTGGGGCCGGCCGGATGGGCAGGAGACAATTGGTTATCCACCAGTGGGATGGGGAAGAAGCCAAATGTGTTGGCGGCCACACCATATTCTGATTCGATGGAAACAGGGGTGGTGAGAGTGGTGAGGGCCATAGCATACTCACCGTTGGCGAGTTTCGCGTTGGCATCGGCGAAGGCATCGGACAACGCATTGTCGCCAAAGCAGCCCATGTCGTACAGCTCTTGCAATTGGGTTAAGGCTTCGGACATGATAGCCACGTCGGCAAATTGGGTTTCGTTGGCGTTTAATTGGGCGGATAGGCCCGGATCGGCTTGTTCAAAACGAGGGCCGATCATGGGGAACCATAGGACGTGATGCCAACCATCAGAGATGGGTTGATAGACGGGGATGATGCCGTTGCCATTGTCCATGATTGTTTGGCAAGCGGCCTTGAAATCTTCATAGGAGCCGGGAACGCTGATGCCGAGGTCGGCGAAGATGTCTTTGTTGTAGACCATGATGAAATAGTTGGAAGCGACGATGTCCCAGATTTCCGCGCCGTAAACACGGCCATTTAAGCTCACCATTTCCAGGGCCAGCGGATCCATACGTTGGGTCCATTCTTGATCAGTCAAGTCTACCGCATTTTCTTCAACATTATAGAGAACTTTCAGGTCTGTTTGTCCGCTCTGTCCACCAAAAATGTCGGTTCCTTCGCCAGAGTTCAGTTTGGTGGTAAGGACGTTGAAATATTGATCGGCAGGCAAAATCTGATAATCAACATGAATACCAGTTTCTGCCTCAAATTGGGCGGCGAGTTCCAGTTCAGCATCCTTAATCCAGCCCTGGCTGGCCATGTAGGTAATCGTTACACTTTCTTGTGCCGGTTCTTCGGCGGCTGGTTCTTCAGCAACAGGTTCTTCAGCGGCAGGCTCTTCGGCAGCGGGTTCCTCAGCGACGGGTTCTTCAGCAGTGGGTTCCTCAGCAGCAGGCTCTTCAGCAGCGGGTTCCTCAACAACAGGTTCTTCGACAGCGGGTTCTTCGGCTGGGGCGGCTGGCGAAGAACCACCACAGCTAACAACTAGCAGGGCAACCATCAACAACAAAAAGATGGTGTAAACTGTTTTTTTCATCGTTTCTTTTCCTCCAGATAGGAATAATTAGTTTGAGACACAACTTATGCAGAGGCTTGAAAGTTTTTCTTGGCTAAAGCTATAAGCACCTCCAAGATTGTTAGAAACAAAGCATGTTCCACAACAACTATACCAATGTTGGCCTAAAAGCAATTCTCGTAAATGTTACCGGAAACATTTACGGGATTTTACAAGATTCAACAGCGTGCGTCAATAAGCACAGTTTGCGGAACTACGAGGGCATTTTACTAGACACAAGCCTTGGTCTACTGCACAGGTTAGCTCGATGTACACTGAATGATTGCTTTAGAGGACAGAGCTATTTGGATTGAGTGCAAATACACATCTTCTAGGAAATAGAATAAACAGGGCTTTTTGCAAATTCAACTACCTTCCCTACAATCCTGCCATGAACATAAACAACACTACCCGCCACGTTGATCTAGACATCCGCGACCCTGCCTTCTACCACGACCCCTACCCCACCTACCACAAACTGCGGCAGTGGGTGCCCGTTTTTTACTGGCAAAACCACGATTTGTGGACGTTCACCCGCCACGAAGACGTGTCCAACATTTTGCGCGACCGTCGCTTTGGCCGCCAAATCACCCACATCAAAAGCCGCGAAGAACTGAGCTGACCGGCCGAACCACCCCACCTCAAACCGTTCTACGACATTGACCGCCTCTCCATGCTTGATCTGGAGCCGCCCGCCCACACCCGGCTGCGCGGGCTGGTGCACAAGGCATTTACCGCCCGCCACATCGAACGGCTGCGCGAGCGCATTGCCCAACTCAGCCACCAGCTCATTGACCAAATGCAGCCGGGCGACGACTTGCTGCCCGCCTTTGCCTCCCCCATCCCCGTCATCGTCATTGCCGACATGCTGGGCGTGCCGACCGACATGAGCCAGCAGCTACTTGATTGGTCACACGCCATGGTGCGGATGTATGAGCTGGCGCGAACGGCCGAAATGGAAACGGCCGCTGTGCAGGCCGCCGTCGAGTTTGCCGACTATCTGCGCGGCTATGTGGCGCAGCGGCGGCGGCAGCCAAAGGATGATTTGATCACCCACCTGATTGCCGTGGAGGAGGCGGGGGAAAAGCTGACAGAAGATGAGCTGATTTCAACCTGCATTTTGGTGCTAAACGCCGGGCATGAGGCGACGGTGAATGTGGTGGGCAACGGGGTGGCGGCACTGCTGCAAAATCGGGATGAGTGGGAGCGGTGGCGGCAGGATGGGGTGGGGTTGGCAAAAACGGCCGTTGAAGAACTCCTGCGCTACGACACCCCGCTGCACCAATTTAACCGCTGGGTGCTGGAAGATTTGGAATACGGCGGGCAGATGTTTAAGCAAGGCACACAGGTTTCACTGCTGCTGGGAGCGGCCAACCGCGACCCGGCACAGTTTCCCAACCCCGACCAGCTTGACCTGACCCGCGAGAAAAACCCACACCTTTCTTTTGGCGCGGGCATCCACTTTTGCCTGGGGGCACCGCTAGCGCGGCTGGAACTGCAAACATCGCTGCCCATTTTGCTACAGCGATTGCCCAACCTTGAGATGACGGCCGCGCCTCGCTACCGCAACACGTATCATTTTCATGGGCTGGAGTCGCTGCTGGTGAGTTGGTGAAAAACGGCCGTTTTTCCCCCAATAATGTGCTATCATTACGCTAGAATCTGCATCGTTCCCACAAACGATGCCCAATCACACAACAGGGAGATGAGAAAATGACCGCATTAACCGCTATCGAAGGCATTGGCGACGTTTATATGGGCAAATTGAAAGAGGCCGGTATTGATTCCCTTGAATCACTATTGGAAAAATGCACCACTCCGGCCGGCCGCACCGCTCTGGCCGACAGCTCCGGCATCAGTGGCAAGCTCATTCTCAAATGGGCTAACCGGGCTGATCTGGCTCGTGTCAAGGGCATTGGCACCCAATATGCCGACCTGTTAGAGGTAGCAGGCGTAGACACCGTGCCTGCCCTGGCCCGGCGCGTCCCGGAAAACCTGCTCAAAGCCATGGCTGATGCCAACGACCAGCGCAAAACCGTCAATCGCCTGCCCACCATCGGCCAGGTAGAAGATTGGGTCAACCAAGCTAAAGATCTGCCCCGCGTATTAACCTACTAAAAATCAAGACGTTCAGCTTCTGACAGAAGTTGAAGGTCTGCATAACCTCATGGAACAAAAAACACTTGGCCGCACCGGCTTTCAAATAAGCCGCCTGGGTGCTGGCCTTTCCGAAATTGGCTATCGGCTAACGCTGACTGAAGAACAAACGGCCGCTTCTGTCCTCAACCAGGCACTCGACAGCGGTATCAACTTTCTCGACACCAGCGCCTGTTACAACATTAGCGAGGAGCTTATTGGCCGCACCGTGGCACACCGCCGCAGCGACTATGTACTGGCAACCAAGTGCGGCCATGCCGCTGGCGACTGGACTGGCCCCGACTGGACGGCCGCAACCGTCACCCACAGCATTGACCGCAGCCTGCGGCGGCTGCGAACCGATGTCCTCGATTTGGTACAACTTCACTCTTGTGGGCTAGACATCTTAAAGCAGGGCGAAGTGATTACCGCCTTGCAACAGGCACGGGACGCAGGCAAAGTGCGCTATATTGGCTACAGCGGCGACAACGAAGCCGCGATGTGGGCAGTCAACAGCGGACTGTTTGACACGCTGCAAACCAGCTTTAATTTGGTAGAGCAAAAGGCACGATACGGGCTATTGGCGGCAGCCAAGGCGCAAAACATGGGGGTAATCATCAAGCGCCCCATCGCCAACGCAGCTTGGGGTGTCAGCAGCAGCCCCAGCGGCTATGCCGATGCTTACTTTAACCGGGCACAAACCATGCTGGCCGATGGCCCGCTGCCTGATGCGCCCGATAACCGCATTTGGCTGGCACTAGGGTTTGTGCTGGCACACCCGGAAGTGGACACGGCCATTTTGGGCACCCACAACCCGCGCCACATGACGGCAAATGTGGCGATGCTTGCCAACGAACGGCCGCTTTCTGCCACCACCCTCAACGAACTCCACCGCCGCTTTGACCAACACGGCCAAAACTGGCAGCAACTCACGTAGAGAATGGGACACAGATTTACCTGATTCGCCTGATAAGAGATCAAAATCAGCGAAATCAGGTAAATCAACGTCCTATTGTTTTATATCAATTCCCAACTTCGCCAGCCGCTGCCCCATCTCCATTCCTAAAGCCTGTAGCCCGTTTAACGGCCGTATGAGCACCTCAAAGCGCACAATCTTCCCCGACTCATCAAACGTAATCAGGTCAAGCCCCTTAAGCTGCTTGTCGCCTATGCGGGCGCTAAACTCCAGCGCCCACTCGTTGCCCATCAGCCATTCGCGGCGGTAGACAAAATCCTCAAAGACCTCAATCACCGTGCTGAGGATGATAAACGCCGCCATTTTGCCCTGCTTGGGCTGCCAAAAAACGGGCGAGTAAAACAAAATGTCATCGGCCAGCAGGTTTCCCAAGCGGCTGGTGTCTTTGCTGGCAACAATGTCGTGCCAGAGGGCGA
>JACKCD010000086.1 GCA_020634215.1 Ardenticatenaceae bacterium | reverse complement strand
TGAAGAAACGGCCGTTGCTGAGGCTACAACCGCCATTCCTGGCGAAGTCGCGCTGTCGCTAAGCAGCGGTAGCGCCACCGTGAGTGCTGGTGGCGAAACGGGTTCTGCTCCGGCCAATGTTGCCTTCCAAAGCCAGGTCTACGCCATTGCTTATGAAGGTGCTGCGCCTACCGGGCAAGTTGCGCTCAACGTGCCTGCAGGCAGCGATGGCAGCAAGCTGGACATGATGGGTTGGGATGGCAGCAGTTGGCACTTTATGCCCAGCCAATATGATGCCAACAGCCAGCAGCGGGTTTCAGTGGCGGCTCCATTGCCGCAGTCAGTGGCATTGGTACAGGCAAATGCTCCGGTCTCCCCGGCCATTGCGGCGGCACTACCAAGCGAGGCCGAGGTGGCAAGCGAGGTTGAAGCCGAATTGACCGAGGTCATGGTTGGTCCACTGCACTTGCTGCCGGATGGGACGCTGGATGGGGAAGTAACGGCCGTTTCTGGCTGGCCGAACCAATACCTGCACGTGACCAACGTCGGTGCGGTTGTCGATCAGGCTGCCGTTAGCAACCTGTTGGGCGATGCCAACATGCAGGCCAGCCACATCAACGACCTAGTGGCGCGTGCCAGCGGCGGTGGCTTTGCCGGGGTCAACCTGGATTATCAGGGGGTGGATGGCGGGCAGAAAGACGCTTTTACCGCTTTTGCCAACAATTTGGCAACCGCGCTCGACGGGCAAAACATGTCTCTGGTCGTAACGCTGGGCACGCCGACTTTGACAGGCAGCAGTTGGGACAGCGGTGGTCAAGATTGGGTGGCCTTGGGGCAAGCGGCCGATGCAGTGAACATGAAGCTCCCGGCCGACCCCCTGGCCTATGGCGATGGGGGCAATGCCGAGCAGCTCATCGTTTGGGCAACCGGGCAAGTTGAGCGCAGCAAGCTCAATGCCTTACTCAATGCCGGGGCCGTTGACCGTATTGGCGAGGCGTTTGTAGAAATGGATAACCAGACGGCATTAGCCAGCCTGGGAACGCTTGAATTTGCTTCGGGTAGTGAAGAGGTTGATGTTGCCAGCCCAATTGAAGTGGCCTTGTCTGGCACAGCCACGCCGCTGGAGTGGGACGGCGGGGCACTTACCTACAAATATGGCTATGACGATAACGGCCAAAGCCACAATGTCTGGCTGGGCAATGAGGCCGCTTTGAGCTACCGTGCCCGTTTGGCAAGCCTTTACAATTTGCGTGGCATTACCGTGGATGGTTTGGCTAATGCGGGTGCGGGTTATGCTACTGCCTTTGCCAGCTATTTAGGGCAGGCCGAAGCACCACAGCCGGCCGGGGCGGCTATTGTCTGGACGGTACGTGATGAAGCCGACAGCGTGCTGGCAAGTGCTAGCGGCAGCGATCTGACTTTTAGCTGGGATGGGAGCGAGAATCCGGGTAGCTACAGTGTGAATGCGGAGTTTGCGCTGGGTGATACGGTGCTGCCGCTTGATTCTCTGCCGGTGGCGGTGGTGGATTTAACGGCCGTTGCTGCTGAAGAAACCCCGGCTGAAGAAGCTGAAGCCCCGGCTGAAGAACAACCAACTAACACCGATACAGCCGCTGCGCCAACCGCCGGGTCTGGTAAGGCTACCGTCAACGTTGGTTCCAACGTTCGCACCGGCCCCGGCCTGGGGTATGGTACTATTGCTGGCGGTGTGGAAGGTGGCCTACAGGTGACTGTCATTGGTCGCAATTCTGATTCAAGCTGGCTCAACATCATCATGCCTGACGGAGCGACCGAAGGCTGGATTTTTGCCAGTCTGGTTACGGTGGATCCTGCGTTGAATGTAAGCGGCCTGCCTGTTGTTGAGGTTGCACCACCCGCACCACCCGCCACGGCCGGGGCTGGATCAGGATCGGGCAGCAGCTCTGGGTCTTCCGGTACGACACCTCCTCCTGCCCCAGCCCCCATTGCCAACACCGGCTTTGAACTGGGCGGCCAAACCCACACTCTGGCAAACCCCACGCTGATGGCTTATGCCGGGATGAAGTGGGTGAAGTTCCAACACAAGTGGGGTTCTGGTGATACCGCCGAAGCTGTTAAAGGCCGCATTGACCAAGCGCATGGCAATGGCTTCAAAGTGTTGCTAAGCATTCCAGGTGCTGACCACAGCAGCATTGATTACAATGCCTACGTCAACTTTCTGTCGGGTGTTGCCAAGCTAGGCCCCGATGCCATTGAGATATGGAATGAGATGAACATTGACCGGGAGTGGCCGAATGGGCAAATTAGCCCCACCACTTATGTCAACAACATGCTCAAACCAGCGTATCAGGCAATTAAGGCAGCAAACCCGAATGTGATGGTAATTAGCGGTGCGCCTGCGCCAACTGGTTTCTTTGGTGGCTGCGGTGGCGGTGGCTGTGACGATGGTCCATACATGGCGGGTATGGCAGCGGCTGGGGCGGCCAACTACATGGATTGTATTGGCATTCACTACAATGAAGGGATTATTTCCCCGAACCAGACAAGCGGCGACCCGCGCACTGAACATTATACGCGCTACTTCTGGGGGATGGTTAATACCTACTCCAATGCGTTTGGTGGTTCGCGGCCACTCTGTTTTACTGAGCTGGGTTATTTGACCGGGCAGGATTATGGCGGGCTTCCAGCCGGCTTTGCCTGGGCGGGCAACACGACAATTGCTCAGCACGCGCAGTGGTTGGCTGAGGCGGCTAGTTTGGCGGCCGGCAGCGGCAAGGTGCGGCTGATGGTTGTCTTTAACGTGGATTTTGTGACGTTTAACTCTGATCCGCAGGCTGGGTATGCCATGATTCGCAAGGATGGTAGCTGCCCGGCGTGTGAAACGCTGCGGGCTGTGACGGGTGGACGGTAGTCGGTAGACGGTAATCGGTAACCAGTAATCGGTAATCAGTGCTGTACTGATTACTGATTACTGACCACTGATTACTGATTCGTGAGGTTTGGGTATGAAGCAGTGGATATTGAGCTTTTTGCTAGTGTTGTTGGTGGCATGTGGGGGGGAAACGGCCGTTAATGAGGCCGCCGTCCCTACATCTCCTCCCATCCAGGCCGAAGTAACCGTGCCGCCACCACCCGCCACCGCCACGCTTCCGCCGCCTGTTATTCAGGAAGGGGGCGAGGCAGATAAGGGAGAGAACCAGGTTGGCGGCGGCGGTGATGAGACGGCCGGCGAAGGGGGCGAGCAAGGTTTTGTTGCCGAGGCAACCGCTGAACCCGTCATGCCGTCTGGCCCGTGGCCGAACGACCAGTTTGGCTATGGGGTGCAGGTACATGGCAACGCCACCGTTGGCAATCCAGACGAAATTATGGGAGCGGTGCGGAACCAGCTTGGCATGAACTGGGTCAAAGTGCAGATGCAGTGGTATGTGGTGGAACGGTCAGATCGGGATCAATGGTTTTTCTATGATGCCGTGATTGAAAACGCCCACAAGCATGGGCTGCGGCTGCTGTTGAGCGTGGTAGCAGCACCGGAATGGACGCGAGCCGCGGACAATCATCAAGGGCCGCCCGATGATTACACCCTTTTTGCCAACTTCCTCAACAAGCTCATTGACCGTTACCCAGGGCAAATTGATGCCATTGAGGTGTGGAATGAGATGAACCTGGATCGGGAGTGGCAGACGGCACGCGGGGTGAACCCAGAAGATTATGTGCAGTTTTTGCAGCTATCCTATAACACCATTAAGGCCAAAGACCCCAACATCATTGTCCTCAGCGGGGCGCTGTCGCCTACGGCCAATGGGGATGGCATTCGCTGGATGGATGATTTTGAGTGGATGGATCGGGCGTTGGCGGCAGGAATGCTTAACTATGCCGACTGTGTGGGGGCGCACCATAACGGCTATAACATTGGCCCAACGGTGGCGGCAGAGCAGGCACCAAGCGATCCGAATAATGCTACCTCCATTTTTCGGGGGCCGTTTGATGACCCGCGCCACTTGTGGAGCTTTAAGACAACGATTGACACCTATGCCCAAAAGGTGCAGGCGGTTGACCCGAACAAAAAGCTGTGTGTGACGGAGTTCGGCTGGGCTACCAGTGAGGGGTATGATGCGCCTCCGCAGGGTTTTGAATTTGCTCTGGACAATACGCTGCAAGAGCAGGCAGATTATCTGGTGCAGGCGTTCCAAACAATGCACGATTCGGGCAATGTTTGGCTGGCGTTTGTCTTTAACTATGATTTTGGCAACAAGGGCAGTGGGCCACAGGATGACCCGGTGCCTTATAGCATCATTGATGTGAATGGTGCGCCGCGCCCGGCTTTTGAGGCGCTGGCGGCTATGGAAAAAGTACCGTGATCGGTGTTCGGTAATCAGTGACCAGTAATCAGTAATCGGTTTTGACTGATTACTGATTACCGATTACCGATTACTGATTACTGCCAACCTAGTTGATGGACAAACCAATACGCTGGACAATCACACTGCTGCTGTTATTGGTTGGGTGCCAAACGGCCGTTTTTCCCCCACCAGAACCAACCCCACAGCCCACGCCGACGATTCCGCGTGAGCTGCTGGGAGAGGGGGAGATAACGGCCGTTTTTCCTTCTCCCGCCTATGGAGCCTACGCCTTTTTGTGGTGGCGCGAAGCCGAAGCCCGGCGCGATTTGGCGCTCATTAAGGAGATGGGTTTTGGTTGGGTGAAACAAGATTTTGCCTGGCGTGAAATTGAGGGGGTGGAAAAAGGGCGTTACGATTGGTGGAAGCCCGATAACGTGGTCAACAGTGCCGAAGCCGCTGGATTAAAGCTGCTAGTACGGTTGGATCGCCAGCCGTTTTGGTCGCAAAAAGACACTTCTGACCCAGAGCCAAATGAGCCCCCCGCCAATTTGCAGGATTTTGGCGACTTCTGTGGGGTGGCTGCCTCACGCTATAAGGGGCGGATTGGGGCATACCAGGTATGGAATGAGCCAAACTTGAGCCGGGAATGGGGCAACGAGCCACCCAATCCGGCTGAGTACACGGCACTGCTCAAAGTGTGTTACGAAGCCATTAAGGCGGCTGATCCGGCGGCGATTGTGATTTCGGCAGGGTTGGCTCCCACTGGCACGCCTCTACCGCTGGCAATGCCTGATATGGAATTTTTGCAGGGGATGTATGAAGCGGGAGCCGCAGCCTATTTTGACGTGCTGGGGCTGAATGCGCCTGGTTTTAAGGCACCGCCGGAAATGTCGGCTGATGAGGTGGCGGCGACAGAGGGATTTGGAAACGGCCGTTGGTTTGCCTTTCGCCACGTGGAAGACATGCGTGGTATCATGGTTGCCAATGGTGACAGCCACAAACAGGTGGCTCTTTTAGAAATGGGATGGACGCTGGACACGGTAAACGGCGATTACGCCTGGTTTGCCGTTGACGAGCAAACGCAGGCGGATTATTTGGTGCGGGCGTATCAATATGCGACGGAACATTGGCGGCCGTGGATTGGGCTGATGACGACGATTTACATTGCTGACCCCGACTGGACGGCGGAAAAGCACGAGCAGTGGTGGTGGGCAATTACGCTGCCAGATGGCACGCCGCGCCCGGCCTATCTGGCGTTGCAGAAGATGGAGAAGATAACAAGTGGCAAGTAACAAGTGACAAGTGTGAACTTGTCACTTGTTACTTGCTACTTGCAATTTGCCCTATGTGGATTTTGGCGGTTTCTTACGGAGTGCATTTGCTGGCAACGGCCGTTTGGCTGGGAAGCATGGCGTTGCTGCTGTTTCTGGCGGGGTCGGCCATGCGGCAGGGGCAGGTGCTGGCCGAGCCGTGGCGACGCTGGCAGCGTCGGGCACTACTGTGGGGCAACGGCAGTTTGGTGCTGCTGCTGTTATCTGGCTTTTACCAGATGACCAATGACAGCAACTATAGTGGCTTTTTGGTCGTTGATGGGGTGTGGGCGTGGGCGATGCTGCTTAAGCATGTGGCCTATGCGGGGGTGGTGGCTGTGGCGGCGGCATGGCAGTTTTGGTTGCTGCCCGCGCAAGAGCGGTTGGGGCTGTTGGCGGAAAGCCGGCCGCAGTTGGCGCAGGTGGAAGCAGAAAAGCTGCGGCGGCAGGAGCGACGGTTGCTGTGGCTGAACGTGGGTTGTGGGGTGGCCGTACTGGTGTTGACGGCGGTGATAACGGCCGTTTAACCAACCACCGCTACTTTCTCGTAATAATTCCCGTAAGCTTCACATTCTAAACTCCCTGGTATGGGAACAATGACCCATATAAACCAAGTCTGTTTGATGCAAGGGAGCCACAAATGCAGCTGACACAATTTGATTCCAGCCAACCCGTTTTTTCCCGTTCCGACAAACTTTTCAAGACCGCTTTTGATTACCTTATCACCATTCCGGCACTGCTCCTGTTGCTGCCGCTCCTGACCATCATTGCTATTACCATTAAATTAGAATCGTCGGGACCAGTGCTGCATCGGCGACGGGTGTTTGGATGCAATGGACAGGTGTTTACGGCTTATAAGTTCCGCACGGTTTATTTTGATATGCCGGGACAGCAGCGGACAATCGTTGGGCAATTTTTGCGCCGCACGGGTCTGGATGAACTGCCGAAGTTGTTTAATGTGCTAAACCAAACCATGTCGCTGGTTGGCCCTCGTTTTCTCAGCTACAGTGATTTGCTGCGCTATGGCACGGCGCACCGGGCGTGGCTGGTGATGAAGCCGGGGTTGACGGGTTTGTGGCAGATTAACGGCCGTTGTTACCCCAATATTAGCAAACGCATCCAGCTTGACCGCCAATACATCGAAAACTGGTCGCTCTGGCTTGACTGCAAAATTTTGCTTTCCACCTTGATTTTGGCAAACCCTAAATGATGAAAATAGATGGATGACGGATGATAAACGGCCGTTTTCCCTAAAAAATTTAATGTACACGGAAGGGCACGGGCATCCCCCCTGTCCTTCCGTGTTTTCCGTATCCAGTGCCAGCATTCCCGCCTGCCCAGTCTGTGCCATACCCGTTTGAAAGGCATTATCCCTAAACGTTCAATCGGGGATACAATAGTGTTCCTATGTTTGAACTCATATTTCTTGGCACATCCTCCTCGGCACCCTCCGTTAACCGGGGGTTGGCGGGGCATATTATTTTGCATCGGCAATACCGTTTTTTGTTGGACTGTGGCGAAGGCACACAGCGGCAAATTTTGCGAAGTGGGCTGGGTTTCAAGCGGCTAGACAAGGTGCTGTTGACCCATAGTCATCTCGACCATATTTTGGGGTTGGGTGGGTTGGCTTCCACCCTCAGCCGTTGGGAAAACCTGGACAAGCTAGATATTTATGGTGGCAAAGCGACGCTGGAGCGGGTGCAAGCATTGCTGTTTGGCGTGGTGTTTCCCAACAATGATCCCCCAGTAGATATTAACCTGTTTGAATTGGAGCCGGGTCAAGTGGTGCTGGCTGATGACAAATTTCGACTGTCGGCCTTTCCAGTGAACCATCGGGGGCCGGGTTGTTTTGGCTTTTTGTTTGAGGAACGAGAGCATCGGCCGTTTTTGCCGGAAAAAGCACTGGCACTAGGGGTGCCGTTTGGCCCCGAGCGGGCACTATTGGTGCGGGGGGAAGCAGTGACGCTGGCCGATGGGCGGACTATTGAGCCAGATGAGGTATTAGGTGAGGCGATTCCCGGCACGAAATATGTTCACATTGGGGATGTGGGCTATACCGATAACCTGGTGGAGATTTGCCGTGATGCCGACGCGCTGGTGATTGAGTCTACCTATACCGAGGCAGATAAAGAGATGGCGCAGCAGTTTGGGCATATGACGGCGGCGCGGGCGGCACGGTTGGCGGAACGGGCGAATGTGAAGTCACTAATTTTGACTCATTTGTCACGCCGTTATTATGAGCGGGATATTCGCAATGAGGCGCGGGGGATTTTCCCGAAAACGTTTGTGGCGCGGGATTTTGACCATTTTGTGATTACGCGGGATGGGGCGCAGCGGCTAAAGAAAAGTAAGGAGTAGGAATTTTTGGACAGGATTTACACGATTAACAGGATTTGAATGAATCTATGCCAAAATCCTGTTAATCCTGTCTGAATTCTTGAGGATGGAAAGGATGATCCAGCGTGAGGCGGAAGTGGTGATTTGTGGGGCGGGGATTTGTGGGGTGTCGGTGGCGTATCATCTGGCGGTGCGGCATGGGGTGAAAAATGTGGTGTTGATTGATGAACGGGAGCCGCTGACGCTGACGAGTGATAAATCAACCGAGTGTTACCGCAACTGGTGGCCGGGGCCGGGGGATGGGATGATGCGGTTTATGAACCGCAGCATTGATCTGTTGGAGGAGCTGGCTGACGGGAGCGATAACTTTTTTCGGCTGAATCGGCGTGGGTATGTGTTTTTAACGGCCGTTCCCGAACGCAAAACCCAACTGCAGGCCGAGGCAGAAGCAATTTCGGCACTGGGGGCAGGGGATCTGAGGGTACACAACGGCCGTTTATCCGACCAGCCCTACATTCCCCATGCGAATGAGGGCTACCACAACCAGCCGGAGGGAGCAGATTTAATTGTAGACCCAACCATGATTCAGGACATCTTCCCCTTTATCAACGATGATGCCATTGCCATGCTGCACGCCCGCCGCTGTGGCTGGCTGAGTGCCCAGCAGTTGGGGATGTATTTGCTACAAGAGGCGCGGGCGCATGGGGTGGAACTGCTGCGCGGGCGGGTGACGGATGTGACGGTGGAGGGGGGGGAAATAACGGCCGTTTCCGCCAACCTGGCCGACGAGGGAGCGATCACCATAGGCACAAGCTGTTTTGTCAATGCGGCCGGCCCCTACATTGCTGACGTGGCGCGGATGATTGGCGTAGAACTGCCCGTCTTTAACGAACTACACGGCAAAATCGCCTTCCGCGACGAGCTAGGGGTGATTCCCCGCGATGTGCCGCTGATGATTTGGGAAGACCCCGTGGATTTGGTCTGGAGCGAGGAAGAGCGAGCAGAGCTGGCGCAAGACCCAGAGACGGCGTGGCTGCTACAGACGTTTCCGGCCGGGGTTCATTTTCGCCCAGAGGGGGAGGGTGATAGCCCGATCCTACTGGTTTTGTGGACTTACCACCTTGACCCGAAGCCGGTGATTTGGCCTCCTTCGTTTGACCCCGAATACGCGGAAATTGTGATGCGTGGGTTGGCGCGGATGGTGCCGGGGCTGGCAACGTATTTGGGTAAGATGGGTAAGCCGTATGTGGATGGGGGATATTATTGCAAGACGCGGGAAAATCGGCCGTTGGTAACGCCGCTGCCCGTTGAGGGAGCCTATTTGTTTGGAGCCGTATCGGGCTTTGGCATTATGGCGAGCCAGGCCGGAGCTGATTTGCTGGCGGCTCACATCACCGGCAGCCCACTGCCGGACTACGCGCCTGCGTTTTTGCTTAGTCGCTATGACGACCCCGATTATGTGGTTGCCATTGACAAGGTTGCAGCCACAAGTGGGCAGCTTTGAGCCGGAGTGATATATGGCGTATGTAAGTTTTGTTCCAGACAATGTGTTAGAAGCCGAAGTGATGCATCTTATTGCGGTGGCACGCCAAGCCAAAATGAGATCCAAAGAAAAGTTTGGCAAGAATGTTATTGATCCATTTGCCGCGATTTTTGAGATAGCGGGGTTTGGTATTGACCATTCTGCCTGGTTTGAAAGCGAGATGACGAGACAAGCGCAGAAAACGCTGCAAAACCATATTGGCACTTTTCACCAGAATGTGCTGGGGGCTGTGTTTGGTTGGCATAACCTTGGCACGGGGTCTGTGGTTGATCTGGTGAACTCGGAGCAGAAAATCATTGCTGAGGTAAAAAACAAATACAACACCATTTCTGGCGGCAAGCTGGCCGAGCTATACGGTACGTTAGAAAGGCTGGTAATGCCCAAGGCGAGTGACTATAAAGATTATACGGCTTATTACGTGTCGGTTATTCCGAAGAAGCCGGAGCGATATGAACGGCCGTTTACCCCATCTGATAAAGAAAAGGGTGCTCGTTGCCCCAGTAACGCTTTGATTCGAGAAATAGATGGCAACAGCTTTTATGAATTGGTAACTGGTACTCCAGATGCCCTGCAAAGCTTGTATGATGTGTTACCTGATGTTATTGAAACAGTTGTGGGTGATGTGCTGCAAGTGCATGATATTGATATGCTAAAACGATATTTTGTGGCAGCATTTGGCCGACCTTGATAACCATGATCAATGTTTGACAAGTTTCTGGATGCAAAATACAATAACCATGATCAACGTTTGTGGAGATATGCATGATCCCAGAGTATTATTCAATAGCACAAGTTGCCGACATATTGGGCGTTTCCAAAGAAACATTGAGGCGATGGGACAAAAATGGGAGTCTGATACCGCAACGGCATCCTGACAACAATTACCGTGTTTACCACCGCTCACAAATTGAGCATTTTGAACAGGTACAACTACTGTTTAACAGCAATTGGGATGCCGAATTCGCAACAGAGCCAATCCGTCCCTATACATTGATAGAACTGTTTGCTGGGGCAGGTGGGTTAGCCATTGGCATGGAACAAGCTGGTTTTGAATCGGTCTTGCTCAATGAGATTGACAAACATGCTTGTGAGACCCTCCGCACCAATCGCCCTCATTGGAATGTCATAGAAGGTGACATAGCCCAAATTGATTTTACACCGTATCGTGATCAAGTGGATATGCTGTCAGGTGGCTTTCCGTGCCAGGCTTTTTCTTATGCGGGCAACAAGCTGGGTTTTGAAGATACGCGAGGAACGCTGTTTTTTGAATTTGCCCGAGCGGTAAAAGAAGTAAACCCTAAGATTTTCCTGGCCGAAAATGTGCGTGGACTATTGAAGCATGATAAAGGTAAAACATTAGAAACCATCAAACATGTGATTGACGAGCTAGGCTATGATCTGGTTGAGCCTAGAATATTAAAGGCAATATTTTATCAAGTGCCACAGAAAAGAGAACGGTTGTTGCTTGTAGGTATCAGAAAAGACATTGCCGATCATGTGACGTTTTCATGGCCTTCTCCCTACAAACGTATTTTGTCGTTGCGTGATGCGCTGAAAGCCGGGCTGCTCTACGAGAGTGATGTGCCATTATCGGCGGGGCAAAAATACCCAAAAAGAAAGGCTCAAATTTTGAGTACGGTTCCTGAAGGTGGGTATTGGCGTGATTTGCCAGAAGACTTACAGCGGGAATACATGAAGAAGAGCTATTTTTTAGAAGGGGGCAAAACGGGTATGGCACGGCGTTTGGCTTGGGATGAGCCGAGCTTAACGCTGACTTGTTCACCTGCACAAAAACAAACCGAGCGATGTCACCCCGATGAAACGCGCCCGCTAACGGTGCGTGAATATGCCCGAATTCAGACGTTCCCTGATGATTGGGTGTTCTCTGGGCCTCTAACGGCACAATACAAACAGATTGGTAATGCTGTGCCTGTTAATTTAGCCCATGCGGTTGCGCGATCTTTGGTACGCTTATTGAATGAGATAGAGTGCTTGCCTGCGTATAATGCCAGAACACCCGCCTTGTGGAAGCAAATGGAGTGTGTGCAGCTTGCTTGACCTTTATGAAGATGGTAAGACCTGCTAAATTGTTATGTTAAAACGGTGAATTGTGCTTGACAGCATATGTTTGTTTTTTATAATTTAGCCCAATTTGTGTTTGAACACGATGATCGGGACGAGTAGCGGCTGATACGGTCACAGAGAGAAGAGGGTCAAAGGCTGAAAGCCCTTTTCGACAATGCCAGCAGCGAACACCCCCCGTGAGTGGTTTTCTGAACAAAGCGGCCATGCTAGCTAGGCTGTTTTTAGTAAGAGAGTCCGGTTGGCACCGTTAACGGCCGTTAATAAGAGCCTCTCCTTGCTGCCACATAACCGCAGTGGGTCAGGCCAAAGTTAGGTGGAACCGCGAGCGCCATCGCCCTAACAAGGGTGATGGCGTTTTTTATAGTTGAGGAAAGTATAAAAATCGCCGTAGCCGAGGATTCCCATCCTCGTTTATTGCAGTCGCGCACGAGCTATGGAAGGCGCGGCTATGTAAGTTGTGGCGAAGCCGCTTTCTTGTCACCCCATGCACGATTGCAAAAACCTCATGTTTTGGAAGAACGATGAGGGCGGTGTGCAAACGGCCGTTTTAGGGCTGCTAGAAAACACGTTTTTACGGGATACGAAATACAAGCTAAAATCGGTTGTAGAGGCCAAATTAGTTGAGACAAGAGGAAAAATGAAATTAAAAGCAAACCAGATGGCTGTTCCCTTTACGGTGCACGATATTTCAGGTACCCCCATTTCGCTAGCAGACTATCAAGGCAAGAAGCTGCTTTTGTCGTTCTATCGTTACGCAGCTTGCCCATTTTGCAATTTGCGTGTGCATCATTTGATTGAGCACTATGACAATTTGCAGGCACGTGGCTTGAATGTGCTGGCTTTTTTCCAGTCACCACAGGCAAAGATTCTTCAATATGTAACGGCAAAACATGATGTTCCCTTTCCGATAGTTGCCGATCCC
>JACKCD010000085.1 GCA_020634215.1 Ardenticatenaceae bacterium | reverse complement strand
GGGGAAAAGTGGCGACCATTTGCGCTTGCAGCCGCTTGGCACTTTCGTGCAGGTCGAGGTCGGTGCTGAGATCATTGCGGCCGCCCCAGAGAAAACGGCCGTCTGGCGTGAGGCGTAAATAGTTGAGGAAGTTTTTGGAGTCAAAAAACATCCGCCCTTTGGGGCTTAGTTCCCGCTGCAACGCTGGCGACAACGGTTCGGTGACGATGATGTAGCTGCCGACAGGGAAAACGCGCCGCTTGACTTTGGGGATGAGGGTGTCGGTGTAGCCGTTGGTTGCCAGCACGACTTCCCTAGCTTGAATGGTTCCTTTGCTGGTGTGGAGGGTGAAACCACGCGGCTGTTGGTCAATTTTGGTAACGGCCGTTTCTTCACACAACTGCGCCCCATACCGCGCTGCCACCCGCGCCAGCCCAAAAACATATTTGGCCGGGTGCAGCCCCGCGCTAAATTCATCCACCAACCCGCCATAAAACGCCTGCGTGCCAAGCTCACTGGGCAGATCGGCCTGGGAAACGACGTGGACAGTATGGTTTAGTTTCTCCTTATACCAGGCAACGTGTTTTGCCATCGCCGCAAAATGGGCGGGCTTGTAGGCCACCTCGATGTGGCCGTTACGGCGAAAATCGCAATCTATCCCTTCGTCGGCCACAATTTCGCCAATCAGGTCAATGGAATCGAGGGCAGCTTGCCAAAAAGCGTGGCCGAGCCGGTCGCCATATTGGCTAAACAGTTCAGTGGCTCCCAATTTCAGACCGGTGGTGGTCATGCCGCCGTTGCGGGAGCTGGCTCCCCAGCCGATGGTGTGGCGTTCTAGCACGGCTACGCTGGTGTGGTGCTGCGCCAAAACGCGGGCGGCGTTCAAACCGGTGTAGCCACCGCCAACAATGGCAACGTCTACCTGGGCCGGCAGGGCTGAGGAAACGGGCAAATCGGCGGGTCGGGGAACCTGATCGATCCAAAAGGGTACTGTTTTGAGCATTGCGCCTCCAAACGATTGAACGGGTTGGCTAATTTTCTATGCGTTCTGCTTGGGTGGCAAGCGCAAAGGCATAACTGGTTTTGTATTTTTCTTTGCCACAGCCATCAAGGACGGTGAGGGGGTCGGGCTGTTGGGCAAAGGCAACGGTATGGGTTTGGTGCTGGCAGTCAATAAAGGTGTAGTGCCATTGATTAACGGCCGTTTCCCCCCCGCTTACCGCCCGAAACGCAGCAACCCCCAGCACCCCCGTTTCGTGGCGCAAAAAATAATCGGCCGTTTGCAGCAGTGGCTCATAGCGCGTCTGCCCCCGCAGCCGATCCAGCAGCAGGTCGCCATTGCGCTGGGCAGCAACGAGCCGGGGGATGTCGGTAGGCTGTAAACGGCCGTAAATCACCCCCTCCGGCAGCGTCAGCAGCGTCACGGCAAAGCGATGGCCGCCCAGGTGCGACACCTGCCACGCCTGCTCACCCACCACATTTGCCAGCAGGTTGTAAAAAACCAATCCAAACTTGGCGCAGCAGCGATCCCGCTTGCCGTGGGTGCAAACCAGATAAAGCGGCTCAGTGCGGCGGTAAGCGTCATATCGCCCGTTTCCAGCCACCAGTGCTTCGATGTCAATGGCAAACAGGTCGTCATAGCTGGCAAGGGAAAATTCATACAGCCTCGGCGCGTCGCCATTCAGAACGGCAACAAAGAACGCGAGGTTGCCACTCCGTTTTGTTTGTTTGATGAACTGCAAACGGCCGTTTTCCACCCCCGCCACCTGTTGCCGCAGCCAATTTTGCACCGCCAGCGGCAGCTCGTTGTCCTGGTTTTCCGTCGCTCGCGCTGCCCATGCCGGGCGATATTCTAGTAAGAACCAGACTTGGGTGTAAACGGCCGTTCCATACAGCCGTTCCCCCAGCGCCGCCGAATTCTCCGAACAATACACATCCTCAATCATCATCCACCATCCTCAACTCAAATAATTCGCCAATTGTGTCCGCGATTCAGCCCAGCGGCAACCAGTAGATTCTTTCCCCACAAATTTGCTATAATGTTCTCATGAAAACACCCTTTCCCGGTATGGACCCCTACCTTGAACACCGCGCCCTCTGGCCCGATGTTCACAACAGCTTAATCATTGGGCTACGCGATGTCATAGCTCCTGTCGTTGCACCTGATTATTACGTAGGCGTTGAGAGCCGCACTTACATCATGAGGCCAGACGGCGATCATTTTCTGGGTCGGCCAGATCTTAGCATTGTTTCCCCGGTCGGCACCTTGCCCAGCCAAGCCGCAGCCAAGCCGGCTAACGAGGTTGCAGTGCTAGAAGTTGATTTAGATGTTGGGGAAGAAATTAGCCACTACTACCTGGAAATAATACGCAGCGTTCGTGACGACCTCTTAATTACTGTCATCGAACTGCTATCACCCGTTAACAAGAACGATCCCAGAGGCGCATGGAATATCTCAACAAGCGGGCTGAGGTTTTGTTATCGCGCACCAGCGCGAAAGTGAGGGCCGATTTGCTGCGGGCGGGGGAACCAATGCCCATTCAGCAAACGGTCACAAGCGATTACCGCCTTCTGATTAGTCGCGGCTGGAAACGAAATAAAGCATCTCTCTACGCCTTTAACCTTCCGGCCGCCATCCCCGCCTTCCCACTGCCGCTGCAACAGCACGAGGCCGAACCTCTCATCCCGCTCAATGATGGCATCACGACCTCTACAGTCGTGCCCGCTTTGATTTGCGAATAGATTACAACGAGCCGCCCCCGCCCCCGCTGACGGACAAACAGGCGACCTGGGTACGCAAAATTCTAGCTGCCTAGCATCCCAGCAGTTCACCTTACACAGCCACACAACCAACAACAGAACAACATGCGACTGTTACATAAACCACCGCATGAAAAAAGCCATCGGTGAAGAGCACCCTGTGCATTAACGAAAATCATGTCATTAATGTGATATTTGTCACTTTACAGGTCATTGGGGGGCTTAGTACTCTTGTAATCAAAAGCCTATAGGCTGATGATTTATCCTAAGAGTTAGGGAGTTTTGCCAGTCGAGCAGTGGCTAAAGGTGGGATTAATGTCACAGACAGGTGCGATTAGTAAGTTGCCCGCTCTCCTTCTTTGCTGCCGGGTTCATTGCTAATATTATTATTAAGAATGGGATTATCTATGGGGGAGAAACTGAATATCTTCTGGTTTTATGTGTATCCCCATTTACGGCTGGGCTTATTAGCCTTGCTCTTCCCTGGGAACTGTTTTCCAAAAATGACCCTCCAGATTTTGATTTAATTTTGAAAAATGTGGTAACCAGTGTGTTAATTGGGGTAGGCATTATCATAATACTTGCCATAATGATGTCTCCGCCAAGGTACCATTAGTTGATCGATCAACTTGAGGATTATCGGTTGTGGGTGATAGGTTGCCAACTATGGGGCATATAGCACGGCATGGAAAGGGGTAGAAACGGCCGTTGTTACTCTTCATACGTGCGACACATATCGGTGACGAAAACGCTGGAGTGCACCTTGGATCAAAAGCTAGAAAGCGTTGTGCAAAATAGCACTTACGCGCATGAACGCCCGGCGCTGAACCGCCCGGCGGGTTCAGCCATTAGCACACTATTTGTTGAAGACCCACTTTTTCCTACAATTCCTCACCCCTCATCCCTCATCAAATGATGCGCCAAAAACCGCGCCGCCTGCCGTTCCGCCCAAAAGCCAAACTGCCCCACCCCCTCCACAAACGCCACATGCCCCCCATGTGCCACAAAACCGGGATAGAGATATGGGTTCTGGTCAATCACTTGCTGGGGAATGTCATTGGCAAAAAACGGGTCATCCAACGCTCGCAGCAGCAGCGTTGGCACATGAATATCGGCCAAAAACTGGCCGCTGCCGGAATAAGAGTAATATTCATGGGCATCGCGGAAACCACCCAGCGGAGCCGTGCAAGCGTCATCAAATTCGTGAAACGTCCGCGCCGCCCGTGCTGCCTCATAATCAATCTTGTCGGCCACCACGATCTCTTTTTGCACCAGCTTTTCCTGTAGCTGCCGCATCAGATAGGCCCGATACGGCCGGCCGCTGCCAAAATCCAGCACCCGCGCCCCCGCCACCATGTCAAACGGCGGCGAGACGGCAACGGCCGTTTTTGCCGCCAGCTCTACCTCCCGCCCCTTCTCCCCCAAAAACTTCAGCAGCACATTCGCCCCCAGGGAAAAGCCAGCCAACCCCCAGCCAACATCCGGGTAACGGCGGTGCAGCCAGTGAAAAATATAGGCTAGGTCGGTTGTGTCACCCCCGTTATACAGCCGCGCCGTTCGGTTCATCTCGCCGCTGCACGAGCGGAAATTCATCCCTACCGCCCGCACGCCACGCTGCGCCAGTTCGCGGTAGAGCATAACCATATACGGCCGTTTAGCCGACCCCTCCAGCCCATGCAATGCCAACACAATGGGAGCCGCATCCCCCAACTGCGCCCAGGTCGCCCCGTCCACATCGGCAAAATCAAGATCTACAAAATCGCCGTCAGGCAGTTCCACCCGCTGGCGGCGAAACGTGACCCCGGCATCGGGACGCACAAAATTTGCCAGCATGGTCTGTATGTGGGGATTCACCAGCCCCCGCGCCGGCCGAAACTGCTCCAGCACAAAGTCATCTACCGTGGGAAACGGCCGTTCTGTTTGCCGAGGCGAAGCCAGCCAATGAGCACCGACACCGCTAAGAACGGCCGTTGCCCCCACCCCCGCCCAGCGCATCAACCGTTTATTGTCCATCACTCCAATCCAAAATCAGGGATTAGAGATTAGAGATTGGAAATTGCGACCAATAACCAATAACCAATCTCCAATCTCCAATCTCCAATCACCTTTTCCCCAGCGACAAAATCGCCTGTTCCGCACTCCAAAACAAATGATCCTCACCCAACTCCTGCAAAAAACCACTGCGCCGCAGCAATGTCTCCACACGCGGCTGCAGCCCCGTTAGCAGCACCGAGCCACCCCCCTTATGCTGCCGATGAAGCATCTCTCGCAGCACCTCGACCCCAGTGGCATCCAGCAGCGGCACGCCGCGCATAGACAAAATCAACGTCGCCTGCGCCACATCTTGCCCCTCTACCTCCTCCACCAGCTTCCGCGCTGCCGCAAAAAAGAGCGGGCCGCTCAAATAATAGACCGTAATGGGGTAAGCCGGATGAACAAACTGCTGCCCCTTGCTGCCCAACCGCGCCGCGTCCACTGGCTGCCGCACAATGGACAGGTTGCTGATTTGGGACATAAAAATCAGGGTGCTGATGCCAAAGCCAATCAAAATCGCCTGGGTCAAATCAAGCAGCACCGTCGCCACCAGCGTGATCACAAAACCAACCATCGCATGTTTGAGCCGTTTGCCAAAGAAAAAGCGAATCGCTGCCCATTCATTCATCCGCCACGCCGTCACCATCAGCACCCCGGCCAGTGCCGCCAGCGGCACGCGGCCAATGACGGGGGCAAACAGCAGGGCAATCAGCAGCAGGATAACGCCGTGCAAAATAGGCACCAGCCGCGTCACGCCGCCGCTTTTGATGTTGACGCTGGTGCGGGCAATGGCTGCCGTGGCTGGCACGCCGCCAAAAAACGGGATAACGAGGTTAGCCACGCCCTGCGCCACCAATTCCACGCTGTTATGCAGGCGAATGCCGGTCATGTTACCCCCTACCGCCCCGCAAAGCAAGCTCTCAATGGCCCCCAACGCGGCCACCGACATCGCCGGAACGACCAACGCTCCCATATCCTGCCAGGGGATGGCGCTCAGGCTGAGCCGATTTTCCAGCAAAATGGTGCGGGGAATGGTGCCGATGATGGGCAACTCCCAGCCGGTGAGCACAACAACCAAGGTCGCCACAACGATGCTGACGAGCGAGGCGGGAATTTGGCCGCCAAGCGGCAAACGGGACCCCAACAGCATAATACCGATAACCAGAAGCGTGATAGCCAGGGCGTAGACGTTGGGAGCCACACCGTGTTCCAGATAGTAGCGGCTTTTTTCGATAATGCTTTCGGCGGCAGGGGTTTTGATGCCGAGGGCGTTGTCAATTTGGCCGAAGGCGATGATGACGGCAATCCCACTGGTGAACCCGGAAATGACTGGGGCGGGAATGAGCGCCACGACGCGCCCCAGCCGGAAAATGCCCAACGCCAGCATCATGACTCCTGCCAGCAGTCCGGCCACCCACACCCCTTGCAGCCCGTAGCGGGTAGCAAGGACGATGAGAATGGCCGACATGGCTCCGGTGGGGCCGGAAATTTGGTAGGGTGCGCCGCCAAGGAGGCCGATGAGAATGCCGGAAAGAACGGCCGTTACCAACCCCGCCGCCGCATCTGCCCCCGAAGCCACCCCAAACGCCAGCGCCAACGGCAACGCCACCGCCGCCACCGTCATCGCCGCCAGTAAATCCTTTTGAAAAACGGCCGCGCCATAGTTAGCAAACTCGCCGCGCACCAACGCCCACCACTCTTTGATGAGTTGCATACCTGTGCCTTGCTCCTTTAGAAATGGGACACGGACGAACACGGATAAAGCTGTGCCGTTGCTCACGGTGTCTTCTTGATAAAACAAATTGGGAAGAAGTATACACAGATCAAAAAAACACAGACATTGTTTGACCTGTGTTTCTGCTAAAGAATAGATGTGCGGATGACGCGGATTGGAACGGATTTTCGCGGATAAGAAGAAAAATCCGTGAAAATCCGCCTTGACCCGCGTCATCCGCGCATCCAGTTTCTTTCATTCAGACCAACGGCTAGGTCAAACGGGGATCGATATGGGCATGGACATCAAGCCGGCCGTCATAGCGCACCACCACGGCCACATCAGGAACGGCCGTTTCCCCATCCCGCACCGTAAACGGCCGTTCGCTCAACAGATCCACATACTCCCCATCCGGCAGCGGCGTGGGCATCACGTCCACCGTGTCGGCCACGTTGAAAAGGCCATACAGCCCACCCGTTTCTGTTTGCCAGCAGGCGGAAAGGGCAGGAACGGCCGTTAGCAACGTAAAATCCCCCTCCATTTGCGCTGGCTCTTTTTTAAGCTGGCACAGGCGCGTTAAAAACGGCTGCAAAGCGTAGCCACCCCAGCGCACCTTATCCACCTCAAACAGGCTTGGCGTTGCCGCTGCCTCCGCCTCTTGCCCAGCATAAATCAAAAATGCCCCCTCATTAAACGCCTGAAACGCCGTCCACGCCAACGCCTGCTCCCGCGATCTGGCTTGCCCCATGATGCGCGGCTGGTCGTGGTTTTCCACTGCCCGCATTTTCACGGCATGGCTGGGCAACTGCGCCCCCTGCGCCCACAACGCCCGCGCATACGCCGGAAGCTTGTCAGGATCAGCCACCGCCGCCTCGAATTCCGGCCAAATGTCGTAGTCGTAGGATAAATCAAAGGCGGCGTGGATTTCGGCATCGGCGTGGGCCACCAGCCCCAGCCGCCGCCGAAAGTGGATAAACCCCAAATGCACCGTCTCAGCCAGCCAAATCACGCCGGGTTTGACCGCCGCCACTTCGCGCCGCGCTTGCTCCCAAAAGGCCACGGGAACGGCCGAGGCCACGTCGCAGCGGAAGCCGTCTACCCCCAGCAGCGCCCACTGCTTGAGGGTTTCGATTTGGTAATCCCACAGGGCGGGGTCGCTGCTGTAGTCGAGGTCTATGATGTCGCTCCAGTCGGGGACGGTGGCGTGAAAACGGCCGTTTTCGTCCCGCTGATACCACTGGGGATGCACCCGCGTCAAATCGGCATCGGGCGAGGTGTGGTTATAAACCACATCAATCATCACCTTCAGCCCCAGCGCATGGGCATATTGGCACAGCAGCCGGAACTGCTCCTTCGTGCCGTACTCTGGGTTCACCTCGCGGTAGTTGCGAATGGCGTAGGGAGAGCCATCCGGCCCCTTACGTTCGGCTTCGCCAATGGGGTGAATGGGCATCAGCCACACCACATCCACCCCCATTGCCTTGAGCCGGGGCAGGTCGGCGGACACATCGGCAAAGTTGCCGTTGCGCCCGTGGTTGCGGACAAATAGTTCGTAGATAACAAGGTTGCGGTGGGTTTTGGGGGTATCTGGAGCCATAGATGGAGATTGGGGAATGGAGATTGGAGATTATTGGCTTGTGTTTTTGAGCGTCAGGGCGAATTGGCAAAATGCTTTCATCGGTTCTGACCCCTGTTCAACAAGATAGACAAGGTTAATCAGCGTTGACAACCCGCCAGCATAATTGAGACATGTGGTAATTAGGTTAATGATCTCAAAAGTCCCGGTTGCACCTGGTGGCAAGCTGTTGCGAATCTGGGGGGGCAGCAAGGCAATAATGTTTTGTCGGCTCTGTGAGTTGCCCATCGTCGGTGTTGCCAACAAATGATGCGCTAGGCCAAACTGTTGAGGGGTATCCAACGCCTTGAGAGCATTGAGGTGGGCAGAAACGGCCGTTATATCACACCCGTCTGTCGGCTTGGTTACAACTGGCTGATCATCCACATCTGGCTGAGAAACGGCCGTTTTTCGCGGCCACGCCACCTTTGGATACTGCCGAACCAGCGCGGTGATCAAAGCTTCCATCATCATATGCCGCTCGGCATGACCAATCAGCTCCCGCACTTTGGACGTTTTCGTCGAACCAGCCAGATTCTCCGGGTCAACACCCAATTCTTCGGCCAGTTCAACCACCGCCTCCATATTCAAATACTGATTCATCAACCGCCGCAGTTCGTTGCGTTCTTCTAACGTTAATTCCATCTCTCACCTGTTTTGCATAGCCTGGACAAACCAAAGCCCAAAAGTCATGTCCTTTCGACCCTTCGGTTGCACTCAGGGAGGGCTGGGTCTTCGAGGAGAAATCCCGCTCACCTAGCCAGGTCAATGGGATTTCTCGGAAGACCTCGAAATGACACCAGTCCCTCTTTAGAAGTTCAACTTCTCTGAAGAAGTTGAACTTCTTGGGTTAACCCACCGCCTGCTGCGCCAACGCAATAGACCCCAGCACCCCGGCCAGACTGCCCAACCCCGGCGGCACAATAAAGTCATCTATGTTGTGCAAAATCGCCGCCGCCTGCACATACCCATTCAGCGACTGCTGCACTTTTTGCCGCAGCAGCGGGAAAATGTGGGCTTGCCCCATCACCCCGCCCCCCATGATAATGCGCTCCGGCGACAGTACGGTAATGACGTTGTGGAGGGCCATTGCCAAATAATGGGCTTCCAAATCCCATGCGGGATGGTCGGGGGGCAGCGTTTCGGCCGGCTGCCCCCACCGCTTGCCAATGGCCGGACCGGCTGCCAATCCCTCAAAACAGTCGCCATGATAAGGGCAACTCCCCGCAAATGGGTCTTGCTCCGGGTTACGCGGCAGCCGCATGTGTCCCATTTCGGGGTGGATGAGACCGTGCATCAAACGGCCGTTCACCATCCCCCCACCGCCAATCCCCGTCCCCACCGTAAAATAAACAAAATTCCGCAGCCCCTGCGCCGCACCCCAGCGCCATTCCCCCAGCGCCGCCCCATTCACATCGGTATCAAACCCCACCGGCACCCCCAACGCCCGGCCAATCGTCCCCGCCAAGTCGGTGTTGGCCCAGCCAGCCTTGGGGGTAGTGGTAATATAGCCAAAGGTCGGCGACTCTGGGTTGGGGTCAATGGGGCCAAAAGCGGAAATGCCAACGGCCGTTAATCCCCCTTCCTTCCGCCGCTGCTCGGCAAAAAACGCCACCGCCTGCGCCATCGTCTGCTCCGGCTCCTCCGTGGGAAACCGCACCTCCGCCCGAATATCATCCGGCCCCGTCCCCACCGCACACACAAACTTCGTCCCCCCCGCCTCAATCCCACCATATAACTCGCTCATTGCTGCCCTTGTAGACAGTAATCAGTAATCGGTAATCGGTGACTGATTACTGATTACTGATTACTGATTACTGATTACCGATTACTTTTTCCAGCCAAACCGCCTGATACGGCTCCAGCCGCAGCTCAAACCAGCCGTCAAAATACCGCTTGTTGAGGCGATCCAGCAGCGCCCCGCCAAAGCCAAGTTCCGCCAGCCGCTGCCGCGTGATGGTTTGCGACTGTTCGCTAAAATTGCCCAGCACCAGCACCTGCCCACGTGGGCTTTGGCGCACCAGCCCAAACACATGGTCGTTGTGAGTCCAAACCGGCCGTTTGCTGGCCTGGGCGTGGAAAGCATCCATCTGTTTGCGGGCTTCAATGAGACGACAAATGCCCTGGAATAAACGGCCGTTTACCCCCTTCCCATCCCCTCTACCCGCCGCCACCTCCCAATCCATCTTCGGCCGGTGCATCCAGCGGTTATCCGCCGCCAAATCCGGCTCAAACTGGTAGCTGTGGTCATTCAGCAGCCCCAATTCATCCCCCATGTAGAGCAGCGGAATCCCGCCAAAGGCCATAATCATGCTGTGAATAAGGAGAATACGGTCAACAGCGCGGCCAACCGCTTGGCCAACGGCCGTTTCCTCCCCACTCTCCAACGCCACCTCCAGCCCCGCCAGCGACGCACACGAGCCGCTAATCCGCCTGTCCTGCGTCTTCGGGTTAAACTGGAACGTATCCCCCCGGGCAAAGCTGCCGGGAAAACGGCCGCTGTAAAAATCGCTCAAAAACGCCCGGTGCCAAAACCCATTCAGCCCCACCGCCGCCGCATCCTCCTCCGTCACCGCCCAGCCAATGTCATCGTGGCAGCGCACATACGTCACCCACGCCGTTTGCGACGGAATTTCCGGCATTTGCTGCAAAGCGTGGGTCATCAGCACCACCTTCCGCTCCGCCAAACTGCTCCACAGCATCACCATCAGCACATTGTGGTAGGCAATTTCACACTCCTTGTTGGCCGCCTTGCCCACCCCCAAATAAGGAATAAGCTGCGGCGGAGCCACAATGGCCTCGGCCTTGAGCAGCACCCCCGGCGCGGCAATCCGGCTGAGGGCGCGGAACGCCTGCAAAATGGCGTGGGCTTCGGGTTGGTTTTCGCAGTCGGTTCCCAGCCGCTTCCACATAAACGCCACCGCATCCAGCCGCAAAATCTCTACCCCCTGGTTGGCTAAAAAGAGCATCGTGTCGAGCATTTCGCCAAAAACGGCCGGATTAGCATAGTTTAAGTCCCACTGGTATTCGTTGAAAGTTGTCCACACCCAGCGATCAATCTGCGGATAATGGGTGAAGCTGCCGGGGGCAAAGTCGGGGAAAATTTCGCGGATTGTCTTTTCGTACTCGTCGGGCAGGGTGCGGTCGGGAAACATCAGGTAATAATCCTGATACCGTTCCTCACCCGCCAGCGCCCGCTGCGCCCACTCATGCTCCTTGGCCGTGTGGTTGCACACCAAATCCACCACCAGGCTGATGCCGCGCTGCCGCAAAGCGGTTGCCACCTCGCGCAAATCGTCCATGCTGCCCAGCTTGGGGTTGACTTCGCGGTAGTCGGCCACGGCGTAGCCGCCGTCGTTGGGGCCACTGCGCGGCTTGAGTAAGGGCATCAGGTGCAAATAGGTGATGCCTAGCTCTTGCAAATAATCTATTTTGTCGGCCACGCCGCGCAGCGTTTCGTTAAACCGGTCTACGTAGCAGACGTACCCCATCATGCTGGACTGCTGGTACCAGTCAGGAACGGCCGTTCTTCTCACATCCAACAGGCGCAAATCAAACGGCCGTTCGGCATACGCCGCCGCCACAATGTGCAAAAAGTGGCGCAAATAGCTGTCAAAGTCGGGTCGGTCGCCATAGAGGAGGAATAACGGCCGTTTCACATCCTCCCACCCCGCCTCCAGCCGCACCCGAAAAATCTCCTGCTCCAACGGCTCCAGCCCCCGCAAAGGCCCTACCACAAGCTGCTCCATCAACATTTCAATCATCTATTCTTACTGCCTCATTTGTACAACCTATCGTATGGTGGCATTTCTAAGCCATCCAACAATTTTAAGACACAACCAAGACCAGACCAAGTCGTCTAGTAAATTTGTGGCACGAAAGTTTGTTCTTCCATTGGTGGACGAATATAGGGCATTTGCTCCATTTCCGGCAGCACCACCGGCTCCGGCAACACATCCTCATAGGGAATCTGGCTTAAAATATGGCTCATACAGTTGAGCCGCGCCTTCTTCTTGTCGTCCGATGGCACCACATACCAAGGTGCTTGCTTGATGTCAGTATGCTCAAAAGTAATGTCCTTGGAACGGGAATATTTGATGTAATATTTGTGTTCGGCCAAATCCATTTCGCTTAACTTCCAACGCTTCTGCGGCGTTTGGTTGCGGCTCTCAAACCGTTTGCGCTGCTCTTCGTAGCTCACCGAAAACCAATATTTGAGCAAAATAATGCCCGACCGCACCAGCATCCGCTCAAATTGGGGGCAAGAGCGCAAAAACTCTTGTACCTGATGTTCGGTAGCAAACCCCATGACCCACTCCACGTTGCTGCGGTTGTACCAACTGCGGTCAAACAGCACAATTTCGCCGCCAGCCGGTAAATGATTCACATATCGCTGAAAATACCATTGAGTTTGTTCGCGTTCGGTCGGCACGGGCAGTGCCACCGTGCGAACAATGCGCGGGCTGGTACGTTCGGTCAGCAGCTTAATCACCCCACCCTTGCCGGCCGACCCCCGCCCCTCAAAAATAATCAACACCTTCAGCCCTTTCTCCCGCACCCAATATTGCAATTTTACAAGCTCTTCTTGCAAT
>JACKCD010000084.1 GCA_020634215.1 Ardenticatenaceae bacterium | reverse complement strand
GAAAACCTCGGAAGTCTGAGTACCAACACAGCGGCAAATACAATACAATCAGGAGCGATGTTGACGACCAACGCCCCCCGGAACCAAACCGCCCACGGCTGGCTGGCGGCAGCGGCGCTGCTGCTGCTGTTGGGCATGGTGCTGCTGGCACCCCAGCAAACGGCCGTTTCCCCCACCCCCTCCACAACGGCCGTTTCCTTCTCCCTCCCCAGCGGCTACTACGCCGCCAGCCAGCAGCTAACCCTCACCGCCCCCGCCAACGCCACCATTTGGGTAACAACCGATGGCAGCGAACCGGGGCCAGAAAACGGTCGTTCCATCACCCAGCCCATCCACCTCAACGCCAGCGTCCCCGGCGTGGCCGTCTTCCGCGCCCGCGCCCAGCTTGCCGACGGCACCCTCGGCTCCATCAGCGATGCCCACTACGTCCTCGGCCTGTCGCAACCGCTGCCCATCGTCTCGCTGCTGCTCGACCCGGCGGCGCTGTGGGATGAAGCCAGCGGCATTTACCGCAACCCGCTGCCGGAAGGGATTGCGTGGGAACGGCCGGTTTCGGTGCTGATTGTCAGTGGGGACAGACAAACGGCCGTTACCATCCCCGCTGGCGTGCGGATACACGGCCAATTTAGTCGTGGCTACGCGAAGAAGTCGCTGCGGCTTTATTTTCGCCAGGAATACGGCGTGAACCGGCTCACCTTCCCCCTCTTTGCCAACACACCCCCGCTGTCGGTGAAGCGTCTGTCGCTGCACGCCAGCGGGCAGGACAGCAGCCAACTGCCCACCAACTGGACGCTGCTGCGGAACCAGGTGGTGGCCGAGCTGGCGCAATCCACCCACGCTCTGGCAACCCGCAGCCAACCGGCACTGCTGTTTATCAACGGCGAGCCGTGGGGACATTATTATTTGCGTGAACACATCAACGATTATTTGCTGCGCGAAGGGTACGGGGCGGAAACGGCCGTTTTGGTAGACACCCCCGCCCGCCGCGCCGAAGACCCAGACAGCATCACCCCCGCCTATGCCGATTGGGACAAGCTGACAGAATTTATCGCCACCCACGACCTGGCCGACGAAGCCGCCTACGCCGCCGTTGCCGCCCAAGTTGACCTCGACAATTTGATTGATTATTCGCTGCTGCAAATTTACAGTGCCAACTACGACTGGCCGTATACCAACATCAAGCAGTTTCGCCCGGCAACGATAAACGGCCGTTGGCGTTGGATTATTTGGGACAACGACCTCAGTTTGGGGCTAACGCCGTGGAGCAACGTGGGGCAAAACACGCTGGAACAAGCCCTCGACCCGGCTTATACTGCTGGAGTGGCTGCCGAAACCGACGGCCGCGACACCATTTTGCTGCGCGGGCTGCTGCAAAATCCTGCCTTCCGCGCCCGCTTTGTGGCGCGAACGGACGAACTGCTGAACACGGTGCTGGCTCCCGAAGCGGTGATTGCCGTTATTGACCGGCTGGCGGCGGGGATAGAACCGGCGATTGGGCTGGAAAACGGCCGTTGGGGGGGAGACTTAGCAACCTGGGAAGCCAACGTGGAACAACTGCGCGACTTTGCCCGGCAGCGGCCGGCCATCATGCGGCAACATTTTGCAGAGAGTTTGCCATAAACCTCCTTGATTAACATAGAATGAACCTGCCCATAAGACCTTGCTCCCATTTGTATTGCATCATGCCATCCTCTATAATCCCGTTGTCGCATCCGACATGAGGAGAGAAGAATTTGACAATTGATGTAGAGGAGATGGTTGAGTTTCTAGTTGGATTGCTCAATACGCCGAGTCCAACTGGCTACACTCACCGTGCAATTAAATACACACAGGCAGCATTTGCCCCCTTTTTAAACATGTCTGTCACCCCCAAGGGCGTTTTGGCAGGAACGTTGCCCGGCAAGCGCAATAATGCACCCCGCGCCATTACAGCCCATGTAGACACGCTGGGGGGAATGGTGCAAGAGGTGAAGGCAAACGGCCGTTTACGTCTCACCCAGCTTGGCAGTTGGTCATGGACATCGGTCGAAGGCGAAGGTGTTACCATCTTTGCCAGCAACGGCCAAAGCTATCGCGGCACCTTTTTACCCACCACCGCCTCCGTCCATGCCTTCACCAGCAGCGAACGCAACGCCACCCGCGACAGCAGCAATATGGAAGTCCGCATTGATGCCCGCACTCAGTCCCAAGCCGACACCCATGCCCTGGGCATCCGCGTGGGCGACATTGTAGCCTTTGACCCCCGCGTGGAACTCAGCGACAACGGCTTTATCCGTTCCCGCCATTTAGACGACAAACTTAGCGTGGCGGCCACTTTTGGCGCGGTAGCTGCTTTGTCCCGTTCCGGCCACCAACCCGCCCAAACCACCACCATCCACATCAGCAACTACGAAGAAGTGGGGCATGGCGCAGCCGCCGGAATGCCCGCCAATTTGGCCGAACTGCTAACGGTAGACATGGCAGTCGTGGCTCCCAAACAAACCTCTGATGAGTTTTCGCTGACGATTTGTGCCAAAGATGCCGCTGGGCCATACCATTATGAAATGCGCCGCGCTTTGGAAAAGCTGGCCGAGGCGGAAAACATTCCCTACAACACCGACATCTACCCCTACTATGGCTCCGACGGCGAAGCGTATTGGCGAGCAGGTGGGGATGTGCGGATGGGTCTGATTGGCCCCGGCGTGGATGCGTCGCACCATTATGAACGCAGCCACCGCGACAGCTTGGAACATACGGCCAAGTTTCTGGCCGCCTACATGGTTTATGAAAGTGGAGATTAGACACAGCTTATGACGGTTAAAACATTTTTTTCAGGGCTAGGGTTAAGCCTGCTACTTTTGTTGGCTGCCTGCGGCAGCAGCGATGCCACCCCTACGCCAATTATTCCAGAAGCAACGGCAGTACCGGCCACGGCAACGGCCGTTTCCAGCACCGATCCCGTGCGCAGCCAGGCCACCGTAGACAGCATCCAGGTTTTGCCGCTCGAATCGTTCCCCGTCCAGATCAACGTCGTGGCTCGCGGCGAATTGCCCGATGGCTGCACCCAGCTAGAAGAAGTGGTGCAGCAGCAAAGCGGCAACACCTTCCGCGTCATCCTCACCACCCTGCGCGACCCGTCCCAAATTTGCACCGAAGCACTTGTGCCATTTGAGGAAACGATTCCGCTGGAAGTAGCGGGGCTACCGGCAGGGGCTTACTCGGTGATGGTCAACGGCATCAGCGGCTCGTTTACGCTGGATGCAGACAATGTGCTGCCGGAGGAAGAACCAACGCCAACGGCCGTTCCCGAAGCCGTGGCTGCCAGCATCAGTGGGCGCGTTTGGCATGATTTGTGCGTGGGAACATTAACGGCCGTTGCAGCCGACAGCGAAGCCCCGGCCGGCTGTATTGCCGTCGAAACCGACAGCGGTACCGTTTTCCAGGCCAACGGGCTGCCCGAAGCCAGTGAACCCGGCCTGCCCGGCGTGGAAGTTACGCTGGCCGAAGGAGACTGCACCAGTGCCGCCACCGCCACCGCCGTCACCGACGGCAGCGGCAATTTCAGCTTTGCCGACCTGCCCGGCGGCAGTTACTGCGTCACCATTGACCCTGCGAGCGAAGCAAATACGGCCGTTCTGGAAGAAGGCGTGTGGAGCTATCTCACCGACGACAGCAACGCCGTGGCGTTAGTAATAGAAGAAGGCGAGCAGGTTGAAGCCATTGACTTTGGCTGGGATTTCCAATTCCTGCCCGCGCCCGAAGCCGATTTGGCAAATTGCGACAACAATTCCACCTTTGTTAGCGACCTGACTACCCCCGATGACACCGTGATTGCCCCCGGTGCCGAGTTTGAAGTGGGCTGGCGGCTGCGGAACATTGGCAGTTGCCCTTGGTCCACCGACTACAGTGCTGTTTTTGTGGACGGCGACAACCTGAGTGCAACGTCAGCCCCCATGCCTAGTGCCGTGGCTCCCGGCCAGACGGTAGACATCTTTGTGACCATGACCGCCCCCACCACCACAGGCACTTACCGCAGCAACTGGCAGCTTGCCGATGCCGATGGCAACCGCTTTGGGGTAGATGGCTTTCTGGAAAATGCGTTTTGGGTGCAAATTGTGGCTGGTGAACCACCCGCCGCAACTGACCCAACGCCAACGCCTGCTCCTGGCTCGGCCTCAATTGGCGGTGTGGCCTGGCGCGATTTGTGTACCAGCAATGGTACGCCGGCCGCCATTTGTGTGGAAACGGGCGGCGTGTTTCGAGGGGATGGGACATTTCAGGGGATTGAACGGCCGTTAGTCGGCCTCACCGTCACCCTGGCGCAAGGAGCTTGCCCGGCTGTTGGCACCCGCCCCGGCAACATCATTGCCACTGCTCTTACTGGTGACGACGGAACCTATCTGTTTGACGGACTAGACAGCGCCACCTACTGCATTTGGGTAGATGCCTTTAGCCCCGCCAACGTCGAGCTGCTCATCCCCGGCGACTTCACCTGGCCTGCCACCGGCGTAGACCGCTGGACGTTTATCCTTGACCCCGGCGAGCAGGAAGAGCGGATTGATTTTGGCTGGGATGATTTTGATGATTAAAGACGTGGGGTGTGGAGAGTGGGGCGTTGGATATTCTCCACTCCCCACTCTCTACACCCCACTCCCTACACCCTACTCAATCCACGTCTCATGCACGTGGAGCCACTTCACCCCGTTGGGTGCGGCGGGGTCTTGCTGAAAAACGGCGGTGCTAAGACGTGAAGTGATGGCACCGCCGATTTCTTGCCACTCTTCATAGGTGGCAATGGCGATGTCGCCGTGCTGCTGTTGAAGCTGGAACTTTTCAATCCAGATGCGGAATTGGGAACGGCCGCTATGCTCCCCGCGCAGCCCGTTCATCAGGGTGTGGCGGTCGGTTAAACGGCCGTTTGGGCTAACCAGCCCAAACGCCTCCCCCACTGCCACCGTCGCCCGCGCAAACGCCTCATCGCTATTGGGCAAACGGCCGGCAAACCATTCCTCAAAAAAATGATGAAAATCTAAAATTTCCTGCTGGCATTGTTCCTTCATTATTTCTCCTCATATAATAACTTAGATTGACGAGGGCGTATATGCTACGCTCTTTTGGCTTGATTAGACACATATTTGCTTGGAGGAACAATGGCAACACCTGATTTAGTGGGCATCATTGTGCAAGATATGGGTAGGGCACTGGCGTTTTACCGACTGCTAGGGCTGGAGATTCCGACTGAGGCAGACGCAGAAGCACACGTAGAGTATAAGACACCCGGCGGCTTTCGGCTGGCGTGGGACACGGCGGCACTCATGGAAAGCATTCACGGTGCATGGCACCCACCCACCGGCCACCGCATGGGCATGGCCTTTTTGTGCGCCAATGCCGCCGAGGTTGATGAGATATACAACAACGTTACCGCCGCTGGATATGAAGGCCAAAAGCCACCCTGGGATGCGTTTTGGGGGCAACGGTATGCGATTGTGGTTGACCCAGACGGCAATTTAATTGATCTCTTTGCCCCTCTTTGATGGGACGCGGACGAACGCGGACAAACGCGGATGAATTTGGGAAATTTGTACAATCGTTGATTTTCATACGTGGTGCGTGGTGTGTAATAAGTACGCACCACGCACCACGCACCCATTCCCCCACCACATCGTAGTCGAAATTCCCCATAAATTTCACGTGAAACTGGGAACCAAAACGGCCGTTTTCCCGTTTAATAAATGTGTGTGGCGGAAAATTTGTTGTATCGTCACCGTATTGTTAATCAGAAGAGGTATCTGTCTTGAACACCAAACCCTTGTTTTCAACCCAAATCGGCACCCTTGCAGCCCTGCTGCTACTTGTTTTTGCCACCGCTTGCGGGGCGCTGTCTCCCGAACCGGAAGCCACGCTCACGGTTCCCACGCCTATCACCGATGCCGGGCAAGCACTGCCCACGGCTGCCGCACCACCCCGCGCTATCCCCACCTCCTTCCCCACAGTGCCCTCACTGCCGGCCGTCACCGCCACGCCAGCCCCACAGCTTGACCCAGTGCAAGATGGCAACGCCACGGCCACGGCGATGGCCGAACAATCCTCGCCGCTGCCAACGGTCGTTCCGCCCGTCACCCCCAATAACAGCTACCGCGTGGCCTTTGTGGAAAGCAACGACGTGCTGAATGTCCGCAGCGGTGCCGGGGTCAACAACGGCGTGGTGGGAACATTGGCGGCCAGCGATACGGGGATTACGCTCACGGGGGCCACGGCCCAGGTAGCTGGCTCCACCTGGGTGGAGATGCAAAAAGGGGGAATGCGCGGCTGGGTAAACGGCCGTTTTCTCACCCCCATGCTCAACGAAACCGATTTTTGCAGCAGCGAGGCCGTGGTGGAATTGGTGGAGGGGTTAAAAACGGCCGTTGGCAACCGAGACAGTGCGGCACTGGCGCGGCTTGTCCACTCCGAACGCGGTCTGCGCGTCCGCACCAGTTGGTGGAACCCCGAAGTGCGTCTGAGCCGCAGCGATTTGGGCACCATCTTCAGCAGCACCACCAGCTATGATTGGGGTGTCCATGACGGCAGCGGTCTACCTTGGGTTGGCTCCTTCACAGAACAAATCCAGCCCATGCTGGTTCAAGACCTCATGGCGGCCGACGAAAGTGCCTGCAACACCATTCTCCACGGCAGCACCGCTGGGCTAGTCCGCCTCCCCGATGGCTACGAAGCGGTTAACTTCTACACCCTACAGCGCACCCCCGCTCCCGATGCCATCGAATTCGACTGGGGCAGTTGGGTCATCGGCATCGAGCAAAGAGACGGTGGTCTCTATCTCAGCTACCTCGTCCACTTTGCCTATGAAATTTAGCAGGTAACAGGTGGCAGGTGGCAAGTTTTGTTGGCAAACAGAACCTGTTACTTGTGATACTATCGGGCATTCCATATTTGGCTGACACCACCCGGCGCTAAAGCCACCGGGCTACGAAACAACGCCGGATAAATCCGGCTGAGGGCGTGCCAGCCCGATTTATCGGGCGTTGTTTAATAGACGGGCGATTTATCGCCTGTCGAAGTCGGCAATCCAGACGTTTGACAGTTAAGATTTAGCCCTTACAACGACTGAACCTAAATTGCCAAACAGACAGAATACCCGGCAGTATCACCTGTTACCTGTCCAATATTTCCACGTATCCGCCATCCCCATGCACCCGCACTCGCTGCCCCGTTTGGATGCGGCGGGTGGCATCTGGCACGCCGACGACGGCGGGGATGCCATATTCACGCGCCACCACCGAACCGTGAGTCATCAGCCCGCCCACTTCCATCACCAGCCCGGCGGCGTTGATAAACAGCGGTGTCCAGCCGGGGTCGGTGAAGGGGGCGATGAGAATTTCGCCGGGGGCAAGCTGCTCCTGCGCCGGGTCACGCACCACATGGGCAATGCCTTCCACCACGCCCGTGGAAACGGGGTTGCCCGCCAACGCCCCGGCAGGCATTTGGCTGTTGGCAAATTGCACGGCCGGAATTTCACCATCGCTGGTAACGACGCGGGGCGGCGTAAGGTGGTTAAAGCGGCGATAATCGGCGCGGCGCTGCTGGATGCGGGGGCGCAAATCGGTGTTGGGCTGTTCCAGGGCGGCAATGAGTTCGAGCAGGTCGAGGTACCAGATGTCGTCGAGTGCGTCAATGCGGTTTTGCTGGTGGAGAGAAACGGCCGTTTCTTCCAACACCGCTCGCACCATGCCAAAAAACTGCACCAAAAAATATTTTGGGTGTTCCCGCATGGCTAAATAGCCGCGCATGGCCCGCACCAGCCGCCGCGCCAGCCTGGCTCGCAGACCGCCCAGCAACCCGTGGTGCGCCGCCGCCACCAGCCGTTCCCCCGCCTGTTCCGCTTCGGATATTAACTGTTGAAAATGGCGGCGGTGCTTGCCTGCCAACTCATGCTGCACATTGGCGCGAATCACTTGCAGCAACGAGCGGGGGTCGTCTTGCCAGCGGAAGCGAGCAATGTCAATTTCGCCCGGCCCGCGCATCCCATATTTTTGCAAAAACGTCTGCCAAGCCGCCTGGAACGATGGCTCCGACGGCAGTTCATCCGTTTCCCCAGCCAGGAAAGCATGTTGATTGGGTAACTGCCGCAGCAAGTCGGCCAAATCGCCTACGGCCAAATCCATGTCGGTGGTGACGTTGCCCACCAGCCCCCGCTGGAGCGCATCCAAATCGGCGGGGTCGCCGCGTCGCCCCACCATGCGCCCCAGCAGCCCCTTTGCCACCATACCGGCAATGAGGTAGGGGGGCAGGGTGAGAACGAGGGGCAAAAAGATGGTGCTGGTTAGCTGCTGCACCAGGCGCAAACGGGCGGCACCGGAAGGGGCGGCATCGAGCGTCCGTTGGAGGTCGTTTAGCTGCTGCTGGCTGGTTTGGCTGATGTGGGAAACGGCCGTTTCTGGCACCCCCCACCACAATTGCCGCTGCGCCCTTGCCATGATCGGCAGCATAAAACGGAGCAAGGTGCGGGTAGCGGCTCGGTTGTCGCGGCTACTTTCGGCCTGTACCTCTGGCCGCGCCAAAACCATTTGAATCCCCTGGCTAATCAGCGGGTCGGCAATTTGCAGCATTTTGGGGAACTGCCGCCCCATCACCGGGTGGCGCAGCAGCGGCGAAGCATCAATGTAAAGCCGCCCCCCGGCAGTGGGCATATAGGGGTTGTATTGCTGTTCCTGCCTCATCGGTTTGCCAAAGGGAAGCAGCAGCCGCCACAGCGATTGTCCCATCGGCGAAATGGGGTCGGTCATCACCTGGGCGTGGTTAAAGCTGACGTAAAGGTGGAGGGAACCATCGGTGGGGCGCGGCTGGGGCAGCGGGTAGAGCGAGGTAATGGAGCGGGTTTGCAGCAGATACAACACGCCATCGGCAATCGCCCATTCGATGTCCTGCGGCTGCCCATAGTGGCTTTCGACGCGGTTGCCCAATTCGGTAAGCTGGCGCAATTGGCCTTCGTTGAGGACGCGGCGGGTGCGGTCGGCTGCGCTAACCACCTCTTGCTGCGTGCCGCCACCGGGTAACGGCCGTATTGCCACCTGCTTGTCGGCAATGGTCATCTCTACTATGGTCAGGCGTCGTTTATCCACCTTGTACAAATCGGCCGAAACGATGCCGGACACCAGCGCCTCGCCCAGCCCGTAGCTGGCATCAATGGTGGCGATGTGGCGGTGGCCGCTGACGGGGTCGGCGGTGAACAAAATGCCGGAGACAGTGGGCAACACCATTTGCTGCACCACCACCGACAGAGCCACGTCGTGGTGGTCAAAGCCGTTTTGCATTCGGTACAGAATGGCGCGGTCGGTGAACAGCGACACCCAGCAGCGGCGGACATGCTCCAGCAGGGCTTCTTGGCCGATGATGTTGAGGTAGGTGTCTTGCTGCCCGGCGAAGGAGGCGGTGGGTAGATCTTCGGCGGTAGCGCTGGAGCGAATGGCGTAGGCGTGGTTGGTTCCCGCAGTTTGCCAGGCGGTGACGATGGCTTGGGCGATGGGGTAGGGGATGGAAACGGCCGTTAATCGCTCCCGTACCCTAGCCCCCACCTGCCGCACCCGTTCCAGGTTGTCGGCGGTCAGAGTAGCAAGCTGGTCATAAATATCGGCCACGCTGGGGTCATGGGTCATAAAGGCGCGAAAAGCGGCCGTGGTGACACAAAAACCGGGTGGTACCGGCAGCCCCGCCTGCGTCATTTCGCCCAAATTAGCTCCCTTACCACCAACGCGGGGCAAGTCGGCGGCGGAAATGACGCTGAATGGCAGCACATATGCTGTGCGTTCTGGTAATGCAGGTTTTTCCATGAGCTTATCCTTTCTCCACAGATAAGCATTACCTTCATTGTGGTTCTTGTCAAGCGGAAACGTTTTTCGTTGGTCGCTATTGATTGTTCAGGTGCATTATACCCACTTTTTTGAACCCGTTTTCTCCGCTGAGGCGTTTATCCAATTCAAACGATACATCAGCGGGCTGCTCGTGGGTGAAAACAAAACGATCAGCGGGATCAACCAGCTATTTGTCAGCGAAAAACGGGCGCAAAGCAACCTGAATCGGTTGTTAACCAATAGCCCCTTTTCATTGAGCGAACTCACGCGTTTAGCGATGATGTCTATACTCCGTGCAATTTGAAACCTATGGTTTTTTTCGCACCTGTTAGGCAAAAAAATCATAGGTTTCATTCAAATTTGAGTATAGTATCCCTGGTGCGCGAATCAAACCAAGCAAAGGGGTCTTGAGCCTAGATGACACCTTGCTGACGCACTATGGTCAGGCATTTGAGAAGATAGCCAAGTTGTGGGATCATGTCGAGAATCGGTATGTGTGGGCGCATAATCTCGTGAGCCTGCACTATAGCGATAAGCAAACCGATATCCAATTCGCTTTCAGCTCTGGAAGCCAGCCGATTTAGAGGAACTGGCACAAGAGCTGCCAAAAGCGGGTGTTAAACTGAAAGAGAGCAAGTTGGCTTTGCGTGAGACAGACCCACGCAAATGGCGACAGTATGAGAATGTCAAGTATTTTGTGTAAATGAAACTGCCTCATTGTTAACTAGATGGGAAAACGAAGTTCTTCTTGGTGGCCGGTTCTTGATAGACAAAAGCGACCCGTTATTGATGTTCGGTTTTGCCGTGACGATTGTTTTTCGTGTTCAGCACGCTCAGCGGGAGTCCATCTTCAGCATCGGCATGGATACCCGCTTTCGCGGGTATGACAATTGATGGTGGCAAGCTGATTAGCTAGGCGGCTTGGGTTTGTAGATGAGCAGGGGGCGGGTCACAAGGCCGCTGAGGGTGGGGGGCGAGAGGGTTGGGTCAAGCGGTTCGGGCTGGTAATATTGCTCCAAAAGGGCAAGCAGGGCGGGTTCGGTCTCAAAATAGAGGCTCTCATCAGAAATAATGACCGCGTACTGCTGCTGTTGGATGCGGCTGACCAAATCGGGCGGCAAGGGCTGCTGGCCGCGCCGCCGGCCGTGCCAGAGGGATTGCACATGAACGCCTGGCTCTTTGCCGGCCAGCAGGGCGTAATAGGGATGGAGCATCACCAACACCTCGCCATCAACGGCCGTTAAATACCCCACCAACGCCTCCCCCTGCACCCGCATGACCGCACTGGGCAAAAACTGCTGCGGAGCATAGGGGACGGGCGGGAAGCGCAGGAGCAGAAATTGGGCGCAAACGGCCGTTACAAACAGCCATCGCCCCATCTGTCCATCCCGTCGCTGCGGCCATTCCCCTGCCAGCAATGCCGGAGCCAAACAAAGTAGACACAGCCCCAGCATGAGATTGTTCAAGTTGCCGCCCACGGAAGTGCGGCCAGCCAGCGAGACAAAAACGGCCGTTGCCATAAACAGCAGCCACGGGGATTGGAACAAGGAACGCCAATTACGCTGTACTTGCCAAACGGCCGTTAATCCCGCCAACAGCAGCAGCACCCCCATGCCCCCCAAAAATTCGCGCCGTACCACCGGCCATACTCGCACCAGTTCCACTGGGCTGGCATAGGCAATATCCACCACGTAATAAGAAAACCAGCCTCCCGTTGACCATTCCAAGTAGAGCAAGGGGGGCGCAGCAACCAGCACAAACGCCAGTCCATAGAGCCATACCTGCCGAGGGTGCTGCCAAAGCAAATAGCCACCTACCACGACGGCGACAAACAGCCCGTTTTGTTTGGTCAACAGCGCCAGCCCCAGCAGCAGACCCGTTGCCACCAACCCCCAGCGCGTTTGGTGTTTATAAACGGCCGTTGTCATCCCCGCCAGCACCAGCAGCCCAAACAGCGGGTCCACCCGCGCCAGCTCATACCACCCGCCCGTTAACCGATAGCCAGCCAAAAACAAGGCGGCGCAGCTTAAGGCGACCACCCGATTGGGCTGTAGCTTGTGGGCAATGAGGGTGAGAAGAACGGCCGTTAACACCGTACTCAACAGCGACAGCAACCGCAGCGGCCACAAGGCCACCCCCGTCAGCCGCAGCAGCAGGCTGCCCAGCCAGGTGTAAAGCGGCATGTACACCTGCGGCACAAAATCGGCGTTGGGCGGCACAAAAACGGGCTGGTTTTGCGCCAACCGCCACGCCTGCAGCACCATATCGTCTTCGATAAAGTCCAAATCGTAGGGATATGCGACCCGCGCCACCCCCACCAGCAAATAGCTGGCGGCAAAACCAAGCGAAACCAACAATAAGATCCATTCAGCCAGATGCGGGAGGAAAAGGGGGGTGTCCTTTTTGCCTGTCACAGCACTATTGTATACCATTCGGCTCAATGTGTGGCATTGTGGGATTGGTAGCAAATGAGGTTGCTCGCGGCAGGTTAGAAACAGCCAATCGGCTGCTGCGTCATCGTGGCCCAGACAGCGAAGGGTATTTTCTGGGGGATGGCGTGGGGCTGGCGGCGCGGCGGTTGAGCATTATTGACCTGGCCGGGGGGCAGCAGCCATTGTGCAATGAAGATGGCACCATCTGGATTACCTACAATGGCGAGGTGGTAAATGCACCGGAGCTGCGGCGTGAACTGGAAGCGGCCGGGCATCGTTTCCAAACGCAAAGCGACACGGAGGTGGTTGTCCATGCCTATGAGCAGTGGGGAACGGCCGCTTTTAGCCGTTTGCGCGGGATGTTTGCTTTTGCCCTGTGGAACGGCCGTTCCCGTGAACTCATCCTCGTGCGCGACCGCTTTGGCATGAAGCCGCTTTATTACAGCCAGCAGGGGACACAATTCGCCTTTGCTTCGGAAATTCGCCCCCTGTTTACCCTGCTGCCCACGCTGGCTCGGCAGGCCAACGTGGCGGCGCTGCAAACCCTCTTTCACACCGGCTTTATTCCCACCCCCCACACCGCCTTTGCCAACGTCTACAAGCTGCCAGCCGCACATTTTATGGTGCTATCGGCCAGCGGCATGGTTATTGAACCGTATTGGCAAATGAGCTACCCGCGCCCGGCAGACTATGTGCAGCTTGATGTGGAAACGGCCGTTTCCCAATTCATGACCCATCTGCGCCAAGCCGTCGCCGCCTGGCGTTTCAGCGATGTCCCCGTCGCCGCCCTGCTCAGCGGCGGCATTGATTCCAGCACCCTGGCAACCCTGCTCCACGACCTCAGCGGCAATATCCACACCTTCCACATCAGTTTTGCCGCCCGCACCCACGACGAATCCGCCTATGCCCAGCAGGTCGCCCACCGTTTGGGCAGCCAACACCACACCCTTTCCTTCACCCCCGCCGATTTTGACCTGCTGCCGCTGGTGGTGCGCCATCTGGAAGAGCCACAATGTTCGGCCACCAGCTTGCCCATTTTCAAGCTGTATCAGGCGTGCCATGAAGCCGGGTTCAAGGTCGTTTTGACGGGTGAAGGGGCGGATGAGTTGCTGGGGGGCTACCATTGGTACGACGGCGACCGGCGTTTGCGCCCGCTGCTCAACCTGCCGGGCATGGTGCGCCGCCAGTTGGCGCAGCTGCCGCTCCCCATCTCCCCCGCCGGCCGTCGCGTGCTGGCGCACGGCAGCAAGGAGCCAGTCAGCCGGTTTTATCTGTGGCAGCAGGTGGCTAGTTTAATGCAGGTGAATGAGCTATTTCAGACCAGCTTTGCCGCTGAGTTGCTGCCGGTGCCTTCGCTGGAGGGAATAAACGGCCGTTCGCCCCTGCACCAATTCCTCTACCTCGAATCCCAAACCCGGCTAGTGGATTTTATCAACCTGGAGGTAGACCGGATGAGCATGGCAAGCTCCGTGGAAGCACGCCCCCCGTTTTTAGACCATCTGCTGTGGGAATTTGTGGCCCAGTTGCCGCCAGAACTCAAGCTCAATGGGCAAATGAACAAGCGGCTGCTGCGGCTGGGGATGCACGACCATCTGC
>JACKCD010000083.1 GCA_020634215.1 Ardenticatenaceae bacterium | reverse complement strand
ACCTTCGCGCGGTCCGTTGGGGGGGTGGTTTTGGGCAACTCGTTGTACATGGGAGGGGGTGGTGGGGGGGGGTGGGTTTTTTAACCCCCCCCCCCCACCACGTGCTACCGAGTTGGGTCGCCCACCAGGCAAATGCTTTCGGTGGCCTGTAGGTTGCCTGCCTTGCGCTCATCCAGCACGACCATGTCGGTGTAGATGTCGAGGTAGGCTCCAATGCGCTGGGTGAGGGATTGCTGCCAGGCGGCCACGCGCTGCCGCTGGAGGGTGTCGGAGGTTAGCGTGAGGAATTGACGCTGTAACAGCCAGACGGTTTGCAGGGCAGCGGCTAGGATGAGAGCATAGAAGCGGATAACCTGCCGCGCCAAAATTGGCTCCGAGTCGAGATGGCGCTCTTTAGCAAGGGCGCAGGTGCGGGGCAGATTAAAGAGCATGTCGTGGGCTTGCTCGGCCGGGATTTGCAGAATGGTTGCCAGCACGTCGGCCATGGCGTTTAAACGGCCGTTTATCACCGTTGGCAGCTCTTTCCACTCAGCCGGATTGTCTGTACGCACATCCGTTCGCGCCAACAAATCATAATCTTCCAGCACCGCCAACGCCTGAATCAGTGCTCCATCAAAGGGGAGCAAGTTCATCGCCGACACATTGAGGCCGACCGCCCGCGAAGGATCGAGAACCAGCGGCACGTCTTCGGCAAAGCGGAAGCCGGCGTTGGTGGCCGGTACGTGTGCGCGGAACAAATCACGCTCTAGCTGCCGTTCCAACACTTCAGCAGCGGGGTTGGGTGCGGTTAGCAACTCCAAGTGGGTGCTGTCGCTGCCGTTGACCCAGTAGGCGACCCCTTTTTGGTTGCCAATTTGGGCGTATAAACGGCCGTTTAACTCCCCCGGAAACGGCAGCCGAAAATGAAGCTGGTTTTTCTGTCGCTCGCGCTGGTTAAGCCAGTTGCAAAATGCTTCAGCATCCATTGCCCGCGTACCCACCACCGGTCGCGTTGCTTGCCCTTTGGGGAATTGGTAAGCCAACCAATGATCCGGCTGGTTATAACGACCATGTGCCTGCATGGCATCTACAAACAGTTGGTATTCAGCGTGTGTCACCAGCACGCCACCCTCAACGGCCGTTAAATCCGCCTTTTGGAAGCGGGTAAACAGCATCAGTTCGGCCAAAAGCTGCTGCTGCAACCCATTGCTGTCACTGGCGTTGTGCCACAGCAGCCGAGGTATATTTTCAATCAGCTTGGGTGAAATATTCTCCACGGTTTGCAGCGTGTCCTTCACCAGATGCAGCCGCTCCACGGTGGGCTGCGTGGCCGTCAGGCAGCGAGCAATGAGCTTTTCGGGAAGCTGCTCCTGGGCATAGAAACGAATGGTATCATGCCACCAGCGGTCATCGAGCCGGTTCCAAAGCTGTTTTTCATACCCGTTGGCGCGAATGTAGAAGGCTGCCAGATAGGATTGCAGAAGGGAATGGGAAAAGCGGGTCAGACCAATAGCTGTACGCACCATTAGCCCTTTGTTGATGACCCAATCTTCGGCTTCGCCCACCAACTGCACCAATTCCTCATCGGTGACATAGACCTTGCGCTGCCGCATCATTTCATAGGCCAACTGAGCCAGGGTGTAGCGGCGCAAATAGGCATCCAGTACTTGCGCTGTCGGGTCATATTGCCAGCCGTCAACAAGCTGGTGGGCACAAAATTCGGCCAGTAATGTGTGTTCGGTGGCGGGTAACGGCCGTTCCTGCTGCTGCAACTGCGTCAAAAGCGTCAACATAAATGGGTGCGAGGCCAAACCTGAAAGCTGCTGTAGCCACGCTTCTGCATTGGGCAACCCCCACTGCTGCACAAACTCTTGCTGCTGAGCCAGGGAAAATGGCTGTAGAGCCAGCGTTGTCCATGCTGTCAACTGGTCGCTGTTCCCCACATAAGGGCGCGTTGTGGCAACAAACTGGTTCTTTTTAAACAGCAATGCCTGTTCATCCAGCCAGCTTAGAAAGAGCATCCACGCTTCGGGGTTGACAATCTCATCTAACCCGTCAAATAGCAGCACAAAACGGCCGTTTTGCAACTGTTCCGTGAGCCATGCTACTTCTACGGCAAAGCCAGTCAGCCGTAACTGCTCCTGCACCAACTGCACCAGCGTCCGATCCGGCTGCCGCAGCAAGGTCTCCGCCATCGGCTGCACCACCAGCAAAAGTGGCAGCTTCACCTTGGGGTCGCCCAAGCCATCGTGCGCCATTTGCCAGGCCACATGCCGCAGCAGGGTTGTCTTACCCATCCCCGGCTCGCCGGTAATCAGCAGATTGTGCTTGTGGATGCGGTCGTTTGCTAAAAACTGGGGCAAGGTGTGGGGCTTGTTCCGCATCCAGCGGGGCAATTTGCGCCGCATAAGCGTTGATCCCCGCTGATAACTGAGCAAGGGTTCAACAAAAGAGGTGTGAAACGGCCGTTGTGCAAACCCATTGAGCGGTAATTGCCCCACATAATTCATGACCCATTCACGATATTGGACAAAATCACTGGAGCGCAAATTTTCCAGCTCAATATCAAGCCGCGCCACCGTTGGCTGCAGCACTTTTCGTTTTATTTTTCGCCACGTTTGTTTGGCTGAAGCAGAAGAAGAAGACATACGCCATTACTCCATCCACACGCACAGGTTAGGTGTTCAATACGCTTTCGTTTGGCTCTCCTCGGGATAGACCTACCGGGTTGCTGGCTACTTATATTGCACCCGTGCGTGAAAGTTCGGATCGTCTTTAGTGTGCGAGATGCGACTTAAGAACGTGCTTAAGGTCAGGGTATGGGGCAGTAATCAGTCAGTTAACGATGAAAATGTGGCTGGTCGCAGGAGAATTTTACGTACACCGGGCTGGGCGGCATGGGTGAAGGCGGCTTGTGCCTCGGTAAGGGGGTAGGTTGCGTCAATGAGGGGGGTGGTGGCAATGGCATGGTTTGCCAGCAGCCGCAGCGCGGGGGCGAAGGAGCCGCAGCGTGACCCCACCACCTTGATTTCGCTGACCACCAGTTTGGTTAAATCAACGCGGGGAAGACCGTGAAAGGTGCTTTTGAGGATGATGGTGCCTTGCGGACGCACCAGCCGCAGCGCTTGGGCAAAACCAGCTTCATTACCGGTTACTTCGACAACCAGCCCAAAGCTGTCGTCGGGCAGGTCGTCGGCCAGCGCGGTTGCCAGCCCTAGTTGGGCGGGCATCACCAGCGAGGATTGGCTGCGCCCTAGCATGATGACCTCGTTACCTGTGAGTGCCAGCACTTGCCCCACGAGTAATCCTAATCGGCCAGGGCCAATAACGGCCGTTTTTTCTCCCGGCCCCACCACCACCTGCTCCCGAATCCGCAGCGCCGCCGCCAATGGCTCGGTAAACACGGCTGCCTCATCGGCCACGCCAGCGGGAACTTCGTGCAAATTGGCAATAGGAACGGTGAGATAGTCGGCAAAGGCTCCGTCCCGCCCGTGAATGCCCAACGCCTGCCGGTTGGGGCAATGTTCGGAGCCGTCTTGCTGGCAGATGGCACACTGGCCGCAGCCAATGTTGATGGAGCTGACAACGGAACGGCCGTTCCACCATGCCTGCTCCTCCTCCGACCCATTCACCGCCACCACTTCAGCCACAAATTCATGCCCCAGCACCCCCGTAAACCCGGCATACCCCTTCACGAGTTCCAAATCCGTGGCACAGATGCCCGCCAGCCGCACTCGCAACAACGCCTCACCCGGCTGTGCCACTGGCGGTGGATAATCCGTGCGGACGGTTAGCCGTCCATTTTTCAAATAAACAGCGTGCATGGGAAGGAAATTGGAGATTGGAGATTGGGCACTCTCCAATCTCCAATCACTAATTCTTGGGCTTATTAACGGCCGTAAAACTCCACTCAATTACCTGCCCATTCACCACCAGCCGCACATCATACTGTGTATTAGGTACAAATGGATTGCGTGGCATCAAGACAATCGCATCCCGTGAATCCAAAATCAGGCGGCCGACACGCTGCTGCGTTTCATCCGGGTTGACATAATTTGTCTCATCAAAAATACAGTGCGGCAACTCAACTCCATCAACCGAGATACTATGAGCCGACACACGAGGTGTTTGATCGCCACTCCCAATTTGCACCACAATCGGTGCGCCCACCGGGTCGGGATAGTTGGGGTAGCCAGGGCAACTTGTTTTGGGATTGGGGTATTCAAACAAACTGTGGCGTATTACCCATGTTTCTCCGCCATCGCGGGGAAACAGTATGGGGTAGTTCACAGGCTCACTACTACGGTGTACCCCGCGCAGCACGTCTAACACGGCCGTCATGTTATAGGTATTGCCAGCACTCCGATACACACCAAAACCTACTTCATTTAGCGTTGGATCAATAATCGGAATGAGGTGGAAGGGTGCCGAAACCCAATATTCAACCGCCCATTGATCTGGCGATGAAGCCACCTGGCTGGCCGCCAAGTTGCTTTTACGCGCCGCTTGATCACCCTCTGAACTAAACCATTCCACATCTTCCCGCTCAAAGTGGGTCAACCGGCTGGTGTTTGCCATATAACGACTGTGGTTGCTGTCCCCAAAAGAGTAATCCACGTTCTCTATTAAATCTGGCAGCCCGGCCAAACCACGAAAATAGTTGAGATAACCCAGCCAATCGGGCGGCGGCACGGGCAAAGGCGTAGGTTCAAGCGTGGGGCTGGGGGTGGCGGTTGGTTCAGGCATCGGGGTGCTTGTAGGTTCAACCGTGGGTGCTGGGGTCTGTTCCTCAGTGGCGGTGGGAGCAACGGCCGTTTCTTCCCCCGGTGTCGCTGTCACCACCACGGTCATCATCACCGTCACTTCAATGGGGACGGGAGAATTGACCACAGCAACCTCAGCAGCATCCGGTGTCGCGGTGACGACAATAACCTGTGGCGTTGCCGCCTCTGCCGGAGCAGGGGTTGGGGCATTGCTGCACGCAACAAGCAAAAACAACACAACCAAACTAATGAACACGCCCACTACTTGTGCTCGAAGGGAGAATGAATTCATCATGGTGTATTCCTTATTAGTGCAGTGAGGCCCTGCCCAATAAAAGTAGTATACGACTTTCAAACAAATCTGACTAGGGAGCGGGCGTTGGGGTTGTTGTTACCTCTGGAGTGGGGGCGGCTGCGGTGGGTGTTACCGCCACAGTGAGCCATTGCTGCAGCAAGTCATCGAGGTCGGCCAACAGCGAAACGGCCGTTTCTCCCGGCCAGCTTCCATCCACCACCCCATTTGGCCCACGCACCAACAAGTGATGGTGCCCCGGCGTTGCGTCGCCAAAGCTGGTCAGCCCTGGCTGTAGCTCGCCTGATGCCAGCAAGCTGTTGACCAACCCCATCGTTTGCGAAAGGGGCAAGGTAGCCGTGATCACACTGTCGGCTGCAACCACTGCGCCACCATCGGCCAGCAGCGTCAGCCACACCCCATCGGCGCGGCGATAATCGAGCAAGGCAGCTAATGGCAGCCGCGCGGGGGGACGCTCTGGCCCATCCAGCACCGCAAGCTGGGGAGCAATGGCACTGTCCAGAGCCAAATACAGGGGCTGCAAGATGTTGGGCAAGGCAAATTCCGGGCACAGCAGTTGAATAGATCGGTCATAGAGCCAAAGCGTTTCCGTGGCAACACCGCCCGCACACGTCACTTCATAAGCCGGAGCGAGTTCGGCACCACGCAGTGCTTCGGCCGCAGCCAGCACGGCTGGGTTGGCACTGCTGGGCGAGGGGATTTGGTCATCGGTGGCAAGGTAGATCCACAAACGGCCGTTTTCATCCACCGCCACCGTGTGCCCCGGCGCATAAGGAGACGGGGCGCGGTGCAGCCCGGCAACGGTACCCGGCGGGAAATGAGGGCCAAAAACACCGCTAAAATAACGCTCCACGCTTGCCAAAAGCTGGGTACTTTGCAGCCAGCCACTGCCGCTAAGCCCATCTTCCGGCAGGCTGTAGCTGAAGGCCACGCACGCACCACACCCTTCCGGCAGCGCGGCTAACTCTAGCGTGGGGAGCACCTGGCGCAAGTCGGCGACAACGTGGCCTTCGCTGCTGCGCTGCAAAATCACCCCCGTGGCTTCATCAGCCACGATCACCGTGCCGCCTAGCTTTCCCTCTAGCCGTCTGTCCAGCCCAATGGCCGGAATGGTGAGGCGCAGCTCCACCACGGTTTGGTCAAAGGCGATGGGGGTGGTGGTGGCGGTGGGGGCAGTGGTAGAGGGTGGGATGTAGGGTGTGGGGGGTGGGGTGTCGGCGGGAATGGGGGTGAAGGTGGCAGGGAGGGTGATGGGGGATGCTGGTGAAACGTTAACGGCCGTTTCGCCGCTGCTGCCAAGAGTCGGTGTCGCTGCGGTCGGCTGGCCGCACGCCGTTAGCAAAAGAAGCAGCAGGATGATGTAAAAACGGCTCACGAGTTCGGTAATCGGTAATCAGTAACCAGTAACCAGTTTTGACTGATTACCGATTACTGATTACTGAAAACTATGCCTTTAGGAAGGGAATCTCATTCTTTTCCCAAGCGACGAGCAGGGGAACGGCCGTAAAAATGGAGCTGTAGGTGCCGCTGAGAAGCCCGATGAAGAGGGCGGCGATAAACGGTTTGATGGAAGCCCCACCAAAGAGGAGGATGGCGACCATGACAAACATGGCGTTAAGCTGGGTTGCCAACGACCGGTGGATGGTTTCGAGGATGGAGCGGTTGACCAGGGTTTCGTATTTCTCAAACGGCCGTTTGGCAATGTTTTCCCGAATGCGGTCAAACACCACGATGGTGTCTTGCAGGGAAAAGCCAGCGACGGTGAGAACGGCCGTTAAAAACAGCGCATCCACCTCCCAGCCCAAAATCACCCCGGTAAGAGCAGCAAAGCTAAAGATCACAAACAGATCATGGAGCATTGCCACCACCGCACACGCCCCATAGCGGAACGGATTAGGAACCTGGCGAAACACCACCATAATGTAGATGAGGATGATGACCGCCGCCACGGCCACGGCCACAAATGCCGCCCGCGTTACCTCCTGCCCTACCGACGGGCTAACCGACTGCACTTGGGTGGTACCCGGCACCAGCGGGGCTACCTGCTCGGCCAGTGCCGCCTCAATCGCCTGTGCCGTTTCTGGCGAAACAAACTCGGAGCGGATTTGCCACGAATTTTCCAGCCCTTCGCCAATAAGGGCGATCACTGAAGGGTTGTTAACGCCAAAATCATTAAACACCGCCCGAATATCATTTTCCTGCACCAGTTCGGTGAACTGGACTTCAAAGCGGGTACCACTACGAAAATCGACCCCTAAGCGAAACAGGGAACCTGTCTCGATGAGGGAAAAAATCATGGCCGCAATCCCTAGCAAAATAATGGTGCCAGAGAAGATGAAGTAGGTGCGGCGTTTTTCTACGAGGTTAAACATAAAGTTAAACATTTTGATGTACCATCTCCTTAAACACCAAGAAGCCAGCGACGCTGCCGCAGCCAGGTGGCGGCACGACCAATGACAAAGCGAACAAAGGTGCGGGTGATAATAACGGCCGTAAACATGCTAATCACCACCCCAATTGCCAGCGTCAGGGCAAACCCCTGCACCACGCTTGCGCCAAAATTCCGCCCAAATGTCCACAGGATGAAACAAATCACCAGCGTGGCAATGTTGGAGTCCCGAATTGACGACCACGCCCGGTCAAACCCGGTAATGATAGATTCGCGCAGGGTCGCACCCTTGCGTAGCTCCTCTTTGATGCGTTCAAATACCAGAATGTTGGCATCTACCGCCATACCAGTGGAAAGCAAAAAGCCGGTAATCGCAGGCAATGTCAATGTAACGGGTACAAATTTGAAGACGGCAAAGTTAAGCAGGGCGTAAATGAGCAGGGCAATATCGGCCAGGAAGCCGGGAAGCCGATAGTAAACGAGCATGAAAAGCAGCACAATTGCTACGCCGATGGTGCCAGCGCGGATACTGGCGGCGATAGATTGCTCACCCAGCGTGGCTCCCACTTGCCGCGTGCTTTCAATTCGCAGGGGAATGGGCAGGCTGCCAAATTGCAGTTGCAACGCCAGCTTGGATGCTTCGTCAGGGGTAAAGTTGCCGGTAATGACCCCTGAATCTTCGATGACGGCGTTGACTTGTGGGCTGGAAACCACCTGTTTATCCAACACGATGGTTAAAAACTGCCCCTGGTGTGTGCGCGTGTAGTCGGCAAAAATCTGGCTTTCTTCTGGCTTTAGCACAAAGCTGACAAAGTTGCCCTGCAGCTGCCGGAATTCAGCGTTGGCATGGAGCAGACCCGCACCTGTCATAACGGTTTCAAAGGTGGGGACTTCTGTGCCTGGGGGGTTGTTGGCTTCACAGCGCGAGGGGCCATCGCTAAGATTGGTGCGAATGCACAGCCCTTCGGGCAGCGGCGTATTACCACTATCCACGAACTCCAATAAAGCAGTCTCTTGCACCAGAGCAATCGCGTCTTCGGGGTTTTCGATGCCGGGAAGTTCTACCAAAATGCGGCGTGCGCCTTCCACTTGCACCAATGGCTCGGTTACACCAAAGGCATTGACGCGCTGGTCAATGATTTGGCGCACGGTGTCCATTTCTTCGGTGGTGATTTCCTGGTCTTCGGGTACGTCGGCTTCCAGCAAAACCTGGAGGCCACCCTGAAGATCGAGACCTTGTCGCACCGGGTAGTCTGGATTTTGCATAATCCAGATACCAGCAACGGTGGCGGCAATGATGACCAGTAACCAAATGTAATCGTTTCGTGTCATAAACTTGCTACTCTTTTCGTAAATTTGTCAAACGGAGGGATTATACCAGAAAGAACGGCCGTTCCTAGCCAAATTTCCAGGTTGCTCCCACCAAGACAGCCGATGCCTGTCATACCTAAACAGATTACTATGGAAGACAGCTACGGGATATTTTGTGATTAGAAAATAAAAATTCGTTGGGCGATGGTTAGAGCCATCGCCCAACGACAAAGGAGACAAGCGCATGACAACAGCTTTAACAGCACTTTCTGACCAGTTGGCTGACATAGTGGCACAGGCCAGTGCCGGGGTGGTGCGGGTGGAGGCGCGGCGGCGAATGCCCGCCAGCGGCATTGTTTGGTCGGCCGACGGCCATATTATTACTGCCCACCATGTGGTGCATCGGGATGAGAAGATTCAGGTGGGGCTGCCGACAGGGGAAACGGTGGCGGCGACGCTGGTGGGGCGTGATCCGTCCACTGATTTGGCCGTTTTAAAGGCGGAGGCCAGTGGATTGACCCCGTTTACGGAGGTGAGCAAGGATAAGCGCGGGGTGGGGCATTTGGCGTTGGCGCTCGGCCGGCCGGGTCAATCCGTTCAGACCACATTGGGCATCATCAGTGCGCTGGGTGGCGAGTGGCGCACACCGCATGGTGGGCAAATTGAGCGATATTTGCAAACGGATGTGGTGATGTACCCTGGTTTTTCTGGTGGGCCATTGGTAAGCGCGGGTGGGGAATTAATCGGGCTAAACAGTTCAGCCCTGCTGCCCGGCCACAGCATCGCTGTCCCGGTTCCCACGCTGGCGCGGGTGGCGGAAGCACTGCTGGCACATGGACGGATGCGGCGGGGTTATTTGGGCATTAGCACGCAGCGGGTGCGTCTGCCGGAATCGTTAGTAGCGTCGCTGGGGCAAAAGCGGGGGCTGCTGGTGGTGTCGGTGGAGGCGGGCAGCACGGCGGAACAGGCGGGGCTGACGCTGGGCGACACGCTTGTTACCTTTAACGGGCAGGCGATTCAAAGACATGAGGATTTGGTGGCTCAGTTGGCGGGTGATGCTGTGGGGCAGTCGGTGCCGGTGCGGATTGTGCGTGGGGGGCAAGTGCAGGAGATGAGTGTGGTGGTGGGGGAACGGCCGTAAATTGTGGGGAGTGGGGTGTGGGGTGTAGGGAGAAAAACGCCCTACGCCCTACGCCCTACTTTCTACTGCTTACAAAACGGCCGTTTTTTCCCGTTTCCGCGCTTCGTTGATAACCAGCAACCCACCAGCAATGAGGGCCAGCGGCCATAGCTTGCCTGCCAGCGACAAAATTTGCAGGAAGGGGTCGCCGTAGAGAATGCCGCCGCCGATGAGGGCCATGATGGCGGCGGGGATGAGGGGCCAGAGGTGGGCTTTGGGGGTGAAAACGGCCGTTGCTGCCACAATCAGGAGCCAGCCCGCCGCAAACGCCAGCATAAACACCCCACCTTCCAGATCGCCTGGCATGTCGCTAAACGGCCCAGTGATAAGCCAAATGCCCAGGCCAATGCCGCTCATGATGCCGCCGGGAATGATGGCTCCGGGGTTGCGGGTGAGGATGCCCGCCAGCAGCAGCACTGCGCCAATCATCGGCACAATAAACATGCCAAAATCAAGCTGTATGCGGTCGGCAAATTGCCCCAGCAGTGCCAAAACCCCAATCCCAATCAAAATGAATCCCCCAACCGTCCGTTCTTGTTTTGCTTTCATGACCTGTTATCTCCTTTACAATTTCATGACGAGTGTGACAAAGTTGTGTCTATCTCTTCAGATGGTTCTTAACAATATGGTGTTAGGATAGGGGAAAACGGCCGTTTTTGGATGTGCCAGAAGTCATATTCGCGGTCACATTCCCCAACGCCGTTGGTCACATGACCTGCAAAATGGATTTCACAGCTTTCTTACAAAGCTCTGATGCAACTAACGCCTTCTTTACACTTTTGAAACAGCAAGAGCAGTACAATGCCAACAGAGAATATCAGATTGATTGAGCAAGGAGATCATGGCAGAATACCCAACTAAACCAACCGTGCGCATTAAAGAGGCGCTCGATGAGTTGCTGCAATACAACGACCGCACCCGTGGTCGTGTATCTGGGTCAATGTATCTCGGCAAGGATATTTTTATCGTCACCCTCAGGGAGCCACGCGTCATCAATGGCGAGTGGGAGGATGTTAACCGTACCGTAGATATTTTTGACCTGATGGATGCCCACCAGCAAGAACAAGGCAGTGGCATCAGCATGGTGAACGACCCCGCGTAATGGCGTGCGTGGTGCGTATCTTACGCATCACGTGCCCAAATCTTTTTTGGGAAAACGGCCGTTTTTCCACCCTCAAGGCATTTCCCCATTTTCATAGTACAATCCTCTTGGCAGACCATACAGTCTTGCCATGTTGAGATGAGCCTATTGCCAACCCCAAAGAGGAAATTTTGCTATGAAACGGCCGTTTCTCTTCCCATTTTTCGCCCTCCTACTGCTTTCAACCACCATCCTGCTCTGGCAAGCCAGTGCTGCCCCCAACCAAACCACCATCACCTACACCCCCAGCAGCGCCACCTTCCCCAATCCCGAACGCGGCTTCTATCATTACATCGAAACCCGCGCCAGCAGCCCCACTGACTATGACCTCGGTCTGTTGGAAACATACCGCAGCAATGAAAATATCAGCCTGCTGTACTGCATCAACTACCTCGACAGCTTTGTCAACGCCCCCATCAGCCAAGATTTTCTCGATCATTTGCAGGACAACTTCAACACGGTTCGTGCCGCCGGGTTAAAGTGCATTTTGCGCTTTGCCTACACTGACCAACTGCCCGCCAACGAGCAGCCCCCCTTTGGCGATGCCACCAAAGAGCAAATACTGGCGCACATTGACCAGCTAGAGCCGCTGATTCAGGCCAACGCCGATGTGATTGCCGTGCTGCAAGCGGGTTTTATTGGCGTGTGGGGCGAATGGTACTACACCGACCACTTTGTAGATGACCCGGCTACGCCGTGGGTTATTTCGCCCGAACAGCACGCCAACCGGCTGGAAATTTTGCAGCGGCTGCTGGACATGATGCCCACTGTTCATCAGGTGCAAATTCGCTATCCGCACGGCAAACAGGCGATGTTTGGCACCAGCGACCCCATCGGCACGGCCGATGCCTTTAGCGGCAGCGACCTTTCCCGCGTCGGCCACCACAACGACTGTTTCCTCGCCAGCGACACCGATTTTGGCACTTACCGTGATGGCTCAGTTGCAGCCGACAAGGCGTATGTGGCCGCTGAAACGCTGTATGTGCCGCAGGGGGGCGAAACGTGCAACCCCAACCCGCCGCGCTCGCTGTGCGAAACGGCCGTTTCCGAACTCAGTCAACTCCACTGGAGCTATCTCAACACCGATTATCACCCCGACGTGCTGGCAAGTTGGGCCAGCGGCGGCTGTTTGGACGAGATTGAGCAGCGGCTTGGCTACCGCTTCCGTCTGATTGAAGGGCAGTACAGCGACATTGTCCGCAGCGGCGAACCAATTAGCGGCCAAATCATCATCCACAACGACGGCTTTGCTACCCCTTACAAACCATACCGCGTCGAGCTAACCTTCCAGCACCAGCAAACCAGCTTCTCACGCACCGTCTTTTTACTCAGTGAAGACCCGCGCCTCTGGCTGCCCGGCAGTGACCACACGCTCAGCTTTAGCACCACCCTCAACAATGCGCCCCTCGGTGATTACCGCCTCAGCCTGCGGCTGCGCGATGTCGCTTCGGCCATTCCCCAAGGCACCATTCGCTTTGCCAACGAGGGGGTTTGGGATGGCATTAACGGCCGTAATGACCTGCTCGCTACCGTCACCCTGGTGGACAGCAGCACCACCGACACCCCCACCCCTAGCAGTAGCAATACGCCAACGGCCACGGCAACGTTTACCGTCACACCGACACCGACAGCGACACAAACGGCCGTTCCCGGCACCCTCCCCGATCTCCTCGTCACCCACGCCCTCATCACCCTCGAATCCACAGGCTGCGGCTCCAGCGGCGGTCTTGGCACCCGCGTCTGGATTGCCAACCAGGGTAACGCCAACGCCGCCCCCTTTGTCGTCGAACTCAACGGCAGCCAGCAGATCACGGTCGAAAGCGGTCTGCCCGCCGGGCAAACTACCACTATCTGGTTTAACAGTTCCGCCGCCCAAACCACCGTTTTTGTGGATGCCACCCAGCAGGTTGCCGAAAGCAATGAAAACAACAACCTCTACCAAATGATGCTGCCCATCCCCACGCAGCCCCCGCCCTGCACTCCTACACCTGCCTTTGCTGACTATTTGCCGCTTGTTAAGAAAAAATAGGACACGGAAGAACACGGAAGGACACGGAGATGATTGTAGGGAAACATCAGGATATTACGCAGGTAATTATTGGGTCGTTTCGGTATGTTCATAAGCGACTTGGCTATGGATTCTCTGAAAAGATTTATGAGAATGCTTTGGCAATTGAGCTTCGCAAGAAAAATATGGCTGTGCAACAACAAGCTGCGATCAAGGTTTTTTATGATGGGGCCATCATCGGTGACTATGTTGCAGATCTCCTGGTTGAAAATGCTGTCATCGTCGAGCTAAAATCTGTTCACACCCTGTTGCCAGAACACGAAGCCCAATTGCTCAACTATCTCAAAGCAACAACTTTTGAGGTTGGCCTGCTTCTTAATTTTGGGCCAAACGCCCAACTAAAACGCAAACTATACGACAACGATCACAAAGGGCTTCTCGGCTGGACAACCAAACAAACCTCCTAAAAACCAACTCTCCGTGTCCTTCCGTGTCCTTCCGTGTCCTATTTTTATGACTAACTCATCAATCGGAACCCTTGCCGAAAAATCCCTTCACGCCAACCTCAAAACATGGCTGGCTCAGCCGGGCGACCAGTTTGAGGTCAAGCTGGGTCGGTTTGTGATTGACATTGTGCGCGGCGAGCAGTTAATTGAAATCCAAACGCGCCATTTGTATGCCATGAAAAGCAAGCTGGCGCGGCTGCTAGATAACCACCCCATTCACCTCTACCATCCCATTCCGCAAAGCAAGTGGATTGTGAAAGAAACGGCCGTTGGCGAACCCATCAGCCGCCGCAAGTCTCCCAAACAGGGCAAAATGCTCGACATCTTCAACGAACTCACCCGCATTCCCCACCTGCTGCCCCACCCCAACCTCACCCTTACCGTGCTGCTGACGCACCAGGAAGAGGTGTGGCGCGACGATGGGCAGGGAAGCTGGCGACGCGGCCGTCAAAGCCTCCACGATCAGCGGCTGCTGCAAGTAGTGGGCAGCCACACCTTCCACGGCCTGGCCGACTACTTGGCCGTCTTGCCACCCAATCTGCCGCAGCCATTCACCAACAAACAGCTTGCCAAAGCGGTTGGCTGTGACACCAGACTGGCTACGCGAATGAGCTACACGTTAAAGGCAATGGGGTTGATAGAGGTGGTGGGGAAAAACGGCCGTTCTCATCTTCACCAAATTTGTTACGTTTCTTGATCTGGGTTGATACGCCAAACTGGCGGGGGGGCGGGCCATTGCTCTACAAAATCGGGGAACTTCTCACGGACAAACGCCAAAAGTTGGCGAGCCTGCCCAACTGTTAAACCGGTACCGATCCGTTTTACTTTCCCGTCGTAAACAAACGTAATTGGCCCTTGAAAACGCAGATGCTCGCGTTTGCGTGCATCCCAAGAATCTTGCCCTTCCAGCCAAAAACGATTGATCTTGCCTGAGACAAACGGCCGTTTCCAATAGAAAAAACCTAAACGGCGCATAGAAAGCAATC
>JACKCD010000082.1 GCA_020634215.1 Ardenticatenaceae bacterium | reverse complement strand
GGTATCATCACACAAATATCACCTCAACCAGCGGGGCTTGATCCACAAATTTATCCATGTCCTTGACCTGTTCATGGTACCAGTTCATCACGGGGTCGGTCAAAACCTGCCGCCGTTCGGCGGGGTCGGTGATGGGGCGGGCGCGGGCGGGCAGGTCGGCCTGGGTGGTGTGTTTGAGGTGGAAGGTGAAGGCGGGGTTGGCGACGAGGTTGGCGTACCAGTCACGGGGGCCGGGTGTGCCGGTGATGTAGTAACGGCCGTTAATCCCATGAAACCAAATCTCAATCCGCTTCGGCTCCCCACTCTTCCGCCCCATCGTCGTCATGTCAATCGTCAAATCCTGCGCCAACGCTTGTTCAATCGCTTCATCAAACATCATGATCACCTATTACGCCTTATATATTCCAATAGGAAAGGGCGTATGCGATACGCCCCTACCATTTATCAGTCAACAACCACATCCGCTCGCGTGTCGCGGCGCAGCCGCACCCAGCGGCGGCAGCCAAAAACGTGAAACCACGCCTCCGTTTGCACCCCCTCCAGGTTACTCCGCATAAACGCCCGATCCAAATCACGCGCATCGGGGTCGGTAATCGAATCCGGCACCACCGGAATCTCACCATAAACAAACTCTTGCACAGGTCGCGTCCCGCAGTGGGGACAGGGAATTTGTAGACTCATTTTTTTCAGTAATTGGTAATCAGTAATCGGTCATCGGTAATCAGTGCCGCAACTGATAACTGATAACTGATTACTGATTACCAAACTAATGCGTGCCGGCCGAACCGCGATCCGCCATTAAACGATCTTCAGCAAAACGCGAAAGGGCAAAGGGGGCGATCATCTCCGGCGTTTCGCCCGTGGCGATAAGCTGCGCCATCTGTTCGCCACTGGCGGGAATGGCTTTGAAGCCCCACGTTCCCCAGCCGGTGGTGATGTAAAAGCCGTCCACGCTCGTTTTGCCCATAATCGGCGAATAGTCGGGACTCATGTCGCAGACACCCGTCCACTGCCGCAAGACGCGCAAATCGCGCAGGAAAGGGAGCAGCGTGGTGGCGCGGAAGGCGCAGCTTTGCAAAAAGTGGTGGTCGGAACGGTAGTTGTAACTGGGCTGCGGGTCAATCTCCGCCCCCATCAGCATTTCGCCCCGCGCCGTTTGCGAAACGTAAAAGAGCAAATTGGTGGAGGCCACGATGGGGTGGAAGGTGCGGGCGTAATGGTTGGTGACAAACGCTTGCAGGGGGTGGGTGCGAATGGGGAGCCGCAGCCCAGCCATCGCCGCCAGCGAGGTGACGTGGCCGCCAACGGCACTCATGACAATGCCGGCCGAAATTGGCCCTTTGTCCGTTTGCACGCCGGTGACTCGGTTGCCTTCCATGAGCAGGCCAGTAACGGCCGTTTTCTGATGCACATGCACCCCCCGCATCATCGCCCCTTCCGCCAACGCCCAATTCACCCGGTCATGCCGCGCCGTCGCCGCCTCAGTGTTATACGAGCCACCCACCACCGGCCACACGCCGCCACCCGTCAGGTCAATCTCCGGGCAAACTTTAAGAATCTCCTCCGGGGTCAAAAACTCCGTCTTAGCCCCAAACGCGCGGTTAATCGCCGCCCGCGCCTTCTGCTGCTGCATCCCAATTTCGCTGTGCGCCATCCAGAGAATCCCCTTCTCCTGGTGCATAATCCAGCGCCCCGTCTCCGCCTCCAGCGTTTGGTAAAGCTCTAGGCTGTGCTGGTAAAAGCGCACCGCTTCGGGAATGCCATAGTTGGCGCGAATGATGGTGGTGTTGCGCCCAGAATTGCCGCCACCAATGTAGTTGCGCTCCAGCACCGCCACATTGGTAATGCCATGCCGCGTCGCCAAATAATACGCCGCCGCCAGCCCATGCCCACCGCCCCCCACAATAACGACATCGTAGCTCTTTTTTGGCTCCGGCCAGGTGAAGTGAACCAGTTTTTCTTGAAATTCGTTCATAGGTTAGGAAGAGAGTGGGGAGTGGGGTGTAGGGAGTGGATTCCACACCCTACACCCTACACCCTACGCTCAAACAATTCTTTCCTCAAACTCCACCGCATACGGCGCGGGGACGACAAACAGCACGCGGTCGGCTTCCAGCCACAGCTTGGTGGCAATGCCCGCGATGGCTCCCTGGGCAAACTGTGGCCGCTGTGCCGTCACCCGCCATTCGCAGTGCCGCCGCAAAATGGCTGCTGCCTCATCTGCCCCCAGCCACACCCCGGCGTAGCTGGCATCTTCCACCACAATGGCGTATGGGTCGTGGCTGGTGACGCTGCTCACGTCGGCTACGGGGGGGATGATGAGCAGTTCATCGGCTGCCGTTCTCAACACCAGCCGATTCTCCGGCCACACTGCCCCATCCAGCGCCGTAGATACAATTCGCGTTGCCGGTAAACGATTAAGCTCTGGCACGACTCGCCTCCTTATCATAAAACGGCACCTCAACCCGCCGCGCCGTCTTGCCTTCAATTTCCACTTCAGTCGGCAGCTCCCCATTTTGCAGGTAAAGCCAGCCCAGCAGCACCGTCTTGCCCAACGCCGGGGAATAGGTGGCCGAGGTCACAATCCCGGCATAGTTGCCCTGGTGCCAAATCACCCCACCTTCCAGCGGCGCATATCCGGCCGGCTGCCCCACCATTTCCAGCCCCACAAGCTGCTTGTCCAGCGGGATTTTGTTCGTCCGCAGCACCGCCTGCCGGCCGATAAAAAACTCCTTGTCCAGCTTAATCGCCCATTCGTGGTGCAGACGGCGCGGGGTCGAATCCATGTCGGTGTCTTGCCCGACGATGATGTGGCCTTTTTCCAGCCGCAGCTTGAGCAGCGTTTCCAACCCGTGCGGCCGAATGCCCAGCTCTTGCCCCAGTTCCAGCAGCCCCCGCCACAGCGTCACCGACTGTTCAACGGGGTGGTGCAGTTCATAGGACAGTTCCCCGGTGAAGCTGAGGCGGAAGATGCGGCAGGGAACCCCGGCCACCGTTGCCTCAATGTGACCCAAATAGGGGGGCGGGTTGTCCAGCCCGGCGCGGGCCAGCAACTCGTTTGCCAGCGGCCCGGTGACATTGATCGCCCCCAGCCGCTGGGTTTGCAGCAAAATCCGCACGTCCAGCCCCCAGCTTTCGGCCCAGTCGCGCACCCACATTTCGGCGTGGCTGGAGCCGCCGCTGGTGAAGGTGAGGGTGTACTGGGTGTCGCTGTCTTTGCAAATCATGCCGTCGTCAAAAACGTAGCCCCGCTCATCGAGGAGGAGGACGTAGCGCGAACGGCCGTTCTTGATCGTACTCACCTTCGTCGGATACAGCCGCTCCAGCAGTTCCAGCACATCCGGCCCCGAGACAATCATCTTGCCCAGGGTGCTAACATCCATAATCGAAACCGCTTCCCGCACCGCCCAATACTCCGCCCACACGTCGCCATAGTTCCACGGCCGCCACCAGCCGCCGCTGCGCTCCATTTTCGCCCCCAAGCGGCGGTGTTCCCCGTCCAAAGCGGTGCGAGCCGTCGGGTGGTGGTGCGCTCCGGCGGCAATTTCGCCCAGCGTCAACTGCCGGTTAACCGGACGAGCCGTGAAAGCGGGCTGCAGCGTCTTCCCCTTTGCCAGCAAAAAGCTGCGGAGGTAAGGGGTGCAAACGCCACCCTGGCACGTTCCCGTTCCGGCCAGCGTCGCCCGCTTAACCAGCTCCATTTCCTGAAAGCCTTGCTCCCAAATGCGCTCCAAATCGGCCACCGACACGCCGGAGCAGGGGCAAATGATGCCTTCACCAGGGCAGGTGGGCAGGTCAGCCTCGCGGGTGGCGTCGCCCACGGCGCGAACGGGTAGCTGGTGGCCCATCCGGGTGAGGGCATCGCGGGGGTAGAGACCGAGACCGACAACGGCCGTTTGGCACGGGTAACGGTTTTCGCTGCCGTCGGCAGATTGGGTAATAACGGCCGTTACGCGCCCCCCCTCCCCTTCAAACCGCAGCAGGTCGCCGCTTGCCAATTCGCATTCAATGCCGGCCGGTGGCGTGCCGACTGCTACAACCCGACCCAAATCCAGCCCCGCCGCCGTCAGTTGTTCGGCCGCTCGGCTGGTAAACAGCCCCGCCAGCTCCGACCCTGGCACCACGGGCTGAATTTCCGCCGCCCCCGTTGCCACTACCACCTCTGCGGCGTGAATGTGGAGCATTCCGGCAGCGGTTCGCGCCACCACCAGCGGGCCGCTGTAGATGCCAATTGCCTCTTGCCCATTGGCAACATCCAGCCCAATCGCCTGCTTGCCCGCCGCTTCCGCTTCGGCCAGTGCTGCCCGCCCCGACTCCCCTTGCCCAATAACCACCACGTCGCAATGGTGGTTGTGGGCGTGGACTTCGGCGCGGTGTCGGCTGTCGTCGGGTAATAGCGGGTAGCCATCGGCGGGGTGACGTTCGACCACCATGCCCGGTTTGGCCGCCACCTGGCAGGTGCGGACGTAAGAAATGCCGTCTACGGTTGCCAAGCAGTTGGGGCAGTCGCCGCCCAAACACAGACAGCCGCCCTCGGTGGGGTGTTCGCCCGCCCGCAGCATGGCAACCAACAGGCTGTCACCGGGGGCAAACGGGATCGGTTTTTGATCAACGATCACTCTCATAGGTTCCTTCCTTCATGTTGTGGCCTAATGAGTGTAAGGGTAGCAAAACGGCCGTTTTCTGCAACCTTCACCACGCACCACCCATCCCCATTTTCCCCCGCAATTGGTGTATCAGCCGCCCCAAACAAAAAAAGATCGGGTAGGGGCGTATTGCATACGCCCTCAAATATGCCAGCCACCCTACAGAACTCCAAATAAACACAAAAAAAGCTGACCCCCGGTTGAAGGTCAGCTTTGTGTTTGGGTGTAAAAGGCGTATGCAATACGCCCCTACCGCTAATCTTATGCGGGAATCGTCAACTCTTGCCCAACTTTAATGGCCGATGGGTTATCCCCAATCGTAAAGCGGTTGGCGTTGTAAATCTTCATCCAGCTTTCTTTGGACGAAGAACCATAATATTTCTGGGCAATGGCCGCCAGCGATTCACCCGCCGCTACCGTGTGTTTCTTAGCCGCCTCTGGTTTCTTTGCGCTGCCCAAGCTGCGCTTCTGCCGATCAAATGCTTCTTTTGTCATGCGGTTTTCTCCTATTTACCTGTGCAAAAAATCTTTGTGAAACCAACTGTTCACGTTTTTTAGACAAACAACCATCGGGACTGGTCACTTTTTGGTTGCTTACCCCATAACCGTATCATCGTTCGGCTTTTTCGGCTAATGCCAGCAACGCCTGCACCGTGCGCCAGTTGCGGGCGGTGCCTACCACCCCCAGCTTGCGCTCAAAGTAGTTGCCCGTCAGCTTGGAGCGGCCCGCGCCGTTGGGGTAATGAATGTAGATTTCGCGGCCGTCTATGCGGTATTCGTCGTCGCTGCCGGGGGGTGGGGTGAAGTTGGAAACGGCCGTTTCCTCCCCTTCCTCCCGCAAAAACAGCACGTGGACAAACTTAGGTTCGCCATGTGGGTATGGCTCTTGGGCTAAAATGCGCGCCAGGTCGGCCGACGTGCGCACCACCACCGCCACCTCAAACCCCGTCATCGCCGCAATCGCCCCCTCCAACCACGCCGCCACCGCCGCCGCGTCGCCGTCGTCGCTGTCAAACACCACATTGCCGCTTTGCACATAGGTCGCCACTCCGCGCAGCCCCAGCGACACGCACATCTGCCGCAAATCGGCCATCAAAATCTTGCGGTTCCCTCCCACGTTAATCCCCCGCAGCAAAGCAATATAGGTTGCCATTAGCGTTCCTCCATCATCATCAATTTGACCATGCTTCTCATTATCCAGAAAAACCCGCTTCAAGGCACATGGACTGCTACACCTCAAAAAGCACATTCTTGGGCAAACGTTGGAATCCTCGGCTACTCGCGGCGTTATTGGTAAAATGCCGCATGGTAAACAGTAGCCTGTTTGAGATACCGTTGGCGCAAGCGGCGGCTTTGCGGGAACGGTTTTTGCCGGACGAGCCGGGGCCGCTGGTGGCTTTGCATGTGCTTCAGACGAAAAACGGCCGTTTCCACGTCAACCAATGGCCTTACCCCACCGTCATTTTGGCCGAAACTGCCGGAAATTACGCCCTTTGCGGTACGGCCAGTGACATTGTTCCCGCCGATCTGTACGGCTGCGTGCGCGGTTTTGTGGCTGCGGAACGGCCGTTTGTCCCCCTGCTCCACGCCGCCTTCCCCGAGTTGCAGGTGTGGCAGCGGGTCATTCTGACGCTCGAACACGCGCCAACGGCCATTGTGCCAAGTGGCTACACTGTGCGCCAGCTCACCACGGCCGATTTGCCGCAGCTACAGCAGTTGAGCGACGAGACCAGTTGGGTGGCAAAAACGTGGGGCGGGTTGGCGGGGCTGGCGGCGAGCGGGGTTGGATGGGGGGCGTTTGGGGAAAACGGCCGTTTGCTTTCCCTTGCCAACACCTTCTTCCTCGGCCACCGCTATGAGGACGTGGGGATTGCCACCGAACCAGAGGCACGGGGGTTGGGGCTAGGGTCGGCCTGTGCCGCCGCCGTTTGCCACGCCATCCAGCAGCGGGGGCGCACCCCCAGTTGGACGACTTCGCCCGACAACGAGGCCAGCCTGCGCGTGGCGCACAAGCTCGGTTTTCGGCTGCACCACACCGACCAGCTTTATGTCATCAACATCCCCATCCCCGCCGCAGCACAGAAAATCAAAGAGGGTACAGATTGAAGAGGATGGGACGCTGATTGTCCTGATGAAACTGATTTACCTGATTTACCTGTTAGCGACGCGGCTGTGCCACAACCTTATCAGGCAAATCAGGCAAATCAGCGTCCTATTCTTATATGAGGAAGCGTAAATGAAACTGAGCCGGGAAGAGCAGGCGATGCTGGCGGGGGAACGGGGAACGGCCGTTCAGATCGCCATGCGGATTTTGACGACGATGGGGCGGGTGTTTGGGGCGCGGCGACTCATTCCCATTGAATCGGCGCACATTGACGGCTGCCTTTACCACGGCGATTCGGGGATTGATTTTGCCCAAAAGCTGGTGGACGGCGGAGCGAAAACGGTGGTGCCGACCACGCTCAACGTGGGGGCGATTGATTTGCTGCACCCGGAGCATTTTCAGGGAACGGCCGTTCAAGCGCAAAAAGCCACCCGCCTGATGCAGCTTTACCAGCAAATGGGCTGCTCGCCCATTTGGACCTGTGCGCCCTATCAGGTGGAACAACGGCCGTTAACCGGGCAGCAAATCGCCTGGGCCGAAAGCAACGCCATCGTCTTCGCCAATTCCGTCCTCGGTGCCTGCACCAACCGTTACGGCGATTTTATTGACATTTGCGCCGCCATCACCGGCCGCGCCCCTGAATATGGACTGCATCTACCGGAAAACCGGCGCGGCCAAATCGTCTTTCACCTCCACAACATCCCCGACCGGCTGCGCCATGCCGATGTTCTCTATCCTGTCTTGGGCTACCTCATCGGCAGCCGCGCCGCCAACAAAATCCCCGTCATCACCGGGCTGCCCGCCAGCAGCAGCGAAGATCAGCTTAAGGCGTTGGGTGCCGCCGCTGCCTCGTCCGGCGCGGTTGCCCTATTTCACGCCGTTGGCATCACCCCCGAAGCCCCCACGCTGGATACCGCCCTGCACGGCCGGCCGCCCGAAGCCGAAATCACCGTCACTGTAGACGACCTCAAAGCAATGCGCGGCCATCTTTCCACCGTCGCCGATGGCCCCATTGACGTGGTGGCGCTGGGCAGTCCCCACTTTTCCCTGGCTGAATTTGAGCAGCTTTTGCCGATCCTGCGTCAATTCCCCCCCGCCATCGAGTTTATCGTCTGCACCCACCGGCTGGTGCTGGCGGCATTGCAAAAGCGCGGCTGGCTATCCGAACTGAAAGAGCTAGGTGTAGCCGTTGTGGTGGACACCTGCGTGGTTGTAACCCCCATTGTGCGGGCGCGGGGCGGCACGCTGATGACCAATTCGGGCAAGTTTGCCCACTACACCCCCGGCAACATCGGCTTTTCAGTCATTTTTGGCAGCCTGGAAGAGTGCGTGCGCTCGGCGGCGCAGGGGCAGGTATGGCGGGATGAGGGGTTATGGGAAAATTGAACGGCAAAGGGTGCAGAGGTTTTATGAGAGATAAATCAAAGATTTCGCAGATTCATCCGTGTTCGTCTGCGTTTGTCCGCGTCCTATTTTCAGCGGATAAAGGGTAGTCATGCACACAAATTGGCAAGCAACTTGTTTAGTCGAAGGCAGCGGCAGCGGCCAAGTGCTCATTCTCGATGAGCCGCTGAGTTTGTGGGGCGGGCTGAACCCGCAGACGGGTGAGATTATTGACCGTCGCCACCCGCAAAGCGGCAGAACTGTCACGGGACGGGTGCTTATTTTGCCCGCCGGGCGTGGTTCCAGCAGTGCCAGCAGCATTTTGCTGGAGGCGGTGCGTGCCGAAACGGCTCCAACAGCGATTATCACCGCCGAAGCGGACAGCATTTTGGCACTAGGAGCGGTGGTGGCACAGGAAATTTATGGGCGGTCGCTGCCGGTGGTGGTGCTGGCGGGGGAGGATTTTACGGCCGTTTGTGCCCACCTCTCCACCTTCCCCCAAACCACCGTCTGCGTGCAAAACGAACTTGTTATTTTAGAGAATGGGAAAACTTGACAGGATTAACAGGATTTTTCAGGATTAAACAGGCAAATCCTGCCAAATCTTGTTAATCCTGTCAAAAATTTGAGGAAACAGATGGACATTCAGCGCGAAATTGAACAGTTGGCGGGAGGGTTTAACGGCCGTTTAGCCCTCTCCTGCCTCAACCTGCAAACCAACGAAACCGTTGCCTACCACGACAACGAACAGTTCCCCACCGCCAGTGCCATCAAACTGGGGATTGTGGCTGCGCTCATGGCACTGGTGGATGGGGGCAAATCATCGCTCGACGAGCCAATCATGCTGCGCCGCGCCGACCACGTGACCGGCAGCGGCGTGCTGCGGCATCTGTCGCCGGGGCTGACCATGCCGCTGCGCGACTGGGCTTTTTTGATGATGAACATCAGCGACAATTTGGCAACCAATGTGCTGATTGATTATGTCGGGCTAGACAACATCCAAAGCTGGCTCAACGAAGCGGGCTTTGCCGATGTCCAGCTTCACCGCCCCATCAGCTTTGGCACGCCGCCACCGGACAAGCCCCACATTGGCACGGCCACCGCCGCCGGGTTGACGCGATTGATAACGGCCGTTTTTCGCCGCCAACTTCTTTCCCCCGCCGCCTGCAACGAAATGATGCGGCTGATGGACGGCGTGGGTGCTGACCGAGTCGGTCGCTACTTGCCCTTTGCCTACTATGGCTCCGACGAGGACGAAGCGACCCAACTGCATTTGGCGGGTAAAACGGGGACGATTAAGGGGGTGCGGGTACAAACGGCCGTTGTTTGGCGCGGCACCTGGCAGGACAACAACGGCTTTGTTATCACCGCCATGACCCAGGACGACCCCGCCCCCGAATTGTGGAGCACCGACGCGGCCGGGAATTTGCTCATCGGCCGGCTGGCCCGCCTGATGTATGACATGCTTTTCACTACTTGAGAAGTATTGACGTGGTGCGTGGTGCGTAATTTGTCACGCACCACGCACCACGCACCCAACTACAATTCCCCTCCTCGCCTCCTTCCCAATCCATCAATGTGATCTTTCGCTCCGGCAAAGATGACATTGATCCACAATTTTCAGGTCATTCCTCACTTAACCAATCGGCGTTTTTTCATTTACCCTGAATGTAGGGGTGGTGTCTTTACTTATATTCCACATTGCAGCCTCATGATGCATTCTTATAAACCGCGTGGTTGCCCACGCTACTTTCCATAAAGGATACAACATGGGCAATTGCCCACCACGAAGCACGAAAATCACAGATTTCACAGATTTGTCCGCGTTCGTCCGTGTTTGTCCGCGTCCCATTTTTAAAGGAGGCTTCTCATGACAGCGGTAACTGTTCCCGGGGTCAAAGTGGTTAGCGGCATATCCAATCTACAGCGCCTCATGCTTGGCGCTGCCCTGGGTATCCTGAGTACCATTTTGTTCATTTTTGCTTTCCAACCCTTTTCCATTTGGCCGTTGGCCTTTATTGCCTATGTGCCCATTTTGTTAGCCGAAAACGCCATCTTGCCCCTTCGCTGGGCGGGGCTAAGCCGAGCCATTGGCGTTGGCGGCTTTATTGCCATTTTTCTCACCATGGTCTTTGGCTTTGGGCCAATAGCCGTGACCTTCTTTATCATCGGTGCCGTCATTGCCGCCATTGGCATCCTGGCAACGCCAGCCCTGCGCCGTTTTCATCTCCGCACAAACTATCGTTGGTTTTTACTCCAGGGAGCCGTTGACCTAGTCGGCATCGAGCTAATCCGCAGCTTTATTCCGCCGATTAACACCCACGCCTTTTGGGCGCAAACGACCTATTCCCAGCCGTGGCTCATCCAGCCATTGGCGATTTTTGGGGTTTACGGGCTGTCGTTTGTCTGGATGCTGATCAACTTTGGCCTAGCGTTGGCGGCAATTATGTGGTTTAACGGCCGTTTCCCCTGGGCCAACCCCCTCTCGCTCGCCTGGGACAACATCAAACGCAACCTGGCTATCGCCGGGGTTGCTTTTGCCGTTTGGCTGGTCATCAGCTTCATTATCCTGTTTGCCGCACCCGCTGCCAGCGACACCGTGCGCGTTGCAGCCGTACAGCATGGTTTCCCTAAAGCCGGGCACCTCGAACTAGAAACCGAGGAAGCGCGGCTCACCACGCTCACCGAGCAAACACGCCTGGCCGCCGCCGAAGATGCCCAACTGATCGTCTGGCCGGAGCTGTCGTTTGGGTTTGATCCACAGGTCAAGCACACGGAAACGCTGCAAGCTCTGGCCGCCGAAACCAACGCCTATCTGCTCATCGGTTACGGCGTCGTTACCCCCAATGACGAATGGCGCAACGAAGCCGTAATGCTCACGCCAACGGGCGAATTCTTGCCGGTCTATGGCAAAAACTTTGCCACCAAACCGGGTGAACCAGATGTTGTGACGGCCGGCAGCTACCCTGTCTACCAAACGCCGCTGGGCAATCTTGCTACTATCATCTGCAATGATGTCAACTATCCGCTCACAACCCGCACCCTGGCACAAAATGGTGCCCAATTGGTCACGCTGCCCACGCTGGAAAGCGGTGCCCCAGGGCTAGGCTGGGAACAACGCACGCAAGCCGTCTTACGCGCCGTTGAAAGCCGGGTGGCCGTAGTCAAAGCCGATTCCAACGGCATCCAGATGATTATTGACCCCTACGGCCGGATCGTTGACCAAAAAACCATGAAAACGGGTGAAGCCGGTATCCTGGTTGGAGATGTGGCATTGGGTACAGGCAATACGCTCTACGCCAAATGGGGCAACTGGTTTGGCTGGCTTGGGTTGGTCGGTCTGGTGATCTTTACCGTGGCAATTAACCGCAAGTCCAAAGGAGCTAGTTAGATCATGAAAAGCTCAGGAAAAGTTATCGGGGGAACTATCTGTCTGGCTTTGGCACTGCTGCTGGGGGTTTTAAACTTTGTCCTGCCGCCAGAGAATCTGATGTTTACGGTTGGGGATGCCAATATGCCCTGGATTCCTCCCCTGCTGTTGGGCATTGTGGGGGTTGTTTTGCTGGTTATGGCGGGGGCTAAAGAAACGGCCGTTGTTGCCCAACCCGTTGAAGAAACCACCCACGACCCGGAAAAAGCCGCCCTCAACAAACGCATGGAAGGGATTGCCTGGGGTTGCTTCCTCATCATGCTCGGTGGCTTCATGTTCATCCCCGACACCGTGGTCGCCAAAGGGGTCTGGTCAATTGGCATAGGAGCTATTATGCTAGGGCTAAACCTGGCTCGCTATCTCAACCACATCAAAATGAGCGGCTTTACAACTTTCCTCGGCATTCTCTCAGTCCTCAGCGGCATCTTTGAGCTGTTTACCGCTCAATCCTATGACGGTGCCCTGCTGCTGATCATTCTTGGTGCATACCTGCTGCTCAAGCCGTGGTTTGAAAAGCAAAAGCTCTTTGGCCCAGCCGAACAAAGTTAACGCTGGAAATGGTGGCTGGTGGCTAGTCGTTTGTACCAGCCACCAGCCGCCAGCCACTAATAATACCCTACCCGATCATCCCCAATATCCACCCCAAGCCCGGAAAGCGATCGGTTAGAATAGTTAAAGCAGGCACAAGTCTGGTTAACCTCCAGAATTTCGCCATCGGTGGCACCTGCTGCCCGCATCGCTTCAATATCCGCCTTTGTCACCGAACCAGGCGACAACGTAAGCAGCCGCGTATAGCGCAGAAATTCCAACTCTTTGCCAGCAAAAACCTCGGCAAAATCATCGGCCGCCATCGCGGCATCAATCATCGCCGCCTGCGCCGAATCCCCCAACAACGCCCGGTAATTTGACCCATGATGCGTGGCTGCATAGACGCAATTGTTCAGCACGCTGGTATAGGTTGCCACAAGCTCCAAAAACCAAAGCGGCAAGGTCACGTCTGGGTGGTGCAGCACCGCCCGATACAGGGTGTCGTGCCCCAAAATCGTTTGCGGCCGTAGGCTTTTAGAAATATAGACGTTGTCATACGTCCCGTGCGGCGACTTTGTCCGCTCATAAATCTCTTTCAGCTCTCCCGTTGCCTCTTCAGGCACAATCGTTTGAATCCAGGTCACGTTCATTTTCTCCTTTGGCAGTGTAAAGGTCTACTGCTCATTATTGTGGCAAATGACGAACAAGCTTTGGAAAGCTCGACAACAGAAATAATCATACCTTGCCATTCGACAAAAGAGAATGTTTGGCTAACATAGCGACAAAATCCCACAGGAGCAAAGCATACTATGGACGATTATTTTGATTTAGGTACCTACAGTCGGCCGATTCTCACCCAATCACCAGCAGCACAACGATGGTTTGATCGTGGGCTGAACTGGAGCTATGGCTTTAACCACAAGGAAGCCCGCCGCTGCTTTGAAAAAGTAATTGCCCTCGATCCCGACTGCCCGATGGGGTATTGGGGTGTTGCCTACGCCATTGGCCCTTATTACAACCAGGCCTGGACAGATTATTCAGACCAATGGCGACCCAAAGCATTGTACAAAACCCATACCTTTGCCCAAGAAGCACAAAAACGCGCTGCCCAAGCACACCCGGCAGACCAGGCACTTATCAACGCCCTGGCCGTTCGCTTTCCGGCCGATCAGGTTGACGATGACAACGTGTTTTCCCAGTGGGACGATGCCTACGCCGAGGTCATGCGCCAAGTGTACGCCCAATTCCCCGATGATGACGACGTGTGCGCCCTGACGGCTGAGGCGCTTATCTGCCGCACGCCGTGGCTGCTGTGGGATTTGGACAAGGAAGTTCCAGCCGCTGGTGCCGACACGGCCGAAGCCATGGCGATTGTGGAAAAGGCATTCCAGCGGGCTGCCGACCGTGGCACCGCCCCCCACCCCGGCCTGCTCCATTTTTACATCCACATCATGGAGATGTCGCCTCAACCAGAAAAGGCACTGGCTGCTTGCGACACACTCATTGATTTAGTGCCTGATTCTGGGCATCTCATCCACATGCCGTCGCACGTTTATATTTTGTGCGGGCTGTATGACCGTGCCTATAGAGCCAACGCGCTGGCCGGAGTGGCCGACAGAAGATTTGTAGATTACGATGCTGGGTTGGGACTGTACACGATTTATCGGCTGCACAACGTGCATTTTAAAGTTTATGCCGCCCTCTTTTTGGGTCATTATGACAATGCGCTGCGGGCAGCGGAAGAGATCATAGCCATGATTCCGCCGGAGGGTTTGCACCATGAGCATGATTATCTGGTGCATTATCTGGAGGGGTACAGCGGGATGAAGGCGCATGTGCTGGTGCGTTTTGGCAAATGGGAGGAAATTAAGGCGGAGCCACTACCGGCCGACCCCGATCTCTACTGTGTGACAACGGCTATGTGGCACTATGCCAAAGGGGTGGCCTATGCCGCCACGGGGGGCATTGCCCAGGCGGAAAACCAGCAAACCTTGTTTGCGGCGGCACTGCAGCGGGTGCCGGAAGAACGGCGCATTTTTCAAAATAGCTGCCGCGACATTTTGGCGGTGGCGGAGGCAATGCTGGCAGGTGAGCTGGAATACCGACGCCAGGCTTATGATTTGGCCTTTGCCCACCTGCGAGAATCGGTGCGGCGGTATGACTTGCTAAGCTATACGGAGCCATGGCCGTGGATGCAGCCGCCGCGCCATGCGCTGGGGGCACTGCTGTTGGAACAGGGGCGGGTGGAGGAAGCAACGGCCGTTTATCGCGCCGATTTAGGGTTAGACAACACCCTGGTACGCCCCTCGCAGCACCCCAACAACGTGTGGAGCCTGCACGGCTATGTGGAATGTTTGGAACGGTTGGGGCGGGGGGAAGAAACGGCCGTTTATCGCCAAAAACTAGCCCAGGCCGAAAAAACAGCCGATTTCACCATCACCGCCTCCTGCCTTTGCCGCCAGACCCCACACTGTTGTAGTTAATCTGCTAATCAATGAGATAGACCTGTAGCCTGTCCCATTGTCTTCCCTCTTTTTGCCGCATTGTCTCTTGCCCAACGGCCGTTTTTCGCCAAAATAGTAGGACAATTTTGTTGATTTTGCTTATTTGTCTCACTCTTGGTGATGCGTATGTTAACATTTGACCTCAACCGCCACGGCAAGCCGTCGCTCTATCATCAAATTGCCGAGCAGATCAAGACGCAGATTGGCAACGGCCGTTTACCCGCCAACACCCGTCTGCCCACCGTGCGCCAACTGGCCGACCAGCTTGGCGTCACCCGGCTCACCGTGCAAAACGCCTACGCCGAACTCCAGGCCGACGGCTGGGTTGAGGCTGTGGTGGGACGTGGCACCTTTGTCAGCCGTTCCGTCCAACCCCACGCCATTCTCGACAAAATCGGTCGGCGGCTCACCGCCGACGGCGTACTCGACGACATTTTACAGCTTGACCATGTGGTGGGCGTGCGTTCGATGGCGCTGGCGCACCCCGATGACGCTTTTTTCCCCATTGATGAATTTTGGGCTGGGCTAAACCGGGTGCGCGGCGATGCCGAAAGCGTCATGAGCTACACTTCTATTCAGGGCGACCCCCAACTGCGAGTGGTGCTGGCCGATATGGTGCGGGAGGAGGGGATAACGGCCGTTCCTGAACAAATCATGATCATCTCCGGAGCCATGCAGGGCATCGCCCTCATCGCTCAAGCCCACACCCGCCCCGGCGACACCGTTCTTATAGACGCACCCACTTTTCTCGGCACGCTCAACATCCTCCACGCCCAAAACCTCACCCTGATCAACGTCCCGCTTGACGGTGAAGGGCCATGTCTCGACACCTTAGAACGACTCATCCAGCGTCACCGCCCCCGCTTCTACTACGCCATCCCCAACTACCACAACCCCACCGGCATCTGCATGTCGCTGGCGCGGCGGGAAGGGCTGCTACAGCTTGCCCAGCGGTATCAGCTTCCCATCATCGAAGACGATATTTACGGCAAGCTTTACTATGATGCTCCCCCGCCTCCCCTGCTCAAAGCACTCGACCCCGGCGACCATGTTATTTACCTGAGCAGCTTCTCCAAAATACTCATGCCAGGGCTACGAACAGGCTATCTGATCACCCACAACGATGCCCTCCGCAGCCGCCTGTTGGAGCTTCGCCGCGCTACTGATTTGGGTGGGCCAGGATTGGTACAGCGAGCAACGGCCGTTTTTCTCCAATCAGGTGGTCTCAAACGGCACCTCCGCAAAATCCGCCCCATTTACAAACAGCGACGCGATGTACTGTTAGAAGCGATGCAAACCCATCTGCCCCACGGCGTAAGCTGGACTCGCCCCAGCGGCGGCTTCTCCGCCTGGCTCACCCTGCCCCGCGTCTTCGCCCCCGGCGAACTGTACCGCACTGCCCTTCAGCGCGGCTTCGCCTTCACCCCCGGCGATGCCTACCTACCCCACAGCGACGAAAATGACCACTTTCGCCTCTGCTTCGGCAACCAATCCCCCACCGCCATCCGCGCCGGGGTCAAAGTACTGGGGCAAATCATTCGGGAGAAGATGTAAATGCACCCAACGCTCAAACACGACCAAGAAAACCTACGACAACTGCTTGACCAAA
>JACKCD010000081.1 GCA_020634215.1 Ardenticatenaceae bacterium | reverse complement strand
CAGTAATCGGTAATCGGTGATCCGCTGATTACTAATCACCGATTACTGGCTTAATCCAGATGCGATTGCTGTGAAAGGTACTTTGCCCGGCCAGGTCGCCGAGCGCGTCTGAGGTTGTCCAGTTAATGTTGCGACCACCGTTGTGCTGGCTCCAATACCCTTTGGGGGAAGCGGCTACGCCGGGGCGAACGGCATCGGTGACAACGGCCGTTAATTCACACCACCCCCGCCCATTTTCCACCCGCACCCGGTCGCCATTGGCAATGCCTCGTGCCGCCGCGTCGTCGGGATGAATTTCTACAAACGGCTCTCCCTCCCGCTGGCGCAGAGCGGGCAGGTTGGCAAAGCTGCTGGTGGTGAAGTGGTGGGCGGCTCCGGTAATCAGGTTCAGGCTCTGGGATTTGGGATAACGGCCGTTACTGCCAACCCCGCCATCATCCTCACTCGGCACAAATTGCGGCAGCGGATCCACACCCATGTCGGCCATCGCTTGGCAATATAATTCAACCTTGCCGCTGGGGGTGGGAAAACGGCCGTCGGCAAACGGCACCTGGGCGGCATAGGGGAGAGAGATTTGCCCTTCGGCTTGCAATCTTTCCAGGGTGATGTCGCGTAGGGCGGGGTAGGAAACGGCCGTTTGCGCCAGCACCTCTGCAATCACCTCATCGGCCGACTGGTGCAGCCACGGTTCAGCAAACCCCATCTCCCGCGCCAGCAGCCCCATCACCTCCCAATTGCTCTTGCTCTCTCCCAGCGGTGGAATCGCCGCCTGGTTATAGCCAATCACCGTATGCCCATACGCTTTGTGCAGGTCAACATGTTCAAGCTGGGAAGTGGCCGGCAGCACAATGTCCGCATAAAGGGCGGTATCGGTCATGAAAAGCTCATGCACCACCGTAAACAAATCGTCCCGCCGCAGCCCGGCCACAATTTGCCCAGCGTTGGGGCTAACCGCCGCCGGATTCGCCCCAAACACATAGAGTGCTTGAATGGGTGTCTCCTGCACCTCGCCCAGCAGCACCGCCCCCAGCCGGTTCATGTTCACCACCCGCCCCGGCGCGGGGCAATCTTGCCAATGGTCGGTGGTCGTACTAGCCCAGCGGGTATAGCCACTGGCACTATAGGCCAGCCCGCCACCGCAAAGCCCATACTGCCCTGTTAACGCCGGCAGCGTCAAGATGGCGCGGACGGTTTGGCCGCCGTTACGATGCCGCTGTAAACCGTCGGCAATTTTGATCATCCCAGGTTTGGTGGTGGCATAGAGCCGTGCCAGCTTGATAATGTCGTCTTCGTCCAGCCCAGTAATTTCGGCCACACGCTGCGGTGGATAATCAGCCAGCCGTGCTTTCAGCTCCGGCCAGCCGACGGTGTTGGCCTGCAGCCACGCCTCATTGTGCAGCCCTTCAGCTACAATGATATGAGCCAATCCTAAAGCCAATGCGCCATCGGTGGCGGGGCGAGGTGCTAAATGCCAGTCGGCTCCTTTGGCGGTGCGGGTGCGGCGGGGGTCAATGACGACAAGCTGGCACCCTTGCCGCTGCGCCTGGCGTAAATGGGGCATAAAGTGGGGGGCGGTGCTGACGGGGTTATGCCCCCACACGACGACAAGTTGGCTGTGTTCTACGTGGTCGTAGGCGGGGGAACGACGCACGCCGAGGGTGGCATTAACGGCCGTTTCCGCCGCCGCCCCGCAAATGGATCGTTCAAGCTGGCTGGCACCCAAGCGGTTCCAAAAACGGCCGTTGCACACATCCATCTGCACCATCCCCAGCGTGCCGCTGTAGCTGTAGGGCAAAATCGCTTCCGCCCCATATTCGGCAATGATGTCGCGCCAACGGTCGCCAATTTCCGCCAACGCCTCCTCCCAGCTAATCCGCTCCCAATCGCCACTTCCCTTTGCCCCCACCCGCCGCAGCGGGTATTGCAGCCGGTCGGGGTGGTAAACGCGATCCAGATAGGGGCGCACCTTGGCGCAAAGCCACCCCTGCGTCACGGGATGGTCAGGGTTGGCATAAAAATTGACGGCACGGCCGTTTTCTACTTCCGTAATCACGCCGCACGCATCGGGACAATCGTGGGGACAAACACCAAACGCTTTTGCTCGCATAATTCATTCCTTGAACAAAATTCTTGCAACCAATTACTCGGGAGAATGTCTGCTCATTTTACCGCCTATCTGCTGTATACGCAGCAAACCTGTTCTGGTAAGAAAAAATGATAACGCTACGGACGAGGAAACGTGTGTTGGTGGATGATGGTTTGTTCTGGTAACAAGTGGACAAAGCTGTAGCCAGGCAGATGGTTGGGATCATAGCCAACGCTAGCATGGCCGGGCCAGGCGGAAAATTGGGAGAAAACGCTGGCGGTGCTGGCATACAAAATGCCATCCCGAATCACCTGCATGTTTTGGTGAATGTGGCCGTAAAAAACGCCGCGAAGACGGTCACGCGCAGGCAGCAGTGCCTGATGTAGTTCGGGGCCGTTGATGACCAGCATGTAGGCATCCATCCAGGTGGAGTTCATGGGGAGCGTGGGAAAGTGCATGAAAAGGGTGAGGGGGGGGCCATCGGCAGTTGCTTCGCGCCGCACCCAATCAAGCTGTGCCTGCGAGAGCAGCCCGTGCGGGTCAAGCTCATCGGGGGCGCGGGCATCTAGCACCAAAAAGCGATACCCTTTGACGGTGAAGGTGTAGGAGTATTGCTCGGCGGCGCTTTGGCAAAAGGGTTGGTGTGGCCCCATTGGCAAAAACTGCTGGATGTCGCGGGCGGTGTCGTGGTTGCCGGTCACGTAGTAGATTGGCACGTCTAGGTGGGAAAAGGTTTCGGCGGCGAGTTGATAGGAACGGCCGTTTGGCTCTGTCACCACATCCCCTGTATGCACCACAAAATCAGGTTTCACCGGGAAGCGATTGATAATTTCAACTATCCGCTGGGCGCAGGGCAAAGAACGATGTCCGTGCCGCTCATATTCTGGTGTGGGGCCAATATGTGTATCGCTAATATGAACAAAATAAACCGATTGCTTGGGTTCCATCATCTTTTTTCCAATACAGCTAAAAAAAACGATGCCAGCAAGATACAAACTGCTGGCATCGCTGCAAATTCTATACGGTTGTACAGTAAGCTACAACTTTATGGAAGAGAAGCCACCGCCGAGCCAACTGTCTTGACCAGTTCAGCCACTGAAGCATCCATCAGGGCAAAATAGCCGGAGGGAGCAATGCCGATCCAGAAAACGAAGAGCAGAAAAGCCAGCATAATTGCCAGTTCGCCCTTGTTGATGTCGCGCAGCTTTTTGTTTTCCGGGTTATCCAGCGGTCCCATAAAGACCCGTTGGAACATCCACAGCAAATAAACGGCCGCTAAAATCACCCCCGTCGTGGCAAAAGCGGTATAAATCCAGGCATTCGGCCCCAAAGAGGCGGCACCAATCGAGCCAAGCAAAATGGTGAACTCACCCACAAACCCGTTTAGACCAGGCAACCCCATGCTCGACAACACCACAATCAGCGACAGCACGCTGTAAACCGGCATCGCCATCCACACGCCGCCAAACTCAGAAATCTCACGGGTGTGACGCTGTTCGTAAATGATACCAACGATGAAGAACAGCGCTCCCGTGCTAATGCCGTGGTTAATGCCCTGCAAAATGCCGCCCTGAATGCCCTGAGCATTGAGCGAGAAGATACCAAGCATCACAAAACCCAAATGGCTAATACTGGAATACGCCACCAGCTTTTTCACATCGCGCTGGGCAAAGGAGACGATAGCTCCATAGATAATACCGATAATTGCCAGCACAGCAATGGTGGGGGCGTAGTGGGCGGAAGCTTCAGGGAAGAGAGGCAGGTTGAAGCGGACGAAACCGTAGGTACCCATCTTTAGCAGCACACCGGCCAGAATGATGGAACCAGCCGTTGGGGCTTGGGTATGGGCATCGGGCAGCCAGGAGTGGAAGGGAAAGACCGGTACTTTGATGGCAAAGGCAACGGCAAACCCAACGAACAGCAGGTTCTGGGCACTAGCAAAGGCGGCTCGGCCGGCAATCAGGTCAGGCAAAGAGAAGGTGCCGTTGGTAATGCCCATGTAGAGAATTGCCAACAGCATGAGCAGCGACCCCGCCATTGTGTAGAGGAAGAATTTGATGGAAGCGTAAACCCGGTCTTTGCCTCCCCAAATGCCAATGAGGAAATACATCGGCACCAGGGTGAATTCCCAGAACACATAAAACAGGAACAAATCCTGCGCCAGAAAAACGCCCATCATCCCAATTTCCAACGCCAACAGGAAGCTGTAATATTGTTTCACCTGCTGCTTGATAATCGGGAAAGAGGAGGCGATTGCCAGCATGGAAATGAAGCTGGTGAGCAGAATGTGCAAAATGCTCAGTCCATCCACGCCCATGTGGTATTCAATGCCCCAGGCGGGAATCCAGCTAACGCGGTCTACAAGCTGCAAACCGGCTTCGCTCTTGTCGTACAGGGCAAGTACAACAATCGTGGCAATAAAGGTGACAATGGAAGTGCCAAGGGCAATACGCTTGACACGCTCATCATCTTTTTCTTTGTCCTGCAGCAAAATCCAGATGATGCCGAGCAGCGGCAGGAAGGTGACAATTGTTAGAAGACCCATGTTCTCTCCTAATCCTCTTGGTGTGTTATCTTGCCATGAACAAGAAGTAAGCTAACAGGACGACTGTCCCAAGGAAGACGCTAAGTGCATAGTTACGCGCATAGCCTGTTTGTGAGCGGCGAATTTGGTTGGCTAACCACCGAGCCACGCTGCCGCTTCCGTTTACAATGCCATCTACGCCCTGGGCATCCAGAACGTTGGAGGCGAAGTTGGCGAAGCCAACAAAAATGTTACGAATGATGTTGTCATGCACAAAGTCATGCCAAAATGCCCAATCGAGCGTATGAGCCGCCCATTCTGCCAGCCGGTTGAATGCGGGGACAATGTAGCCCATGTAAAGGGTGTTGAGCGGTAAGACAGCCATCCACCAGATGGGGGTGGCTTGCAGTGGGTCGCGCTCGTCGGCCGTTTTGGGTCTGCTGCCGTAAACGAGGAAGTAGGCAATGGCAATGGCGGCAATGGCGAGTACCGATGAAATGGTGGCCACTGGAATCTGCAAGGTGGTGGGGGTGTGGGGCATCTCGACTACGCCTTCTTCGGTGAGGTGGAAGGAGGCGATAGAGTGTTCCAGCCAATGTTCGAGGGCCAGGTTCAACCCACCGGCAGATTCAACTTCGGCAGCATGTTCACCTGCGGCAACAACGGCCGTTTCTGCCCCATGTGCTGCTTCTGCTTCCGCGCCAAAGTGGGGAAAGTTCAACAACCCACCCAAAATCGCCAGAATTGCTAAAATGACCAGCGGCATCGTCATGGTGCGTGGACTTTCGTGGGCATGTTCGGCCGCTTTGTGGCGTGGCTCACCAAAAAAGACCATCTTTACCTGCCGCGCCATGTAAAAGGCGGTGCAAAATGCCGCTATCGTCAACAGTATATAAACAACGGTATTAATGCCACCACTATTGGCTGAAGCGTGAGCCAAAATTTCGTCTTTTGACCAAAAACCCGCTAACGGCACAATCCCCGCCAGTGCCAGCGACCCAACCAGATAAGTCCAGAAGGTGGTGGGCATGTGGTGACGCAGACCGCCCATCGTTCGCATGTCCTGCGGGTCAAAGTGGTCGTGGTGGTTGTCATGTCCATGCCCGTGTGAAATATGGTGATGTCCATGCTCCATGCCGTGGATGACGGAGCCTGACCCCATGAAGAGGAGGGCTTTGAAGAAGGCGTGAGTAATGAGGTGGAACATACCAGCCACGTAAGCCCCCATGCCGACGGCGGCAATCATAAAGCCAAGTTGGCTGACGGTGGAGTAGGCGAGTACTTTTTTGATGTCAAATTGGGTGAAGGCGATGAGGCCGGCATAAACGGCCGTTAATGCCCCAACCAACGCCACCAAATCCGGCGAAGAAATCACGCCCAACACCAAAGCATGGCTCTCCCGCACAATCTCAAACAGCACATTGCTGCGGACAATCAGGTAAATACCCGATGTCACCATTGTCGCCGCGTGGATGAGGGCCGAAACGGGGGTCGGGCCAGCCATGGCATCCGGCAGCCAGACAAGGAGGGGGATTTGCGCCGATTTACCCGTTGCTCCAACCAGAAAGAGGGCAGTAATGGCGGTGAGAACCCCACCCAGCGAAGCCGAGAACGCACCAAAATGAACCATCGCCCCACTGTGGAACATTTCCACGGCGCTGTCAAAAACTGGTTCAAAATTAAGCGTGCCAAATGTCCAGAAGGTCAGGCTCATGGCGAGAATCATCGCCAGGTCGCCGACGCGGTTGGCAACAAACGCCTTACGGGCGGCATTGGCGTTCATCGCTTCCCCCTTCTCATTGGTGCGGTCAAACCAGAAGCCAATGAGCAGGAAGGAACACAACCCCACCCCTTCCCAGCCAACAAACAGCATCAAATAGTTGTTGCCGGAGACGAGAATGAGCATGAAGAAGAGGAACAGGTTGAGATAGGTAAAAAAGCGGCTAAAGTTGGGGTCGCCGTGCATGTAGCCAATGGCGTAGATGTGGATGAGCGAGCCAACGCCAGTGACAACCAGCATCATGGTCACAGAGAGGGTATCAATCTGCATGGCCCAGGGGATGTGGAAGTTGGCGGAAGGGATGCTAATCCAATCCATCATCGGCACAATTTCGGCATGGTGGCCGTTGGCCTGGAGGCTAAAGTAGAGGAGAACAACGATGACGAAGGCGGAGAGCGCCATGATGCTGGCAGCCCAACCCGACCATTTCTCGCCTACGCTGCGGTCTGCCTCGACAAAGCGCCGCCCAACAAAGCCGTTAAACAGCACGCCCAAAATGGGCAAGCCTAAAACGAGGGGAGCTAGTGCAAATGCATTCATAGACAAACAACTTTTGCAGGGCAATTTTGCCAAATTGCGCTACAAATTTATCCCTTCATCAAGTTGATCTCGTCAATGTTGATGCTTTGCTTGGTGCGGAAGATGACCACGATGAGGGCCAACCCCACAGCCACTTCGGCGGCAGCAACGGTGATGACAAAGAAAACCAAAACCTGACCATCTAAATCGCCTAAATAGCGGGAGAAGGCAACAAAGAGAAGGTTGGCGGCATTGAGCATGAGCTCAACGGACATAAAAATGATGATGGCGTTACGGCGCAGTAATACACCCAAAGCACCGATGGAAAAGAGGATGGCGCTGAGAGCGACGTACCATTCTACAGGAACTGTCATTGTTGCCCCCGCTTTTTGCTGATGCTGAGAACGACCACGCCGATGATGGCGGCCAGCAACAGAACACCGGTCACTTCAAAGGGGAATACGTAGGCTTCAAAGAGCCGTAAACCCAGGGCAGCGGGGCTGGTATCTATCACACCAGCGGCGGATGCGGGCGTGATGGCATTTCCCTGGAAGAGGATGGAGGCGAAACTGATGAGCAAAACGGCCGTTAATCCTCCCGCCAACCATCTCTGCCATACACCACCATCACCAGCTACACCCCGCAGTTGTTCCGCCCCTAAAAGCATAATCACGAACAAGAAAAGCACGATGATAGCTCCAGCATAGACCGTAATTTGCACCATCGCAATAAAGGGCGCGTTGAGCGTTAGGTACAGTGCCGCCACAATGGCAAAGTTCAGCACCAAAAAGAGCGCACTGTGAACGGCATTGCGGCTAAACAACATACCCAATGCCGCCGCCACCGCCGAAATCGCCAAAATAATAAATAGAACCATCTTACTTCGGATCCTCCATCTCAGGAATGGCCCGGTTAAAGATGCCCGGCTCAACCACTTGGGGAGTAGAACGGCCGTTTACCGGCACATCCACAATCAACATCTCCTTGGTGTAGATGGCACTAGCCCGGTCATAGAAGCTCAACTCGTAGCTTTTTTCCAGCACAATCGCCTGCGTCGGGCAAGCATCTTCGCAATAGCCACAGAAAATGCAGCGCATCATGTTAATTTCATAGGTGCTGGCGTACCGTTCGCCGGGAGAAAACCGTTTCTCATCACTGTTTTCGGATGCTTCTACAAAAATGGCATCAGCGGGGCAGGCAGCCGCACACAACGCACAGCCAATGCACTTTTCCAGCCCATTCTCATACCGTTTTAGCTCGTGCCGACCTTTAAAACGGTTGCGAACCGGCCGTTTGATTTCCGGGTATTGCACCGTCACGGGGGGTTGAAACAGATGTTTGAGGGTGGTATATAGCCCTTTTACAATTTCACCAAACATATCTTCTCACTCCTCATCTTGTCCCGAAAGGCAGTGCCCTTAGAACAAGAAACCCTCCTGCGCCAGCACAATGAAAATGGCCGTCAGCAAAAAGTTCAGCACAGAAATGGGTAACAGCACCTTCCAGCCAAAGCTCATCAGTTGGTCATAGCGGAGACGGGGCAAAGAAGCGCGTACCCAAATCATCACACACAATAAGATGAAAATTTTGAGGATGATGTAGACAAAGCCCAGCGCGGGTACCTGGTCTACAAAGGGACCACGATAGCCACCGAGGAAGAAAACGGCCGTTAATGCGCTAAACGAAATCATCTTCATATACTCAGCCAAGAAGAACATCCCAAAGCGCATTCCCGCATACTCCACCGTATACCCCGCCGATAGCTCCTGCTCCGCTTCTAACAGGTCAAATGGTGCCCGCTGCAGTTCAGCCAGTGCGCCAACAAAAAAGACAAACGCCGCCAGCGGCTGCAAAAAAATAAACCAGCCGCCCCGTTGCGCTTCCACAATCACGCCCAAATCCATGGAATCGGCAATCATAATCGGCACCAGCACCGACATCCCCAGCGCGAGTTCATAGCTAATCATCTGCGCCGAAGCGCGAATGCCACCTAAAACAGCGTACTTGCTGTTGGAAGCCCAACCCGCCAGCGCCACGCCATAAACCCCAATAGAGGTAATTGCCAGGAAGAACATAACGGCCACGTTGAGGCCAGGCGCAATGGCAAAGTATGGCTCAAAAACCGCGCCAAAGATGTTGATTTTGCCCGCCCAGGGGATGACGGCCAGAATGACAACGGCCGGAATCACGGCCAGCATCGGTGCCAAATTGTAGACCCAACTGTCCACCATCGTTGGTTGCGGGTCTTCCTTGAAGAAGAGCTTTACCGCATCGGCGGCCGGCTGCATAAAACCAGCCAGCAGCTTACGTTCCTTGCCCCCGCCACGCCGTGGAATCGGGATATAGCCAGCCCGATTGGGACCAATTCGCGCTTGCAGCCGCGCCAGCAGCTTGCGCTCTAACAAAGTCGTGTAGGCAAAGCCGGTGATCACCGCAAAGGCGATGATAAAGCCGACGATGAGCGCCCGAAGGGCGATTTGTCCTGGTGTCATGCGACTTTTTCCTCTTGTAATTTGCGAATTTGCACAACGGCCGTTCCGGGCACATACGCCACCCCGCTGATCAACGCCACCCCGTCGGGAGCGTCACCTACGCGAGCCGTAGCCGTCATGGTCATCCCATTGGCCGTTACTTCTACCCGATTACCGTCAGCCACACCCACTTTTCGCGCATCGGCGGTGCTCAGCGACAAGGTTGGCTGTGCCATGCGCGGGCCAAGCAAAGCGGCCGAATGGCTGATTAACGTGCCAGGAGTGTAAAGTGCAGCCGTGCGTACCAGTTTGAGACCAGGGGAGGATTTAACGGCCGTTTCCGCCACCTCAAACATCCCCACCTTGCCCGACTCAGCCGCCGCAACCCACTGCTGCCCCAGCCCAGACCGGTTCTCATACGCATTGCCGCCGTAATACAAATCATCCCCGCCCACATCCGGCCACTGCTTTTCATATTTCGCCAGCGACCGGTAATCCATTCCCTTGTACTGCTTCACCGCCTTAACCACATCCCGGAACACCAGACTCGCTGCCAGTGCCGGCTTACCCAGCCCCACGCGCTCACCCACCTGCGCCAGAATTTGCCAGTCGGCGCGGGAATCGCCCACTGGGGTAATCGCCGGATAGTAACGCTGCACCCGCCGTTCGGCGTTGGTAAAGGTGCCTTCCCGTTCCACCCAGCTTTGCGCTGGCAGAACCACGTCGGCGGCGGCCGCCGTGGCCGTCAGGAACATCTCCTGCACCACCAAAAAGTCCAACTTGCCGCGCCCGTCCATCAGCCCGTCACCAATGGGGTCAGCCCCCAAAACGTAGAGTGCCTTCACCGTGCCGCTGGCCGCGCCCTCATACATGGCGTGGGCATCCAAACCCGCTTCCGGCAATGCTTTGTAACCGGGGGCAAACGAGGGGTGAATCCCCATATCCCAGGCCCCCTGGGTATTGTTGTGCGGCCAAACGGGGATGAGGCCGTTGTTTTTCTTGCCCGCGTGTCCGTCACCATTTTTCAGCAGCAGCAAATTTGCCAGCAGCTTGGCAACCGACTCGGTTTCGTCATAGGTCAGCCCTTCGGCCCCATAAAACGCTACCAAATTACCGGCACTACCCACCGTTGCGGCAGCAGCGGCAATCGGGTCATCACTTTGGCCGTCGGTTTCGACCTTGGATTGATTGACCAACTGGCGCAACGTTGCCACAGCTTCGCCGGGAACATAGCGCAAAGCGTGTTTGGCATATTTGTCCAGCCGCGTGCCGCGCACATTGAGCGTCACAATGGCGGCTCCGCGTTCGGCCGCTTGCTTCAGCCGCAGCCACCACACGGGGACTTCTTCGTGCAGGTCACTGGCAACAACAACAACAACATCGCCCTTGCCCAAATCTTTCAAATTGCTGCCGCTGCTGATACCAACCTGGGCCACGATGTCGCCACCGGCCAAACGGCCGTTTGCCAAATCAAGGTTGTTGCTCTTCAGCCCCTTGCGGAATAGCTCCTGGAACAAGAACAAATCTTCGTTGCTCAGCCGGTCGCCGCTTACCCCAGCAACGGCCGTTCCTGCCTGCTGCAGCTTTCCCGCCACCACATCCAGCGCCTCAGTCCAGCTTGCGGCTACCAGCTTACCGTTCTTCCGCACCAATGGCTGCGTCAGCCGGTCGGCCGACTCGGCAAAATGATGCACAAAGCGGTCTTTGTCCGAAATCCAAATCTCATTCACCGCCTCATGCTGGCGCGGCATCACCCGCTTAATCACGCTACGCCCACCCGCTTTGGCTTCGCGCCGCGTGCTAACCGTCATGTTGCTGCCCGACGGGCAATGGGGCGACAACGTTGCCACCGGGGTCAACTCCCACGGGCGCGCCCCAAAGCGAAAATCGGCCGTTGTCAACGCCCCAACCGGGCAAATATCGGTCGTGTTCCCGCTCCAATAGCTATCAAAACCCGGCTCCGACAGCGTGGCGATTTCCAAATGCCGTCCCCGATTATGGAAGCCAATCACCGGATCCCCCGCCACTTCATCCTGGAAGCGAACACAGCGGGCGCACTGAATGCACCGTTCCCGATCCAGAAAGATCAGGTCGCCCAGCGGTACGTGCTTTTCCATATGCAGCTTGTCAGCAAAAACCATTCGGCTGTTGCCACGGCCGTGGCGCATCGTCAGGTTTTGCAGCGGGCATTCCCCGCCCTTGTCGCAAATGGGGCAGTCCAGCGGGTGGCTGGTGAGCAAAAACTCAATCACGTCGGCGCGTGCCTGTTCCACCGGGTCGGTTTTGGTGCGTACCACCATGCCAGGGCTTACCTGTACGGTGCAGCCTGTTTGCAACCCGCGCCCAAAATTAATTTGCGGCGTGCCGTCTTCGTTCAGCAACGGCTCACCAGTCGCCCTATCGCGCATTGGCAAACCAATCTCAACCAAACACATCCGGCACATGCCCACCGGTTCCAATTTGGGGTGGTAGCAAAATACGGGAATGTCGTTCCCAATCTTCTTGGCTGCGTCTACAACCAATGTCCCCTTAGGAACGCTCACTTCCACACCATCTACACTCAATGTTACGAGATCATCACTCATGCTGATCCTCTTCCAGTTCGCATTTGACAACGAAAACCCCTGGCAGCGTGCCGAGGGAGGTTTTGGTTTGATAACCCTAGTCGGCGGCCACGGGAACGGCCGTTTGTTTCTTCCCCTGCCCATTCACCGCAGCGGCCGGCTTAATTTTCGCCTCATACTCCTGCGGAAAATGGCGGAAAGTCGAAAGCACCGGGTTAATCGCAAAATCACCCAGCGCACACAGCGTCCGCCCACCAATATTGCTCGCCACACTCCGCAGCGTCTGCAAATCTTCCTGCGTCCCCTGCCCCTTGTAAATCCGCTTCAACAGCTTCTCCATCCAATACGTCCCCTCGCGGCACGGCGTACACTTGCCACAAGACTCATGATGGAAAAAGTGGACACACTTCATCGCCATCCAAACCATGTCAACCGTCTCGTCCATGATCACCACCGACGCCGACCCCATGACCGATCCAAATGGCGTTAACCCCTCATACGTCATCGGCGCATCCAGCGCGTCCTCAACCACCACCGGGCCAGAACCACCGCTGGGCAACATCGCCTTAAACGCCTTGCCATTAGAAATCCCACCGCCATACGCTTCGCTATAAATCAGCTCGCGGTAGGTCATCCCCATTATAATCTCATAGTTGCCCGGCTTATTGACGTGCCCACTCAGGCAGACAATCTTTGGCCCCGGGCTTCTGTCGGTGCCGAACTGCTTGTACCACTCCGCCCCATTCAAAATAATCGGCGGCACGTTTGCCAGCGTCTCGGTGTTATTCACCACCGTTGGCCGTGCATACAATCCTTCAACGGCCGGAAACGGCGGCTTGCTCCACGGCTGCCCCAAATTCCCCATCAGCGAATTCAGCAGCGCCGTCTCTTCACCGCAAATATAGGCACCAGCCCCAAAATACATCGAAAAATCACAGCTAAAGCCGCTGCCCAAAATGTTTTCGCCCAGCAGCCCGTTGGCATAACAATCTTTCAGTGCCTGCTCAAAGGCGTACCCCGCGTCCATAAATTCGCCGCGACAATAGTTGTAAATCTGCTTCGCCCCAATCGCATACGCCGCAATCAACGCGCCTTCAATCACCTGATGGGGGTTACGCTCCAGCAGTTCCCGATCTTTGAATGTCCCCATCTCTGACTCGTCAGAGTTGATAACGACATATTTTTCCCCTGCCCCCTTGGGGATAAACCCCCACTTCATGCCCGTCGGGAAACCAGCCCCCCCGCGTCCCCGCAGGCCAGAATCACGCACGATGTTTGTCACAGCGGCCGGCTCCATGCCCAAAACCTTCTGCAACGCTTCATACCCCTGGTGCTGGCGGTACACGTCTAGCTGATGAATATTTTCAACGTCTCGATGCCGTAATAAAATGTGAGCCATCTATCTCAACCTCACCAAATGGTTACGATTGCTTGGCATAAGCCGCAATCTTCTCGACCACCGACGGTGCCATCTTGCCAGAAGCAGCCTCTGCCCGCAGCTTGGCAATCAACGCCTCAAACTTGGCCTCATCCAAATGTTCATGAAAAGCCAAATTACACTGCAACATCGGTGCCCGGTCACATGCCGCTAGGCACATCACCGTTTTTAGGGTAAACAGCCCATCGGCCGTCGTCTCATCCACGTCAATGCCCAGCTTTTCACTCGCCATCGCCGCAAACTCGTCAGCCCCTTTCAAGGCACAAGCCAAATCGTTGCACACCTCTAACACATACTTGCCAACCGGTTCCTCATAATACAAGGTATAAAAACCAGTCAGCGACAAAATATGCGTGGGGTCTAAATCCAAAATTGAGGCCACTTCCTGCATTGCCTCGCGGCTCATATGCCCATATTCGCGCTGCGCCAGATGCATCAACGGCAAGGCGGCCGATTTTTTGGTTGGGTAACGCGCCAAAATCCCCTTAATTTCTTCTGCGTATTTATCCTGAATCATGCCACGCCACTCCTACCGGTCAATTTCACCCAGAACAATGTCTACCGAACCAATAATCGCCACCAGGTCAGCCACAAAGACCCCTTTGCCCATCTGTGGCAGCGAGGCCAAATTGACATACGACGGGGTACGGAAATGCACCCGCGCCGGGTTTGGCGAACCATCACCGCGAATATAGCAGCCAAATTCACCACGCGGTGACTCTACGCTGTTATACACATACCCGGTCGGAGCCTTAAACCCTTCCGTCCACAGCTTGAAGTGGTGAATAACCGCTTCCATACTATGCCCTAGCTCAGAACGGGGCGGCGGCACAATTTTGCGGTCAGAAATATTAACAGGGCCACTTGGGAGCTTGTCCAATGCTTGGCGAATAATGCGTAAACTTTCCCAAAATTCCCGCATCCGGCAGCGGTAACGCGCATAGACATCACCATCTGTTTCCAGCGGCACGTCAAACTCGTATTTGTCATATCCCAAGTAGGGCTGGGCTTTGCGAATATCCCAATCAACACCAGAACCACGAAGGCTTGGCCCCGTCAGTCCCCAAGACACAGCATCATCGGCTGAGATGTAGCCTACGTCTTTGGTGCGCTGCAACCAAATCGGGTTGTTTTTGAGCAGGGCTTCGTAATCAGCAATTTTGGCGGGGAAAAAGTCGAGGAATTGACGAACGGCCGGTTCAAACTCCTCCGGCACATCACGCCACAAACCACCCGGCCGGAAATAGCTCACCATCATCCGCTGCCCAGCCACCATCTCAAACACATCCAGAATATATTCCCGTTCGCGGAAGCAATAGAGGAAAACCGACATCGCTGCCAAATCCAGCGCATGGGTTGCCAACCAGACCAGGTGACTAGAAATCCGCGCCAGTTCAGACAGAATAACGCGAATCACCTGCGCCCGTGGTGTTACTTCTACACCCAACAGTTTTTCCACCGCCAAAACGTAGCCCAGGTTGTTGGACATCGGCGACAGATAATCGAGACGATCCGTCATCACCAGTGCCTTGGTGTAGGTCTTTGACTCCATTGTCTTTTCCACACCCGTGTGCAAAAAGCCAATGTCAGGAGCCAGATTCACAATGTTTTCCCCATCCAGCTCCAGCAACAGACGCAGCACGCCGTGCGTGCTAGGATGCTGTGGCCCCATGCTCAATAGCATATGCTCTTCAGCATCCTCAATCGTCATCCCCGTCCCAACTTTGGCACGGAGTTCCTCTACGGTCAATTCTTTAATGGTGTCGCTACCAGACGTTAGCATAATTTCTCTCGCAGGTGTGGCGTGTCGGCAACACCCCACTTAACCTTAAAATCAATCCTTGGCGTAGGGCTTTTTAGCATCCACTTCTTGCCAGTTAAAGGAAAACTGAACTTCTTCGTACCCCAACGGGTAATCCTTCCGCAAAGGATGCCCTTGCCAATCCTCTGGCAAGAAAAGACGGCGCAAATGATTGTTTCCTTTAAAAGAAACACCCATCAAATCCCACACTTCCATTTCTAGCCAGGTGCCTACCTTCCAAATATCACCGACAGTCTGCGGGCCTTTCTCTGGATCTTCGACCAGGACACGCAACCGCAAACGGTGCTTGTGGGGAATGGAATAAAGATGGTAGTTCACAGCAAAACGGGGAAACTCGGGAAGCAGGTCATCGGCCGTGACATCGGAAAGAAAGTTGTATTGCAGTGTTGGGTCATCACGCAGCAGCGTGCAGACCTTCTTCAGCCGATTCATCTTGATAAACAGGGTTTGTTCCCCACGAAAATCATTGCTATCTTCAATGGCATCAGGTGTAGCTTGTTTGATTTTTTCAACAACTAATTGTTCGCGTTTCATTAGGCCCAATCCTTAATTCTGTCGCCACGGATTTTTTCATGCAGGGTCATAATGCCGTCAATGAGGGCTTCGGGGCGCGGGGGGCAGCCAGCAACATAGACATCAACAGGAACAATTTCGTCCACACCTTGGACAATGGCATAGTTGTTAAAAATACCACCGCAGGAGGCGCAATCACCCATGGCAATGACCCACTTGGGATTAGGCATTTGGTCGTACAAGCGCCGGACAACGGGAGCCATTTTGCGCGAAACGCGGCCGGCAACAATCATAAGGTCTGATTGACGTGGCGACGGCCGATTTAGCTCCATCCCAAACCGCGAAGCATCATAAGCAGCCGCCTGTGTATCCATCATTTCAATGGCGCAGCAAGCCAAGCCAAACAAAAGCGGCCACATCGCGTTGGTGCGACCCCAGTTCACCAGATCTTCTAGACGATGGGTCACAATCCCCATATCGCCCAGCTTTTGTTCTATTCCCATTCCAAGACTCCTTTCTTCCACACCCAAGCATCACCCAGAATAAACATCACCATGAAAATAAGCATGGCAACCAATCCATAAACACCCAGCTTGCGAAAGGCAACAGCCCACGGTACTAATAAAATAATGTCAACATCAAAGAGGATAAAAAGCACTGCGATTCGGTAAAACTTTACCGGGAGCCGCCGCTGTGCCTCACCAATCGCTACCATCCCTGACTCGTAGGGAGCGAGATTGCGGTCTTTGGGTGGTTTTGGCCCCAGGCTAACGGAAAGGCTAGGCAACAGCACCGCAAAGAAGATGCCAATACCGATTAGGACAGCAATTGGTAGATAGTCGAGCAGTATTTGATCCATATCTCTTCCCAGAGGTTAATCACGCAAAGCCTTTGTTTTAGTTGTATGCTGCTAGACTTTACGCAGGTAAACACAATTTTCGTTTATTTGCGCTTACATAAGGCTATGTGCATTTTATCACAAGCAATTTATGCAAGCAAAACGCATTGGTTTGTAAGCGTGCCAAAAGGGTACCAAGTTTTGGGATTTTGGACAATGATAGACAACAAAAAAGCGCAAGAGATTGTCTTGCGCTTTTTGTGCTTTATTTC
>JACKCD010000080.1 GCA_020634215.1 Ardenticatenaceae bacterium | reverse complement strand
AAGGCTCCGTTAACGCAGTAGAGTACCTTGTGGGCGACGCCGTGGCGGACGACGGCTTCCAACAGGCCGCTGCCGGAAGAGGCACTAATCAGAACGCGGCTGTTGGTGTAAAAGACTTGCTTTAGTTTGGGGTGAATGCTGCCGATAAGGTCAAGGCATTCGGGCATCCGGTGGCCGATCATCCATTGCGTTTGGGCGGCCAAAATTTTGGGGCGCACCTCAACGGGGCCGGGGATGAAGAGCCGGATGTGGTCAGGTTGGGCGGGCGCTGAAGGCTCGCTGGAATTTTGTTTCAAGCTGCTCATTTTGAAATGTCAATGCTCCTGTTTCAATTTGTTGCACAATTTTTTGTTCAAGTTGGGGGTTGCCCAAGCTGTGAAGCTGGGCTGGCCCCATAGCGATGGCAAGCAGGGGGGCAATGCTGGGGGTGTTGATGAAAACGGGGGCTTCGGCCTGGACGCGCTGCCGGGCAACAACGCCGCCAAAGCCAACAAAGAGGTCTACGGCGCGGCTGGCAAGGAGGTCGCTGGTACCGTCGCCAATGAGGAGAGAACGGCCGTTTTTCCCCGCCAATAACGCCTCCACGACCTCTGCCTTGCCATCACTTACCGTCAATGCACCCGCCTCATAAGCCAGGTAACGCTCCTCGCCTGGCTTGCTTTGCCACCAGTTGCCAGAAAGCTCGTTGTATTGCACGTCCACCGCCCGGATGTGGTCACGCGGCACCCCCAAATAGGCTCCAAACTCCTCCACTGGCTCTGCCAGCCCGCCGCTGATGATATAGACCTGATAGCTGTTGTTTTGCAGCAGGCGAATGACTTCAACCGCATCTTCAACAATGTGGCGCTTGTAGGCAGAGCGAATGGCTTGCACTTGCTTCTTGCTGGGTTTGACGGCTTTCAGCCGCTTTTCATACACCTCGCCCAAATCGAGGTCGCCATTCATGGCGGCATTGGTCAATACTTCTACGCGCCATTTCTTCTTTGCCGTTTCAGCCAGCACATCAATGCCTTCAATGGTGGTTAGTGTGGAGTCACAGTCAAAGAAGATGTGTTTGTAGGGAGGCCAACGCATAGAAATCAATCACTCCGATACAACGTGCAGATAGTGTGATGCGGATTGTACTAACCTGGGGATCGGTTGGCAATGGGCAAACCGCATGATGGTACTCAATACGGTTGTGCTAAAATGCACAATGGCTTACTGGGTTTGGCTGAGTTTTTGCAGGAGTTGGGCATGAAAACGGCCGTTTGTGGCTACCACCCCCCCTGCTTCTTTTGTCCAGCACCAAGGCTGTCCATCCAGCGTGGTCACCTTTCCCCCTGCTTCCTGCACCAGCAGGCTGGCAGCCGCCACGTCCCACGGTTGCAGGCGGTAATTCAAATAGGCATCTAGTCGGCCGGCCGCCAGCCACGCCATAGACAGCGCCGCCGAACCAATGAGCCGCATTTTGGCAATGTCGTTACCAGCGTGCTGCACAAAATCCAGCACAGATTGGCGCGTTTGGTGGTCGTGGCTCATGTCCAGGCTGACAATGCTTTCGTCCAGGGTCGAGACGGGGCTGGCGGATAACGGCCGTTTTTCCCCTCCCTCCACCTGCAGCCACACTCCCTGCCCCTTCGCTGCGCTAAACAACTCCTGCCGCATGGGATCTAAGATAACGCCCACCACCACTTCCCGCGAAGCCGAGTCAACCGCCGCAATCGCCACCGTAAAAATGGGGATTTGGCGGCTGTAGTTTGTCGTTCCATCAACCGGGTCAATGACCCAAATGATGGAGCCGCTGTCTGGCAAATCGCTGGCCTCTTCTTCAGTCAAAAACCCATGTTCCGGGAAAGCCTGCCGAATTTGACTCGTGATCAGTGCTTGCGAAGCGTAATCGGCATCGGTCACAAGGTCGCGGAACCCTTTGGCCGTTAATTGGCGCGGCTGTGACCATTTTTCACGGAGGAGGGTGGCGGCAGAAACGGCCGTTTTCTCCGCCACCAACAACAATTTCTCTAACGCTGCATCTCTCATAACAAAATAAAAGCCCCAAAGGAACCCCTTTGAGGCTTTCGTGGGTAAAGACTAGCTTAACCTAAACAGCTAAACCAATCCTGTAAACTTAGTTAGACGGAGCCGATTCAGCCAACAGTTGATTAGCCGTTGCATCAAGATCTGCCAAAACCGTGTTGGCATCCTCACCATTCAGCACCCGAATAAACGCTTCTTGGGCAGCATCGCGGATTGGATCATAGCCGGCCACACCAGGTTCAGTCTTGGTGTAACGCAGCATTTCAAACGCAGTCTGGTAAGCAGGATTTTCAGCAAAGTAATCGCTTAAACCATTAGCCACACTTTCACGAACCGGGAAGTAGTTGCTCGCCCGTGCCCAACGTGCCTGAAGATCAGCCGAGGTATAGTAGCGAACAAACAGCCAGGCTGCTAACTGCGTTTGTGCGTCAGTCTTCGGAATGCTAACGCTTGCCCCATAGACGTTCATCACCGGATTTGGCGTGGTATAGGGGATAGCAGCCACAGACCATTCAAACCCACCCGCTTCGCCATCGTTTACTGCCGATTGGTAGAACGGCAGACCAGAAGATGATCCCATGGTGAACAGAACCTTGCCATTGCCAAAGTCCGTTTGGTCGCCAAAGTTTTCGGCAATTTCGCTGGCGCAGCCATCAGCCAACAGTTTTGCCATCATCGTCATATAGTCGGCCAAACCCTTCTGGCTGTAGGTGAACTGGTTGTTGTCGTAATCGTAAATGTCGCCACCCGTGGCAAAAGCCATAGATGCAACATTAGACGCATCAGTACGAACTTCGTACCCAATGGTTGTGCCAGAACTGTTCTTGCTAAACGCATTTTGCGATGCGGCACAAACAGCTTCAGCAAACTGATCCGGATCCTGCGGGGGGCCATCAAAGCTAACGGCACCAGCGGCACGCAGTTCAGCCAGCCATTCAGCATTGTAGTACATCAACTCCATTGAACGATTGGGCGGGAAGCCATAAGCCTTGCCACCAAACTGCGGCAGCTTATCAGCATCAACAAACGCCTTGAAGAAATCTGCCTGCTCGTCTGCGCTCAAACCATACGTGGGATGGTTGATATACGGTTCCAGGCTAACCAAACCATCAGCAACCTCATAGGCAGCAGCCTGATTCTGGTAAGCAACAACCAGACCCGGCAGTTCCCCGGTGGTCAAGCCAGCAATCATCTTGTCATAGATGTCGCCATAACCACCTTCATTACGTGCCTCAACGGTGATGCCCCATTCGTTGCTGGCATTGAACTCATCTACCATTGCCATCAACTCTTCTTCCCGACCACCGCTGTGCTGATGCCAGAACACCACATTGGCTCCGGTCAGATCCACATCATCAATGACGCCGTAGATAGCAGTGTCATAGTCAACAGCGACCATAGAGGCAGCTTCTTCTGCGGCATCGGCGCGGGCAGCAGCTTCTTCTGCGGCAGCCTGTGCTGCGGCCAACTGCTCTTGTGCGGCGGCCAAAGCAGCCTGTGCTTCTTCACTCTGGGCAGCTTCCTGGGCCAATTCTTGTGCTTGCATAGCAGCAGCTTCAGCCGTAGCCTTAGCCGCCTCTACATCAATACCGGCTTCAGCCGCCATTGCTTCGGCCGTTGCTTGCACATTGGCTGCTTGCGCTTCAGCTTGTTGTACAGCCTGTTCCAACTCAGCCGTGTTGGCACAAGCGGCCAAGATGAGGGCGAAGATGGTGAACAAAACAATAAACTTGGGTTTCAACATTTTTTATTCTCCTCCAGAGAATGGTAAATTTGCATAGACGGACAACCCGTCACTGCTCACTAAAGATGAATTGTACAAAAAACAAGGGTTAAGCAACAACTTTGCTCACTAGTATAAGTAAGCATCACCTCCTTAACTTACCCTTTTAACCCGCTTGTATTGATTCCCTCGACAAAAGATCGTTGCGTAAAAGCATAAAGAATCAAAAGCGGTAAGGTTGTAATCATTGAACCCGCCATTCGCAAATGGGCAAAATTGCCTTCTTCGCGAATGAACGACTGCAAGCCGTATGATATAGGACGCCAAGTATCGCCACTGGTCACAAGAATGGGCCAAGCTAAAGCATTCCAGGCACCGATAAAGTCAAGCAAAATGACAACAAACAATGCTGACTTTGAAAGCGGCACCACGACCTGGATCAAAAAACGCAAGTGGCCGGCACCATCCATCCGCGCTGCATCCCACAGTTCCATAGGAATGGTGGCAAAATGCTGCCGCAGCAGGAAGATGGCAATGGGTGTTGCCATAAAAGGAATGGTGAGTGCAGGCCAGTTGTTAATCCAGCAGTTTTTGATTTCGCCACACAGCCCCAGCCCTTCGCTGCCAAAAAAGTTGCCAATTTCGTTGACCAACAAGAAATTGGGCAACTGCTGCACCATTTCTGGCACCATGATGGTGGCAAGCATAATGCCAAACATCAGATCTTTGCCGGGGAAATCCATGCGGGCAAAGGCATAGGCTGCCATTGTGCAAAAAATAATGACGCCGACGAGCGTGATGGCAACAATGCGAATGGTATTCCAGATGTAGGTGCCCAGCTTGGCATCTTCCCACGCGGCGCAGTAGTTGGTGAAGAAGGGGATACGCAGGATTTCGCTGCGGTTCATAATGCTGGCGGCGCGTGCTTCCTCGGATCGCAGCCCGTATTGTTGTTCCGAGGCTGCTTCGGCGGAAACATCGCTAATCAGGCGAGTTTCGGTGACGGTATCCCCATTTTCGTTGATGAAGGTGTCGGTGGTAAGCAGGATACAGGGGGTAATATCATATTGGAAATCGAGTTTACGCGGCCACCACAGCCCGGCGTTGGCCTCGCTCAATGTCATGATGGAGGTGCTGAACATGTAGTAGAGCGGCAAAATGGAAATGAACGCATAGCCGATGAGGGCGACATACATGAGGATCCGGGTAATGTCAATACGGCTCTGGCTTTTTTCGTGTTTAACAGATTGGTTAGCCATAGAACACTCTCCGTTCGGCAATGCGATTTTTTGAATAATGGTCAGGGTGAGCATGACGGCGAGAACCATTGCCCGCCGGAAGCAGCGTAGCCAAAGCGAGCTTTTCGCGCTGGAAAGTTCAAAAAGTAGATGCTGGCAGTATCAACGGTTCCCCAAGGCAGCACTGTCACGCATGACCCAAATGGTGTTAAATGCTTTGAAGTACCCAGAACAGAGATAACCGATAGGAAAAAAGGTTGTGGGGAAAGCAGCGGTAGCGTGACGTGGCGGAAGAGATGCCAGCGATTGGCCCCGTCAATTTCGGGCTGCTTCATAAAAGTGAGCGCGGGATGCCGCCCTGGCCAGCGAGAAAGATAGCGGTGTCATAGCCAACGAAACGCCAAATGCTGAAGATGATGACGGCGACAAAGAGAGAGGGCGAGGCTGAGGTAGAATTCCCAGTTGGCAGCGGATTCAAAACCAAAACCTTGACCAAGGGTGGCGATGACGGAGCCTGGCTCTTTCTGAGCCAACGTAGCTATGCATCAGGGTTGGGGGTGATGAACTGCATGAATTTGTTGTGAGGCTGGTTTCGCGTAGGCTAAAGAGGACTTGGAAAACGGCCGCTCCGGCGACAGTGGGGGCGATGTAGGGGACAAAGAAGATAACGGAAGAAGGCCCGTCCTTTCAGATGTGGAAGAGCAGGTAGGCGAGTACGAGGGCAATGGCTAACTGGATGGGCACAGCACCACAGGTAGAAGACAGTGACGGCGAAGGAGATAAAGTTAGGTCGGCACCTGCAGTGTAATGGAAATTAAAATGGAGATGGGGTAGATACCAAAGCACCAACTAAAGATATGGCAGCAGCTAGAACGCCACCGACCATTTTGGTGTCAAACTGCCGCATGCTTCCGATTCAAATGAAGTAAGCTACGACTAAGGCAATTAGCCCGGTGACGACGACGCGGATTTGATGAAGTGCACAGTCAAGCCGGGGCTGTTGAAAAAGGAGGGTGGTCAGGGCGAAATATAGGCGAAGAAATCCCGCCAATGGTAAGAACAATGGTGTTCGGCTGTAAAAAGTTGGGGATGATCGCAAACGGACTTCTCCCAGTGGCACGCCGCGCCACTGGCTAATTTGCCCTGGATGCTGCCCACCCAACTGCCAGTGCCACAATCCCTAGCGGAACGCTGCCCAGAATCCGAGCCTCACCGGCTGCAATGGCTTGCTCCTGTGTAAAAAAAGTAATAAAGCGAAGCAAAATAAGTGCCAACCCGCGACAATGGCACGGCACCCAGATTAAGGAGGGGGGAGAGAGATCAGGATTTCGCTCCTTGGCCTCGCGCAAGTGCGAACGATAGTGTTAATACCTACTGCCAAAGTGCTATTGATGAGGCCAAAAAAGACATAGGCTACGTCCCCCATAGCATCAATATAATTTTTTAACCCAAGATAGCCATTTTTGACGGATACGCCAGCAGTAAAGGCTAACATACGAGGCATAGAAAATGGGGAAAATACCAAATGTAAAATGAGGATAGCAGCCGGGCAAGAAAAAAGATAAGCGGTCAGATTTTCGCGCCCAGTGGCAGCCGCGCCAAACCAGAGAAAAATCAGGCTCTTGCTCGGCCAACGTGAATTTCTTGGCCGCCAGAATTGTCGGTTATAGCCATTCCTCCTCTTTAATGGTTGTGATACAGGCAAACTCTCTTCAAACTTACCGTTGCATAATGGCAACGGACAGCCTCGATATAGCACGGCAAGTTGGGTGACAAATGGCCTGTGCCCCAATCGCCGATTTTGATTAACAACCTGACTAACGTTTGGTAAAGGTTTGGTTAAGCGCAAGTGGTATAATCAGGAACAGAAACGTGACAAACTTTGGAACTTATGGTGAAACTGATGAAAAAAGCCGCTTTTGCATTGATTATTCTTGTTTGGCTGTTGGCTGGCTGCCGCTACAAGCCGACCCGACCCCAACATTAATTCCGCCCACACCCGACACACCCGTTCTTCCAGAAGCGGCTAACGACCAACCTCGAACCAGAGTTAGCCCCTAGTGTCGAGGTTCCTGCTGGCGTTCGCGCATTAGCGAAGTGCTGGCTGGCATTGCAGGCAACAACAACTACGAATTGTTGAACTATATAACGGCGGCAGTGAGCCGGTGGATTTAATGATTGGTCGCTGTGGTACCAGCTAACCCCCGACCACCGCAACCCGAACCGGTTTACCGTTGGGAAGGGAGAGTCTGTTGCCGAGGCGCGGCCATTGTTGCTGTGGTGCTGCATGAAGGCGAAGACGGCGGGGCGGCGGCTGGTGCCGTGTTGCCCTGCCCTCTTTGCCAAGGAGGGCTGCTGCTGCGCGATGCCGATAACCAGACCAGCGAACCTGTTTGGCTGGGGCGACGCGCCGGAAAAGGTGGTGGCAGGCTCCCCGCCGCTGCCGATGCCGGGATGAGCTTGGGCGGCTGCCGGGGGGCCAGGCGAACGGCTTCAACAGGCAACGGAGCAACAGTACCGATATTTGCGTAATTGCAGGCCGCGCTAGCCGCAAAACAGCGGCAGCTTGCCACGTAAGCCGCCGACCAAAGCTTTATCACAGCCACGCGGACACGCTGGCGCCAGGGGAATTGCCTATAAGACTGGTGTTGAGCAACGAGAAACGGCCAGATTTCTGCCGCACCTCACCCTCTCCCTGCCATTGCGATTATTTCCGCGTGTTGGGGATGGACGACGGCGGCGAGTTGGTAGACGGCCGTTTAAGCTGGCAGCTTGCCGAACTGGGCGCGGGCGAAACGGCCGTTCGCACCGTCACCCTGCAAGCCCCGCTCACCTATATTGACACCCCAATTGGCATTATCTTTGCCGCCGCCGATGAAAACGATTACCCTTTGCCCCGCCCTTGCTGCAAAAATGGCCGGTGGCTCCATCCCCGTGCCGGCGCGGCAGTTGCCCGTGGGCAGCTTGGTCACAGTGGAAGGGGTGGCGACGATGTATACCGGCGGCTACTTTGCCGGAACCACCAGCACCAAATTTTATCTTCAGGACGACACCGGCGGGGTGCAAATTTTTGTCCCCGGCGGGGCGCGGGATGTGGTGGTGCGGTTGGGCGACCGGCTGCGGGTGACGGGCGAAATTGAGCTTTTCCGCGATGCGGTGGAACTCATTCCCCGTGATTTCACGGCCGATATTGAGCAGGAGGCCGAGGGCGAGCTATTGCCGGAGCCAACGCTGACCACCGCTGCTGCCCACGCCGAGGATGCTTTGGCGCTGGGGCGGCTGAATGTGGTGGAGGGAACGGCCGTTCGGATCGAAGAGTTCACCTTTTCCTATGAGGTAGATTTGCTCGATGATAGTGGTGGCGTTGTGGAGGTGTATGTAGACAAGCTGACCGAGGCCACCACCGAGACGATGGATTTGGGCAAGCAGTACCGCGTGGTGGGGGTGAGCGAGATTGACAGCGGGCAGCGGCAGCTCAAGCCACGTGTTCAGGCCGATTTGGCCGAAATTTTCCCGCCGGTCTTGCTGCTGACCCAGAGTTCTTCCCCCAGCGCCCAGCCTGGCGCGGAAATCGTCTACACGCTGACGGCCGCCAACCACACCGACGCACCGTTGACGAATGTGGCAATAACGGCCGTTTTGCCCCAGGGCGCAGCCGTTGGCACCGTCAACAACGGCGGCACGCTCGACGGCGATACCATTCGCTGGACGGTGGCCGAGTTGGCGGGCAGCGGCGGCAGTGTGAGCGTCAGCTACAGTGCCACCATCACCGCCGCTGATGTGGTTGTAGCCGAAGCTGCCACCGCCACCGCCGACCAATGGCCCGACCCCGCCGCCAGCGAACCCTACCAAACCTTTGTTGGCGACGGCGTGCCGATTTGGGCGGTGCAGGGCAGCGGAACGCAGTCGCCCTATCGCAACACGGAGGTGACGACGGTGGGGGTCGGTAACAGCCAGATTTTCCGACCTCAGTGGCTTTTTAATGCAAGAAGTGGGGGCGATGGCGACCCGGCGGCGACCTCCTGACGGGCTGTTTGTGCTGGCCGACGCGCCGGTGGCCGAAGGGGACACAGTGCAGGTGACGGGCAAGGTGCGTGAATTGGCGCAGCAGACGACGCTTGATGCCGCCGCCGAAAATATTGCCGTTCTGAGTAGCAACAACGGTTTGCCCGATTTTGTAATACCTGACCCCAGCTGACCCAACCGGGCGGCAATTTACAAGGAGGCGTTGGAGGGATGCTGGTGGCCGGTGGAAAAACGGCCGTTGTCATTGCCCCCACCACCCGCTTTGGCGAATATGCCCTCGTCCGCCAGACGGTGGGGGTGGAGACGGTGCGCCGCACCAATGACGTGGGTTTTGTCATTTTTGTGGACGATGGCTCGACGGTGGTGCACGAAGACCAACCGCAACTGCTTTATGCCGGTGAAAAAAGGGGACATGGTGAGCCAACTGTTTGGCTACTTCAGCGTTTACCTTTGGGCGAGCACAAGGAATTGAGCCGCTGCTGCCGCCGCGTTGGGGTTGCGGAACGGCCGTTGCCCAACCTGCCTGTCACCAGCCAGCTTGCCATCGCCACGTTCAACGTCGAAAACCTCTTTGACAACCACCGATCCCCATCCTTCAAGCCCGCCGCGTCCTACCGCAGCCAATACGACCAGAAGCAACAAGCTGGCCGAGGCGATTGTGGCGCTGGTGCGCCACGGTCATTAGCTTGCAGGAGGTGAAACATATTGGCATTTGGAGCAATTGGTGGCCTTGGGGAGCAGCTTGTCCTTTGCCTATCAGCCCTACACCTCATCGAAGGCGAGATTCGCGGGGATTGACGTGGCTTACTTGGTGCGCAGCGACCAGGCAGCAGTGGGTCAGGTTGCCAACTTCCCCACATGCCCGATGGCTCACTCGGCGCCCCACCGCTGCTGCTGGAATTGACTTTTTAACGCCACGGGCAGTGGCTTTTCACGATCAACAACCATTTCACCTCGCTGTCGGCGGGAGGCGGCGACGGAGCCGCTGCGGACAACGCAGGCGGCGTGGGTGGCTTCGGTGCTGGAGCAGGTGCGGGCAGGAAAATCCAGAAGCAGGGGTTTGTGGTAATGGGATTTAGAACTCGTTTTACGCCACGCCCCCATCGAAACGCTGCAAGCGGCGAGCTGCGCCACGCCTATAGATTTTTGCTGACCAACGGCATTGCCCTATACATACATTTTGAAGGCTCACCCAATCACTAGACACATTTTGCTCTCAGGGCGGACTGTTTGCGCGGCTGGCGCAGGTGACCAACACTTTGCCGATTGATGCCATTACCCCTGGCCGACCCGCCGACAGTTCCCCCTGCGCGTCTCCGACCGCGATCCACTGCTGGTCATTATTAACGACAACGGGTAGGGGCAGGCTGACGCTGGCAACGCTGCTAACCCCGCCTCCCGTTGTCTCGCCCATGCCGAACCTTCCAGCCCGTGGGTGCGCAATACAAAGGCGAGGCGGTGTGGTGGGGGCAGGGTGTATGCAATACGCCCTGCCGCATGTTTGGGTTGCCCTAAATGGGGTGGATGGGTCAGGCATGGGCGAGACGGCGCGGAGAATATGCCGTCTGTTCACCTTGCGCCATTCCGCGCCATCCCGCCCCTACGCCATGTGTGCTTTAGCTGCCGGCGCCAAGCATGGCGGCGAGGCGTTCGAGGCCTGCCTGAAGCTGTTGGAGGAAGGTGTTGATTTCGAGATTTTCCATGGGGACGGTGACGGGGAAGTCCATTTTGACGGGGACTTCGGTGTCAATGGGGACTTCGGTTTCAACGGGGACATCTACGACGAAGTTGATGGGGATGTCGGTTTGGACGGGGATTTCATAGCTGACGGGAACGTTGATGTCCAGGGCGATGGGGATGTTGGCGCCGATGGGAATGTCAACGGGGACGCGCTGGTTGATGATGGGAATGGTGACAAAGACCTCAACGTTGTGGTCAATGCGGACGGTTTCGCGGATGGGAATGGCGATGTCTTCTTCAAAGAGGACAGAGGTGGAGACGGGGATGGTCTCGCTGATGGTAACGCTGAAGGTGTCTTTGAAGGGGACGTTCATGTTGATGGGGAGGGATTCGTCAATGCTGACGGGGATTTCGAGGTCGCTCATGGGGTTGTCGCGCAGGCTGGTGGCGACTTTGGCAACTTCGGCTCCGGCGATGCTGCGGGCGGTGAAGAGACTGACGATGAGCACGACGTTGAGTAGCAGGGAGATGAGAACGATGATCCAGAGGAGGCGATAGTGCCGGGGAGCAACGGTTATTTCAGACATACAACTTCCTTTTTGGGGTGGTGAACGGCCGTTATCATGAACGTGGTCACAAAATCAGATGCCTTTGCCTACAAGTAACAAGTTGCAAGTCGCAAGTTTTATCGGCAAACGAGACTTGCCACCTGTTACTTGCTACTTGAAGCCAATAAGCAAAATGTCAGTTTGTGACCGTTGATTGTATAACGGCCGTTCAAAGAAAACAGAGCATCAATTGAAAATAAATGAGCTACGTGAGGGGGGGAGTGTTTGCGCTTTTTTCACGTAGCCCTATTATGCGGGCTGTTGTCAGCCACTACAGTAAACTGGTTTGCGCTGCTGGTAACAAAGATGATGCAACAAGGGGGTAAACTCGCCGTTTTTTGTCTTAACCCGGGTTCGTCAAAATAAGATATGCCACGCAAAGGCGCAAAGGCGCAAAGTTTCTCTTGGCGACTTTGCGTGAGATTTATTATTTTTTCATTGAGTTAGTTCCATACTAGCCGCCTGCTGTACGGCCGTGACAATCGCCGCCACATCGGCCAGGCTGCTGCGCGGGTTGACGACGCAGGCACGCAGGACAAATTGGCCGCGCAGCGTGGTGCCGGTGAGAAACACCTCGCCGCCAAGCTGCACCTGTTTGAGGATGGCCTGGTTGTGTTGGTTGAGGGCTTCGCTGGTTAGGGTGGGGTCGGCCGGCCGATGGCGAAAACAGACAATGCTGAGGCTGGTCGGTTCAATCAGTTCCAAATCGGGGGTGGCGCGAATCAGGTCGGCCAAATGGTTGGCGAGAGCGATGTCGTTTTCCAGTGCCGCCTTGTACCCCTGCCAGCCGTGGTAGCTGAGGGCTGCCCACACCTTGAACGCCTTGAACCCGCGCGTTTGCTGAAAGCCAAATTCGCTAAACCAGGGCGGCCCGCCAATGTCGCCTGCGTCTTCGTTGAAGCGGAGGTAGGGCGGCACCAGGCTGAAGGTGTCGCGCAGGGCGTTGGCATCGCGCAGCAGCACTAGCCCGGCTTCGACGGGAATGTACATCCATTTGTGCGGGTCGAGGGCGAGGCTGTCTACGTGGGCGAGGGGGGCAAGCTGATCGCGGTAGGGGTCGGTGAGGATGGCGGGGGCACCGTAGGCTCCGTCTACGTGGAGCCAGAGGTTGTGCTGGCGGCAAACGGCCGTTATTTCGCCCAATGGATCAATCGCCCCGGTGTTGACCGTACCGGCACTGGCAACCACGGCTATGGGTTTGTGCCCGGCGGCGAGATCGTTGGAAACGGCCGTTTGTAGTGCCGCCACATCCAGGCGAAAGTTGCTGTCCGTCGGAATCAGCCGAATGTTGTCCCGCCCAATCCCCAGCAGCTCCACCGCCTTGTGGATGCAGCTATGCCCCTCCTGGCTGGTGTAAATGAGCAGCCGCTGCGGCTCGTTTTGCAGCCCCTGCTGGCGAATATGCGCCCCGGCCTTGACGTGTCGCGCCACCGCCAACGCCGTCAAGGAGGCCATTGACCCGCCGCTAACAAACAGCCCGCCGCTTCCGGCCGGCAAGCCAATCATTTCCCTAAACCAGCGGGTAACCTGATGCTCGATGTAGGTGGCGGCGTGGTTGCCCCCGGCGCAGCTTGGGTTCCACGCTGCCGCCAGTGCCTCGGCAAAGATGCTGATGATGGCGGGCTGCGAGTTGACCCAGGCAAAGTAGCGGGGGTGGCCGTTGCCAAATGGGTACGGATCAACCAAACGGCCGATTTCAGCCAACAGCTGCTCCCTGTCTTGCCCCTGCTGCGGGGCTTCGGCCTGTGCCAACGCCTGCTTGAGTTCTGGCGGATACGGTTTGAAGGCGGGTTCTTGCGGCAGCGTCGTCAGGTGGTGGGCAATCATGTCTACGACTTGATAGCCAAACTGCTTGATTTCGTTTTCAGTCCAGGCAAATTTATTGTCCATTTGCCTACTATAGCCTTGTTTGGCTTTATCGGTTAGCATTTTCGCTATGAATGAGAAGCTACAACAATATTTGCAAAAGCTGGAAGCGGAAGACAACTTTTCTGGCGTTGTGCGGATTACGCAAGGCAGTGAGGAACGGTTTGCGGCGGCCTATGGGTATGCCAGCCGCGTCTGGAAAGTCAGGAACACGTTGGCGACGCGGTTTGATACGGCTTCAATGACGAAATTATTTACGGCCGTTTCCACTCTCCAACTCATTGACCAAAACCTGCTGACCTTCGACACTACCGTCGTTGATTTTCTTGGTCTTTATGACACGGCCATTTCCCCTGCTGTAAATGTTTATCACCTGCTGACCCACACCTCCGGCATTGGCGACGATGCTGATGAAGAAAATGGGGAGGTCTATGCCGATCTGGATCGCTTTCTGCGGGACGTGCGGGCGGGTAAGCTGCTTTCGCCAGAACAAACAACGGCGTTTCTATCGCCGCAGGTGCCTTACCGGGAGCGAGACGATTGGACAATGTGGTATGGTTTTGGTCTCTGGTATTATGTGGATAAGGCAGGTCGGATGGTGTGTTACCAAAAGGAGGGAATTAATGCCGGGGTGAGCGGCATCATTCGCTACTTTCCAGCGCAAGATGTGAGCGTGGTGCTTCTCTCGAACATGGAAGAGGGTGTGTGGGAGCCGATTTGGGAGATTCATGAGATGGTGATGGCGGGATGGTTGGGGTGATGGTCTGCCGTCCCGACAAAATGGTTAGATGAGGGCCTGGTAAACGGCCGTTCTAAACTCCTTGCGAATCGGGTAGTGCATAGATGGAATACACTGCGCCATGGTGATGCCAATCAGCTCTTCCACCGGGTCAATAAAGTGGTATGTTTCCGCATAGCCGCCCCAGCCAAAATCCCCCGGCGACCCCATCCAGCCACCCGCCGCCGGGTCTTGCATAATTTTGACGCAAACCCCATAGCCAAACCCGGTAAACGGCTCTGACCCCTCAAATGCCACCGGCATCTGTTCCGGGGTCAGGGCGTTGGAGCGCATAAATTCTACCGATTTGCGCCCCAAAATGCGCTGCCCGTCCAGCATGCCGCCGTTAAGCAGGCATTGGGCAAAGCGGTAATAATCGCTCATGGTGGAAAGCAGCCCGCCGCCACCGCTTTCAAACGCTACGTCAGGGCCATAGTCGTTGCTGAGGGCGGGAACAGGGGCGAGCGGTGGATCGCCTTCACTGACCTGATAAAGCGTTGCCAGCCGCGCTTGCTTGGCGGGGTCAAGCCGGAAGCTGGTGTCGCTCATGCCCAGCGGGTCAAAGATGCGCTCTTGCAAAAATTGGCCGAATGATTGGCCGGAAAATAGCTCAATCAGCCGCCCTAGCACGTCCATGCCCATGCTGTAGTGCCAGGTGGTGCCGGGCTGGAAGCGGAGGGGCATGGTGGCGATGGTGTCGGCAAAAACGGCCGTTGTTTGCTGCGGATCCCCCACCTTAGCCGCCACATACAGCTGCGAAACCGGGTGCGAGCCGTGCAGCCCACCATAGGTTAGCCCAGAGGTGTGGCGGTACAAATCCTGAATCGTGATCGGGCGCACTGGGTCAACCAACTTGCCCTCACCTTCCCACACTTTTACCTTGCCAAACGCGGGCAAGTAGCGGCTCACCGGGTCGGTGACGTTAAACCACCCTTCTTCCAAACAAATCATCAACGCCGCGCCGGTAATGGGCTTGGTCATTGAATAAATGCGGAAGAGCGTGTCGGGCTGCATAGGCGTTTGCGCGGCTAAATCAGCGTGTCCGTGGCATTCAAAATGCACAACCTGGCCGTGCCGCGCCACCAACGTCACCATACCGGCCAATTTGCCGGCCGCTACATACCGCTGCATCAGGCGGTTAATCCGCTGTAGGCGTTCGGGGTCAAAACCGTGCTGCATGGGGGAAACAACGTTTATCATCAGCCTTTCCTCTATCGTTTATGTGTCAGGCACTCCCAAAGCACCTGGCACATTTTATTTTGCCACACTGTACTGCGATTACAACGAAGCGGCAAAATTCTGGACAAACTGTTGCTGCCAGAATTGAGATCACGTGATACACTTTGTCGCCTGCGATGGCAATTAGAAATCTAAATGCGGTGCTACCTTGCTGTTTTTGGCTAGGTTGTAGCGTTTTGTTGACCACCGTATGAAATCTGCTCGTAAACTGTTCTACACGCTGCTCCCCCTTGTCGCTGTTGTCGGCGCATTGATTGTTGGTGCCATTATCCTTTGGTTGCAAGAAATTAATATTTTTGAGGCGTATAGTTCGCTGGTGGTTGGTGCCTTTGGCAACAAAAACGGGCTGGCCGATACGTTGGTGAAGGCGATTCCGCTGCTGTTTGTGGCTCTGGGGATTGTGATTGCTTATCGGGGTGGGGTGATCAATATTGGGGCGGAAGGGCAGTTGATTATGGGGGCGCTGGTGACGACCTATTTTGGCGTAGCGTTTGGCGAGGCTGCGTCTCCGTGGCTGGTGCTGCCGCTGCTGATTTTGATAGGAACGGCCGTTGGGTTTTTCTGGGGTGCCATTCCCGGTCTGCTCAAAGCGCGGCTCAACGTCAACGAAATCCTCACCACCATCATGCTCAACCAGGTTGCCATTCAAATTGCCTATTTCCTGCTGCGCGGCCCCATGCTGGATCCCGAACAAGCGGCGGCGGGAACCAACGTGCCGCAGTCGGCGCGGCTGCCAAAGGTGGCTGATCTACCCCGCATTCAAACGCTGATGCAGACGCTGGGGTTTGACAAGACGGCGGCTGATTTGGGGCTGACCGGGTGGCGGGCCGAGCTTGGGGGGCTGTTTATTGACAACACGCGGCTGCATACGGGACTGCTAATTGCCCTGCTGATGGCGGTCGTTGTCTATATTTTTATGTGGCGCACCACCATTGGCTACCGCATTCGGGCGGTGGGGCAAAACCCGTCGGCGGCGCGGTATGCGGGTATCAACGTGCAGTTGTATACGGTGCTGGCGCTGGCACTGTCGGGAGCGATGGCGGGGATGGCGGGGGCGATTGAGGTGGTGGGGTTGCATCACCGCATGTTTGAACCAACGGCCGTTTCTGCGGGTTACGGCTTTTCCGGCATTGTTGCCGCCTTGTTTGGCAAGCTCCATCCGGCCGGCGCTATTCCTGCTTCCATCTTGTTTGGTGGGCTGCTGGTGGGGGGGGACAAAATGCAGCGGGCGGTGCAGGTGCCAAATGTAATGATTACGGCACTGCTGGGGCTAGTTGTGCTGTTTGTGGTTAGCTCCGATTTGTGGGCCAGACGGCAAACAGAGAAGCTGGAGAAGGAAGAGGTGAGTGAGCGACAAACGGCCGTTTCTGCTCCCGCTACCACCACCCAATAACACATCATGGAAGAATTAACCCTTTTAGCCATCATCGTTGGCGTTGTCCATTCCGGCCTGCGGCTGGCAACCCCCTATCTCTACGCCGCCCTTGGCGAAATGTTGGGGCAGCGCTCCGGCGTACTCAACCTCGGTGTCGAAGGCATTATGCTCATGGGTGCTTTTATGGGCTTCTACACCGTTTTCACGACTGGATCCCCCACGCTGGGGCTGCTGGTAGCCCTGCTGGTTGGGGCTCTCATGGGTCTCATCATGGCCGTCGTTAGCATTACCCTCCAGGCCGAGCAAGGGATTAGCGGCATTGGCCTCTACCTGTTTGGGCTGGGTGGCTCCAGTCTGCTGTTCAAAACCATGCTTGGCTCTGTCGAAGGGGTCAACGGCTTTTCCGAACTCCGCTTTTGTCTGGGCAGCTTTTGCCTGGCTGACATCCCCGTCATTGGTGAAATCTTTTTCCACCACAGCATTGTCGTCTACATTGCCTACGCCTTGGTTCCCGTCATGTGGTGGCTGCTCAACAAAACCACCTGGGGGCTAAATATTCGTGCCGTGGGGCAAAACCCCAAAGCGGCCGACTCGCTGGGGGTGAATGTGGCAATGGTGCGCTATGCTTGCGTCATCGCTGGCTCGGCACTGGCAGGGGTAGGCGGTGCGTCCCTCTCCATTTCGCTGCTCAACATTTTTCAGGAAGGAATGACCAACGGGCTGGGGTTTATTGCCGTCGCCCTAGTTTACTTTGGCAGTTGGACACCTGTGGGGGTGCTGCTGGGGGCGCTGCTGTTTAGCCTGGTTAATGCGCTCCAACTTTGGGTGCAGGTGCTGGATTTAAACATTCCGTCCGACGTGGCCGTGATGCTGCCCTATTTGTTGACAGTCATTGCCCTGGCTCTGCCGTTCCGCCGCATGGCAAAACCAGGGGCGCTAACGGTGCCGTTCCAACGGGGTGAAAATTAAGTTTTTGCCGTGGGGCAAGTTTGCAATCTTGCCCTACATTTTTATTAGGAGAAGAAGAACAA
>JACKCD010000008.1 GCA_020634215.1 Ardenticatenaceae bacterium | reverse complement strand
GAGACGCATGGCTCGCCCACGGTGGCTCACCAGATGTTTGTCGCGCCCCATTTCGGCCATCGTTTTGCCTTGTTCGGGCATATAAAACACGGGGTCATAGCCAAAACCGCCGTCGCCGCTGGGGGCAAAAGCAATACGACCTTCGCATGTGCCTTCGGCTTCGGCCAACAAACGGCCGTTTGCCGCCACCAGCACAATGACACAGCGAAAACGAGCCGTCCGCTCCGCCTCTGGCACGTCGGCCAGCTTTTGCAGCAGCAGTTGGTAACGCTCAACGGCCGTTAACCCCGGCCCCCCATACCGCGCCGAATACACCCCTGGCTCCCCATTCAGCGCGTCCACCTCCAACCCCGAATCATCAGCCAGAGTCAGCAGCCCCGTCATCTGGGCATAGGCCGTGGCTTTCAGAAGGGCATTACCGCGAAAAGTAACGGCCGTTTCCTCCACATCCTCCGTCACCCCCACCTCATCCAAACCCAGCCACCCCAGCTCCAAATCTGCCAGCATCTCGGCAAACTCCCGCACCTTGCCCCGGTTATGGGTTGCCACCAATAACTCTTTCCTCATAAATTCACGCTTTTCCTTTTGCTATGCTATACTATCCGATGCACATTTTAATTACGTAAGGAACATTTTGCCATGAGCGAACAAGCCAACAGCCACAGATGGCCGTCACGGTTACGCTTCAACTATGGGTTTCTCCTCGAAGCCACGCTGGGCACCTTCCGAGTCACCGAACTCGATTATCCCGATGTTCACGCCGAAGACATTATTCTGCGTCCCTTAAAAGGCAAAATCACCGCCACGCGCACCTCTGAGGGGATTTATATTTCAGGACGGCTAAAAAGCAAGCTCCCGACCGAATGTATGCGCTGTTTAGAACCAACGGAACAGCCCATCACCATCAAACTCGACGACCTGTTTTATTATCCGCCCCATTTGGCACCCGAAGGGGAGTTTGTGGTTGGTGAAAATGGCTTTATTGACCTGGCTCCCCTCATCCGTGAACTCAGCCTCCTTGCCCTTCCCATCCAATCCTTGTGCAAACCCGATTGCCAGGGATTGTGCCAGGAATGCGGTCAGAATCTGAACGAAGGGGATTGCGGCTGCCAGGACGACGACATTGACCCACGCTTCGCCAAGCTGCGCGAACTTTTGTAATGTTCTTGCATCTATTCAGGTGTCATACCCGCTTTCGCGGGTATCCATCTTCAGCCTAGTCTGACAACCCTTTTTCATAGCTTTTAAACCATGTTTTACGATAGAGCAAAAATCTATCTCCGCAGCGGCGATGGCGGGGATGGGATGATCAGTTTTCGCCGCGAAAAATTTGTCCCTTATGGTGGCCCAGACGGTGGCGATGGGGGTGCCGGTGGCAGCATTGTTTTTGTTGTCAACCACCACATGAACAGCCTCATTGGCTATCATCGTAATAACCATTATCGGGCAGGTAATGGTGTTCACGGCAACCGTAAAAATTGTACCGGAGCCAACGGCGACACGATTCGGCTAGAAGTGGCTCCCGGAACCACTATCCGCAATGCCGAGACGGGCGACCTATTGGCCGACCTGACTGAACCGGGGCAGGAGTTTATCATTCTTCAAGGTGGGCGCGGCGGACGTGGCAATATCCATTTTGCCAACAGCCGCAGCCAAACGCCGCGCATTGCCGAACGGGGCGAACCGGGGCAAGAGTTATGGGTGACGCTGGAGCTAAAAATTATTGCCGATGTGGGGATTGTGGGGGTGCCCAATGCGGGCAAATCCACGCTGTTGGCGGCCGTTAGTGCTGCCCAGCCCAAGATTGCCGACTATCCGTTTACCACGCTTCAGCCGAATTTGGGGGTTGTGAACATAGGTGATGGCTTTGAAACGATGGTGCTGGCCGATATTCCGGGGCTAATTGAGGGGGCGGCAGATGGCGTGGGGCTGGGGCATGATTTTCTACGCCACATCGAACGAACGCGGGTGCTGATTCATCTGCTGGATGGGTCGGCGTTTGAGCCGCTGGAAGAGTGGAAGATGATTAACCAGGAGTTGGCACAGTATAAAGCCACGCTGGAGAAAAAGCCGCAGCTTGTGGTGCTAAACAAAATGGATTTGCCGGATGCCATTGCCTGGGAGCCAATTTTGGCGGAGGAGATTAAGGCGGCGGGCTATCCGTTTTGCTCGATTTCGGCAGTGACGGGGCAAGGGGTGCGGGAGATGCTGTTTCGGGTGAAGAAGATGCTGGACGACGCGCCGCCGGTGGAACTGGAACGGCCGTTAACGATGCCTGTTATTCGCGTAACGGCCGTTTCCGACCCCAGCAACTTTACCATCACCCGTGAAGGCAACAACGACTGGCGCGTCAGCGGCATAGACATCGAGCGCATTGCCGCCATGACCTACTTTGAATTTGACGACTCCCTGCTCCGCTTCCAGCGCATCCTCGCCGGTATGGGCATTACCGAAGCCCTCACCGAAGCTGGCGTAGAAGTGGGCGACATCGTCCACATTGGCGATGAAGAGTTAGAGTGGGCGGATTGACGGTAATCAGTAATCGGTGGTCAGTGTACTGATTACCGACTACCGATTACTGATTACTCCTCTTCATCCATCGGTGCGGCAAAGCGGCGCATGTCATTGATAGGGAGCTTGACCTGCTTGCGGCAGCGGATACAGTCCACAGAGTGGTACTTGTGCTTTTTCTTCTCGGCCTTGGTAATGGCCTGTGCTAAATAATCCTTTGAGATCGTAAAAGTAGCCCCACAACTTGGGCAGCGAACGTCCATGAGTTTCTCCTCAAAAAATAGGACGCAGATTTACCTGATTCGCCTGATCAGGAAAATCAGGTAAATCTGCGTCCTATTTTCGTTTATGGTGGTTGGCATAGCCGGTGTCGTCTCCTCGTATAAATGGTTGCTAGTTGCTGGTACGAGCCACTAACCACCAACCACGATTTCCATTGATTATCCAGCATTTTGGCTATCCTCACAATAATCCTTCGGTAAACACCAGCAAATTGCTATAATTCCATCGGGCATTGGAGCAACTTTATTGTGTTATCGTCTGGCAGCGTGTGGCTGTCAGAATTCAGCAAGATGATTGAATGGGTTTCAATTCACGGAGGACACAGCGGGCAGTTTTGCAACCACGCCGTGGACAGTTTGGAAGTGATTGTGCAGGCGTATGTGGCGGCTGGCTTTAGCTGGGTGGGCATTACGGAGCATATCCCGCCGGGCGGTGATGAGTTTGTCTATCCTGATGAGCAGGCGGTGGGGTTAACGGCCGTTTCCCTCTACCACCGTTTCCGCGACTACATGCAGGTTGGCCGCGCCTTGCAGCAACAATACGCCGACCAGCTTACCCTCTACATCGGTTGCGAAACCGAATATTACACTGGCTACGCCGACCATGTGCGGCGGCTGGTGGCCGAGTTCCAGCCGGATTATCTCGTCGGGTCGGTGCACCACCTGGAAGATATGTCGTTTGATATGGATGCAAATGATTATTGGCGGATAGTAACGGCCGTTGGTGGTCTCGATGCTTTCTACCAAAAATATTTCGACCAGCAGTACGACATGATCCAAACCTTGCGCCCCCAGGTCATCGGCCACTTCGACTATCCCCGCATCTACGACCCCGACTACCCCACCCAACTGCGCCAGCCCGAAACCTGGGGCAAAATCATGCGGAATTTGCACGCCATCAAAGAAAGCGGCGCGATTCTCGACTGCAACATCAAAGGGTGGCGCAAGGGACATCCGGAGCCGTACATCTCGGCTCCCATTTTGCAAGAAGCACTCGCTCTCGGCATTCCCGTCGTTCCTGGCGATGATTCGCACGGGGTGGCCGAAGTAGGTGCCGATTTACAGCGTGGGATTGACTGGTTGCAGGCGGCCGGCGTGCCGACAAACTGGCAACGCCCGTGTTCGCCCGTGTCTCATAATGAAAAGGAGGAAAAATGAAAAACGTGCGCGGAATGTTGACGCTGGCTGAATTGGCCGCACTGGTGGAGCAGGGTGAGATTGAAACGGTGGTGGTGGGGTTTACCGACCATTTCGGCCGTTTGATGGGCAAACGGTTTGACGCTGAATTTTTTGTGGAAAATGCCGCCAGTCACGGCACGCATGGCTGCGACTATTTGCTGACGGTGGACATGGAAATGGAGCCGGTGCCGGGTTACAGTTTTGCTAATTGGGAACGTGGTTACGGGGATTTTCATCTGGTTCCCGATTTAAACACGCTGCGGCGGGCGAGTTGGTTGGAGAAAACGGCGCTGGTGTTGTGTGATGTGGAGAATGAACGCGCCCACGCTCCAGTAGAAGTTGCGCCACGCTCCATTTTGCGGCGGCAGTTGGCAAAAGCAGAGGCGACAGGGTATGAGGTGATGTCGGCTTCGGAGCTAGAGTATTACATTTTTGCCGATTCGTACCGCACGGCGCATGAGAAAAAGTACACCGATTTGAAAACGGCCGCCTGGTATCTGGAAGATTATCATATGTTCCAGGGGATGCGGGAGGAAAAGTTTACGGCGGCGGCGCGGTATCACCTCAAGCATTCGGGCGTGCCGGTGGAAAATTCAAAAGGGGAGTTTGGGCTGGGGCAGCATGAGATTAATGTGCGCTATGCCGATGCGCTGACGATGGCCGACCGGCACGTGGTTTACAAGCAGTGTTTGAAAGAGGTGGCCGAATCGCTGGGGGTGAGCGTGACGTTTATGGCGAAGATTGAGCGGGAGCAGGCGGGGTCAAGCTGCCACATCCATTTGAGCCTGTGGCAGGGGGACAAAAATGCGTTTGCCGGGGATCAAAAAATTGGCCCGGTGATGGGTTCGGATCTTTTCCGCTGGTTTTTAGGGGGCTGGATTCGCCACGCGCCGGAGTTTATGGTCTTTTATGCGCCAACGATTAACTCGTATAAGCGGTATCAGGATGGTTCCTGGGCACCGACGCGGCTGGCGTGGAGCTATGATAACCGAACGGCCGGTTTTCGGGTGGTGGGCAGCGGCCAAAGCTTACGCATCGAGTGCCGCATTCCGGGGGCCGACTGCAACCCGTACTTAGCCTTTGCCGCCGCGCTGGCTTCGGGGCTGGACGGCGTGGCTAACCAGATTGAGCCGCCGGACATTTTTGAGGGGGATATTTACTCGGCCGCCCATTTGCCCCGCGTCCCCTACACATTGCGCGAAGCCACCGACCTGTTTGCTAACAGCGACTTTGTGCGCCAGGCGCTGGGGGAGGCGGTGGTGGCCCATTACACCCACTTTTTCCGCACCGAGCAGAAGGCGTTTGATGAGTATGTGACGGATTGGGAGCGTCGCCGCTATTTTGAGCGGATTTAGGGTGTATTGTGTATTGTGTATTGCATATTGCGTGTCCTCACGCACCACGCAATACGCAATACGCAATACGTCTTACTGCAAAGCCGCCACAATGCCACCGTCTACCATCATCACGGAGCCAGTGATGTAGCTGGCTTTCTCCGAGGCCAGAAAAACCACCATGTTGGCAAATTCATCCGGCCGGCCGAGCCGCCCCAGCGGAATGCGGTTAATGGTCGCTTGACGCACTTCATCCACCGTTTTGCCGCTTTTGCTGGCGTTGGCCTGGTTTAGCTCGTCAATGCGCTCGGTGGCAATGGTGCCGGGGGCCACCACGTTGACCAAAATGCCGTGCGGAGCCAGCTCACCCGCCATCGTCTTGGCCGTTCCCAGCACGCCGGTACGCATGGCGTTGGACAGCACCAGGTTGGGGATGGGCTGCTTAATGGAGGAGGAGGTGATGGCGATGATGCGCCCATACCCTCCAGCCTTCATGTGGGGAATGGCGGCGTGGCTGAGCCAGACAAAGCTCATCAGGTTTTGCTCAAATGCTTTGTACCACGACGGCTCAGCGGTGGCTTCAAACCCGCCGGCGGGCGGGCCACCGGCGTTGTGCACCACAATGTCCACGCCGCCGTATTGCTCGACACAGGTGGCAACGACGTTTTCGATATCGGCTTTTTGGCTGACATCGGCAGAAACGGCCGTTATCCGCACCCCCGTCGCCCCCCGAATCTTCTCCGCCGCCGCCTCTGCCCGTTCCAGCGACCGGCTGCAAATCACCAAATCACACCCCTCCTGCGCCAGCCCCATCGCACACGCATACCCGAGCCCCCTGCTGGCCGCCAACACCACTGCCCGTTTTCCTTTCAATCCTAAATCCATATTTCACCTCAAAAATTATCGAAAATTAGCACAATTGGAAATGGCTAAAGTTCAGCCAGATACACAGTTTTCTACAGTACTTAACGGCCGTTTCGTCTATGCCTTCGTCGGCTGCTGGTTGGGTTAGGGCGTGAGCAAATGTACCATTGCTGGGTACCGTTTCGTAACAGCATTTATCAGCACGGCTCGAGAAGGCAACAACGGCGCACGGATCATATCTTGGAAACTTGGCTGAGATTGGGAGGTTGAAGAGATTGGACCAGCAAACAGATCGCCACTTGATAATTCAAGAACACCGCTATCGCTTTCAAAATTCTCTTGATATGCCAAACTCAAAATATTGACCTCATCTGTGTTTTTTGCCAGAAATTGATGAACGTTCAATGCTGTTGTTTCAGATATATAGTCCACCAACTTGTCCTGCAACACCCAAACTGTTTTGCCACCCCAAGCAATTGCAACTTCAGATTTAACGATTAACTGGCTCACCATTCGTGCCCACACCTGCCGATAATTGATTCCAGGGGCAAGGTGGTCGTCCTTTAAAAGGGCATCTTCAACAGCCATCGGTATTGTACTTCGTTTATCTTTATTCCCCCCAGAGGTGCTAGAGGTCATAACCTCGACAATCAATGGTTCACCAGAGGGAAAATCCTCAACAAATTCTGTGTTACCGCGCTGGGCAATTGTATAACCGGCCTTTACCAAGTTTGGTCGAACGCGATGCCAGCTTTCTCCAGTCAAGTCTATGATTGCGTCCTGATCCAATGACTGCAAAGACATTATTACATAATCAAATGTGTAGGCAAAGCTCTTCGCCTCTGATCTATGAGATATGCGAAGCTCAGGCCACACACCAAGCTGACAAGGGCTTTGATAACCAGCAATTTCCCAGAGGCGATGAATTGCTCTAGCCTGATATCCATCTACTTTATGCTGTTCTCGCAAGGGATATATTAAACGGCGCAGGCAAACGATCCAAGGCGTTTCGTTTTGATGAAGTTGTAGCGAGCAAACACCCGATGCGATATTGTCTAATTTATTGAAGACTTGGCGCAATTCAGGCTTTCTGGCGAGGTTGATGTTTGAAAGATACCGATTACCTCCCCCATCACACTTGGCTTGCATGAACGGACAGAGCGCATTATTACGACTATACCTGGCCTCAGCAGAAGTATCATTTAGGCGGTGGCCGAAAAGCTCAAAGATTTTTGACACAAATAGCCTCTAATTTTTTCAGCAATGGCTTTAGCCAGTGGTGGTGGAACCGAATTAGCGATTTGCCGATATTGATCTAGGTTCTTGACGCGACCTGAACGACCACGAATTGGCCCTTTCAAAATAAACTCGTCTGGATAACCATGAACCCTAAGATACTCGCGGGGTGTTAAATAACGATTTTCTGTAGGATGAAAAAACACTTCGCCACCGCGCAAAGTATTTGATGGGGCAAATCGAGACGTGCGAAGAAACTTGGTAGTATCTTTTTTCGTTAGCCCTTTAATTTGCTCAGAGGGCAGTACATTAATTTGTGCCGCAAGATGCGAACCTTCTGGAACACCATTAATGCGGCATCGATCTCCAGCGGGTGTCGGATCAACATGACTATCGGCGCGTGAGTAGCCATGCTGACCCTTTAACTCTGGTTTATCTAAGCCTGCAATTGCTTGCCCTACTGTTGTATAGGGCTTTAAACTACCAAATAGCGTCGGTTTTGGCTGTTCCGCACATACTGCGTGCGGAAATTCAAAACCATTTTCATCAAGAGTTGCAACTACAAAGAGTCTTTGACGTTTTTGAGGAACTGCAAAATCAGCGGCATTAATCACTTTCCATTTTGGAACATATCCGATTTGCGTTAGTTCATCCAACAGCAGTTGAAGGATGCCGCCACGTTTCCCTGTCTTATCTTTTGCACTTACAAGCCCTTTAACTTGCTCTATAAACACGACCTTTGGCTTCAAAGCCTGTGCAAAACGCACCATTTCAAAAAGTAGCAGCCCCCGTTCGTCTGCAAGTCCTTTCTGTTTTCCGATTTGAGAGAACGCTTGACACGGTGGCCCACCAAACAAGAGATCCAATTTACTAATATCAAGTCCAATTTCTTCAGCCAAAATTGTCGGTGAAATAGTACGAATATCTGCCTCTATCACTTTAGTCGGGGCAGATTGGCATTTGCCATTTGCTCGAAGGGATTCGCAACAATGGGGGTCTCTTTCAATCGACACCAAGACATCAAATCCAGCTTGCCTCACGCCTAAATCCATCCCGCCACAGCCAGAGAAAAGTGACAGTGCCTTTAGCTTTTGTGGTTTCATACAAACAATTGTACCATATTCTGGTTTGCCGCCCGTGTGATTGATACTTACTTCCTGTCAGACAATTTGGCAAATCACAATGGCTAAACCAGCTTTTCAACGGCCGTTTTCACCCGCTCCAAAGCCACTTCCAACAGTCGCCGCGAACAACCAATATTCAGCCGCACAAACCCCGCCCCTTCTGCCCCATAATTGCTACCCATTTCCACATACACCCTGGCCTCATCCACAAACAACTGCCGCAGCCCCTCGGCCGTCAACCCCAGCCCGTGACAATCCAGCCACACCAAATACATCGCTTCCGGCTCCACGACCCGTATTTGTGGCAAATGGGCGGCGACAAACTGCTGTACATACGCCAAATTGCCCTCAAGATAGGCTAGCAACTGGCCGAGCCACTCGCCGCCTTCGCGGTAGGCGGTTCGCAACGCCAGCGTACTCAAGAGGTCAACGCTAAACAGCAGATCAAGATTGTGCAGCCCCTGCGTCAACCGCGCTCGCAGCGTTGGGTTTGGCACAATGGTGTAGGCTGCCTTTAGCCCAGGGATGTTAAACGCCTTGCTCGGCCCGCTGCACACGATGATGCGGTCGTGCAGGGCAGGGTCAATGGCACCGATGGAGTTGAACTGCGCCCACGGATAGGTCAAATCGCTGTGGAGTTCATCGCTGACAATGAGCAGCTCATGCTTTTGGCAAATGTCGCCCAGCCGCCGCAGCTCGGGTGGTGTCCATACCCGCCCGACGGGGTTGTGGGGGTGGCACAGGATGAGCATTTTGCAGCGGGGGTCGGCGGCTTTGGCTTCGAGGTCGTCGAAGTTGAGGTGATAACGGCCGTTTTCATACACCAACGCATTGTAAAGGGGTAAACGGCCGTTGTTCGCCACCGCCTGCACCAAGGGGTTAAACAGCGGCGGCTGCACAATCACCCCGTCCCCCGGCTCCGTGAAAAGCTGAATTGCCAGATTGACCATCGGCAGCGTGCCAATCGTCGTCATGATCCATTCCAGCGCAACCTGCCAGCCGTGACGTTGCCCTACCCAGTCCCGAATTGCCTCGAAATGGTCTTGCCCTGCCCGCGTATACCCCAGCACCCCTTGCAACCGCTGTGTCAACGCCTGCACAATCGGCTCCGCCGGCCGAAAATCCATATCCGCCACCCACATTGGGATCAGCGCACCAGGTGCCAACACAGCCACGCCACCAGCGCGGGGTTGCAGCACTCCATCCTGAGACGAATAATCCCATTTGATAGAATCTGAGCCAGTTCGCGCTTGAATGGTATCAAAGTCGTACTTTGTCATGGGTAGTTCCTACAAAAGGAGATTGGAGATTGATGAACCTAATCTCCAATCTCCAATCTCTAATCCCCATTTCCGTTGACAAACATCGGTACCGACTCTTTGGCATCACCCGGCGGAATGCGGTCAATGCCAACCATTTTGTCAATGACCATATTTTGGTAACGGTGCAGCGGTTCTTCAAAATGATAGCACATGCGACCGCCAACGTAGGGGCGCATCGTCAATCCGGCCTGTACCCGTTCCACAATGTCCACATCCTGTATGTTGACCAAATCCCAGAAGTGGAGCAAATCGTCAATGGCTGCTTCTCGCCCTTCGTTGCCTTCAGATTCGGGGTGAACCAGCAGGCGGCACCGCTCAATGGTGCGGTTGGGGCCGGCCGGATTTGCCATCATGATAAAACAATGATTGGGCATGACGTTGATGGCAATGTTGGGAAACAGCCAGATAAAGCGGGCGGCAATGCGGTTAACTTCGCTGAGGGTGCTGAGCGGGGGCAAACCCAGCCAGCCGCCGCTGTCGCTGTTTTGTGAAATGGGGGTGGTGGTCATGCCGGTGTACATACCCGGCCCCTGCCAGCGGTAATGGTCTTCCATGCGCGACACCTTGATGAGTTCAGGATGCACCCAGGGGAGGTGGTAATATTCCATGAAGTTTTCGCCCACCAGCTTGTAGTTGCACTGCATGTCGTAGATTTTTTCCCGCGCCACCACCCACTCTTCCAGCCGATACCCGGCAAACCGCTGCGGCAAGTCACCAAGCTGCTGGACGAGCGGGGCGGCATCGGGGTTGAGGTTGACGAAGATGAGGAAGCCCCAGCTTTCGACGCGGACGTTAAAGAGGCCGTAATCAGCACGGTCAAAAGCATCTACGCCGCCCATGTCAAAAATACCGCGCTGGTCTTCGGGAATGTCGGAGCCTTCAAAGAGGGGGGTGCCGATGCAGTTGCCGTCTAAATCGAACGCCCAACTGTGGTAGGGGCAGCGGATGCGGGCGGAACGGACGTGGGTGCAGTCATGGTCAAGCATTTTGGCTCCGCGATGGCGGCAGACGTTGTAAAAGGCGCGAAGCTGCCCCTCTTTGTTGCGGGTGACGATGATGGATTGTCCGGCCACGTCGGCCACAATGACATCGCCCAGCTTTTGCAAGTCGGAGAGGCAGCCGACGGCAATCCAACTGTTGGCGAAGATGCGCTCTTGTTCGATGGCGTAAAATTCGGTTGAGGTGAAGGCATCGGGGTGGATGGTCATGGCGGCGCTGACGTGGGGGCGGGTGTAGCGGTAGGTTTCTTCGTTGGTATAATCAACGGCCGTTAATCGCCTCGGATACAACTGATGATAATTTTTGGTCAAGGTTCTTTCCTCCAAATCGGTAAGCGGTTAACACTACTTTAGTTGGTTTAGCGGATGGCGAAAAGGGATGTTTGACACCGCGATTTTTTGCGCGGTATGGGTAGCGATACCTATTGGTGGTTCCGCCTTTGAGTAAGAGCTTAGATGCAATGGTGGAAGGATGATAATCTGTTTCGGGACAACCCCCAAACAGAATAAGGTAGAATTCAAATAGAAACAACATGATTATTGATGCGCTGCAAACGTCAAACTGGGATCGGGAGCTTTTTGAGGAACTGCGGGCAGGCGGGGTGGATTGTGTGCATGTAACGGTGGCGGTGTGGGAGTCGGCGCGGGAGACATTGAGCCAGATTCACCGCTGGTACCGCTGGTTTCGGGAGCATGATGACCTGATTGTTCCGGCGACATCGGCGGGGGAGATTGTGGCGGCGAAGAAGGGGGGGAAAACGGCCGTTATTCTCGGCTTCCAAAACAGCTCCCCCTTTGAAGACGATCTCGGTTTGGTGGAAGTATTCTACCGGCTCGGCGTGCGCGTCGTCCAGCTTACCTACAACAACCAAAGCCTGCTGGGGGCAGGCTGTTATGAGCCTCATGACAGTGGGTTGACCCGCTATGGCAAGGAGGTGGTGCGTGAGCTAAACCGGCTGGGCATGGTGGTAGATTTGTCCCACGTGGGTGAGCAAACCACGCTTGATGCCATTGAATTTTCGCAGCGGCCGGTGGCCGTCACCCACGCCAACCCCAAATTTTTGCACGACATTCCGCGCAACAAGTCCGATAAGGTGCTGCGGGCACTGGCGGAACGGGGCGGCATGTTTGGCTGTAGCCTTTACCCCCACCTTATTGGCGGCCGGCAGGTGACGCTGGCGCAGTATACGGGGATGATTGCCCGGCTGGTGGAGATGATTGGCATTGACCATGTGGGGTTTGGCAGCGACGCGGTGCGGAAATGCACGCCGGACTATTTGAACTGGCTGCGGATGGGGCGCTGGACACAAACGGCCGATTTTGGCCCCGGCAGTGCCGCCAACCCTGGCTGGCCGGAATGGCAGGAATGGTTTCAAACCCCGGCCGACTACCCCAACTTGCAGCAAGGGCTGCGCGACCAGGGGTTTAGTAAAGAAGAAACGGCGAAAATCATGGGGGGGAATTGGCTGCGGTTTTTTGGCGAGGTGATTGGAGATTAGAGATTGGGGATTGGAAAGAGTCTCTAATCTCTAATCTCCAATCTCAGAAAAATGATGGATCAAACAACGACAACAACGATTTTACCGAAAGAGATTATGTCCGCCGTGCGCTGGACACTGCGGGCGCGGGGGGTGGCGGCGGGGTATGCGCGGCCGATTGGAGAGTTGGTGCTGGCGGCGGAGTTGGCGACAGGGACGGGGCTGGCGCATGTGCTGGCGTTTTTGCAAAATGAGCCGCCGCCACTGGCGAAGCTGGATTTGCTGTGGAATGAGGGGAACAACGGCCGTTTAGACCTCCACCACCATGACCCGCTGCTGTTTGCCACGGCTGCGTTTGAGTTGGCCTGGGCGCGGGCGTGCCAGCGGGGGTGGTATGCGCTGGAATTGGTGAACGGGGCGGCCAGCTGGCCGCTGCTGGAGCCATTACTGCGGCAGATGGCGGCGCGGGGAAGCGTGGGGCAGGTGGTGGCAAACGGCCGTTCCCTTTATGCCCTACCCACGGCCAACGATGCTATTCTTGTAGAGCAACTGCCTGCCGGTTTGGAACTGCCGCCGCTGCCGGAAACGGCCGTTTTTACCATTCTCTGCCAGCCGCACGCACCCATCGCTGGGCTGCCCACGGCGCAAATTGAGCAGCGCGTTGCCCAGTGGCAGCGGGCGCAGCGTGAGGGAGTGGGGATAGAAACGGCCGTTTGGGAACCCCTCAAAGCAATAGCCAACGAAATTTTGGTGCCAACTTCCTGAATCCTATTCAGGCAAAGGCTTACAACCGCGAAGAGGTCTCCTTTGCGTCTTTGCAGCTCAAAACTCTCCCTAGTCGCTCGCCTCTAGCTGATAGCCATAGCCGCTCATGTTACCCACAAAGTCGGGCAAATTGAGGTGCCCAAGCTGCTGCCGCACAGCGTGAGCCTCGCCAATGTGGAACCAGTAATGATGGATGTTACGCAGCAGCATGGTGCCAATCGTTTCCCGCAGCGATTTGCCATCATATTCCAGTCGGGTTTCCATTAAGGTTGGGGTGAGCGTGTCGAGATATGGATCAGCGGCGGCGGTAATCGCCATCCATACTTGCCACATTTCGGCCAGTGGCGGGGTGGAAGCGGGCTGCCCATAACCAACGAGTGATGGCAAATCGGGAGCAATTTCCCGGCCTTGGGCAGCAATGACCCAGTAAAATTGCTCCTGCAAAGCCAAATGTCCAACCATCCAGCTAATACAGTTCATCGGCAGCAGCCGCTTTTGGGCATCCTCCGCGCTCAAACCTTCCAGGCAGCGTTGCAGCTCGGCGCGGGAAAAACGAAGTTGTTGTACTAAAAAATGGGTCATAGAACCCTCCTGTATTAAATGTGGAGATTAGAGATTGGAGGTCGGAGGTGGGGGATGAAGAGGCTAAAGAACCTCAATCTCGCTATCTTTTAGTCTCCTAATCTGTGTTATCGTTTGTTACAAGTATATCAGAGCGTTGTGATCGGCGCGTGGTTTTGGGCTATACTTCCGGGGCAGAGGTTTTAAGAAAGCAATGGAACGATTATTTACGATGTTGGGTGCAGGATTGATGTTTTTAGGCGTGGCGGCGGGTGCGTTTGGGGCGCATGGGCTGAGCAGCTATTTCGCTCGTTTTCCTGAACTGGAGGGGACGTTTGAAACGGCCGTTCGCTACCACATCTACCACGCCCTGGCCTTGTTAGCCGTGGGCTGGGCCACCACCCGTTGGCCCGGTACCCTCACCACCTGGGCCGGTTATTTACTCTTTGCCGGAGTGATTATCTTTTCTGGCAGCCTTTATTTACTGGTCATGACGCGGCTGCGCTGGCTGGGAGCCATTACCCCCATTGGCGGTGTGGCGTTTCTGGCAGGCTGGGTATGCTTGCTGCTGGCAGCAGCGCGGTCGTCCTAATCAAGGAGATTGGAGGTTGAAGATTGGAGATTGCTGAAGGTTCATAATCTCCAATCTCCAATTTTCTAATCTCCTCTCATTTTAAGGAAAAACAATGCCAAATCCCTACGGAGTGCCCGAAATTTCACCCAAGCAGGTGGCAGAGAAGCGGGCAAAGCAAGATGACTTTATTTTGATGGATGTGCGTGAACCGCATGAACTTTATCAGGCCAATCTGGGCGATGGAGTGACGTTGGTGCCATTGAGCCAGATTGCCCAAAAGCAACTAGAGGCTCTGCCGGATACGATTGCCAACGACAAAGACGCGCATATTGTGGTCTTTTGCCACAGCGGCCGGCGCAGTGCCCAGGTGGCGGCGTGGTTGCGGCAGCATGGCTGGCTCAATGTCTATAACATGGACGGCGGTATTGATGCCTATGCACGAGGGGTTGATGCCTCGATTGGGCGTTACTAGCCGTGCGTCTGGCTCTGCTGTCTGACATTCACGGCAACGCTCTGGCACTGGAGGCGGTGTTGGCTGACGTGGCGGCACAGGGAGGCGTGGATGGGTATTGGGTGCTGGGTGATTTGGTGGCCATTGGGCCAGACCCGATTGGGGTGCTGGAACGGCTGGCAGCTTTGCCCAACGTGCAGGCCACGCGAGGGAATACGGATCGGTATGTGGTGACGGGCGAACGGCCGTTTCCTTCCCTCGCCGAAACCACCGCCAACCCCTCCCTCATCCCCCGCTTCAAGGAAGTGACCGACAACTTCACCTGGACGCAGGGGGCATTGGCCGCCACCGGCTGGCTGGCATGGCTGGCAGCGTTACCGCTGGAAATGACCATGACACTGCCCGATGGCACCCGCTTGCTGGGTGTTCACGCCGCACCCGGAACCGACGAAGGCCACGGCATCCGACCCGATTTAGACGAAGCGGCGCAGTTGGCCGTCATTGGTGTTTGCAAAGCTGACCTGATTTGCAGCGGCCACACCCATTGGCCGGTCAACCGACAGGTTGGCAACAAGCATCTGGTCAATTTGGGCAGCGTCAGCAACCCGTTTGCCGTTGATTTGCGAGCCAGCTATGTGTTCCTGAATGCGGACGAGGACGGCTACACGATGCAGCATCGGCGGGTGGATTATGACCAAACGGCCGTTCTTACCCAACTTGAAAAAGTCCGCCACCCCAGCCTCGAATTTATCGCCCGCTTTTTTCGCGGCGACATAATGACTGGCTGGCTGGCCGACCATTTGGGGCTGGATGTTGTGACTTTCTGGGAAGGATGACACGGTAATCGGTAATCAGTAATCAGTAGAACCTTCATACCGATTACCGATTACTGATTACCGATTACTGATTACCGAGATATGATACGCATAGACTCTTTACTTTCGGCGCGGCTCTTTTTGGTGCCGCAGGTGGTGGGGGAACAGATTTATTTTGTTAGTGATTTAAACGGCCGTTTAAGCCTCTATCGCATGGACATAGGTGGCAGCATCCCCGAACCGCTGCTTCCGCCCCACATCGCTCTGCAAAACCCCCACCTGACCGCTATCCTTTACCACGTTTTTCCCAAACAGGGCAAGATTTTACTCATGCTCGATCAGGACGGGGACGAAAATTACCAGCCAATGCAAATCCCGCTCGACGGCGGCTATCCCGAACCCATTTTCGGCAGCGACCTAAACGATTACCGCTGCCACTGCCTTGCCTGCGACAGCGACAGCAGCATGGTCTACCTGGCAGCCGAGGCCAAAGGCGAGGCGCGGGGCGGCAGTTTCCGGGGCAATTTGGCGACGGGCGAGTTGACGCTGCTGGGGGAAAGCACCTATGGCATCTACTGCCTCGGCCACAGCGCCGACCACAGCCGCCACATTGTGGGTGAGCAGTACACCTTTGGCGACCTCGTTTTTTATCTACGGCAAGATGGGGTGGCAGAATGGACGCGACTTTATGGCAAGCCCATTGGCGAACGAGCAGAAGGTGAAGATGTCGCAGCCCACGGCACGGCCGATCCCCATTTTGTGGAAAACGACACGGCATTGCTGCTGCTCACGGCACTGTTTGATGATTCCTTTAGCCTAGGCTATCTGCGGCTGGACACGCCGGACAAGATGGAGCCGGTGCCAATTGCGGGGCTGGCGCACACCGGCATGGGCGAATTGGAGCATTTGGAGCATCTGACGGGTAACCGCTATCTGCTGCGCTACAACATTGACGGCTGCTCGTGGCTGTATGAAGGGGCGTATGATGAGGCGGGTCGGCAAATGGAAATAACGGCCGTTCTTTGCGGCCAGGGCGACCTAAGCAACGGCGTGTTGGAAGCCTCATTCTACGACAAATCCGGCGACCGCTTTATCCTCTCGTTCTCCACGGCCACCACCCCCACGCAGATTTACCTGATTAGCGGCCAGCAGCGTGATGTGGTGGAACAGCAAACGCGGGAGCGGCTGCTGGGGCTGCCGCAAAGCTGGCTGGCAGCGGGTGAGGATGCGTCGTTCAGTTCGTTTGACGGGTTGCGGGTGTCGGCGCGGCTCTATTTGCCGTCGCCGGAGTTGGGGTTTGAGGGCAAACGGCCGTTAATCTACTACATCCACGGTGGCCCCCAAGGGCAAGAACGCCCCGACTTCACCTGGTTTTCCATGCCCCTCATCCAATTCCTCACGCTCAACGGCTTTGCCGTCTTTGTCCCCAACGTGCGCGGCAGCACCGGCTACGGTATGGCCTACATGAAAAAGGTTGACCGCGACTGGGGTGGCGATGACCGGCTGGATCACGTTCATGCCATGAAATTGCTGGCGCAAGATGAGCGGGTTGATACCAATCGGGCGGCGGTTATCGGCCGTTCGTATGGCGGCTATATGACGTTGACATTGGCGGGGCGACATGCGGGGCTGTGGAAAGCGGCCGTTGATATGTTTGGCCCCTACGACCTCTTTACCTTCATGGAGCGCATTCCCGAAACCTGGAAACCATATTTTCACGTCGCCGTCGGTCACCCAGAAAAAGATTACGACTTTCTGGTTGATCGCTCCCCCAAAACCCATTTGCACCAGTTGGCTTGCCCCATGCTCGTTATTCAAGGCAAAAACGACCCCCGCGTCATCGAACAAGAGTCGCGGGACGTGGTGGAGCAGTTACGGGCACAGGGAAAACAGATGGAATATCTGATGTTCCCCGACGAGGGACATGATGTGCTGAAATACCCCAATAAAGTTCGCTGCTACACCGCCATCACCGACTTTTTCAAGGAACATTTACGGCCTTAATGGGCAAGTTGCATTTTGTTGTCCAAATGGCAGCAAGCTGAATTTGGTATAATCAAGGGATGAACAGTCAAGAACGGCAGCAGCTTTTGCGAAAGCAGCAACGAGCTTATCAAAAACTCAACGAATGGGAGGCAAATGAACGTTTGCAAAAACTACCTATGCTTTCTGTTGAAGATGCTCTGGTGCAATATTTTCAGCTTGTTCGATTAAGTGAAATTACAGCCAATCCGAGACAATTGCATGATCTGGCTCAAGTTAAACATTGGCAACAACATGCCAAAATTATCCGCACATTAAAGGATAAAGCACAAGTCTAATGCAGCCGCAGCTTCTAGCACTTCAGGAAATTTCCCAATTTCTCACAAAACAAAATGTGCCTCATTTTGTTATAGGTGGCATCGCCAATGCCATTTGGGGGCGACCAAGAGCAACTTTGGATGCCGATCTAAAAATCCTTCTGCCGCTAGAGCATATTGATCCTTTCATTGAGCAGCTTGGAAAGCATTTCTCCTTTCGTGTTGCCGATCCTTTTTCATTTGCTCAAGAACTTTTTGTTATCTTGCTCCAATCTTCGGCAGGTGTTGACATTGATTTGATCATTGGGCTTTTGCCTTATGAAGAATCAGCTTATGAGCGCATGCAATGGTTGACCTATGAAGGGGTTAAATTCCCAGTCTGCACAGCCGAAGATTTGATCATTCATAAGGCAATTTCTGAACGCCCCCAAGACTGGCTGGATATAGAAGGGATCCTACAAAGGCAGCAGGATAAACTTGACCAAATCTATATTAGACAATGGCTTGTGGAGTTCGCTAACTTGTTAGAAAACCCAGAAATTTTGAGCAAGTACGATGCGTACCTGAGCCGATAGTAAATGGGTAGATTTTCATTGTCGTTATATTTGCGCGTCTATATTCCATAACTTATGCACGACGCTATCAAGATTTACGAGGTTGGGCCGCGAGATGGGCTGCAAAACGAGGCTAATCCAATTGCCACGCCACAAAAGCTGGCAATGGTGGATGGCTTGGTGGCGGCCGGGCTGCGCCACATCGAGCTAACCAGCTTTGTTCATCCCAAAGCGGTGCCGCAAATGGCCGATGCCGATGAGGTGATGGCGACGACATTGCAAAAGCACGGCCGGGCGCGGGTGGAATTTACCGGGCTGGTCTTTAATCAGCGGGGGTATGACCGGGCATTGGCGGCGGGGTGTCGTTCAATGGCATTTGGCGTGAGCGTGAGCGACACGTTTAGCCAGGAAAACACCCGCATGTCGAACGAACGCGCTTTTGAGATTGCCAGTGGGCTAATTGCCCAGGCGCGGCGTGACGGGGTGCGGGTGCGAATGTATTTGATGACGGCCTGGGTTTGCCCGTTTGAAGGGCTGACGCCACCGCAGCGAACGCTGGCCTGGGCAGAGCGAGTGTGGGCGTTGGATCTGGATGAACTGGCTATAGCCGACACCATTGGTTTTGCCGACCCGATGGCGGTGGGACAGATGATGGAAATGCTGGGGCGACGGCTGGAAATGGACAAGCTGGCGGTGCATTTGCACGATACGCAGGCGCTGGGGTTAGCCAACGCCACCACAGCACTGCAAGCGGGGGTACGGATTTTTGACAGCAGCGTGGGTGGGTTGGGCGGCTGCCCGTTTGCGCCAGGCGCGGCGGGCAATTTGGCGACGGAAGATTTGGTGTTTTTGGCTTTTAAGATGGGGTTTGGTACGGGAGTGGATTTTGATGCGCTGTGGCGGGTGGTGAAGCAGCTTGAACGGCCGTTTGGCCGCCCCATCGGTGGTCGTATTCGCGCCTGGTGGGAAAGCTACTGCGCCAGCCAGCCAAATTTGACCTTTGGGTGATTGATTAAACGTGACAAAACATGCCGCTGATTCAGAGCCGACCGAATGGCCGGTAGAGATTATTCGCAGTGCCAACCGCAGCAAGACGGTCAGTGCCCGGCTGCAAGGTGGGGTGTTGGTTGTGCGTGCCCCGGCGCATATGAGCGATGCCGATTTACAGCCCGTGATTGACAATTTGCGGCGACGGTTGGAGAAACGGACACGCCCTACGCCGCAAACGGATATGGAGTTGGAAAGGCGGGCGCAGGCGTTGAACAAGGTTTATTTTAACGGCCGTTTGCGCTGGCAATCCATCCGCTACGTTGAAAACCAAACCAAACGGTACGGCAGTTGCACCCCCGCCCACGGCACCATTCGCCTCAGCGACCGGCTCGCCACCATGCCCACCTGGGTACGCGACTATGTCATTGTCCATGAACTGGCTCATCTGCAAGAAGCCAACCACGGCCCTCGCTTCTGGAAACTCGTCAACCGCTACCCCCTCACCGAACGCGCTCGCGGCTACTTGATGGCAATTGGATTGGAAGAAGAGCAAGAAACATAAGAAGAGGAGAGGCGGCGGCTCAGGGGTGAGCCGCCATGAAAATGCCTCACAAAAAGGAAAGAAGGAGGAAGGCACCACCACGGGTGGAGGTTCCCGTTAAGGTGGTGCCTTATGTAAGAGGATGTAATAAGGAGGGTGTCTGTCTACACATTAAGATACCAATTGAATCTTACATCCATTCTTACTATCAATAATTTGCCCCAAATATATTGGTAAGACTGCATAAAAACAGGGCACAAAACACCCAAGCAACACATATGCAATTAGCGATTAGGGATTGGAGATGTCAATCTCCAATTTCTAATCGCCAATCTCCTTACGATACATTAACCCCCTTTTTACTGCGACTATGGTACTCTTTTGATATGCTATGCAAGAACGTATGGTAGTATCGTAACGTGCAATGCTTGCACCCTGAACAAAATGGGCTACGCAATGCCCACCATGAAGTATGGCTTTATTACAACAAATTATTCAGCTCCTCACTGAACCACCCGGCACCGTTGTCTTTCATCTAGTTACGCTTTTTGCCCTACAGGCGATCTTTGCCTTGGCGCTGGGTCAGTGGCGGAACAATCGAAGCAACCGACAGGCGGGGCAAACGGCCGTTTCTGCTGCCGTCATCTTTCTTGCCCGTTTGGTGCTCATGCTCGTCGGGCTGGTTGTCAGCAGCGACCCCGACCGCGCCACCGCCGTTTTGCCGCCGTTGGAGCAGGCCGTTCATGCATTAACGGCCGTTTTTCTCATCTGGGCACTCCTGCCACCTTACAAAAAATACCCCCGGCTCAACACCCTGCTCCTCATCTTCACCACCATCCTCATCGGCACCATCTACCTCTTCTTCGCCCAGGATTGGCCGGCCCAAGCCGCGCTCAACACCGTCTACAACGCCTCCGCCCAAGCCTCCGTCTGGGGTATCTTCCAAATCGCCATGCTCAGCATCGGCATCATCCTGCTTATGACCAGCGCCGAGCTACGCAACTCCCTCCACGTCGTCATCCTCGCCATTCTGCTCATCGCCTCCCTCGTCCACTTCTGGAACTTCCCCGAGATCATCCCCACCCAAACCAACATCGCCTACTGGATTCGTCTCGGCCACCTCATCGCCTTCCCCCTTTGGGCCGTCCTCACCTATCAATACGGCCTCAGCATCCGCAGTCGTCAGGGCAATTGGGCACCCACCCACAACCTCATCCCCGCCCTCAACCTGTTCACCCAGGTCATTCAATCGCTCCAGCAAGACGACATCCTCCCCTACATCATCCGGCTGGTGCGGCAAATGGTCAACGTCGTTTTTGTGGGCGTGGGCGTACTGGAAGAAGGCAGCGAGCAAACCATTTACGTCAGTAGCTACCTTTCCGAGAATGCTACCCCGCACAATTGGCGGCTCGACCTTGTGGATTGGCCTTCATTTCGCCTGGCCTTTGAACAAGAGCGGGGCGTGGAGCTGCTGCCCAACGGACTAGGTGCGCGGCAGCTATACGACCTCTACGACGAACTACAGTCTGGCCCCTTTGGCGCCATGCTGGTGCAGCCGCTGCTGGCTGGCAAAAAGCGCATTGGGCTGCTGCTGCTGGCTAAGGACAAACATGAAGCGGAATGGTCAAACCAGGAACGCACCCTGATTGCCACCATCGGCATCTATGTGGGGCAAGTGTTGGCCCACAGCCAGGCGTATGCCGCCGCCCAACGGGGTGACACGCCATTGGCAACGGTTGCCCAGCAGCAGCAATTGAACACCCTAACCACCGAGCGCGACAAGCTGCGGGCGGAATTAGACCGGCTGCGCAGCCAACTGCTGCAAAGCGAAGCCAAAGCCGCGCAAACGCGCCAGCAGGCATACAGCCTGGCCGCCACGCTGGAAGAGATGGAGCGCGAAGACCGCAACGAAAAAATTCAGGCGCTGGAGACGGAAATAACCACGCTACGCCAATCGCTGGAGCAGGCGGAAGAAACGTTAGCCATTGCCGCCGCCAGCGACGGTGGACTTAGCCCAGAATGGGTGATGGTGACAATCACCCGCTATTCGGCACAGCTAGAGGAAGCGCAGGCGCTAATCCAGTCGCTGGAAGGCAAGCTGGCGCGGCGGGAGCGTGGGCCGGTGGATGAAGTGGTGATGCTGCTGGCAGAGGAGCTACGCACGCCTATCACCTCCATCTCTGGTTACACCGACCTGATGCTAAATGAAGCGGTGGGCAATGTTAGCACCCAGCAGCGGGAATTTTTGCAGCGGGTACGAGCCAACAGCGAACGAATTGGCACGCTGCTGGATCAGATTATTCAACTGATGAGGGTGGCGGAACCGGCACCGCTGCCGCAGGTGGAACAGGCAGATGTGCGGACGGCGGTAGAAACGGCCGTTTCTAGCCTCATCACCCAAATCCGCGACAGCCAGCTTCGGCTCGACCTGCACGTGGACGACAACCTGCCCCAGCTTCCCATCAGCCCCCACGCCCTGCACCAAATCGTCGCCAACCTACTTGACAACGCCTGCCGCTCATCGGGTAAAAGCGGCCATGTTGGCATCCGCGCCGAAGCCAACGCCATCTACACCCCCGGCAGCAACGGCCATCAGGAAAAGCTCGAATTTATCCATCTGGAAGTCAGCGACAGCGGCGGCGGCATTCCCGTGGCCGATTTGTCCCGCGCCTTTATGCCCCAGCAGCACAGCCACGAACCGCTCATTAGCGGTCTTGGCGATACTGGCGCGGGTCTGGCCGTCACCCAATCGCTGATTGAAAACAACGGCGGCCGCATTTGGGTAGACACCGAACCCGGCGTTGGCAGCACCTTCTCGGTGCTCTTTCCCCTGTCAGCCAACGGACACCTAAACGGCAGCGCATGAAAAACGACCCAGTTGTAACGGAAAAAAGTCGCGGCAAATGGCCGACCAACCTCATTCTCACCGGCAGCGTCATCCTGACGGTGCTGATGGGGCTGTTTATGGCGCAGCTAGACACCCTGTTTGTCCATGATGGATTGCCGCAAGAATCCTTTTTCCCCGTCACCCTGCTGCCGATCATTGGCAGCTTAGGCGATACGCCCACCGCTACCCCCTTCCCCACCATTGCCCTGCCCACAGAAACGGCCACCCCGCCTCCCGCCAGCCCCACCGCCACGCCCGATAGCTCGGTACCACAAACGCCAACGGCCGTTGCCATGCTGCCCACCTGCGGCCAAATTCCGGCCGGCTGGGTGGCTTATGTGGTGCGCCCTGGCGACACCCTCTTTGCCCTGGCGCCACCGGAGCCACTGTTAACGAAGTGCGCCAGGCCAACTGTTCGGCGGAAAATACGCCCCTTTACGCGGCATCTACCCTTTACTTGCTCACCACGTGCTGCCGCAGCGCATTCCTTGCTACCTGCCCAATTGGTGGACGCGCTATACGGTGCAGGCGGGCGACACCATGTTCTCATTGGCAAGCAGCCGGGCACCACTCCTTGCTGTCATGAACGCCAACTGGCCCCAGCAGCAGCTATTTGCGGCAGGCAAACAAATCATTTGCCACCGCTGGCCGTACCGCCACCGCTACCAATGTACCGCTTCACAGCCACCAACACCGCAAAAACCCGAGCCATCCAACACGCCGCGCCTGGCTGGGTGACCAACGTGCCACCTACGGCGACAGCTACCCTTCCCCACCGCCACGGCAACCGGTACGGTGACAGCCACGCCCTTCCCCACTGCTACAACTACGCTATCCGCCACGCCAACGGCTACCCTTATCGCCTACGGCACGGCGACGGCACGAACGGTTGTTCCGCTCACCTCACCAACACCGCTACCCTGATCCCGCCAACCCCAACGCACACGGCCACACCTGTTCCACAACCCCAACTTACACAGCTACACCTGTTCCACTGACACCCACCAACACTGCCACCCCAATTCCATGAACGGCCACCAACACTTTATCCCACCCATTACAGACCAATACAGTGCCATAAAGAGAAGCGTAGGGAGTAGGCGTAACACACCCTTGCTCCCCACTCTCCACACCCCACTACACCCTAACGCTGCTGAAACCGACCCCGTTAACACCTCCTCCGCCGTCACCTCCCGGGCCCCAACTGCGCCGACAGGTAGATGCCTTCGGAGATGAGCATGGTGTTGAGGGCAAGTTCGGCTGTGGGCAGCAGCGGGACGCGCCCTTGCAAAGCGGCAACCCAGTGCGCCTGCGGCTCGTCATAGGCGTCGCCGTTTTCGCGGACGGTGTGGAGCCGCCAGTCATAGCCGTTGAGGTTCACCGTCGTGTCCAGGTCAAGATCGCCCAAACTGCGGTAAAAGCCAAACGGCTCCAGCCGGATGCCCCCTTCGCTACCAAAGAGGCTGCTCCCCTCAAACGGGTTCATATGCACCGCCCACGCCTCGATGATGTCCATCGTTAGGCCACCGGCAAAGCGAACCAAGCCCAGCCCCAATTCTTCAACGTTGTAGCCACTGCGGGCGAAGCGTTCGGGATCAACGGCCGTTTCCTGATACACCTGCCCCGAAATCCGCACCACCTCCGGGTTGTCCAGCAGGTAGAGCATCGTGGCGATATGGTAAACGCCCATGTCATACATCGCCCCGCCCGACGACTGCTCCTTTTGCACAAAGGTCGCGCTGCCGTAGCCATCCACAAACGGCCGTCCACGCCGCCGGTACCCCGTGGAACGGGCGTGGTAAATCCGGCCAAGCTGCCCCGCGTCAATCAACGCCCGCGCCGCCTTCATGTTGTTGTGAAACAGCGTCACCAGTTGAATGGACAACATCTTGCCCGTCGCCTGCGCCGTTTCCCACATCGTCAGCGCGTCGCGGTACGCCCCTGCCATCGGTTTTTCGCAGTAAACGTGTTTGCCCGCCTCCAGCGCCGCCACCGTCACCGGCATGTGGAGGTTGTTATGCAGGCAGACATCCACCGCGTCAATATCGTCCCGCGCCAAAAGCTGGCGAAAATCGGTGTAGACGTGGGGAATGGCGTGGAGTGCCGCCACCCGCGCCGCCTCCGCCCCGTTGATGTCGGCCACCGCCACCAGTTCCGCGCCGCTAACCTTGCTGTAATTGTCCAGATGGTGCTTGCCAATCTGCCCCGTCCCAATGACCCCAATGCGTATTTTGTTACTCATGATGTTAAGAGAAGAATAGGACGCAGATTTACCTGATTAGCCTGATAAAAAGATCAATCAGGTAAATCAGGTAAATCTGCGTCCCATTTTTTATGCCGTGCCCAACTCTCGCTTTATCAACGCCAGCGTCCGGGTTACGATTTCGATTTCGTCCCAGTCGGGCGATTCCCCTTCGATGCCCCAGCAGCCATCGTACCCGGCTTCGCGCAAAATGCGGATCACCTTGGGGATGTCCCAGGTGGCTTCGTTGCCATCTTCGTCGAAGGCAAAGGTTTTGATGTGGGTCAGGCTGGCGTAGGGGGCATATTGCGGCCAGGCTTGTTCGTGGGTTCCGGCCGGCCAGTTGAACGAGTCAAAGAGCAGGCCAAGCCCATCCACAGCATCGAGCAGCTTATACATGGTGTTGGGGTCTTGGGTTGGCCCCCAATGGTTTTCAATCACCACTGACACCGTGCGGTCGACCATAGGCAATGATGTCGTTGTACCCTTCAATCACGACATCGGCGATGTCGTCCCAGCTTTCTCCACGACCACCGGCATCAATGCGGATTTGGGTGGCTCCCAGCGCAGCGGCAATGTCAATCCAGCGGTAGGCTTTTTGGCGGTTGGCGGCACGGGCAACGGCCGTTTTTTCATACACATGCGCCCCATCCACGGCAATACAGCCAAACGGCAGCCCGGCTGCATCCCCCGCCGCCCGCACCCGCGCACAGTATCGTCGGCAAACCCCCTCCAAAATGACGCATCCACGGATTCAGCTTGGTAAAAACCCGCCGCCTTATTACACCAATCACGCAAAGGTAAAAATATCCATCTTCCTCGTCAAACGTGCGGTGGAAGCTGTAGGAACAGACACCGTAATCCATTTTGATAACTCCTTGTTTGTTGGCAGGGGAGTGGAGGACAGAGGAGCAGGGGAGAAAGTTCCCCTCTGCCCCCCTGCTCCCCCGCATTTTCCCCTGAAAATAACCACAATTCCTGCTTTCGTCCAGCAAACAATCATGTCATTTGTCAGTTGAAGATTTGGCGACGTGGAGTATGCTTAAGCTATGGATGAAGGACAGTAGCGACCGACGGTACAAATTTCCCGTCCGTTGCCATTTATGGAAGGAAAACAATGACCACAAACAATCAACCAATTAGCATTGGCGTTCTGACGAGCGGCGGCGATTCGCCGGGGATGAACCCGGCCGTGCGATCTGTTGTACGCACGGCACTCAACATGGGAGCGCGGGTTTTTGCCATTTACGAAGGCTATAAGGGGATGGTGGCTGGAAAGGGGTTTATCAAACCGATGACCTGGTCGTCGGTAGGAGGGATTTTGCAGCAGGGCGGCACGGAAATTGGTTCGGCGCGATGTGAGGAGTTCCGGGAGCGAAACGGCCGTTTGCAAGCCGCCCACAACCTCATCAACCACGACATAGACCGGCTCGTCGTCATTGGTGGCGACGGCAGCCTGACCGGGGCCAACATTTTCCGCCAGGAGTGGCCGGGGCTGCTGGCCGAACTGGTCGCCCAGGGCAAAATCAGCCAGGTGCAGGCCAACACCCACCCCGTTTTGCACCTTGTCGGGCTGGTCGGCTCCATTGACAACGACATGTTTGGCACCGACATGACCATTGGTGCCGACACCGCCCTGCACCGCATCATCGAGGCCGTGGATGCCATCAACGCCACCGCCGCCAGCCACCAGCGCACCTTTGTCATCGAAGTCATGGGGCGGCACTGCGGCTATTTGGCATTGATGAGTGCCGTCGCCGCCGGAGCCAACTGGGTGCTTATTCCCGAATCACCGCCGGAAAGCGATGATTGGGAGCAAAAAATGTGCGATACGCTGCGTGCCGGGCGGCTGATTGGGCGGCGCAACAGCATCGTCATTGTGGCCGAAGGGGCGCAGGATCGGCATGGGAAAGCCATTACCAGCGGCTATGTTAAGAAAGTGATCGAAGAGCGTATCCACGAAGATACCCGCGTCACCATTTTGGGGCATGTGCAGCGCGGCGGCTCGCCCAGCGCCTTTGAACGGTATATGAGCACGATGGTGGCTCAGGCAGCGGTGAAAGAAATTTTAGCGGCCACCGTGGACAGCGAACCACAGCTCATTGGAATTCAAGACCACACCGTCACCCGTGCGCCCTTGATGGCGTGCGTGGCGCAAACTCATCAGGTAGCCGATCTGATTAAGGCGCAGGATTACGAGGCGGCAATGGCACTGCGTGGCGGCAGCTTTGCCGAAACATACCGCACCTTCCGCACGCTAACCCGCGCTCAGCCACGCAAACCACAGCCAGAACAACGACAGTTGCGGCTGGCAATTATGCACAGTGGGGGGCCAGCACCGGGGATGAATACGGCCGTTCGCGTGGCGGTGCGGCTAGGGCTGGACAAAGGCCACACAATACTGGCTATACGCAACGGCTTTCGCGGCCTCATCGAAGGCAACATCAGCGAAATGGAGTGGATGAGCGTGACCAACTGGATGGGGCGCGGGGGTGCCGAATTAGGCACCAATCGCTACTGCCCCAAGCCGCAAGATTTGCCCAAGATTGCCGCCCGGTTGACAGCCCATCAAATTGACGGGCTGCTGCTGATTGGTGGCTGGACGGCGTATAATGGGGCGCACTTGCTGTTTAAGGAGCGAGCCAGCTACCCCGCCTTCAACATTCCCATCATCTGTTTACCGGCCACCATCAACAACAATTTGCCGGGAACGGAGTACAGCATTGGCGCCGACACGGCGCTCAACAGCATTGTGGAAGATGTGGACAAAATCAAACAATCGGCCGTTGCCAGCCAGCGCTGCTTTGTGGTGGAGGTAATGGGTCATGATTGCGGCTATTTGGCCCTGATGAGCGGTATTGCCACCGGCGCGGAACGGGTTTATTTGCCGGAGGAGGGGGTCACGCTGGCTGATTTGGAAGCAGACGTGACCAATTTGCGCGAAGGGTTCAAGCAGGGGAAACGATTGGGGCTGCTGATTCGCAGCGAACGGGTAGACCCCTATTACACGACCCCCTTTATGTGCGCCGTTTTGGAGAAGGAAGGGGGCGATCTGTTTGACGTGCGGCAAGCGATTTTGGGGCATGTGCAGCAAGGGGGCAACCCGTCGCCCTATGACCGGATTCAGGCGACGCGGCTGGCAACGCGAGCCATGCAGCTTTTTGACGAGCCGCATCGTGAAAAAGCGGCACCGGCGCTGGTGGTGGGGCTACAAAGGGGACAGTTGGCGACAACCAACGTGGCTGACGTGCCCTCACTGACGGAGCAGGGGGTGGAACGGCCGTTAAATCAATGGTGGCTCAGTTTACGGCCGTTGGCACGGATGATGGCGCAATATCAAGAACCTGTGTAGGGCGTAGGGAGTGGGGTGTCGCGTGCTGCTCACCCCACTCCCCACTCTCCACGCCCACCTATGAGCGAAACCCCCCTCAAACAACAATTCTCCCCCGAAGCCCTGCGCGACATTGTGGATTTGGCGCTATGGACGGGGCAATTATTGCTGCAGCACGGTGCCAATGCCTCGCGCACCGAGGAAACGGTGCATCATTTGGGCACCGGGCTGGGTTGCGACTGGCTCGACGTACTGATTTCGCCCGATGCGGTGGTGATTACCACCACCAGCCACGAGGAGTTCCGCACCAAGGCGCGGCGGGTGGTGCGCTTTGGCGGGGTAGACATGGCGGTGGTGGCGGCGGTAAGCGATCTGAGCTACCAGGTGAGCGCGGGGGAGCTGGATCGGTTTGAAACGCGGGCGCGGTTGGAGGAGATTGGGAAACGGCCGTTAAACTACCCCCGCTGGCTGCTCGTACTGCTCGTCGGTCTCGCCTGCGCCGCCTTTAGCAAGCTGTTTGGCGGCGACTGGCCCGTTTTTGCCGCCACCTGGCTGGCCGCCAGCAGCAGCATGGCCGTGCGGCTGTGGCTGCGGCAGCGCAACTTCAACTTTGTCCCCCAGGTCGTCATCACCGCCTTTGTCGCCGGGCTGCTTGCCAGTTTAGCCACCTTACTGAACTGGGGCAGCCAGCCGCAAATCGCCCTGGTTGCCAGCGTGCTGCTGCTGGTTCCCGGCGTGCCGCTGGTCAACGCCTTCCACGATTTGCTCTCCTCCCACGACATCACCGGGCTGGCGCGGGGAGTCCACGGCGGCATGATTTCGCTGGGCATTGCCGTGGGGCTGTCGCTGGCGCTGGCCGTCACGGGGATTCAATCGCTGTGGCCGACCTTTGCCACGCCGCCGACGCTGGCCGAAGATGCGCTGTGGGCGGGAATAGCGGCACTGGGGTTTGGCGTGCTGTTTAACGTGCCGCGCCGGGCCTTATGGGGGGCTGTTTTGTGCGGTGCAGTCGGGCATGGGGTGCGCTATGGGCTGTTGGCAAGCGGCTGGGGCAGTTTGGGTACGGTGGAGGTGGCGTCGTTTGTGGGCGGAACGGCCGTTGGTTTTCTCGGTCTGCTGCTGGCGCGACGGCTGCACACCCCCCGCATTTTGTTCACCGTCCCCGGCATTATTCCCATGATCCCCGGCACTTTTGCCTTTGGCACCATGCTGGGGGTACTGCACGCGGCCGGGATTGTGGGCGCGGGGGGCAGCGACCCGTTTTTGCTGGAGGCGGGGCTAAACGCAGTGAAAACGGGGCTGGTGCTGGGGGCGCTTGCCATTGGCACGGTGCTGCCCACGCTGCTGTTTGAACGGCAACGGCCGGTGGTGTAGAAAACATCGAGTCTCCAACAAATAGTGTACCAACCCAGCAATTCTCAATCTGAAGATGAAAGTAGGGATGGGACGACCGGGGCTAACGCTGGTAACACGGCGTGCTTTATCTGCCAGTCGTCTCACCCTTGTCTCACCCATCCACGCCATTTGAGGGTAAAACAAGGGCGAGACGGCGCGGAGAAAACGTTATCTGTTCACTTTGCGCCAATCCGCGCCATCCCGCCCCTACCATAATGTGAACTGGTTCCGAGCGGAGGATGGGGGCAGGGAAAACCGCCGAGGTCTTTGAGACCTCGGCGGTTTTTTTGTTAAGGGGGCGTGAATTTTGTGGGAAGTGGTATCGGGGTCATGGTAATGGTTTCCTACTCTGGGACAGGGTGGCTATTGGGAAAAACGGGTGGGGAACGCATAGTGATGTGCATGTTGCGTGGGGTCGGCAGGGTTGATGACCCGACGCAAATTTTTAAGAGAAAGGAATCAGCAAATGCACATCTACAAGAAGCGTATCATGGGAGCCGTATGTGTGGGGTTTATCACGTTGGGGGTGCTGTTGGGCAACTGGTTGGGGCCGGGGGTCAGCGGCAGCGGATTGGCTGTCTATGTGGCAACCAGCGGCAGCGATAACAGCGGGGATGGGACGGAACAACGGCCGTTTCGCACACTCAGTAAGGCAGCGGAAACGGCCGTTCCCGGCACCACCATTCTTGTCCGGGGGGGCGTGTATGAAGCCACCAAGGAAGAAATTCGCGCCCAGGGCACGGCCAACGAGCCAATTGTGATCCAACCGTATCCGGGAGAAACGGCCGTTTTTGACGGCACCGGCGCCAACATCGGCGATGCCGAAAGCATCGTTAAAATCAGCAATTCTAGCTACGTTGTCTTTGAAGGGTTTGAAGTACGTAACTCCAAGGCGCGAGGGCTGAGCGTTTACGAGTCTGACCACGTGACGGTACGCAACAACCGCGTGCATGAAACGGGACAGCGCGGGCTGGGCGGCGGCGGCAGCGACCTCATTTTTGAAGACAACGAAGTGTGGCGAGCGTCGCTGGAAAACGAAAACGAGGCATTTAACGCCGGGGGTGGCTGGAAAGCCGGTTTTTCCACCTACAAAATGGCCGACGGCTCCCCTTCGCGCCGCATCACCATCCGCCGCAACCACATTCACGACAACTGGGGCGAAGGGATCATCGCCATTTTTGCCGAGGATGTCATCATTGAAGGCAACGAACTGCACGACAACTACAGCGTCAACCTCTATTTGGACAACGCCCGGCGGGTGCTGGTGCAGGGCAACCACATCTACACCACCAGCAACGGCTACAACCGGCGCGACAAGGGGTATCCGGCGCACGGCATCCACATGGCAAACGAGAAGTATGCTTCGCCAACAGATACGGCGGTGCGCGAGGTGCTGATTAGCAACAATTTGATAGTGGGCACGGGGCGTGGGATTAGCTTTTGGCAAGACAGCCGCAACGGCAGCCGCGACAACAGCTATCAGGGCATCATTGTGGCCTACAACGTTATTCAGGGCACGCATGATGCGTCGCTTTGGTTTGACGACGTAGCGGGTGGGTTTAACGCGCCAAGTGACAACCGGCTGCACAACAACATTGTTTTTATGGGGCAAAACGGCCACCTGTTTGACCTGGGCAACCCCGACGGCTGGACGATTAGCCACAACAACTGGCCGGATCGCATTCCCGGCGTGGCTGACGAACCCAACAGCTTCTCTGCCCTGCCCAGCTTTGCCGACCCCCGGCTGAATGGTCCGGCCACCGGCTACCAACTGCGGCTGGGCGACCGCAGCATTGGCGCGGGACTGCCGCTGACCATGACCAGCGTAGATTATTGGGGGCGGCCACGCTCCACCCACCCATCGTTGGGCATTTACGAATACCTCGGCTCGGATGACGACCTGCCGATTACGGAAACACCAACGGATGAGCCACCAACGCCCACCGCCACCGACGTGCCGCCCACGGCTACCGTTGAACCAACGGCAACGCTTGAACCCACGGCGGCCCCATCGCCAACGGCCGTTCCGCACGGCTCATGGCTGCTGGTGAGCAGCAGCGACGGGGGGCAAGTGGGCGGGGTGGCGTATGAGGATGAAGACGTGCTGGCATTTGACCTCACAACGGGACAATGGTCGCTCTTCTTCGATGGTTCCGATGTCGGGCTAAATGGGGATGTGGACGGGCTGGCGCTGCTGCCGGGCGGCAATCTGCTGCTCAGTTTGGACAAAGCGACAACGGTGTTGGGGCTGGGTCGGGTAGACGACTCCGACCTGATCGCCTTTATGCCGCTGACGCTGGGCGAAGAAACGAGCGGGACATTTGCCTGGTACTTTGATGGCTCCGACGTAGGACTAACGCGCAGTGATGAGGATGTGGACGGGGTGGCGCTGCTGGCCGACGGCCGTTTACTCCTCAGCACCACCGGCGACTTTAGCGTAGACGGGGTGCGCGGCGAAGATGAAGATTTGCTGCTCTTTTCGCCAGAGTCGCTGGGTGAGGTAACAAACGGCCGTTTTGAGCTTTACTTTGACGGTTCCGACGTGGGGCTGGCGGGTACTGACCTGTGGGGGGCGTGGCTGGAGCCATTCAGCCAGTCGCTTTATCTGTCCACCAAGCATGACGTGATGCTGCCCAACCTCACGGCCAACAACCGTGACATTTTTGTCTGTCGCTTACAGGCGGCGGGGGAAACTACGGCGTGTGAATTCAACCCAACGCTGTTTTGGCAGGGAGAGGTGGTGGGGTTTAACGGCCGTTTGGATGCTTTTACGCTGCAAACGGGTGGGGTAGGTGATGTGTTGGGGCAGGAAACGGCCGTTTTGGTTGTCCCGCGCCAACCGTAAACCTATTGCGGAACAAGCCAAAGCAAAAAAACTTTAGACAGGATTAACAAGATTTTTCAGGATTAAGTTTGAAAATCCTGAAAGATCGTGTAAATCCTGTCAAAAATTCTTGTACGGTGAACAAGAATTTGGCTTGCAGGGTACTATTCCACCTCGTGCAGCACAAAACGGCGGAACGCCTCGGCATATTTCACGCCAATGCGCTTGCCCGCCTCGCCCGACCACTGCTTCACCATTTCCGTCGGATCCCATTCAGGGAACTGGCTGGGGGCATGGCACTTCAACGCCTCAATTTTGAGATCAATCACCTCGCTGATGTCAATAAACAGGTTGGCATCGGGGCCATAGGAGATATAGAGGTAGTTGATTTTGTGGGCAAAAATGCCTTCCTCTTCAAACTCCTGATATTGCAGCCGCATTTCGCTGGCTGGGAAAACGGCATCCACAACGGCCGTTGCCACCGCTCGGTGGTCGGGGTGGTTGATGTAGCTGTCTTCAACAAACACGGAGCGGGGATCGCCTGAAACCACCACGTTGGGTTTGTATTGGCGAATCAGCTTGACAAAATGCTTCCGCATCGCCAGCGACGGTTCGGTCAAACCATCGTGGTAGCCCAAAAACAGTACCCGCTGCACGCCCACGATGTCGGCGGCGGCACGCTGTTCGGCGTGGCGAATGGCGGCCAGTTGTTCACCCGTCAGCGATTTGTCATGCGAGCCGATGTTGCCATCGGTGACAATGACATAGGTGACTTCGCAGCCGTGTTTGGCCCACAAAGCGGCCGTTCCCGCCACGCCAAACTCAATATCATCAGGGTGGGCATAAATAAACATCGCCCGTTCGGGAATATAACTATTGCTCATATTCGGTAAACCGTAATCAGTAACCAGTCATAGGTAATTAGTGGACTGATAACCCATGACCGTACGCGAAGCGGTCGTGAAACGACATTACTGATTACCCTCTTCCTCTTCCTTAACCGCTTCCAAAATCATACGGCGAAACCGTTCGGCATATTTGAAGCCAACATCCTTGCCAATTTCCGCCGCCCACTCTTTCACCCGATCTTCGGGATCCCAATCAGGGGAAAATTGGCTGGGAGCGTGCTGGCGCAAGGCTTCAATTTTAATCTCAATCGTTTCGCTGATGTCTTCATAGTAGTTGGGGTTTTCATGCGTGGTCACATAAACGTAGTTAACCTTGTGCGGGAAAATCCCCTCTTCCTCAAATTCCTGGTGCAGCAGCCGCATTTCAGATGACGGGAAAACGGCATCAATGGCCGCCTTACCGGCCGCACGATGGTCGGGGTGGTTGATGCGGTCGCCACGGAAAATGACGTTGGGGTCGCCGCAAACAACGACGTTGGGTTTGTGAATGCGGATGAGCTTGACGAGCCGCTTCCGCAGTTCCAAGTCTGGCACCAACAGCCCATCGTCATAGCGCAGGAAGATCATGTTTGTGACACCGGCGATATTGGCAGCGGCCGTTTGCTCGGCTTCACGAACTTGTGCCAGCTTTTCGCGGGTCATTTCGGGGTCATGGGTACCAACGTTGCCGCTGGTCAGCAGGACATAGGTTACTTCACAGCCATATTTGGCCCATTTTGCCGCCGTGCCAGCACAGCCAAATTCGATGTCGTCCGGATGGGCGTAGATAAACATCGCCCGCTCAGGTACATATTGCTTATTCATTTAAGTGGACTTGCCTCCGTTTGTCGTTAATGCTATGGGGGATTATAACGCACCTGTAGAAGGGGTAAACAGTAATCGGTAATCAGTAATCAGCAGGCTCACTGATTACCGATTACCGATTACCGATAACTGATGACGCTCTGCCATTGGTCGTTTGGGTAAAGGGAGGTAGCATTGAACGGGAAAAAATGACGAGGTGGGCATATGGAACAGATGGTGGACAAACAAACGGGGACGGCGCGGGCAGATTTGGTATGGCTGGTGGGGGTTAGCCTGGTGCTGCTGTTGATTTCGCTGCCATTTTCGAGTTATGCGGTGTCAGTGCCGATTATTCAGGCGGAGTGGGCGTTGACGAATACGGAGGCGGCGGTGCTGTTTTCGCTGTTTTTGATTGGTTATGCGCTGTCGTCGCTGGTATTGCTGCCCCTGACAGACCGAGTGACTCCGGAGAAGATTTTGCTGGCGGGGGCGGTGGTGGTTTCGCTGGCGCATTTGCTGTTTCCGCTGCTGGCGCGGGGGTTTGTGGTGGGGGGGGCATTGCGTTTTTTGATGGGCATGGGGCAGGTGGCGGCGTATATTCCGGGGGTGCAAATGGTGTCGGAGCGGTTTCGGCTGGGGAAGCGAGGAACGGCCGTTGGGCTGTTCGTCGCTGCTGGGTATGCCGGAACCACCCTGTCTTACTCCTTCACCGGGCTGATGCTGGAACGTGCCGGGGGATGGCGGTCAGCCTACTTGACAACCTCACTAGTAGGGCTGGTAGGAGTAGCCCTGGCCGTATGGCTGCTGTGGCTGGTGCGGAATAATGGTAATCGGTTATCGGCAATCAGTAATCAGTTGGGGAAAAAGGGAAAGCTAGATTTAGGGGTGCTGCGAGATCGGCCGGTGATGCTGGTAATTTTGGGGTACGCGCTGCACACGGCGGAGCTATATTTGGCGCGGCTGTGGTTTCCGCTGCTGCTGGGGGTGGCGTTGGTGAACAACGGCCGTTCTCCGCTGGAAGCCACCGCCACCGCTGCCACCTATTCCGGCTTTATGTTTATGATGGGGATCATTGGCGTTATGGCCGGTGGCTATTTGTCCGACTATTTGGGACGGGGGCGCGGCGCAGCGCTCATTTTTGCCCTGAGCGGGCTGTGTTCGTTTGTGGTGGGGTGGCTAACGGCCGTTCCCACCCCGTGGCTCATCGGACTCGGCTTCTTCTATGGCTTTGTCACCGCTGCCGATTCTGCCATTTACTCAACGGCCGTTACCGAACTCGCCCCGCCCGGCAAGGTCGGCTCCACTCAGGCCGTGCAGTCGTTTTTGGGCTTTACCATTGGGGCAGTGGTGCCGGTGTTAGCAGGCGGCATTTTGGACAGCGCAGGCGGAACGGCCGTTGCCTGGGGTCTAGCCTTCACCTTTAACGGGCTGCTGGCAGTGGTAGGCGTGGCTTCCCAGCTTTACTTGCAGCGACTGACGGGGAAAGCGTAGGGAGTGGAGAGTAGGGTATACACCCAACGCCCCACTCCCTACACCCCACAAATAGTTGCCCCGAACGGATGGTCTATGTAGAATCCCATTGAAAGGCAGTTTGGTTTAGCTACGGCAAACATAACCCATGCAGACGATTTTAATTATTGAGCCAGACAACGGATTTGCCCAGGCGTTGGCGCAGGAACTGAAAAAGATTGGCCCGACCACCATTTCGACCGTTCCAACCATCCCCGAAGGCTGTCTGATCCTCAGCCAGCGGCCGCAATCGCTGGTTTTTATGCCGGTCAGTGACGACACAGCCACGCTGGTACGAGCGTTGCGGGCATTGCAGCCGGGGGTGCCGATTATTTTGACGATGGGGGAAGAAACGGCCGTTTCGCCCGCCGTTACCAACCAAGTCCAGGGCACACTCAGCCACAAAAACCTCAAATCCCACCTGCCCCGCCTGCTTGACCAAGCCCCCGCTTTTGTGCCAACCCACGATGCCAGCCGAGCCAAACCCCACGCGCCAAGCCCCGCTCCGCCACCCAAGATCAGCAGCAAACAGCCGATTCGGCCGGCCGATGTCCAGCATCTCTTTGACCGGGTAGAACTGGGGGAATTGGTGCAAACCATCATCCTGTCCCAGGCCAACACCATTCTTGCCAGCCACGGCCGGCATAAACCAGCCCTCCAAAAAATCTTTATTGCCCAAATGAATGCCGATTGGAACGGCCGTTACGCGGCCCGCCTGCAATTTCAGCCCACCCCCAGCGGCGATGCCCAACTTTATGCCCGTGCCCTCAGCGACGGCTATCTGCTGACGCTGGTTGCCACGCCGGAAGCATCGCTGCGGGAATTGAGGATGAGAGGGGAGGCATTAACGGCCGTTATTCAACAGCTTCTCGACGGTCAGCAGCCAGACACCCTTGCCCCCATCCAATTTAATGCCGGTCAGCCCGACCAACGCGAAAAGCGCATCAGCTACAACATCGCCTGGCAGCCACAAAAACCATTGCGCCCCGACCTGCAAATCCCGCTTCGCCGCGCCCTGCAACGGCTGGCACACGAAAACGCCTGCGTCCTCACCTACGTCACCGCCGACCCCGAACTGATCCACCTCCACATCAACTGCCCCGCCGCACGCGGTAGCGACTGGGTGGCCTATCTGCTCAAAAACGGCTCAGAAGAGATTATCCAAAAGGAATATCATTTGGATGAACCACTCTGGGCAACCGGCTTTTATGCGGCCGAATCCGCCAAACCATTAAGCGACAATGAACTACGCCTCCTTTTGGAAAAAAGGGAGCTATCATAATGGAAGAAATTGAGAGACTGGGAGATTGGAGATTGAGAAACTGAGAGATTGGGAAATTAGAACCTTCTAGGAGCCTGTCTGAAAAAGAAAATGGCATCGCGGATAATGCGGATCGGAGCGGATTTTCGCGGATAAAACAAGAAAAATCCGTATGAATCTGCCAAAATCCGCGTCATCCGCGATGCTATTCTGGCTTCTCTGACAACCTTCTAGTCTCTCAGTCTCCTAATCTCCAATCTCCAATCCCCAATCTCCCCATCCAAGGAAAATCTTATGCCAGACCACAAACTGGTTCTTATTGACGGCCACGCGCTGGCCTACCGCATGTTTTTTGCCCTGCCTTTGCAGGCCTTCACCACCAAAGCCGGGGAGCCAACCAACGCCACCTACGGTTTTATTCGCACCCTGTTGGAACTCATTTTAGCGAAAAACCCGCCCAAATATTTGGCGGTTAGCTTTGACGTGGGGGCTACCTTCCGCGACGAAATTTTTGCTGAGTACAAAGGGACGCGGGAAAAGATGCCCGATGAACTGCGGCTGCAAATTGATCGCATCAAGGAGGTGGTGCAGGCACTCAACATCCCTATCATGGAGCTTGAGGGGTATGAAGCCGACGACGTGCTGGGGACGATTGCCGCCCAGGCCAAAGAGCAGCACGTACCCGCCCACATCATCACCGGCGACCGCGACTTGCTGCAACTGGTGGACGACAACACGGCGGTTGAGTTGCCCACACGGGGCAGCCAACCGTCGGAAGTGTTTGATAAAACGGCCGTTTTCAACTACTTCGGTGTCCGCCCCGACCAGGTAGTTGATTGGAAAGCCCTCGTTGGCGACACCAGCGACAACATCCCCGGTGTCAAAGGAATTGGTGCCAAAACCGCCACCAAACTCATCAGCGATTACGAAACCCTTGACGGCATCTACGCCCATGTAGACACTATCAAAGGGGCCACCGGCAAAAAGTTGGCTGAAGGCAAAGACAATGCCTATCTCAGCTACAAGCTCGCCAAAATCATCACCGATGCCCCCATCACCCTCAACCTGGAAGCGTGCGTAGCCCACGACTTCGACCCCCAACCCGTCTTCGCCCTCTTCCACGACCTCGAATTCCGCACCCTGACCAAGATGCTGGCCGACAGTCTGGAAGAAAAGCCGGCCGACCTGACCGGCGACAGCGACCTGCCCCCCACCGAAGCGATTTTGGTCAACAGCAAAAAGCAGCTTGATGAACTGGTCGCCACCCTTAACAAAGCCAAAATCATCAGCTTTGACGTGGAAACCACCGGCCTCGACAAGCTCACCGCTGAACTGGTGGGGGTTTGTTTGGCGGTGCAGCCGCCCAAAAGCTACTACATCCCGGTCGGCCATTTGGCGGGCGAGGCGCAGGCCACCAGCGGGCAGATGTCGCTCTTTGCCACCGAGGCCACATTGGCTCCTAACCAACTGCCGTTAAAGGTCGTATTGGATGCGGTTCGGCCGGCGCTCACCAACCCCGCCATCCCCAAAGTAGCCCACAACGCCAAATACGACTACATGATCTTGGAGCGCTACGGCATTGAAGTCGCCCCCATAAGCTTTGACACCATGATTGCTGAATGGCTGACCGACCCCAGCACCAAGTTCAAGGGGCTAAAAGATTTGGCCGCTCACCGGCTGGGACTGCAAATGACCAACATCGAAGCGCTGATAGGCAAAGGCAAAGGGCAGAAAACCTTTGCCGAAGTTCCCATTGACGACGCTGTTGCCTATGGGGCCGCCGATGCTGACATGACGCTGCGGCTGGTGCAGCCGCTGCAAGCCGAACTCAAAGAAAAGGGGCTGGAGCAGTTGGTGGATGTCGAAATGGCGCTTATCCACGTGTTAGCCGATATGGAAAAGGCGGGGGTGGCGATTGACGTACCATTTTTCAAAAAAATGTCGCGGGAGATGGCGGCACAGCTGCAAACATTGGAAACCCAAATCTATGAAATTGCCGAAGAACCATTTAATATCAACTCAACGCAGCAGTTGAGCGACATTTTGTTCAATAAGTTGGGACTGCCAACGGCCGGTTTACGCAAAACCAGCAGCGGCCACTACTCCACCGCCGCCAACGTACTAGAAGATTTAAAACAGTTGGATAAAACGGGCATTATCAACGCCCTGCAAGAGTACCGTGAGCTGGGCAAGCTAAAGGGAACATATGTGGACGCGCTGCCCAAGATGGTGAACCCCCAGACGGGGCGAATTCACACCAGTTTTAACCAGACGGGGGCAATTACCGGCCGTTTAGCCAGCAGCGACCCCAATTTGCAAAATATTCCCATTCGCAGCGCGGCGGGGCAGCAAATTCGGCGAGGGTTTATCACCGCGCCCGGCTGGCAGTTCCTGGCGGTGGATTATTCGCAGGTAGAGCTACGAATTTTGGCCCACATCAGCCAGGACGAGGCGCTGCTGGATGCGTTTCGTCATGACCAGGATATTCACCGCACCACGGCAGCGGCCGTTTATTCGATTCCGGTTGAAGAAGTAACCTTTAACCAACGCCGCTTTGCCAAGGCGGTCAACTTTGGCCTCATCTATGGCATGGGGGCGTTCCGCCTGGCGCGTGACTCGGAGCTGACGCTGGCGGAAGCAGAAAATTACATCAAGGAATATTTTGAGCGGTTTCCCGGCATCCAGCGGTACTTGGATGAGACCAAGGCGACGGCGCGGCAGCAGGGGTATGTGGAAACGCTGCTGGGGCGGCGGCGCTACTTCCCCGTGCTAAAGGGGAGCAGCAACCGTCAGCTTATCATGCGTGCCGAACGTGAGGCGGTGAACCACCCGATTCAGGGCACGGCCGCCGACATCATCAAGCTGGCGATGCTGGAACTGCACAAAACGCTAACGGCCGATTTTCGCGCCCGCCTGCTGCTGCAAGTCCACGATGAACTGCTGCTGGAAGTGCCCGAAGACGAACTGGCCGAAATGCAAACACTCGTCGTCAACACCATGTCCAATGCCTTTAAGCTGGATGTGCCGCTCAAGGTGGAGGCCAATACGGGGTCTAACTGGCTGGAACTGAAATCTTAAATAAAGCGTGGTGCGTAATGCGTTTTTTATGCGCCACGCACCACGTACCACGCACAATATACCATGACAACTTCCAACGTAACGCAACGTTCCCGCTTTTCTTTTCCCAAACTCCCGGCCAGTTTACCCAGCCGAGGCAATGCCTTCTTCCAAAAACTAGCCGCCTTGCTCTTTGGGCTGTGGGGTTGGCAGGTTGATGGCGACCTGCCTGATGACGTATCGCAGGCGGTGGTAATTGGTGCTCCCCACACCTCCAACTGGGATTTTATCATTGCCATGATCACCGTTTTTGCTTTCGACATCAAGCTCTCAATTTTGGGCAAACACACCATTTTTGTCTGGCCGTTCCGGCGGCTGCTGCTATGGATGGGAATTGTGCCCACAGATCGGCGGGCGGCACAGGGGTTTGTTTCGCAGGCGATCCATCAGTTTACCCAACACGACCGCTTTTTGCTGGGGATTGCTCCAGAAGGGACGCGCAGCAAGGTGGCAACATGGAAATATGGGTTTTACTATATTGCCCAGGGTGCCAATGTACCAATTGTGCCAATAGGGCTAGATTTTGGCCGCAAGCGAATTAAGATTGGGGCAAAAGTTTGGGCATCGGGTGATTTGGAGGGGGATATGGTGCAAATTCGGGCGTTTTATGCAGATGTGGTGGGAAAACGGCCGGATTTGGGATAGTTGGGGATTGGGGATTGGAGATTGATGAAGGTTCACAATCTCCAGTCCCCAATCTCTTCTTCAGGAGTTTACAATGAACAATGGTAGTACGTTAACGAGTTTGGTACAGCGGTTTGCCGATGCGGAATGTAGTTGGCTGAGTACGGTGCGGCCAAACGGCCGTTCGCACAGCAGCCCCATTTGGCACGTGTGGTATGAAGGGAAAGTGTATGTGGTAACGAAGGAAACGGCCGTTAAAACCCGTAATATCCTCCACAACCCCAGCGTTATCATCACCCACCCCGACCCCAAGGATGTGGTGATCATCGAAGGAATGGCACGGCTGGCACCAGAGAAACGGGCAGCACTGCGACCGCTGCTGCTGCAAAAGTACAAGTGGGACATTAGCGACCCAGACGAGGCGAATTACAACACGGTCGTTGAGATTACGCCGACGCGGCTGATTGCCTGGGGGGCATATGGCGGTGGCCGTTGGACGGGGGCGGAGGTAACGGCCGTTCGTGACGTTGCCGCCAACTGATGAAACTCGACAAACACTACACCGATCCACGCCTCGTTGAACTTTACGACCACGACAACCCACGTGGTGCTGATACCGATTTTTATCTAACCCTGGCCGCCGAGCTTAACGCACACCGCATCATTGACTTGGGGTGTGGCACAGGCTTATTAACCTGCGAACTAGCAACAGGCAAACGCCAAGTTATTGGCATTGACCCTTCCCCCGCCATGCTGGCCGTGGCGCAGCGGAAGCCGGAAGCCGAGCGTGTGGAATGGGTAGTTGGCGATGCCAGCGTTTTAGGAGAGCGCAACGCTGATTTGCTGACTATGACGGGCAACGTCGCGCAAATCTTTCTGGACGATGCCGATTGGGCTGCCACCCTCTGCCACATCCACAAGGCACTGCGCCCCGGCGGTTATGTGGCATTTGAAAGCCGCAACCCCACCGCACGCGCCTGGAAGCAATGGGGGCGCGACGAGACCTTTGAAGAAATAGAGACACCGTTTGGGTCAATGGCGTGCTGGCTAGAGGTGTTGGAAGTGCAAGACGGCCAAGTGCATTTTGTCGGCCACAATCTCTTTAAGGCCACGGGTGAAGATGTGGTGGCTCACAGCACGCTGCGTTTCCGCAGCCACACCGAGTTAGCAGACTCTTTGCGCCAAGCTGGTTTTACGGTTGACCGGGTATATGGCGATTGGCATCACGGAGCTTTTACAGACGCGAGCCGCCTCATGATTTTTGTGGCACGGCGTAATGAACCAGCCGAAAAAACTGTCTAGCATTCTAAATACACCTGGCAAACATGTGGAAATTCACTTATCCTCAACGAATTAAGCAACAAGAAGCTCTCGCTCGACTAAGTTTAATTCTCTTTGTCACAAGCCTTCCAGTTTTCATTATATGCTTAGGCCTACTTATATCTAATCTTTTTGAGTCCTCTTATCTCGGTTCCATTATATCCCTCAGTCAATTTCTAACCTATCTAGCCGCTGGCTTGGGAGCTATCGCAGGCCTGCTTTCATGGCACCGCTCCACTTTATGGGATTTTATTTTTAACCAACTCAGCATCCTTCTGGTGGTAGCGGGCTTTGGCTTGGGTTGGTGGCACACCATCCATGATACAAATTCTTTTCAAGAGATATTGGTCATTTTACTTGGATTTGGGCTGGCTGGATTAGGCCACCGATTTAGAACACCCTCGACCCAAGAGAGAACGGGGAAAAGTCTATCCAATGAGCCAGATACGAACAAGGCATCCACGACACAGCAGTTAAAAGCCTTGTCTATCTTAGATTTGCAACACCCACAAACCATAAAATCTATAACTGGTGCCATTGTGTGGGGATTTTGGGGTGTTATTGTGGCTATGGTGTTCCTTCAGCCAATCATTATCCCGATTGCTCTTTTGCTTGGCATATTGATTGGAGTTGACAGAAAACAAACAACTCTTTGGCAAAACCTACGCCTCGTTTTTTTCAAAGCGATCAAATTTGCTGCCATTAGCATGTGTGTTAGCGCAATCATCGGCGTAGGTTTTGCCAGCTTGTTATTTGGTTTTAATCAGAGTGCTTTACTTGCAGGTATCGGTTTTGGTGGCTTAATCGGTTTGTTCATTGGTGCCTTTTTGGGAACAATATAAACCAAACCATTGTTTTGTCTACCCACCCTATTTCTCGTTCATACCCTCCCTAACATCCCCACGTAAAAATACATGCTGCGACTTCACTCGCGCCAGCAGTTTGCCCGCTTCATCACGCACATCGGCCGTTAGCAATAGCCCCTTCTCATCCTGGCTTACCATCCGCGCCGTCGCCACCACGTGTGAGATGTCTTTCACCGGCCGCACATAGCGGATGTTCATCTCCTTTGTCACGTTGACAAACGCCACCAAAAAGCTCAACATCCCCAGCGCGTTATCGGCAATGGTAGCAATCACGCCCCCTTGCATATACCCCATCGGGTTTTCATACCGTTCTTGCACCGGGAAGCGCAGCACCACTTCCGGTTTATCCAGGTCAATATCAACAACCTCGCCACCCATATCCACAAAAACAGGGGGCGGTAATTTTAAATCATTTGTTTGTGTCAGCCTTGCCAGCAGTTCCGGTGGCAGCTTCGTAAAATCCATGATGCAGCAAACTCCCAATATGAAATGGTATGAGTATACCCAGTTTCTCCAGATTGGTTCCACTTCATTTGGAAACGGCTTATAACTCAGATAATATTCTGTCTTGGGGAAGCCAAAGGAACGTGACACTCAGATATGGCAAGAAAGCATTATTTTCACCTTTGTTGGCTCTTGTTCACAGTGCTTTTCCTGCACACAGGACACAACAACATTACCCATGCCTTAACGGCCGTTTTCATCAACGAAATCCATTATGATGATGCCAGCACTGACGCTGGCGAGGCCATTGAAATTGCCGGCCCCGCCGGAACCGACCTCACCGGCTGGAGCATCGTCCGCTACAACGGCTCTGGCGGAACCACTTACACCACCCCAGCCGCAGATCCTTCCGGCTCCGACACCCTGAGTGGCACCATTCCTAACACTTGCGGTGGCTATGGGGTCATTGTCGTCAACTATCTCGCCAACGGACTGCAAAACGGCGCACCCGATGGTATGGCCTTGGTAGACAACAACGGCACCGTCATCCAACTCCTCAGCTACGAAGGCAGCTTTGCCGCCACTAACGGCCCCGCCAACGGTCAAACCAGCACTGACATTAACGTTTCAGAAAACGGTAACGATCCCGATGGCATGTCCCTCCAGCTTGGCGGCAGCGGCTCCACCTACGAAGATTTCACCTGGAATAGTGCCGCCACTAACACCTTTGGCAGTTGTAACACCGGGCAAACGTTTAGCGGAGGTAGCACCGCCCCCACCGTCAGCAGCACCACCCCCAGCAACAACGCCACCGATGTCGCCCTAGATGCCAACATCAGCATCACCTTTAGCGAAGATGTCACGGTGGGTAGCAACTGGTTTAGCATAAGCTGCACCAGCAGCGGCAACCACACGGCAACCGTTACGGGTGGCCCCCAAACCTTCACCCTCAACCCCAACACAGATTTTGCCAATAGCGAAAGCTGCACCGTTACCATTGACAAAGATGCCGTAACCGACCAGGATGCCCCGCTGGAAAACATGGCAAACGACTATATCTTTAGCTTCACCACCGTGGCTGCCGGGTTTGGAAGCTGTGGCGACAACAGCGAAACGCCTATCCACACCATTCAGGGCAGCGGCACCGTTAGCCCGCTCAACGGCACGGCTGATGTGATTATCGAAGGGGTGGTCGTGGGTGATTTCCAAACGTCAACGCAGCTTAACGGCTTCTTTGTGCAGGAAGAAGACGGTGATGCCGATGCCAACCCGGCCACTTCCGAAGGCATTTTTGTCTATGATCCGGCTGGAACGGATGTAGCGGTAGGTGATGTGGTGCGGCTACAGGGTAACGTCACCGAATATTTTGAGCTAACCGAAATCAACCAAGTGGATACGCTGGTGGTATGCAGCAGCGGAGCCACCTTGCCCACTGCCGCCAGCGTGACGCTGCCTTTTGCCAGCACCACCGCGCCGGAGCAGTTTGAGGGGATGTATGTCACGCTGCCGCAGTCATTAACTGTCACCGAGCATTATCTGCTGGCGCGGGGCGGGCAGCTTACGCTGTCGTCGGGTGGCCGTTTGTTTAACCCCACCCATGTGGCGGCACCGGGGGCGGCGGCGAATGCGGTGCAGGCCAGCAATGACTTGAACAAGATTGTGCTGGATGATGGCAGCGAAACGCAAAACCCGGCGACTATTGCTTATCCACCGCCGAAGTTAACGGCCGTTAATACCCTGCGCGGCGGCGATACGGTCAGCAACATTAGCGGCGTTCTCACCTACAGTTGGTCTGGCTGGAGCGGCAGCGTCAATGCTTACCGCATTCACCCCACCACCATGCCCACATTTACGGCCGTTAATAGCCGCCCAGCCACACCAACGGCCGTTGGCGGTACGCTCAAAGTCGCCAGCTTCAACGTCCTCAACTACTTCAACACCTTCACCGGCTGCACCAACGGCGTTGGCGGCGCGGCTACTGACTGTCGCGGTGCCGAAAACAGCACCGAATTTACCAAACAGCGTGACAAAATCATCGCCGCCATTGCCGCCATGGATGCCGACATTGTGGGGCTGATGGAAATGGAGAACGATGGCTATAGCAGCGGCAGTGCCATCCAGGACTTGATCAACGGGCTGGCCGCCGCTGGGGCAAACTACAGCTTTATCAACGCCGACACCCTTACTAGCTCCACCAATGCCCTTGGCACCGATGCCATCAAGGTGGCCCTCATTTACAAAAACACCGTCTCGCCCACTGGCACCACCAAGGTGATGAGTTCGGCCGTTGATTCAAATTTTAACAGCAGCAAAAATCGGCCGGCACTGGTGCAAAGTTTTACCCAAACCACCACCGGTGAAATCATCACCATCGCCGTCAACCATCTCAAATCCAAGGGGTCTGACTGCAACGACGTGGGCGACCCCGATACAGGCGATGGACAAGGTAACTGCAACCTGACGCGCACCAGTGCTGCCAACGCCCTCGTTACCTGGCTTGGCACCGACCCAACCGGCGTGGGCGACAGTGACGTGATCATTATGGGCGACCTCAATGCCTATGCGATGGAAAACCCAATTACCGCCATCACCAACGCCGGCTATACCAATCTCATTCTTCAATTCCTTGGCAGCAGCACCTACTCTTTCGCCTTTGATGGGCAGTGGGGCTATCTTGACCACGCGCTTGGCAGCCCGTCGCTGCTGCCTCAGGTCATGGGGGTCACGGAATGGCACATCAATGCCGATGAGCCAATTGCCCTTGATTACAACGAAAACTTCAAAACCGCACAGCAAATTACGGAGCTGTACGCCAACAACCAGTTCCGCGCTTCTGACCATGACCCGGTACTTATTGGCCTGGATCTGACCTGCACCACTCCGGTTAGCCCAGCCGATGTCACCATCCAGCGCAACAGTGCCAATGTCACGCTCAGTTGGCCCCATGACACAGGCAACAGCGATTACAAAGTGCTGCGCTCAACCTCACCTTACTTTAGCCCCAATGGGGCGGGCGTTGTGGAACTATCGGGCATTATCACCTACAGCAGTGGCACGGCATCTATCACCGATAGCGACACGGTGGTGGGCAACCCCGTAGCCAACTACTATTACTATGTGCTAGGGGTGAATGGTTGTGGTGCCGAGTCGGCCGTTGGCGGCCATACGGCTGAATTTGACTTTCCCATCGTACCCGGCACGCCTTAGGAACCATTTTGCAGGTGCCTGGCACCTTGAAGGTTAGCCGCCGGGACTGCCACCCGCTGGGGGCTTTGTGTCCTCAGCGGGTGGTTGGCTGTATCCCCACCCAATTAGCCCCATTGCTGCAACCACAAAGCCCAGCAGGTTAAGCCACGCTGGTACTAGCTTCCAAACCAGCAAATAGAGCGACAAACCCACGGCCAGCAATAGCAGCCCACCAATTGGTAGCTGGCGCGACAGGGAAGGGGTTCGCAACTGTAGCGTCAGCCCCAGCGACCAAAGGCTCATCACATAGGCCAACCCTAAACCTGTCTCAATAGCGGCAGCAGGGGTGTTAATGGCGACGTGGCCGATGGGTGAGACAAAGAGCAGGAGCCAGGCCATGAGCAGGGGGAAGGCGCAGCCAAGCAGGATGATGAGGAGGAGGGGGGATAACGGCCGTTTTTTCTGCCGTTCCCACAACACAACCCCCAGCATCACCAACAAAAAACTCGTTCCCACCGCCGGGTTTGCCCAAAAACGATACCCCCAAAAAAGAGCCGCCCCCACCATCAGCCCGGTCAGCAGGTACATGCCAAAAAACCAGTAATCAACCGCGTGTGCCCGCAGCTCTCCCTGATACATTTTCAAACGATCCACCGGAATACGCCGGGCGGCGATGTGGCCCAGCAGCAGCGGCAGCAGCAGCACCAGCCGCCACCCCCACAGCAGCGGCGGCAGCAGCAGATAATACCATCCTGCCGCCACCATGAGCAGCAGCAGCACGACCAGATTAAACCCCACCACTGCCCCGATCAATTTGAGCAGCAGCAGGGGCAGCCGGGGGTGCTGGTCTTGCTCCATGCCATCGGCTTTGGTGAACAGTGCCAGCAGCAGCGGCAAGCCAAACCAGCCAGCCAACAGCCGCACCACGGCTTGCTGCAGCACGGGTTGGGGGGTAAGCGGCCATTGTAGGGCAGGTACCAACAGCCAAATGGCGGCTATCCACAGCAGGCAGGCGGCCAAGAAGGCGAGAAAGTGATCGGGAGATAAACGGCCGTTAACCACTCCCAGCGACCAAATCACCATTCCCGCCCAACTCATCCGCGCATGATCATCCGCCTCCGACCAGCGAAAAACGCCATCAAGCCACGCATAAACCATAGGCCACGATGGACGATGAACAGCGTGCGGTGCTGCCATCGCTACCGGTACAGCCCATGCCCGGTTAATTTCCTGCATTTCTGCCGTCGACAGTACATCATACCGCCCCAGTCGCAGCAGTTCATTAGCCTCGTCTACCGTCTGTATGCCGCCATGTTTATGCAACACCTGGATTAAACAAAGCTGCGTGCTACGTTCGCTATAGTGGATTTTACGTCGCCCGGTCTCCCAAAAGCTGATCATTCTGCTGTCAACGGGAACAGTCCGGGACATCAGATCAGCCAACTGCGCTTGCGTCAAATAACTGCATGAACTGCTGTCTGTATCCTTTGTTTTAAGGCGATGCTGTTTTAAACACTCGCCAAACTCAGTCATTCTGCCCTCTTTTTCATCAAAACAGGCCAATTCTACACTTTTCTACCAAATGTGTAGTTCACTCTTTCGCCTTCCCGGCGTATTCTGTCGCCAGCTTCGCACCTTAAAAACGATATAAAGGCCACCCAATGCTACGATCCAACCGGCGACCGCTGCCACACGATGCTAATAACCGTTCCCTCCTCAGGAGGGGAGCTTAATTGTATGTGGGCACCAATAAAAGCGGCACGTTCCTGCATTCCCACCAGCCCAAAATGACCCTCGGTCAGCAGCCTGGTAATTGGCAACTGACCTTTGTAGGGCAAGCCAACGCCGTTGTCCTCTACCACAATGGTGAGGTTATCGGCCAATAGATGACCGTGAATGCGGATGAGTTCTGCATGGGCATGAGCAATGGCATTTTCTAGGGCTTGCTGCACAATGCGGTAGATTTCTTGCTCGATGTGGGGTGGGTAACGAACGGCCGTTTGGCGCAAATCAAACAACAGTTCACACTCCGGCGACAACCGCTCCATCTGAACATCCACAAGCTGGTTCAACCCCGCCCACAGCCCAAAATCCAGCATTTTGGGCCGCAGCCCGGTAATAATCTGGCGCAAATGGTGTGTAATTCCCCGGTAAAGATCATGAAACTTGGGCGAAACGCCATCATTCACATACATCGCCATCACGGCAAGCTCGCTCAAGGTCACATCATGCAAATCATGTGCCAATGCCAGACGCTCTTGCTCGTGCCGTTCAATGTTCATTTTGTACAACATCTGAAGCGTTTCGGACTGGGTGAAGTTGATGAGGGCAACGGCCGTTTGTGCCGCTAACGTCTCATACAAGGGCAAATCACGCTGCCCATACAGCCCATCGGGGTCACGCCGCCCCAGCAGCCACACCCCCAGCCAACGCCCCTGCACCCGCAGCGGCAGCAAGAGCTGTGCCCAACCCTGTGACGGCATCCACTCGGTAGGCTGCTGCTGCAGCCGCTGCATCAGAGCTAGAACTACCGTAGGTGACGGCAAGAGAGCCGAATCAAGCCCTTGCTCATATAGTAATTCAACCTGCTGCGCCTCATCTACCAGAAAAAGTGCCGACTCGCGTACTTGCAAAGTCTGCAGCACCTCATCACGCAGCAGTTGTACCAGAGCAGACCGACTTGGCACCGTCACCAAGCGGTTCATATATGTTTCGACAACAGCTAAAGGAAGCGGGGGCAAGCCAAAGAGGAACTGTTCAACCCATTGTTCAAAGCGTTTGTAGGTCAGGAGGGTAAATAAAACGGCCGTTATGGAGCTAACCAAACTCGCCAGCACTGCTTCCTGAGTAAACAGTTCCATAAACTGTAGCCCCAACGCCAGCAAGATCATCGCTGGCACCACCAAGACGACAAACAGGTAGGGGGTGAAGACACGATTGGCTACCAGTTCCAACTGCCGTGCCGAAGGATCAACGGCCGTTCGATAATACGCCCCCGCCAAGGCCGCCAGAGACATCGCCGGCAGAAAACCGAGTACGGCCGGCAAAAGCGACAGCACCAGCGTCACATTCCCCCACCACAGCGTCGAAGTGTCAGAGTCCAGCCAATTGACCCAAAACGCCAACAGCAACACCACAACAGTTAGCCCCCCCACCAGCACCATATAAAACTTCACCAACCGCCGCACCCGCTTACGCAATGCAGGCAGTTGAGGGCGGTAAGCAGCCACAAAATAAATGCCTGGAATCGTCACCACACCCAACAACGCCCCCCCCTGAAAAAACGGCTGCACGCCAAACCAGGTCGCAATCATCACTATCACGGCTGGCACAAAGCCCACGCTCAACAACAACAGCAGCCGACGCGCTTCCGATTGCTTTTCTGACCGCCAGGCTTGCGCCAGCAGTAAGACAATGCTTCCGCCAAAAGCCAGGAATGCAACGATAGAAGAAACCCCAGCGGGTAATAACATGAGCCAATCCAGAAGAATCCCAACACCGGCTGCGCCATACAGTGTGGGGATGGCCCATTTGGGAAGCGAAAAGAGGGGTTGAGGGTATTGCAAATGCAACTGCCAGTAAAGGGGTAAGCACAACCATAGGGCAGCATGGGAGATAAAAATGCTGTACCACAGGTGAGAGGATGAAAGTGTGCCGGTGACGAGCCAAACGGCCGTTAAAAAATGAAACCCCGTCAACAACCGCCACAAACGCCCCTTTGGACGAATCAGCCAAATCGTTGCAACCCCGGCCAGCCAAAAAATATACGGCAACCACCACTCACTATTCAGCCGCTGCCGCCGCTCCGCCCAATTACGACCCGGAAACCGCCATGCAACCACCAATGGCCTCTCATCCCGCCAAACATGCAGTTGTATCTCCTCATTTTCCGCCACCCCGGCAAACAAAAGCTGGGTCTGGCTGTGGCGAAACTCTTCCCACACTACATCACCCACCTGCTGCAGCCGATCCCCCTTACGCAAATCACCGTACACGCCCGGCTCAAACACTTCCGTCACAATCCCCATTTGGTTGTAGCCAAAGCCCGCATACGGCTTCTCTACAACAAAGCCCAGCGTGTACACAATCAGCAGCAACAACACTGCCCAAGATATATTTTTTTCCCAAAACGAACGTTCCAGCTTCATGGCGCTATCCATCCAATCCAACTAAGGAGGTGATGCCTAGATTACGAAAAACCCAATGATACCCGTTTCTTAATTTTATTGTTTGTAACAAAAAAATGGAGGTTTCTCATGACACAGTTTTATCAACAGTTAACAACTCATTCCCACACAGATGATGCGTATTGGCACAACATGCTCCAGCTCTCCCAAATGGAGCTAAACAACGTCGTCCTGTTGGACAACACCATGTCCTGGAACGATTGGTGGCTGGCTGAATAGTCGGTAATTGGTTATCGGTCATCAGTCGTCAATTGGCTACTGATGACCATTTATAAGTTTGCTGGTGGTTAGTGGCTGTTACATAATGTCTCTTCTTACCAGCCACTAGCCACCAGCTATCAACCACTTGCGATTTATCCGCATGAGGGAATAACACATGAACCTTTATGAACAAACAAACCAATATCTTTCACAGCTACCATTATTACAAGCTTGGCCGGAAATGAGCAGCTTTTTACTAGGTGCCGCCAGCAAAAAACCACACGATTGGTGGCTGCCCGTGATTGGCAGCGAAGCCGTGGGCGGCACGCAGGAAGTGGCGCTGCCGGCCGTTGCCAGCATCGCTGCCCTGCAAGCCAGCATCATTCTCATTGACGACATGCTCGATGCCGACCCGCGTGGCTATCACCACCAAATTGGGCAGCCCGCTACCGCTAATTTGGCCTCTGCTCTCCAGGCCCTAAGCCTGCAAGCCATTGCCCATGCCCCGCTACCTGCTCCCACGCAGGCCACTATTATGCACAACCTGGGGCAAATGATGTGCCAAACGGCGCAGGGCCAGCAGCTTGATGTGCAAAATCCGCAGGACGAAGCGGGCTATTGGCGGGTGGTTGCCACCAAAAGCACGCCCTTTTTTAGTACAGCCCTCTATATTGGCGCATTGTGCGGCGGCGCCGAACCAAACAAAGCGGCGGCTATTGCCGAGGTGGGGCGTTTATATGGGGCGATGATCCAGATACATGATGATTTGCACGATACAATGGCAGTTCCGGCCGGCCCCGATTGGCTGCAAGATCGTTCACCGCTGCCCATTTTATTCGCCCAAACGGTGCCCCATCCTGCGCGAGAAGCCTTTATGATGTTGCGCCGACAGGCTGCGAACCCAGAAGCCCTACAAGCGGCACAAGAAATCCTGCTGCGCTGCGGTGCGGTTAGCTATGCGGTTGACCAAATTTGGCGGCGTTATCGGAAAGCGCAGCGTCTGGTTGTAACACTACCTGCACCAGGCCCGGAAAAGTTGGGGGAGTTGTTGCTTCGACTAATGGAACCGGTTCAAAAGTTGCTGCAAGCGGCCGGCGGCACACCGCTGATCATTAAAGCGAATCTGCCAAATCAAACTCAACAGGAAGCGGTGATGGCGGAAACTGTGGCGTAAGAATACCTTGGGAACGGGCGGCAGCAATGGCAGCCGTTAGGTTACGGACACCCAAACGTTGGTAGGCACTGGTCAACAAGTTTCGCACGGTTGAGTCAGCTATATGCAAGCGGTTGGCAATTTCAGCCTTCGTCAGGTTAGGATCGGCAGCACACAGGGACAAGATTTGCAGTTGGCGCGGCGAAAGAGAGACGGAAGGCTCTGTTTTACGCAAAAGTTTATCCGCTGCCTGCCCGCTCAGGTAGCGCCCACCGCTCATGATGGAGCGTATGGTCTTGCCCAAATCCCGGATAGCGGCATGGTCTCCTTTGAGAATATAGCCACTTACACCCGCCTTCAAGGTTGACTCGATTAATGTTCGTTCATCATACATGGAAATGACAATAATTTTGAGGCCGGGGTATCGTTCACGAAGTTCGACGATTAGGCTCAGGGCGGGAAAAGGGGTGATGTTATCTTCGGAAATGGGTACACCTATATCCAACAATAAGACATCGGCCGGGTGCTGCTGTAGCATGGGAATGAGCTGGTTGCCATAGGTTGCCACGGCAACAATTGCAAACCCTTGATCTTGCAACAAACGGTAGCGATAACCATCAATAACTCCTTGATGGTCTTCCAAAATAGCCACGCGGATTGTTCTTTCCATTTTACAAGTTAACCTCCCTCTTCACGATTGTATACTTTTTCAGTACCTAAACTGACATTTTCTTAGAGATTCGCAGGGCGTCAATTTATAGTCGCGTTCAGTATAGCAGATTAGCCTGTGTTTTGTCAGCTAGGGATTAACGGCCGTTTATCTCAGTACAAATGTCTATTCCCTGCTAACCCCGCGTGTTGTATCCTCATGATAGCTAGTTTTCATTGTTTGGGGAGAAAATATCCAGTCAGACAACTGCCCTGCAACGTAGAACCCATTGCGTTTTGCGTTGCAGGGCAGTTGTTGTTGACCCACTCGTCTATAAAGCCCTCAGTTTTCTGCAAACAGTTCAAGGGTAGGAAAGGCAACAACGGCCGTTTCTTTCCCAAACCCTTCCCCCACCACCCCAACCCGCTCCACCCGCCCCGCCACTTCCCCCACCCACAGCAGTTCCCGGTTTACCCGCACCGTCCACTGGCTGCCGTCCACATCCAGCCAGATTTCGTTTTGGTCGGGGCGGACGTGGGGCCAGGTTTGCCAGGGGAGGGTGGGAAGTGGGGAGTGGGGAGTGGGGAGTGGGAGTTGTTCGATGGTGAGATAGCCGAGAGGGGAAAGTTTGACGGCAGTGGTGGTGTGGGGGCCGCCGAGCAGCAAACCGTAGCCGATGTCGCGTTCGCCAGATTGGTAAACGGCCGTTAATCTCACCGAAAACCGCTTCCTCAACAACTCCGTCTCCAGCCAGGTCAGTTGTTCGCCCGTTGCCGGAATCACCATCACCCCCGGCTGCACCGTTTGCACCAGCTCCCCTAACGGATGTGGGTCACCCCAGCCAGATGCAGTAAACCCCACCAGCAGTAGGATTGTGAGGAGGAGAAGAACGGCCGTTAAACGCATAAACCCACTCATATCCCCCAGTCTACCCCATTCCACCCCCGTTTGGCGTACCTCTCTTTCACTGCTAAACTTCCCTCAATCTCTATTTTTAGGATGGAACAACCATGACCGAAAAACTCCCCCACTGGGATTTAAGCGAAATTTACCCTGGGCTGGACACGCCCGAATTTGCCGAAGGGTTTGCTAACGGGCTGCAAACAATCAAGGCTCTGGTAGCATTGTTTGACCAGCACCACATTAACCGGATTGATGATGCAACGCAAATGCCGGAGGACGCAACGGCCGTTCTTGAGCAAATCGTTACCGCCTACAACAGCGGCGTAGATGAAATCATTACCCTCTACACCTACATCTTCAGCTTCATCGCCACCGACTCCCGCAACACCGCTGCCCAGGCCAAACTCAGCGAAATCCAGCAGCAGTTTAGCCACCTCTCCCTGCTTGGTACCCGCCTTACCGCTTGGCTTGGCTCGCTCGATGTCGAGGCACTGATTAACGACTCCACCATCGCCGCCGACCACGCCTTTGTGCTGCGCCGCGCCCAGCAGGAAGCCGAGCATCTGATGTCGCCAATTGAGGAAGCCCTTGCCGCCGAGCTAAACTTGACTGGCAGCCAAAGCTGGAACAGGCTGTTCAACACCTACACCTCGCAGCTTACTGTAACCGTGGAAATGGAGGGCGAAAGCAAGGAAATGCCGCTGACGGCGGCGCAAAACTTGATGTTTAGCCCCGACCGGGATCTGCGGAAGCAGGCAAATGACCAAATTGAGGCGGCGTTGGCAAAAGCGGCCGTTCCCAATGCCGCCGCCCTCAACGCCATCAAGGGCGAAACCTTGGCTCTTTCACGGCGGCGCGGCTGGGAGTCGCCGCTGGACATGGTGCTATTTGACAACGCCATTGACCGGGAAACGCTGGAGGCAATGAACGATGCCGCCCGCCGCGCCTTCCCCGACTTCCAGCGCTATCTCCGCGCCCGCGCCCGCTTCTTAGAGCTGCCCATTTTGGCGCATTACGACCGCCTGGTGCCACTGGGGCAAGGCAGCCAGCAGTGGTCATATGGCGAGGTGCAACAATTCATCATTGAGCAATTTCGCACCTATTCGCCACGCATGGCCGATTTGGCACAGCGGGCGTTTGCCAACGGCTGGATTGATGCCGAACCACGCGATGGCAAGCGGGGTGGGGCATTCTGTATGTGGCTTCGTAATGGCGACTCACGCATTCTCAGCAACTTTGAACCGAGCTTTAACTCGCTGGGAACGTTGGCGCATGAACTGGGCCACGCTTACCACAACCTCAATTTGCGTGACCGCACCATTTTGCAGCGGTCGCTGCCGATGACGCTGGCAGAAACGGCCAGCACGTTTTGCCAGAAAGTGGTGGAAAATGCGGCGTTGAAAACGGCCGTTAAAAGCGACCAAATTATCATCCTCGACACCCTGCTCGAATACGCCGCCCGCGTGGTGCTGGGAGCCACCAGCGACTTTGATTTTGAGACCGAAGTTTTTAAACTGCGGGCACAGCGTGATTTGTCGGTTGAAGAACTATGCGATTTATCCTTCAAAACGCGCATGGCTCCCGTGGGCGACACCATTGACCCCGAAACCCATACCCGCTACCGCTGGGTTTACGTGCCACATTACTATGGCAGCAGCTACTACAACTTCCCCTACACCTTTGGCCTGCTCTTTGGGCTGGGACTGTACGCCCGCTATCAGGAAAACGCCGATGAATTCCGCCAGGGGTATGATGACCTGCTCTCGGCCACCGGCATGGGCGAAGCAGCCGACCTCGCCGCCCGCTTTGGCATCAACATCCGCGACACCGCCTTTTGGGAGGGCAGCCTCGATGTGCTGCGGGCAGATATTGACCGGTTTGATAAGTTAGTCCCATAGAACGTAGTGCGTGGTGCGTGATTTTACGCACCACGCACTACGCACCATTTACTGTGCCTGATTCACTCATCCAGCTTCACCAGGAAATGCGAACTTGCCAGCGCTGTTTGGCAGCGGGACACGATATTGTGCCGGGAGCGATTTTTCGCGGGTCGGCGGGGGCGCGGGTGCTGCTGATTGGGCAGGCACCGGGGGTGACGGAGGTGGAGGCCAAACGGCCGTTTAACGCCAGCAGCGGGCGGCGGCTCTTCCAATGGCTGGGCGAGGCGGGCTGGGACGAGGACACGTTCCGCGACACCCACTACATGACCGCCGTTACCAAATGCTACCCTGGCAAACATCCGTCCGGCAAGGGCGACCGGGTACCGAGCCGCGCCGAGCAAGCGTTGTGCCGTCCCTTCTTGCAGCGCGAAATTGCCCTGGTACGACCAACGCTGATGATTTTGGTGGGCGGGTTAGCGATTAAGCTGCTGTATCCCAGCAGCGCCAAGCTGCATGAGATTATTGGAACGGCCGTTTATTTCCCCCCCGCCGCCCTCACCAACCCCGTGCAGTTTGACATCAGCCAAGGGGAAGTGATGGCTGAGTTTGACGAGAGGAAGGAAAAAAACGGCCGTTGGGTCGTCCCCCTGCCCCATCCCTCCGGGGCCAGCCTGTGGCCCAACAAACCAGCCAACCAAGCCCTCATCCGCCGCGCCACCCAGCTTTTAGCCGATATTCGTATTGCTTTTGCTTTATAAAGAGCAATGGGACGCAGATTTACCTGATGAACCTGATAATCAGGAGGATCAGGTAAATCTGCGTCCTATTCTCCAAAAACCATTTGAAAATTCTTGTCTTTGCCCACAACCCTACTGGCTACGCTACGCGGCGGCTGGCTGAAGCGGCGAAGCAGCGTGGTCATGAAATAGAGGTAGCGCGACCGTTGGATTGCGTGGTGCGGCTAAACGGCCGTTTCACCACCATCACCCACGCCCACCACGACCTCACCCAGTTCGACGTGACCCTGCTCCGCACCGTCGGCCAAAGCTACATGGGGCATGAGATTAGCGTCCCGCTGGAAAGCTATCTTGCCACCCAGCTTGCGCTGGCCGGGGTGCGCTGCCTCAACACCCCCGCCGCCAAACAAATCGCCAGCGACAAATTCCACACGCTGCAGCTGCTCAACCATGCCGGCATTCCCATCCCCGATTCGTGGCTGGTGGGGGGGCTGGAGCAAATGCGGGAAACGGCCGTTAATGACCTCCCCCTGCCCGCCGTCATCAAGCTGCCGCGTGGCAGTTGGGGGGCGGGGGTGATCAAGGTAGACACCGCCGAGACTGCCCTCTCCACCCACCACCTCCTCAGCAGTCTGTCCAAAATTGCCACCATGCAGGCGTTTGTGGCCGCCAACAACCAGGACATCCGCGCCTTTGTGGTGGGCGACCAGGTGGTGGCGGCCATGCGCCGCACCGCCCCGGCCGGGGATTTTCGCGCCAATATTCATTTGGGCGGAACGGCCGTTGCCATTACCCTCCCCCCCGCCACCCAAGCCCTGGCCGTTGCCGCCGCGCAAGCCGTGGGACTAGAAGTAGCCGGGGTTGATCTGCTGGAAACGGAAGCGGGGCCACTGGTCATTGAGGTGAATTCAACGCCGGGACTGGAAGAAATTGAGGCCACTACGGGGGTAGATGTGGCGGGGGCGGTTATAGATTATTTGGGGTGAGCCGTTTTGGACACGGGAGCACACGGAAGGACACGGAATGGTTTGTATGTGAGAAAATGTGAGGAGCAAACGGCCGCTTTACTCTTTTCCCTACTCCCACGCCGACACCCCATCCAACGCCGCTTTTTCCTCTGCCAACAGCCTCATCTCTGCCGCCAGCATCGTGTCGGCAAGCTGCGCCACCGAGTTAGCCCCGATGATGGCCGAGGTCACGGCAGGGTTGGCGAGGAGCCAGGAAACGGCCGTTTGTGCCACCGTTGCCCCATGATTCATCGCCACCTCTGTTAACTTGTCCACCACCTGGAAGCCGCGCTCATTCATATACCGCTCCATAATCCGCCGCGCCCGCGCCGAATTGGGCAGCGTTGTATCGCGGCCATATTTGCCCGTCAAAAATCCCGCCGCCAGCGGGCTGTAGGGAATCACCCCCACCCCCTGGTCCAAACACAGCGGCATGAGTTCCCGTTCAAACTCTGGCCGATGTACCAAATTGTAGTGCGGCTGCACGCTGTCGTAGCGGCACAGCTTGTTGACATCGCTCACCCACAGCGATTTTGCCAGCAGCCACGCCGGATAATTGGAGCAGCCAATGTAGCGTACCTTGCCCAATCGCACCAAGTCTGTCAGTGCCGACAGCGTTTCTTCCAGTGGTGTCTCTTCATCGGGGAAATGCACTTGGTACAGGTCAATGTAATCGGTTTGCAGGCGGCGTAGGCTGGCATCTACGGCCTGCATGATGTGGAGACGCGACAGCCCCTGGTCATTTGGCCCGTCACCCATCTGACCGCGCACCTTGGTTGCCAGCACCAGTTGGTGGCGCGACACGTGACCGGTTTGCAACCAGTCACCAATGATTTGCTCACTCACGCCGCCGTCGTTGCCCTCTGCCCAGCGGGAATACACGTCGGCGGTGTCAAAAAAGTTGCAGCCCAGCTCGACGGCGTGGCTCATGATTTGGTGGGCGGTGGCAGAAACGGCCGTCCAGCCAAACTGCATCGTGCCCAAACAAATGGTGGATACTTTCAGGCCAGTTCGACCCAGTTTGCGATACTCCATACTTACCTCTGTAAATAGTAGCTAGTGGCTGGTTGCTAGTATAAACCACTAGCCAGTAGCAACCATTCTTCCCTACTATGGCTGCGCCGGTGGTGCAGCTCCTTCAGCCGGTTGTTCGACTTCTCCGTTGCTGCCGCCGCCGCTGCTGCTTCGGCTGCGGCCTGAGCGGTGGCTTTGATGCGGGCTTCTGATTCTTCCTTGGTGTAAGGATCATCATAGTTAAAATAGTTATAAACCGCCCGCGACACTTCCCGAATAATGGGAAAGCTAATTTCAGACGAGAGCCAATCGCTGCCCGGTTTGGACATGTAGATATACAGCACATAATCCCGTTGGGCGAAAAGACGATCCTGCATCGCTATGGTCAGTGAAGTTCCACCCATGCTTATGCGAAACCAGCACATCTTCTGGCACGCCATAGCGAATAAGGTTGCCTTCTACGTTTAGCTCCAGCACGTCAATGATAGCCTGGCATTCTTGCGGGGTGATTTTGCCGGGCAGGGCGGCCATCAGCGCTCCGCCTGTGCCTTTGGCGCAGTAATAAATCCAGGAAAGCAGGGTTCCAATCTCTTCAGCGGTGGTTTGGCGGGAAATGTCGGGCAGCACGTTGATGTCGGTGCGGGAGTTGGCGGGGGTAACGTAGGTGTTGGGGCGGGTGGCAACGTCGGGGGCATCGTAGGGAACGGCCATAAAGGTGTTGACCAGCCCCAGATCACGCATCCTCTGCGTAAAGACATCGGCTCCCAGGTAGGTGTTGTCCTGACCGGCGATGATATGGAGGAGTTGGTTGGCGGTGTAGTTGGAGGATTTAACGGCCGTTTCATAAAACAGCGACTCCACAAACGCATCCGGCGGCTGATCCATCGCTGCATACGCCTCCACAAAAATCGGGATTTTCAGCACGCTCAGCCCCGATAGTGCCACATCGGCATTAAAGCTCAACTCCTCCCCCGTCTCCAAATCCATGATAAAGACGCTGGAAAAACCATCAAATGAATCCAGCAAATTTTGGATCACCCCGCGCAGCATTTCCAGATTGCGCTCTGGCGCAGGCTGCTCCTCAATCACCAAATGCGCCTCGCGCTGCTCGGTTTCATACAGCACCGCCTCCACCAGCGGCAAGCTGGCCTCGACATCGGTTATAAAACCAGGGCGACCCTCTTGTCCGGCTCCTCCTTCCACCAAAAGCTGGGGGCCAACGGCCGGCTGGTCTAAAAAGTCGGCAATGGTTTGCACCCGCTGCCGCAGGGCAACCTCGTCCACCGTTGCTCGCAGCGGAATATCAACAGGGGCAAGCGAACGGCCGATCACAAACTCCGCATACCCCTCAAACAGCGACTCTGGCTCTTTGTGGCTGTCGGCTTCGGACAGCATCGCGTCCACATCCAGCATAAACCCCAGCTCACGGGGGTCAACTTGCACCCGCTCATCCTGGTGAAAAATGTAGACAGGAGCCATGTATTGCTCAATTAATCGTTCGGCCGCTTCGTTTCGCACCAACCCTGCGACGGGAATTCCGGCAACGGCCATTCCCGTCGGGTATTTATCCAGCGAACGATAATACAAAAACGCTTGAAACAGCAAAAACAACACCGCCGCAATCAGCAGCAGCGTCAGCAAAAATCGGCGAATTGCTCGTAACATACGCAGTTAGCCCCCTAAAAAGGGCTGGTCAAAGTTGAAGTAGTTGTAGGTAGCCCGCGCCACATCGGCCACCAGCGGCGAGCTAAGCTCCCACTCCAGCCAATCTGGCTTATACAAAAAGGCAACGACCACATAATCCCCACCCGGTGTAAACATCACACCCGCATCCCCCAGCGTATCGCTAATCCAGCCGTGGCGGTGCGCCAACGCCATCCCTGCAGGCACCCCATCTTCCAGCAAGCTGCCAATCTCATTCAGCCGCATATATTGCAAAAGCTGGCGACACTCTTCCTGGGTAATCTCATTGTCAAACACGGCCATCAGTGCCCCGCCCTGCCCTTGGGCGCAGTAATAGACCATCGAAAGCAGCGTGCCAATGTCCTCGGCTGTCGTTTGCATCTGGTCATTGGGGCGTGTGAGCAGGCTTTCGGCAGAATTAGCTGGGGTTTTGGGCTTGACCAACCCTGGCAGCATTGGTTCATCATAGGGAGTCAACATAAAGGTGTTTTTTAGTCCCAGCCGCTGCATCGAGTTTGTCACCAGCCGCGCCCCGGTGTATGGCTCGTCAGCACCAGCAATAACGCTGAGTAAGGCGTTGGTGCTGGGGTTATTAGGGCCAACAATCAGGGTATCAGAGATAAGCTGGCGCTGAGTTAGGGTCGGCACATCGCGCAGCACGCGGTATGCTTCGACGGCGATAGGGATTTTGAGCAAATCCATGCCCGACATGACCACATCCGAACGCAAATCAATCTCTTCACCCGTTTGCAAATCCATAATGAAAACGCTGGCAACACCACCAGACTCTTGCTCGAAAACCTGCACCCGGTTGACCAGCAGCCGCGTCAACAAATTGTGGTCGGGTCGAATGGGGTCGCGTGGTTCCACCACCAGCCGCGCCTCGCGGTTGGTGGGACGGTACAACGCCGCTTCTACGTCCGCAAAGCTGGCCTCAATATCGGTGATTGTACCTGCGACTCCATACTGGAAGCTGAGCGAACCGGGCACAGGCTGAGGTGGCTGCGCTGGCTCATCAGTCAGGTTAGCAATGCGGGTTAGCACATCGCCCAATGCTTCCCGGTTATGGGTGGCACTGAGGGGAACGGGCGTGACCTCAACGGGCGTGCCCCACAAATAGCCCCAAAAGCCGGCCCAAAAATCTTGCTGCACGCGCTGAAAGTCAGCGTCACTCAACATGCGGGTCAGGTCAAGCGTAAACTCGGCTTCGGCTGGGCTGATCACAAATTGCTCATCCCGATGATAAAGGGTGATGGGGGCTTCGAGGTAGCGGTTGGTTAAGATTTGGCTGGCTTCCTCTGGGGTCATGCCGCCAACGTCTATCCCAGCAATGGTTAGGCCAGTGGGATAATAGCCTCGCAAGCCTGCGTATTGATAAAGTTTGATGAGCAAGAATAAAGAAACAGCAACCATTAGAGAGACAGTTACCCACTGCCCCACGCCGGGTGATGTGTTTCTGTTCACGGCTAGAATACTCCTCTAGGCTTCTGATTTTTGTTGTCTTTTTAAGGCTATTTGGATGGCATCGTCCATAAAGGGATAGAGCGGCGGCAGGTCGTCGGGGTCAAACCAGGCGGCTTCGATGATTTCACCGCTGAGGCTGAATGCGCCGGGCTGCACGTATCCCAGATAGGCAATGCCGATATGTGGTGGATGGTCTTCTCTCCTCACCAGCAATGTTGGCCCTAAAACGGCCGTTAATCCCGTCTCTTCCCGCAGTTCCCGCAGCACACCCTGGTCTGGAGGTTCGTTGCGGCCAAGCCAGCCACCGGGCAATCCCCACGGGTATTCCGGGTGAAAGACATGCCGCAGCAACAAAACCCGATTTCGCTCGTCCAAGGCCACCATTGTCACGCCTAACCGCTGCCGAGGAACAAACAGACGAATTCCTAGCAGCATAAGCTGGCGCAGAAGCGGGAAGCGAACTAAGTTGGCAACAAATTTTTTCAATGTTAGCGTCAGTTTGTAAAGTCAGAATGGGCGAATTGTCTCGACTTTACAGATAATCCAATACAAAATCTCAACAAAACAGTATATGCAAAAAGCGGGGCTTTGGCGAGAAAGTGAAGAGAATGGGGTAAGAACGGAAACGGCCGTTCAGTTGCTTCTCATAAACCCTTTGCAACTTTCACCCCGCCCCAGCGTATAGATGGGCAGAAAACAACATCATCCCGATCAGGATGATTGTAACGAATGGAGGTTAAGACATGTCTGAAGCAAGACTTACCCGAAGCAATACAGACCAGATCATCGCGGGGGTCTGCGGCGGCATCGCCACCTATCTTGGCATAGATTCCGTATTGATCCGGCTGGCCTTTTTAATCCTGCTTTTTGCCAGCGGTATTGGTCTGCCCATTTACTTCATCCTGTGGATAATCATGCCCCAAGCTGACCACGGGGAAGTTAACAACGCCGAAACTATCAAGAAAAACCTGGATGAAATGGGAGAACGACTTTACACGAGCGTTGGAAAAATAGGGCAACCCCAAACCGTCGGCATTTTGCTCGTCATCATGGGTGTATTTTTCCTGTTTAGCAAGATGGGATTTATCCACAGCGGCATCTTCTGGCCTTTACTCATCATCGGCTTTGGCATCTACATGCTAATCAACCGCCGCTGAAAATATAGAAGTTGAACTTCTTCTGAGAAGTTCAACTTCTGCTGTAACTTCTACGTTTATGAACGCCGCAGATTAGCACCCAACAGCCGCAGCCGCTGAGTGGTCGTTAACGTTTCCACTTCCTCGTCCTCTTCTTCCTCACCTAGCTCAATAATTGGCAATTTGATCACAAAGGTCGTTCCCTGACCGACTTCACTGTTCACCTTTAGCACCGCGTCATGCGCGTCGGCAATCCATTTGGCGATGGAAAGCCCTAAACCAGAACCACCTTGCATACGGCTGCGTGCTTTGTCCACCCGGTAAAACCGTTCAAAAATGTGGGGTAAATCTTCTTTGGGAATACCAATACCGGTATCACTAATGCTGATAATAGCCCAACCATCTTCTTTCGCTAGACTCAATTCCACTTTGCCGCCGCGTGGGGTGTATTTGATGGCATTGTCCACCAGATTGAGCAGGAGCTGTTTGAGCCGGTCGGGGTCGCCATGGACAGTGGCTTGATCAACGGCCGTTAATACCACCCCCACCCCCCGATCCAGCAAACTCACCTGCCGATACACCTCAAACAGCACACTATCCAGCTCCACTGCCCCCCAGTGCAGCGGCAGACCGCCCGAATCTGCCCGCGCCAGCAGCAGCAAATCCCCCACCAGCCGCGTCATCCGCTCCAACTCATCCTGAATCGCCGCCATAGACTCCGCATCCATCTCCCCCATGCGACGCATCAGGTCAATATTCCCCCGCACCGTCGTCAACGGCGTTCGCAACTCATGCGACACATCCGCCAACAGCCGGTGCTGCGTTGTAAACAACCGCTCCAGCCGCTCCAGTGTCTGGTTAAACGCCCGCGCCAAATCCCCAATCTCATCACTGCCACCAGGATCTGGCACGCGCCGTCCCAAATCATCGGCCCGCGTAATTTGCCGCGCCACCTCTGCCATATCTTCCAATGGCTTAAACAAACGTGGTGTCAGCAGCACCGCTACAAACAGCGAGGTAGTGGCGGCAAACAGGCCAATTAGCAGTGCCACCACCAGCACCCGGTTAAAGCTCTCATAGCTGTCCAGCAGCCGCGCCACCTGCAAATGCCCCAGAAAGCTGGTTTGGTCGCCCTCTTTTAACACCAGCGGCACCGTCAGCACCCGCAGCAGCGTGTCATCTTCCAGCCGCACCAGCCGCAGTTGTTTATCTTGCTGCAAACCATCCTCATCCAACAGACCGCCATAACCAGTCAAATTACGCGAACGGCCGACAATATCACCCTGAGTGTTTACAATCAGCATAAATGTAGAAGCCGTGCGTAAATTCTCTAGCTCTTGCGGCAGCGGGCCGGGCTGCACTACTTCAGCGGCTAATGCTTCTAGATCAGCATCAATTTCCGCCAGCACCCGATCACGCGGCAAGGTGTAGATGATGAGCGCAAAGATGATAAACGCTATCGTAAAAATAGCGGTATAGATAAAAAGAAGGCGGTTTTGAATCGTCAAGGAGTTATCTCAGCTTGCGTAACGGCTACGATCAACCATCATCCCGCAGCACATAGCCAATGCCGCGCACGGTGTGGATGAGGCGCGACATCCCCGACTGCTCGGTCTTTTGCCGCAAGTAGCGCACATAAACTTCAATGATGTTACTTTCACCACCAAAATCATAATCCCAAACCCGGTCAAAAATGATGTCACGGGTAAGAACCTGGCGCGGGTGGCGCATAAAAAGCTCCAGCAGTTCATACTCTTTCGCCGTCAGATCAAACAGATGGCCGCCGCGTCGCCCCTGCCGCGTACCAGTATCCAATTCTAAATCGGCAAAGCGGTAAATTTGGGGCTTGGATGGCTGCGCCCGCCGCAGCAAGGCACGCATTCGCGCCATCAGTTCGTCAAAGGCAAAGGGTTTAACCAGGTAATCATCGGCTCCGGCATCCAGCCCCACCACCCGATCTTCAATGGTTTCCTTAGCAGTCAACATTAAAATTGGCACTTCGCTGGCTGCCCGCAGGCGGCGGCACACTTCCAGCCCGTCCATGCCAGGCAACATCAAATCAAGTAGCACCAAGTCGGGTGGCTCTTCACGTGCCAAATCCAGACCAGTTTGTCCATCAGCGGCCGTTTCGACTTGGTAGCCTTCAAAACTTAGACCACGCTTCAAAAATTCTCGAATGCGTTCTTCGTCTTCAATCACCAGGATTTTTGTGGTCATCCATTGTCCTCCGTTTGTAGGCTGCATATGAAAATTGATTATATGCTGCCCCTTTGACAAAGCAACCGGTTTCAACCAACGCTTTGTTTTTACCAATGATTCCTTACAGGGTCATTTGACATATGACCCTACAGTATTATGTATCGTCAAAGTTGAGATTGCTCTTAACAAGCACCGTATCAGGATGCAGCCCTAGCAGCCATTGGGTGACGGCGTGAATGGCAAAATGTACACCGTTAGTGGGGCGGGGAAAGCCGATCTCGCGCAGGCCAACAATCATGGTGCCGTCGTCGCGCTGGTGGATGCTTAAGGCGACGTGCTGATTGAGGGCGGGTTCACTGATGTAGGTGTCAATGAGCAAGGCAGGGTAGTGGGGGGATTGGAAAATTTCAATGAGACGGACGGTGTAACCGCCTTCGCTGGCGTATGGTTTGTTGAAACGGCCGCTTATTTCTGACAGGGTAAGGGGGGTTCGCAAAATGGTGTGGGGCATGGGGCGCTCCTTAGGTGGGTGGAAGGGGTTGGCAACGGCCGTTTTGTTCCGCTGCCAATGATAGTAATGACAGGTACGGCCGTCGGCAATGGCAAATTGTTCATACTTGGTGCGTAATCGCTCGTTGTCTTCAGTGACAAAGCTAGTAGGCAGGCGGCTGGTAAAGTAGGGGGTGCGCTCCAGGCAGTCGGTAATCCATTCGGCGTAGTCGGCGTGGTCGGTGGCAATGGCTAAACGGCCGTTTTCCCCCATGCGCGAGGCCAGCAAATGCAAAAAGGTGTCGTTGATCACCCGCCGCTGCGGGTGTTTGGGCCAGGGATCGGGAAAGTTGACGTAAACCTCGTCAAAAATTGCCGGCGCGCAGCCCGTCCACAGCACCGTGTGGGCGCTGCCCTGAATGAGCTGAACGTGGTGAAAAACGGCCGTTTTCAGCTTCTGTTCCGCCCGGCGAATGGCCGGCAGCGACACCTCAATGCCCATGATATTGGCATCCGGTCGCCGCGCCGCCAAATCGAGCAAAAAGTGGCCGCCGCCAAACCCAATTTCCAACAGCATGGGGGCTTCACGCCCAAAACGTTGCGGCCAATTCATCGGCCAGTCTAAACGGGTTGCTTGCAATGTCTGTAATGGCATGGCGGTAATTATAGCAGGGGTTTTGTAGAGTGAGAGATTGGGAGACTAGGAGACTGCATAGTCTCCTAGTCTCTCAGTCTCCCAGTCTCTCAACCTTCAAAGCCCTTGTATTTACCCTTAAATTACACCAAATTGACACCAAATGCGTTTTGTTTTATACTTTTGCCACGCTATTGAATCATGAAAACAGCGAGAAAACAGTGGCACACGGTTAAAAGACATGGGCTGCTTGCCATCGGGCTGCTGCTATCGCTGCTTGTGCTGCTGGGGGCATGTTTGGCGCAGCAGCCAACGGCCGTTTCCACCCCCACCGCCGCCCGACCCACCCGCACCCCCATGCCCACCCCCACAACGGCCGTTTCCCCCGCCAAGGAACTCATCATCTGCATGAGCCAAGAGCCAGATTCCCTCTATATTTACGGCACAAACATGGCCGCTTCGCAAATGGTGCAGAACGCCATTTTTGAACCCAACATCACCACCCAGTCGTATGATTGGCAGCCCCACGGGCTGGAATCCATTCCTACGCTGGAAAATGGGGGGGCGCGGCTGGAAACGGCCGTTGTCCAAAGCGGCGACATCATCCTCAACAGCGGCGGCGATGCCGTTGAACTACAGCGCAACGTCGAAATCATCAACGACCAAGGCGAAGCCATCCTCTTTGCCGACGAGTCAATCCAAATGAAGCGGCTGGTCGTTGAGTTTACCCTCAAGCCACGCACCTGGGCCGACGGTGTGCCAGTCACCGCCGCCGATTCGGTGTTTAGCTATCAGCTACAGCGCGATGCCGCCACCCCCACCAGCAAATTCCTCAGCGACCGGACCGCCCGTTACGAGGCCGTTGACGACTTAACCACACGCTGGGTCGGCATTCCGGGCTTTATGGATGCCACTTACTTCACCAACTTTTTCGCCCCCCTGCCCCAACATGCCCTGCAACTATTTTCCGCCAGCGACCTGCTGCAAGAACCAGCCGCGAATCGGCTGCCGCTGGGGGATGGGCCGTTCAAAATAGTGGCCTGGGAGGCAAGCAGCCACATCGAGCTGGCGCGGAACGAACATTATTACCGCGCCGCCGAGGGGTATCCTAAGCTTGACAGGGTGGTTATTAAATTTATCAGCGACAGCAACCAGGTGTTGGCGCAGCTTTTGGCCGGAAGTTGTGATATTGTGACGGCGGATGTGTTGGGAGCAGACCAGGTGGGATTTTTGCTGGAGGCCGAGGCTGACGGCCGTTTAGCGACCCATTTCAGCACCGGCACCGTTTTTGAACACATTGACTTTGGCATCAATTCGCAGCCGGGGTATGGTGACGGGGAAGGCCGGCCGGACTGGTTTGAGGATGTGCGGGTGCGACAGGCGATTGTGCAATGTACCGACCGGCAAAGCATGGTAGACCACATTTTTTACGGCCGTTCGCAGGTTATCCACAGCTATATTCCACCCATGCACCCACTTTACCCCGCCGTGGGTCTCACGGAATGGCCCTACAACGTGGCGGCGGCCAACCGGCTGCTCAACCAGCTTGGCTATTTGGACAGTGATGGGGATGGGATTCGGGAGGAGGTAGGGGAAGATAAACGGCCGTTTTCCCTCACTCTGCTCACCACCAGCGGCAGCGACATGCGCCAGCAAATCGCCCAAATCTTCCAGGCCAACCTGCGCGACTGCGGCATTGAAGTCAATCTCGACTATTTGCCCGCCAACGAACTGTTTAGCGACAGCAGCCCCCTCTTCCAGCGCCAGTTTGACCTGGCCGAATTTGCCTGGGCCACCGGTGTCAACCCGCCCTGCGAGCTTTTCCTCGGCGATGACACCAGCGACCCGGCCGAACCAAAATGGAACCACAGCAATACGGCCGGCTGGCAAAACCCAGCTTACGATGCCGCCTGCAAAAAAGCCCTCAGCTCCCTCGCTGAAACCCCTGAATTCATCACTGCCCACCAGGAGGCTCAGCGCATCTGGTCCCGCGAACTCCCCCTCATTCCCCTCTTCCTCCGCCTCAAAGTCGCCGCCACCCGCCCCGAAGTCACCGGCTTCCAGCTTGACCCCACCGAAGAAAACGGCCTGGTCAACCTCTACCGCGTAGACATCGTGCAAAAATAATCGCCTTACCTGTAAGCAATTTGTAATAGTTTAACAACACCCTTGTAACCCCCTTCCCATAACCTAAAAGAAAGTTAAACAGTACTGGCAGCAAAACAAAGTTGCCAGCCATCAATTGCAAAAAAGGATAAATGATGATGAAAACAGGAACTAAACTTTTACTTGTATTGCTTATACTACTTCTTGCCGCGTGCAGCCCAACCGCTACCAGCGAAACAACCACTATGACTGACAGCATGGCTGACGAAACCATGACCGACAGCAAAATGAATGACGCAGCCATGATGGATGATCACATGGCCGATGAAGAAATGACCGACAACATGGATGATGGAACAAAGGCTGATGAGGGTATGGCGGATGCCGACATGGCAGATGAAGACATGGCTCATGGCGATATGGCCGATGAAAGCATGGCAGATGAAGGCATGGCAGATGAAGACATGGCTCATGGTGATATGGCTCATGGTGATATGGCGGATGAAAACATGGCAGATGAAAGCATGGGACATGAAGCGATGATGGGTGATCAACCAGTGTGGCAGCAAATTACCCTAACCGATGTTCGCACCAACGAAACCTTTACTCTAGCCGATTTTGCGGGCAAAACGGTGTATGTGGAGCCAATGGCAACCTGGTGTACAAACTGCCGCCAGCAGCTTGGCAACGTCAAAGAAGCCATTGCCCAGCTTGGTGATGACAACGTGGTGTTTGTTGGCATCAGCGTGGAAACCAACATTGACAACGCTACCCTGGCTGAATATGTCACCAACACCGGTTTTGACTGGCCGTTTGCCGTCGCCACCCCCGAAATGCTGCAGTCGCTGGCCGACCAGTTTGGCCGCACCATTGCCAACCCACCCTCGACCCCCCATTTCATCATCGCGCCCGATGGCACAGTGGGTGAACTGGTTACTGGGTTTGAAACACCTGAGGAAATTATCGGCCGTTTGCAAGGTTAATCAAGAGAGATTAGAGATTAGAGATTGAAGCTGGTCAATCTCTAATCTCTAATCTCCAATCCCCCACCATGAGCGAACTACTCCAAGCCTTCCTCCTCGGCAACAGCGCCATTCTTACCAACGTCTGTGTGCTACCCCTCTACCCTGGTCTCATCGCCTTTTTGGCTGGAAACGCGCAAAACGAACGCGCCCAGCGTGCCACCAAGTGGCTGGGGCTGCTGGTTTTGCTGGGGGTTCTCACCCTCATGACCGTTGTTGGGCTGTTGCTCTACCTGCTCCAACAATCATTCGACAAGATTTTGCCGGTTCTGCTGCCCATCATCTATGGCATCGTCATTGTCATGGGACTGTTGATGCTGTTTGGCTGGAATCCATTTAACCGCCTCACCGTTTCGCAATCGCCCACCCTGCAAAACCCGTATGCGGCTGCCTTTGTCTATGGTCTGCTGCTTGGGCCTATGACGCTGCCCTGCACCGGCCCCCTAATTGTCAGTGCCTTCCTGCTGGGAGCGGGCAGTTTTGCCAATTTATCGGGCAGTTTGGCCTACTTTTTTGCTTTTGGGTTGGGGTTTGGTTGGCCGCTGGTGCTGCTGCCCTTCATTGCCACCACCTTCCAAAAGCGTTTTACGCGCTGGATGACGCAAAATTACAAGCTGCTAACCCGACTATCGGGCATTCTGCTCATCGGCATTGGGCTGCTGGGCATTTTTGCGGATCTATTGCCTAATCTTTGACAGTGTAAAAGGATGTGGACAATACGTTCCTTCTTACTTGAATGGGAGGCAGATTTACCTGATTTAACTGATCAGGTAAATCTGCCTCCCATTTTAATTCTTCGTGATGAGCCATTGCTCATGCCGTCTCCCCGATTTCCGTTGTTGTCACTTTCCCCAGAATCGGCCACAATACAGCCATGCAGACACATACGATTCGCATCATTGGTGTCCCCATGGATTTGGGGCAAAATCGGCGTGGGGTTGATATGGGGCCTAGTGCGGTGCGCTATGCCAACTTGAAGGCGGTACTGGAACGGCTGGGTCATACGGTATTTGATGAGGGGAATGTGCCGGTGCCAAACCCGGAGGAGCATGTGGCGGTGGGGACGGGGAGGAGGTTGAAGGCGGTAACGGCCGTTTGTCAACACATCTACGAACGCGCCAGCCAATGCGTCCAAGCCGGTGATTTCGCCCTCTTTCTCGGTGGCGACCACAGCATCAGCATCGGCACCGTCGCCGCCGCCGCCCAGCAAGAACCAGTCGGTGTCATCTGGGTAGATGCTCACGGCGACTTCAACACCCGCGACACCTCCCCCAGCGGCAACATCCACGGTATGCCCGTCGCCGCCCTCATTGGTGAAGGGGACAGCGAACTAGTCAACATCGGCTACGAAGGAGCCAAAGTCCAGCCCGCCCAAATCGTCCAAATCGGCATCCGCGACCTCGATGACCAGGAGCGAGACCGATTAGCCCACAGCGGCATCAGCGTTTTCACCATGCGCCACGTAGACGAACTCGGCATGGCCGCCATCGCCCGGCAAGCGCTTGACCGACTGCGCCATCTGCCCCGCATCCACGTCAGCCTTGATATGGACAGCCTCGACCCGGCCGAAGCCCCCGGCGTTGGCACCCCTGTTCCCGGTGGCCTCTCTTACCGCGAAGCCCACCTGCTGATGGAAATTTTGGGCGAAAGCCAGCGCGTCCGCTCCATGGACATCGTAGAAGTCAACCCCATTCTTGACGACCGCAACATGACCGGCAAACTTGCCGTCCAGCTTGCCGCCTCTTTGCTCGGTAAGCGTATTCTCTAAAACCTTATGGCAGCTCTTACACGTGGCCTACAGGCCGAAAAATACGACCGGCAATACACCGACAAACAGCTTGTCCAGCGCATTCTCAGCTACTTTTACCCTCACCGCATCAAAGGGTGGATCATCATCCTGACAGTCTTTTTGATGTCAGCCGCTTCTGCCACCCTCCCCATCGTCGTTTCCAGGGGGGTTGATGCCATGACCCACAGCGGCACCGAGCGTCTGCGGCTCATTTTGGTTGGCATTGCCTTTGCCATTGGCGTGAGCGTATGGGTGCTGAACTGGATACGCCGCCAACTGACCACCGAAGTCATTGCTGATGTCATCATGGCTATGCGTAACGATGTCTTTGCTGCCGCAGCCAAACAAGACATGTCGTTTTACGACCAATACAGCACCGGGCGCATTGTCAGCCGCATCACCAGCGACACGCAGGAGTTTGGCGAGGTTGCCATTCTCAGCACCGATATCATTAACCAGTTGGCCGTGGCGCTGATTTTGATTATCACTCTTTTTACCATCGAGTGGCGACTGACACTGCTGGTGTTGGTCATGGCTCCATTTGTGATCATGGTTGCCCTTAGCTTCCGCAACGTGGCGCGGCGCGTGACGCAGCAGGGGTCGCGGGCGCTGGGCGAGGTCAACAAGGCGATTCAGGAAGCCGTGACGGGGATTCGGGTGGCGAAAAATTTCCGCCAGGAGCAGGCCATTTATGATGAGTTCAAGGCGGTCAACGGGCAAGCCTACACCATCAACGTCCGGCGTGGTTTTATTGTTGCCAATATCTTCCCAACCTTGAATATTCTATCGGGGTTTGCCACCGCCATTTTGATCTATTTTGGCGGACGCAGTGCCGTCAGCGGGGTGATTACAGTCGCATCATGGTATTTGTTTGTGGCAACGGTGGACCGGTTTTGGTTCCCCGTATCGAATTTGGCGGCGTTTTGGAGCCAGTTCCAGGCGGGTTTGTCGGCCACGGAACGGGTGTTTGCGCTGATTGATGTGGAACCGGTGGTGGTGCAAAAAACGGCCGTTTCCACCCCTAAACTCCACGGCGACATCCAGTTCCAAGAAGTCTATTTCCGCTATTCACCCCAGGAACAGGTGCTAAATGGCTTCTCGCTCCACATAAAACCGGGCGAGAGCGTGGCCTTGGTCGGCCACACCGGGGCGGGCAAATCCAGCATCATCAAACTCATTGCCCGTTTTTACGAATTTCAGGAAGGGGAGATTTTGCTTGATAGTCAGGATATTCGCACCCTCGACCTGGTAACATTTCGTCGCCAATTGGGCATTGTTTCGCAGGTGCCGTTTTTGTTTGCCGGAACCGTGGCCGATAATATTCGCTACGGTCGGCCGGAAGCAACCGATGCCGAAATCGCCGCCATTGCCAACCGCATTGGCGATGGCGAATGGCTGGAAACGCTGCCCGACGGGCTGCATAGCGAAGTGGGGGAACGGGGCAGCCGCCTTTCCATGGGGCAGCGGCAGCTTGTGGCGCTGACGCGGGTGCTGCTGCAAGCCCCGCGCATCTTCATCCTCGATGAAGCCACCGCCAGCGTAGATCCCTTTACCGAATCGCAAATTCAGGAGGCGCTCAACCTGATCATGGCAAACAGCACGGCCATTATCATTGCCCACCGCCTTTCCACGGTGCGGGCGGCGGATCGCATCATTGTGCTGCAAAAGGGGCGGATTATTGAGCAGGGAAGCCATCAACATCTGATGGAATCTAGGGGACATTACGCCGAGCTATACGACACCTATTTTCGCCACCAGTCACCACAATATGATGAGACGGTGCGGAGTTGGCGGGAAGGTCACTAGTCGCTTATCGGAAAAAGAATTTTGGGACGCAGATTTTCCTGATTTGGGGGCTTTTAACGGCTAAAATCGGGTCGAATCCGCGTTCGTCCGTGTTTGTCCGCGTCCTATTTTGGCTTCCCCGACAGGCTGCTAGGCACAGAGTCTGACTTACGGCTGATTAATCACGATAAAGTCAAGTGCAACCCAGCCGGCCGTCCCACTGGGGGCGGTTACTTGCTGCCAAACAAGGTCGTCGGCCGTTTGTTGGCTGTCAAGCAGGGTGAGGATGGTGCCATCTACCAGATATTCTAGCTGATCGCTGGCCGTGCCGGGGACAGAACGGAGCCAAACGCCCACGCCGCTGTTGACGGTGGCGGTGGTGGGGGCAGGAACGGCCGTTTCCGTGGGCAATGGCTCAGGTGTGTCAGTGACAAGCGGCACCGTTTCGGTGGGGTTGGGCAGCGTGGTAGGAACGGCCGTTTCCGTTGGCACTACAATTGCAGCGGGTTCAGTCGCCGTTGGCAAAGGCACCGTGGGGATGGGAGGAACGGCTGTTGATGCCTGCGGCAACATTTCTGCCACCTGCGACCCCAGCAAAAACGATCCAACGCAGAGAAAGCCTCCCACCAGCAGCAAAAATCCCCACAATAAATTACGCCGCGCCGCCTGCCGCGACTCTAAATGCCCGACGCCATAGGGCGCACGCGCCGTCTCTGACCGCGCCCGCCAGGCTCGCCCCAGAAAAGCAAGCGTCCCTAGCAAAATAAGTGCCAATAAAATATAGACGATGATTTGAAAAACGGCCGTTACGCCCACAACAACTCCTAATCCATTTGGCTGCCAAAATCAGTCAGATTATAGCCCAAGCCCCCTAGAATGGGGAATTTTGTGCGGCTCGCTTAGATACTACACAGCAAAACAGGCTTGACAAAAGCTAACTTATCCATATCCTATCCGATACGTCAAGTTAAATGGTCAGCTTAACAAACGGGGGATATATGCGATCCAAAAATTGGATACTGATTCTCATATTGGTTCTTTTGTCCGTTAGCTCACTTCTCATCGTCAAACAAAACACAATACATATGGTTAAAGCGGGCAGCCGTGATGACCTTTCCGGCTCCCCGAACTGTCCTACACCCACAGCAACAGAAACGCAATCGCCGCCGCCTACGCCCGCTCCGTTGACTATAGCTCAATTAACGCCCACACCTTCCTCTACCCCCTTTAATCCATGCAGCTATTTACCCATCATCCAGCACCAAAACGACCGAACTGTCTGCCCCACGGCTACTCCAGAAGCATCACAAACTATCCCGCCTTACCCTACCCCTGTTCCACTTCAAGCTATGGGGCAACCTTGCGTCACAGCTACCCCGTGGCCCGTTCCCACGATTGGAACACCGCCACCGTAAAGATGTGGGTAGCACAGCCTAGTGCCGTTCTTTCGCCTCCGCCCACAGCCCATCCAACGCCGCCAAGTCTAACTTTCGCCAATCTAACCCACGCTCGGCTACAAGCTGTTCGACGTGGCGAAAACGGCCGTTAAACCGCAGCGTTGCCTCTCGCAAAGCCGTTTCCGCCTCTACCCCCAGCCACCGCGCCAGGTTCACCACCGTAAACAGCAGGTCGCCCAATTCCGCCTGCTGCTCAGCTTCGGTTGCCGCCGCCCGCAGCTCAGCTATTTCCTCTGCCAACTTCTCCCACACCCCATTCACATCAGGCCAATCAAACCCAGCATCCTTTCGCGCTCGCGCCTGAATCGCCTGGGCGCGGGATAGGGCAGGCAGCGATTGCGGCACTTTATCGAGAATGGAAACGGCCGTTTCCCCCCGCCCCGCCTTCTCCTCCTGCTTAATCGCCTCCCAATTCCGCACCACCTCCGCTGAATCCGCCACCTGCCAATCTCCCCAAACGTGCGGATGCCGCCGCTTCAGCTTCTCCTCAATCCCAGCCACCACTTCCGTCAGCGTAAAATCCCCGTTTTCAGAAGCCATCTGAGCCTGCATCACCAGATGGTAAAACACATCCCCCAGCTCCTCACACAAATTTTCCGGGTCATCAGCGTCCAGCGCCTCCAGCACCTCGGCCACCTCCCCCAGCAAGTCCCCGCGCAAGCTCTGCGGCGTTTGCTCCTGATCCCAAGGGCATCCCTCGGGGCTTCGCAGCACAGCCACCGTTTCGGCCAACGTCATCAGCGACCCCTTACGCGACAGGGGCGGGATGTAGAGGCTGGTCAAATGGTTGATCTGGTCACTGTGGTCAAGCTGATAGAGGGGAATGGTCTCCACCTGTGCCGCCTCGGTGCCGACGGCGTGGACAAGCTGCACCATGTGTTCATCGGGATAAACGGCCGTTAACCCCAGCTTCAACTCCCCCGCCAGCAGTCGGCTATACACCTGCCCCAGCAGCACCGGCGCATCCGGGTTCAGCGGTGGGTAATGGTAGTTGGTCAGGGCGATGGCATCGTAAAGCTGCACCCCGTCTAAGCCATCCACCCCAACGGCCGTTAACATCGGCTCCACAAAGCTCAACCCATCCACAATCCGCACCGCCACCCCCGCCTCTTTGGCCGCCGCCACCAGCGCCGTCACCGTTGACTCGGCCATATAGGGATGCCCCGGTACGGCATAGATGATGTCACCACTTTGCCCCAACGCCAGCAGCTCGGCCACAATTTGGGCATACACGTCGTCGAATTTAACGGCCGTTTCATACACATGGTCAAAACTCACCCGCTCCACCTGCGTGGGCAAATCAGCCACGGTTGGATGCCGCGCCGTCCGCAGATAGACGCGCTGCGCCGTTGATAAGATGTCCCATGCTTCACGGGTCAATAAACGGCCGTTGCCCGGCCCCAAGCCCACCACCGTAATGCTCATTACGTCACCTCCATTACCCCAACGCAAAAAAGGCGAGCCGATTAGCTCGCCAAAATTGCATCATGCTAAAGCGAAAACGTGCATCCACACGTTTCCACCTAATCATCCAAACCTAACGCTTGGTATAGGTTGGAGCCTTACGCGCCCGTTTCAAACCTGGCTTCTTGCGTTCCTTAATGCGCGAATCCCGCGTCAAATGGCCGTGTCCACGAAGCTGGCCGCGCAGATTTTCATCATACTTCACCAGTGCCCGCGCTAGACCCAACCGCACAGCACTCGTCTGCCCTGTAACGCCACCGCCCTGCACGACAACGGTCACATCCGCCTTACTGGTCAAGCTTGTGTCATCCAACGGACCACGCAACGTCTGCACATCACCATAGCGCGAGAAAAATTCAGCCACATCCTTTCCGTTCACCGTAAAGGAGCCACTGCTATCGCCATCCATATAAATGCGAACCCGTGCTGATGAACGCTTCCGACGACCAACGCCTTCGTAATATTTTCTCTGTTCAGACATCCGCCTCTCCTAAATCTTCATCTCAACTGGCTGCTGCGCCTCATGCGGATGCTCCGACCCAGCATAAACCTTGAGTTTCTTAAACATCTTACGTCCCAGCTTATTCTTTGGCAACATCCCTTTCACGGCCGCTTCAATCGGACGCACAGGATATTGCTGCAGCTGATCGCGCAAGCTAATTTCCGTCAACCCACCCGGATACCCCGAATGGCGATAATACCGCTTCTGCTCCATCCGCCGCCCTGTCACGTGAATCTTGTCCGCATTCAACACAATCACGTAATCACCGCAATCCACAGACGGACTATAAATCGGCTTATGCTTGCCGCGCAAAACAGCAGCAATTTTTGAGGCCAACCGCCCCAAAGTTTGCCCCTCGGCATCAACAACATACCAACTGCGATCTACCTCAGCCGGTTTTGTGACAAAGGTTTTCATACCAAATTCTCCCAATCCAGAGACAAAATCATCAATATTCAACAGAAACCAAGTAGAGACCATGTGCCGGGGCAACCATTGCCGAGCGACTGCGGTCACACGCTTGCAGCGCTGCCACAAAATCCGCCACAGACCAGTCACCCACGCCTACCATCTTCAAACTCCCTACTACACTCCGCACCATGCGCTGCAAAAACGCATTTGCTTGAATCAGAAACGTCAAACGTTCATGATGCCGTACCCACTCCGCCACAAAAACCTCACGGACTGTGTTTGTACCCTTTGGTGGCTGTCCAAATGTTGCAAAATCCTGAACGCCAACTAAAGCCTTGGCTGCCTTGTTCATTAATTCCATATCAAGCGACTGCCTAATATGCCAACTTCGGTTGCGATCCAACGGGTTCCGCACAGCCATGTTTAAAATCTGGTACTCATACGTACGGCGGCGTGCATCGTATCTAGGATGAAAGGTAGGTTCCCACCCGCAAGCGGGAAACCATGCCTCTAATTGTAAAACTGCTATATCTTCCGGCAAATTTGCGTTTAATGCCCGCAACAGAGCATTCTCACCGTGCTGCCAAAAGATGTTAAAGGTTATAACCTGCCCTAGAGCGTGAACCCCTCTGTCTGTTCGGCCGGCACCTACAATCGTTACCTGCTCTCGAACAATTAAGTGAAGAACGCGCTCCAGTTCACTTTGTATGGTTGGTTGCCCCTCTCGTTGACGTTGAAACCCATAATAGGCCGTTCCGTCATAAGCAATGACAGCCCGAAAGGCTTTACTCATCACCAACCAACATCAGCACAGCCATGTCAGCATTATCACCGGGCCGCTTGCCCATTTTTAACAAACGAGTATATCCACCGGGACGATCCGTGTAACGTGGGGCAATTTCATCAAACAGATGACGAACCACGTCAACCTCTTGAATATACCCATCTTCATCCTCAATCATCCGAGTTTTAGGCAAACGCGATGCCGCCAACCGACGGGCATGGACTTCATTAGCCACGTCTTCGCTGCCTTTTACCCGACCACGTTTTGCCAGAGTAATCATTTTCTCAGCAACGGGTCGGATTGTCCGGGCTTTCGCCTCTGTTGTGATAATTTGTTCGTGACACAAAAGGTCGGCCACCATATTTCGTATAAGGGCTTTACGGTGGCCGGTATCTCGATTTAATTTACGCCCATGAACTTTATGACGCATGTTCTTATCCTCGTACGCACGATGTTGGCAACAAGAGCCAATTACTCAATCATGAAGCCCTTGGAACGAAGTTGCTGTTTAAGCTCATCGAGTGACTTCTCACCGAAGTTCCGAATTGCCAGCATAGTTTCTTCGCCGCGCTCCAACATCTCCAACATTTCACCAACTTTCGTAATACCTGTCCGCTTGAGCGAGTTAAACACGCGAACGCTCAGATCAAGCTGTTCGATAGGCGTGTCATAAATCTCATTGGGAATTGTTTCTTCTTCCTCTTCTTCCTCAACGGGCATGAAGGTTTCTTCGCTGACGCCAGCAATAGGACGCAGATATTGCATCAAGATTTGAGCAGATTGAGCCAAGGACTCTTCTGGCTTAATAGTACCATCTGTCCAAATTTGCAATACGGTACGGTCATAATCGGCAATCTGGCCTACGCGGGTTTTTTCCACATCATAGCTAACCCGGCGAATAGGGCTAAAAATAGCGTCTACAGGCAGTTCGCCAATTGGTAAACGCCCACGCTCTTCGGCTGGCGAATACCCACGCCCTGTCTCAGCCGTCATTTCAATTTCAAGAAATGCGTCGTCTGAGTTTACTGTAAACAGATACAGATCAGGGTTAATGATTTCTACTTCTGGCGGTGTTTGAATATCAGCGGCGGTGACTGTTCCCGCGCCATGCACCTCTAAACGCAGCCGAGCGGTGTCGGTGTTATAAAGTTGTAAACGCAGCTGCTTGATATTGAGAATGAGCTGCATCATATCCTCGCGAACGTGAGGAACGGCCGCAAACTCATGAGGAACATCCGTCACACGAATAGATGTAATCGCAGCTCCGGGTAAAGAAGACAACAATACACGACGTAACGCATTACCCAGTGTTGTACCATATCCTCTTTCCAATGGTGAAAGGACAAAACGGCCGTATTCCTGGGTCATCGCCGTGCTTTCAATTTTCGGCAAGACTAAATTACTGATAGCCAATGCAATACCTCCCTGTACAGTTCAACCAATTAGCTAACAGCCATAACAGCTTAATTAACTAGCGGGAGTAGTACTCAACAATCAACTGCTCATTCAACGATACATCAATATCATCACGTTTAGGCAAATCTAACACGCTGCCGGACAAGCTCGCTGCGCTGATAGAAAGCCAACGTGGTACACGTCGATCATCTAAATCCTGGCGAAGCTGCCGGAAATAATTGCGACGTGTACTTTCAGGGCGAATCGAAATTGTATCGCCAGACGAAACCAGAGCAGAAGGGACGTTGGTTTTACGGCCGTTAATCATAATATGACCATGCTGAACCAATTGCCGCGCCTGCGCCCGAGAATCCGCGATGCCCATTCGGTACACCACATTATCCAAACGACGCTCCAGCAAAACCAGCAAATTCGTACCCGTCAAACCAACCTGCTGCGAGGCTCGCTTAAAATACCGAGAAAACTGGCGCTCCAACACCCCATAAATACGCCGAGCCTTCTGCTTTTCACGAAGCTGCAATAAATAGTCAGATGCACGACCACGCCGAAACTGATTTTCGCGGCCATGCTGCCCCGGCGGATAAGAACGCCGTTCATAAGAACATTTCGGAGTCAAACAACGCGACCCCTTCAAAAACAGCTTTTCACCCTCACGGCGACAAAGCTTACACACAGGACCTGTATATCGTGCCAACTTACAGACCTCCTTATTCAGGATATTTCAAGAGGTTTACAGGCTTGGCAACCCGTCTTCCCTCTCAAATAAATAAAGCTTGATAATAAAACGACTATAAATTATACACGCCGTTTCTTTGGCGGACGACACCCATTATGTGGAACAGGTGTAATATCATTAATGGCCGTAACCCTCAGCCCAGCCGACGAAACACGACGAATCGCCGACTCTCGACCAGGACCAGGCCCTTTCACAATAATCTCCACCTCTTGCATCCCATAATCCTGGGCAACACGAATTGCATTTTGGCTAGCCAAGCCAGCAGCATATGGTGTGCTCTTACGCGATCCCTTAAAACCAGCACTACCAGCACTCGCCCAAGCAAGCGTATTACCCTTATCATCAGTCAAGGTCACAATCGTATTATTAAACGTAGCATAGATATGGACTTGACCACGCGGCACCATCCGCTTTGGCTTCTTCCGAATCTGCGCCTGTCTTCTTCTACGTCCCATTCTTACTCCTGATAAAATATCAACTGCCCCTGCCGCACAACGTCATGCAACAAGAATCAAAATAACTACTACTTGCCCTTGCGACGACCACGCCCAGCAACCGTCTTCTTTGGCCCCTTACGGGTACGTGCATTTGTTTTCGTACGCTGCCCATGAACAGGCAAATGGCGACGATGACGCAAACCACGATAGCAACCAATTTCTGACAGGCGCTTAATATTCATCCCAACTTCGCGTCGCAAATCACCCTCAACCATATAATCTTTGTCAATAATCTGCCGCAACCGCGTCACATCGGCTTCCGACAAATCTTGAACACGTGTATCAGGATTAATCTCAGCCTCAGTCAAAATTTTCTGACTGGTTGCTTTCCCAATACCAAAGATATAAGTGAGGCTAATCTCGACCCGCTTGTTGCGAGGAATGTCAACACCAGCGATACGAGCCATGTTTCCTCCGTTTACAAAACAAAAGCATTATTGCTTTTATTTTTCTCTAACCTTGACGCTGCTTATGATTTGGGTCTACACAAATCACACGCACCACACCACGGCGCTTAATAATCTTGCATTTTGGACAACGCCGCTTTACTGAAGATGATACTTTCATGACATCTGCTCCTATACGGTCTTTGCCATCTTGAATTTTAGCAAAAAAACCGGCAGCTTCACAGAAACCTAGTAGGCAAGTACAAAGAAACTTGCTAAAATGCTTATGATGCTGCTGTTACAGCCGCAACCAAATCTCGTTGCACTTCATCAACAAATTGGTTTCCATCTATTTCCACTACAAGGCCTATTGCACTATAGAAATCAAGCAATGGCTTCGTTTGCTCCTCGTAAACTTGCATCCGCGTACGGATCGTTTCTTCATTATCATCAGCCCGCCCCTCAATCTGAGCCCGTTTCAACAAACGCTCAATAAGAACATCACGAGGGACATAAATAGAGGGTACTATTTGGATACCCTTATCCATTTCAGCCAACAAAGTATCTAAAGCCCTTGCCTGGTTAATATTTCGAGGAAACCCATCAAAAATGGCACCGTTTGCACAATCCGGTTGACCCAAGCGATCCCGTACCATACCAATTGTCACTTCGTCTGGTACAAGCTCGCCACGATCCATATATCCTTGTGCCAATTGCCCTAACTCCGTCGCATTCTTCAGATGGTGCCGAAACAAATCACCTGTAGAAATTTGCGGAATGCTAAGTGCCATTTGCAAACGTTTTGCCTGAGTACCTTTGCCAGCCCCAGGCGGCCCCAACAAAACCAAATACATCTTTCTTACCGAATAAATCCTTCGTAATGCCGCATCAATAGTTGTGCTTCAAGCTGCCGCATTGTATCAATCACTACACCAACCACAATGATTAACCCAGAGCCATTGATTACTAAAGCACTCTGCTCAATGCCATCAATACGCAAGATAACGCCTAGCAATGACATAATACCTGGCAAGATAGCCACAAGCCCCAAAAAGATGGCACCTGCCGTTGTAATGCGACGCACGACAGACATAATATATGTTTCAGTACGTTTACCAGGACGAATACCAGGGATAAACCCACCCTGTCGTTGTAAAGTTTGTGGCAAATTTTGTTGGCGCACCATCACGTCTGTATAGAAAAACGTAAAGGCTACCACCAGAACAAAATACACAAACCAGTAAGCAAAAAACGAACCTGGAGCAATTTCTGGATTCTGCTGGGTTCCAAAACTCGCAATTGCGGTCATGATAGTGCTAAAGATGCCACCATCGCTATTGTTTGGGTTAACAAAAAAGCTTGCTAACAAAGGCGGGAATGTAAGAATTGACTGAGCAAAGATAATTGGAATCATGCCGGCCGTATTCACTTTGAGCGGCACAAAACTACTTTGCCCTTGGTATACCTTCCGCCCACGCACCCGTCGGCCATACTGAACAGGAATACGCCGTTGACCTTCCTGAATAATGACAATTACTAACACGGTAAAAACCGTCAAAGCCAAAAAGGCAGCAATGGAAAACACCCGAGCAGTCGTGTCTTCTAAGGCAAACAGACGAGCCGTATTTGGCAAAATACGCGCAACAATACCACCAAAGATGATAAGCGATATACCCTGTCCAATGCCTTCCTCAGTAATTCGTTCACCAATCCAGATAGCAGTCATCGTCCCGCCAACCATAGCAAACAAAGTTGTCAAAGTTGGCAAAAGCAGTTCAGCCGTAAAGCCAAAATTGGGCATAATACCCGCTAAACCAGCACCACCTAAACTCGACCCCACGATATTGATTTGACCCACAGCCTGAACCAACGCCAAGGGAACAGTTAAATAGTAGGTTATTTTATTGACCTTATTACGCCCGGACTCGCCTTCAGAAGATAACTCCTCCAATTGCGGTATGATTGGCGTTAAAAGCTGAATGATAATGGATGCTGTAATGTATGGGTACACACCCATCGCCATTACAGAAAAGTTGCGTACTGCACCACCTGATAGCAAATCCAGAAAGTTTATAACCGTGTTACCGCTATCTTGGTTTGTAAAGGCTTGCCAAGCCTGCAAGTTAACGCCCGGTACGGGAATATTTGCCAGCAATCGGTAGATAACTAGCATACCCACTGTAAAAAGGATGCGCTTACGCAGATCTGGCAAAGAAAACGCGGCGCGTACAGATTCAATCATAATATGCCTCCAGTTTCGGCAAGAGTTCTATAGTTTGGTTGCATCCACATAGTATAGTGGCAATACCTACAACGATTCGGTTCGTTCTCTCGCAACCCTCATCATAATCGAGGATTATTTTTCGTATGGAAGCAGTTCAGCCGTACCACCAGATGCTTCAATCTTTTCTTTTGCAGAAGCAGAAAAGCGGTGAGCCTGCACAGTTAACGGGCCAGCTAATTCACCATCACCTAGAACAACAACCGGGTCGGTTGGTTTCTTCAGCAAACCAATTTGAGCCATTAATTCAGGTGTGACAGTCGCACCTTCAAAATCAAATTCGGCTAAAGTCCCCAGATTCACTGGTTTGTAATAGATCTTGCGAATATTCGTGAAGCCACGTTTATATGGCAAACGACGCGCCAAGGGCAACTGACCGCCCTCAAAATAAATGCCCTTGCCACCACCACTACGTGCGCCTTGACCTTTAGTACCACGGCCGGCAGTCTTACCCTGCCCAGCGGCGATACCACGACCTACTCGCTTGCGCTTCTTTTTTGCCCCTGAATTTGGACGCAGATCGTGCAATTTCATGTTAATTTACCTCTTTCACGCTTACTAAATGACTTACTTTATGTATCATTCCCCGAATTACAGGGGTGTCGTCTTGAATTACAGTTTGATTCAGTTTACGCAAACCAAGTGCACGAACTGTGTCTTTTTGGTTTTGTTTATACCCAATCACGCTTTTCGTATACGTTATTTCTAACTTTGCCATTAGTTTCGACTCCAAAACGGCGCAATATCTTTTGGATCTTTACCACGGCTTGCGGCTACATCTTGCACCATTTTCAACCGACGCAACGCATCCATTGTTGCCATAATCACATTGAGTACATTCTTACTCCCTAATGATTTGGATAGGATATCGCTATAGCCAGCAGCTTCAACTACAGCACGTACACCACCACCAGCAATCACACCTGTACCTGGTGCTGCTGGTTTGAGCATAACACGTGCGGCTCCATGACGCCCAACAATCTCATGCGGCACGGTTGTGCCAACCATGGACACCGATTCCATTTCTTTACGAGCAGCTTCAACAGCTTTACGAATAGCGTCTGGTACCGAACGTGCCTTCCCGATGCCAACACCAATGCGCCCTTTGTTATCACCAACTACAACGGTCACCCGAAAAGCAAACCGACGACCGCCTTTAACAACTTTGGCAACACGAGTAATATCAATGATGCGCTCATCTAATTCGTTGGCCGTTTGGAAGTTTTGTCGTCTTTGACCCATTATATTCTCCTAACTCTCCTAGAACTTGAGCCCGCCTGCACGCGCACCATCTGCTAATGCTTGGATACGGCCGTGATAGAGGTAACCACCACGATCAAACACAACTTGCTCAACACCAGCATCTAATGCTTTTTGGGCAACTGTTTTACCAATTATTTCAGCTTGCTGCCTTTTCGTCTTGCCTTCAAGCTCTGCAACCAAGCTATTATCTAATGTTGATGCTGATGCAAGGGTATGACCAGCAGCATCATCAATTACCTGAGCATAAATGTGCTTCAGACTGCGAAAGACACTCAGGCGTGGGCGTTCAGGTGTGCCACTAAGATTCATGCGAATCCGCTTGTGGCGTCGCTTCCGTGCAATTTTCGTTTTAACAGCCATTTTTACACCTTTATACTTTACCAGCCTTACCAGCTTTGCGCCGGATGACTTCATTGTTATAACGAATCCCTTTACCTTTATAAGGTTCAGGGGGGCGGGTTTTGCGAATTCTGGCGCAAACTTCACCCACAATCTGTTTGTCAGCCCCTGATACGATTAGTGTTTTACCACGGTTTTCAACAGTGAATTCGATACCATTTTCAGGGGCAAAGGTAATGGGGTGCGAGTAACCTACGTTCAGGATGAGATCTTGACCCGACATCTCAGCACGATACCCAACACCTTCAATCTCCATGGTTTTCTTGAATCCATCACTCACGCCCACGACCATATTGTTAATGAGCGCGCGGGTTAACCCGTGGAGCGAACGGTGCTGGCGCGAATCCGTAGGGCGCTTAACAGTTAAAAGGCCATCTTCTAACTCTAGCGACATGGCAGGGTTGAATGCTTGGGTTAGTGTACCTTTAGGGCCATTAACAGTAACGGCCGTTCCCTTCACATCCACCGTAACACCCTTGGGAATAGTAATCGGTGCTTTTCCAATTCTAGACATAACAAATCCCCTACCAAACTTTACAAATGACTTCGCCACCAACACCCAAACGGCGTGCCTTTTGGCCAGTCATCACACCTTTTGAAGTCGTCAAGATCGAAATGCCCATCCCACTTAATACCCATGGAATATCATCCTTCGCCGCATAAATACGACGACCAGGACGACTTACACGCTGCAAATCTGTAATAACCGATTGGCGATCACGACGACCACCAATATATTTCAGGTTAATACGAATCACAGCATGGGGTTTCTCAGGAAGCACTTCGTACCCTTCAATATAGCCTTCTTCCTTCAACACGTCAGCAATTGCCTGCTTAACTTTAGAATGTGGTACAGACACAACCGGATGTTGGCGGCCCAAAGCATTACGAACACGAGTCAACATATCTGCAATCGGATCACTCATTGACATAGCACACCTCTACCAACTAGCCTTAACCACACCGGGAATATTTCCCCGCAAAGCTTGTTCACGAAAACAAATCCGACAAAGGCCAAACCGACGAATATACCCGCGAGGACGGCCACACAATTTACAGCGATGACGGATCCGTACAGCATACTTACGTTTCCCTTCGCGTGAAATCATTGATTTTTTAGCCATTCGATTCTCCTAGCCCACTAATTCCCGTCAGCCTGGCGGAACGGCATGCCCAGCAGGCTCAACAAACGGCGACCTTCCTCATCAGTTTGAGCCGTCGTCACAATACTAATTTCCATACCCCGGATTTTATCAATCTGGTCATAATTAATTTCCGGGAAAATAAGCTGCTCACGCAAACCAAGCGTATAATTGCCGCGTCCATCAAAGGCATCCGGCGAGATCCCCTGAAAATCACGTGTACGGGGGAGGGCAACATGAATCAAACGTGTTAAAAAGCTCCACATACGATCACCGCGCATGGTTACTTTGACCCCAATCGAACGCCCCTCACGCAACTTAAAACCGGCTATTGATTTCTTTGCCTTTGTTACCACCGGCTTCTGACCCGTAATTTGGGTAATATCCCGAACTGCAAATTCAACTGCTTTGGCATTGTCCAAAGCTTCACCGAGGCCAACGTTCACCACAACTTTGGTAACTCGCGGCACCTGCATAACGCTCTTGTACGCAAACTCATCCATTAGCTTGGGTACAATCTCGTTCTGATATAATTTCTTTGGCGGCGTAAATGCCATTTTATCCCTCCAAGTTAAGTGGCAGGTTAGTTAGCGGCTTTTCGCTTTCACACAGCCGCGCCATTTTCCTGGCTCACCTTGGGTCAATTTATTTTATTTCAAATCGTTGCCGCTAGTTTTTGCAAAACGAATACGACGGCCGTTTTCATCGCGGCGAACACCAACACGCGTAGGCTCACCAGAGCTTGGGTCAATCAGCATCACATTAGAAGCATGAATAGGAGCCTCAAACTCAATAATGCCACCCTGTGCCTGAGTACGACCACCCGTTGGGCGCGGCTTCTGATGCTTCTTTACCACATTTACACCAGAAACAACCACCCGGTTTTCCTTTGGAAACACCCGCTGCACCGTACCACGCACGCCCTTGTAATTGCCAGCAATCACAACAACTTCATCATTTACCTTAATACGCATGGTTCAATCCCTCTACCTAAAGCGATTCAGGTGCCAACGACAAAATACGGCTAAAGCCCTTTTCGCGCAGCTCCCGAGCTACCGGCCCAAAAATACGGGTGCCTACCGGGTTTTTGGCCTCACGATCAAGAATCACGGCAGCATTGTCATCAAAGCTGATATAGCTGCCATCTTCCCGTTTAAATTCCTTCTTCGTCCGCACAATCACTGCTTTGACAACGGAACCCTTTTTAATGTTAGAGTTCGGCACGGCTTTCTTCACCGTAGCCGTCACTACATCTCCAATTGTGCCATAGCGGTGCTTGGAACCACCCATCACTTGGATCACCAAAATTTCACGCGCCCCGGAATTGTCCGTAACATTTAAGCGACTTTCTCTCTGAATCATCGCAACAGCTCCTTAACGGGCTCGCTCCAAAATGGAGACCAAAGCAAAACGCTTGTGGCGGCTAATCGGGCGAGACTCAATAATCTCTACAAAATCACCTTCACGACACTCATTGTTTTCATCGTGAACTTTATATTTTTTCGTCAGGTGCATGATCTTGCCATAAATTGGATGGCGGCGCGACGCTGTAACAGCAACAACGGCCGTTTTATCCATCTTATCGCTCGTGACCACACCCCGTAAATGCTTACGTTGTTCTCTCATCGCCTATCTACCCCGCAACCTCATAGCTAACAACCAGATTACCACCTGGTTGTATCATCGCACGATCACGCTTTGCAAAAGTCTGCTTCTTATTCAGATCCACAACGGCTGAAGCAACCGCGCTACCAGATCCGTCAACAAACTGAATCTCCCAGGCACTATCCTCATATACAAAGCGGACATTCGCCTGCCAGTCACCAGCCTCAGCCAAAGCAGCCGCAATGTGTGGCTCACTCGCCGCCACATCCCGCGCCAAACCCCGCATGTGAAGAACCGTCTCCACCTGTGCAATTTCACGGCGCACATGCTTCAAACGAGCGTAATTCTCCAAACGAGCCGAAGCCTTTTGGAAGCGCAGATTAAACATCTCTTCCCGCGCATTCTCCAAAAGCTCATCAAGTTTGTCATCGCTCATCTCGCGCAATTCAACGATCTTAGCCATTAGAGCTTATCCTCCCGCGTCACGATCTGCGTCTTAATCGGCAACTTGTAACTTGCCAAACGCAAACCCTCACGAGCCACTTCCTCAGAGACGCCCCCAATCTCAAACATAATACGCCCCGGCTTCACAACAGAAACCCAAAAGTCAACCGACCCCTTACCTTTACCCATACGAGTTTCCGCAGGTTTAGCGGTCACTGGCTTATCCGGGAAAATGCGAATCCACACCTTTCCACGACGCTTATTGTTACGCACAATCACACGACGCACAGCCTCAATCTGGCGGCTGGTAATCCAGCCCGGCTCCAACGCCTGTAGCGCAAATTCACCATGATGAATATCAGTGCCGCCCTTTGCCATACCGCGCATCCGACCACGCATCTGCTTACGATATTTAACACGTTTTGGCATCAACATAATACACTCTCCGTTCGTCTACTATTCGCTGACGTAAACTTCCGTCGTTGTCCGCTGCGGCAGAATCTCACCTCTGTAGATCCATACCTTGATGCCAATCTGCCCAAAAGTAGTTAACGCTTCCGCAAACCCATAATCCAGGTCAGCCCGAATGGTGCTGCGCGGCACACGCCCTTCAGACAGTTTTTCATTACGAGCCATTTCTGCACCGCCCAAACGGCCGCTAACCTCAATGCGAATTCCTTCAACACCAGCCCGCATAGCCTGCTGTGCTGCTTTCTTCATCGCCCGGCTGTGCGAAATACGACGCGAGAGCTGTCCCGCAATATTCTCAGCAATCAACCGTGCATCAGCATCAGGCTGCGAAATCTCCTCAACCTCTAGCTTAATCGCCTTTCCGGTCAAGTCACGCAGTTGACCACGCAAATGCTTCACAGAAGCACCTTTCCGCCCAATCACAATACCCGGCTTGGCCGTGTGAATCGTTACCTGAACCTGGTTTGGAAAACGCTCAATCTCAAGCTGCGAGATACCAGCAGCCGGCATCTCTTTGTTAATCATCTCACGAATGGCAAAATCCTCGTGCAGTTGATTCCGGTATTGAGACCCTTCCGCATACCAGCGCGTATTCCATTCGCGGATTGACTTCAAACGAAAACCAATAGGATGTACTTTTCGTCCCAATTTAATCCTCCATGCGACGCCAGCCGCCTAGAAATCACCTACATTTTTCTCCGCCAACACAACGGTAATGTGTGACGAACGACGAATAATGGGCCGAAAACGACCACGCCCAGCAAAGCGACCACCATAAGGAGCCTTGCGCCGACGCGGGCCATCGTCAGCATAAATCCGACTGACAACCAGCTCATCAATCTCAAGCCCAAAATTCTCTTCAGCATTAGCCACTGCCGACTGAACCAGCTTATAAATGGGTTCCGCCGCCTTTTGAGGCATAAAACGCAGTGTATCTAGCGCCGTCTGAGCATCCAACCCACGAACCGCATTCACCACCAAGCGAACTTTCTGAGGTGAAATGGGGATGTGCTTAACAATAGCTCGAACCTCAAATGCTTCAGCCATGATTAACGCCGCCCCCTCTTTTCAGATTTTGAAATGTGCCCACGAAATGTACGTGTAGGGGCAAACTCGCCTAGCTTGTGACCCACCATATTCTCAGTGATATAAATCGGCACATGCCGCCGACCGTCATGCACGGCAATCGTATGTCCAACCATTTGTGGAAATATGGTACTAGCGCGTGACCAAGTACGAATAACCTGGCGACGCTTCTCATCGTTCAGTTTTTCAACCTTCGACAACAGTTTCGGTGCAACGAACGGTCCTTTCTTTAATGAACGTCCCATTTTCTAACTCTCCTATCTACGCTTCTTAGAACGGCGACGGAAAATGTACTTATCCGTAACCTTATTACGCCGTGTCCGTTCACCCAGCGCCGGCCGACCCCAAGGTGTCTTAGGAGCAGCCATACCCACAGGAGAACGACCCTCACCACCACCATGCGGATGGTCATTGGGGTTCATTGCCGAACCGCGAACCGTTGGTCGAATACCTAAATGCCGTTTACGCCCAGCCTTACCCAGCTTAATATTGCCATGTTCCACATTGCCCACCTGACCAATTGTGGCAAGACAGTCGCGCAAAACATAGCGCTCTTCGCCAGAAGGCAAACGCACCGTCACATACTTCGGATGATCTTTGGCTAAAAGCTGTGCCGACGTGCCAGCCGAACGCACCATCTGCGCCCCTTTACCAACCTGATATTCAATATTATGAATCATGGTACCGGTTGGGATGTTACGCAGCGGCATGGCATTCCCAGGACGAATATCAACACGCTCCCCACTCATTACGGTATCACCAACATTGACACCCATTGGGGCGATAATATATCGTTTTTCACCATCAGCATAGACAAGAAGCGCAATACGGGCTGTACGATTTGGATCGTACTCGATAGAAGCCACTCGTGCCGGAACCTCAAACTTATCCCGCCGCCGAAAATCAATGGCGCGGAAACGCCGTTTGTGACCACCGCCACGGTGACGAATCGTAATCTTGCCGCGTGCATTACGCCCACCACGCTTCCGCATACCAGATGTTAATGACCGTTCCGGCCGGCTGCGTGTCACTTCCTCAAAAGTCTGCCCGCTCATATCGCGGCGACCTGGAGAAGTTGGTTTAAATACTTTAATCGGCATATTTCCTCCAGAGACGGACGCTAGGCTAATCTAGCAATGGGAACCTGACCCACATTGCTGATTAAACCGTCATCCCTGCTCAAAATAACTTCAATTACACACCCTCAAACAGATCAATAGAGCCGTCGCCAGCCAAGGTAACAATCGCCTTCTTCCATGCTGGTTTGCGAATGGCAATCCGACGCAACCGACGACCTCGTTTAGCTGGCATATTTGCCACGCGAACTTTGGCAACGGTTACATTCGGCCAAGCCAACTCGATGGCTTGTTTGATCATCATCTTGTTTGCCTTCGAGTGCACTACAAAGGTGTATTGGTTAAGGGTGTCGGCCGCATAATTGCTCTTTTCCGTCACAACAGGACGACGAAGAATCTCACGCCAATGCATTTTCTATTCCTCCTCTCCCTGACCTTCTTCTTCAACGTCAAATTCTTCAATGCTCAGGAAGCTATCAAGCAATTCAAGGGCAGCCAACGGCATGACAATTTTGTCATAACCAAGCAAATCTCGAATATTTAAATAATTAGCACGTAACGTTTTTACATCGGATAAATTATTCGCCGATTTTTCAATGTTGGCATTGCGTTCAGGCAACAAAACCAAAGCACTGTTGCCACCAACCAAGCGGCTCATCATCGCAACCATTTCTTTGGTTTTAGGCAAATCGAACTGCATATCATTGAGCAAAACAACATCATTGTTGCTAGCTTTTACCGTGAGCGCAGAACGCAAAGCAGCCCGTCGCATTTTGCGAGGCATTGCTTTAACGTAGCTCCGTGGTTTGGGGCCATGTGCCACACCGCCACCCACAAAAATCGGGGCGCGGCGGCTACCATGACGAGCATTCCCCGTGCCTTTCTGACGATACATCTTACGCGTCGTGCGATTAACCTCAGAGCGCCCTTTTGTCTTGTGCGTACCCAAGCGGGCATTAGCCATTTGGCGAACCAGTGCCTGATGCATCAAATCTCTATTAACTTTTGCTTCAAAAATGCTAGCGGGAAGATCTACGCTGTCTACTTCCTCACCAGCCATGTTGTAAACTGGGACTTTCATAACAACGCCTCCACTAACCTTTCTTGACAGCTCCGCGAATAATGACCAAGCCACCTTTCGCCCCAGGAACTGCTCCCTTGATAGCAATGAGGTTGCGTTCGGAATCAATACGCATCACTTCTAGATTTTGGACAGTCTTACGAGCATTGCCCGTCCGACCAGCCATCTTTTTGCCTTTGAATACGTGCCCGGTACCCGAGGCGGCACTGATGGAACCGGGAGCACGCCAACGGTCTGATTGACCATGTGTCTTGGAACCCCCACCAAAACCCCAGCGCTTAACAACACCGGTGTAGCCACGGCCTTTGGTTTTACCTGTAACATCAACAATGTCACCAGCGGCGAATTGCTCAACAGTGAGTTGTTGACCCACATTGTAGTCACCACTCTCTTCGACACGGAACTCACGCAGGTACCGAACGGCCGGAACTTCGCTGTTGCCCTTGCGATTGGGGTGCTTTTTGCTCTTCCGTAAAAGACCTAAGTGGCCTTTTTGCCCCCCGCTCAGACGTTTTTCTTTGGTTTCGCCAAAGCCAACTTGAATAGCCCCATAGCCATCACTTGCTTGGTCTTTGACTTGGGTTACGAAGCATGGCCCAGCTTCAATGATGGTAACAGGCGTTACAACACCGGTTTCATCAAAGATTTGGGTCATGCCCACTTTAATGCCTAGTAATCCTTTCACACAAACCTCCTAGGACTGTCAGCCACCAGGCAACTGGCTGCATCATCCTGTTGGGAAATAAGTTCAGGTGGTAGCTAAAAACGGCCGTTTTCCACCTAAATCGAAATTTCAATATCCACGCCAGCCGGCAAGTTCAACCGCATCAGCGTATCAATCGTTTTAGAATCCGGATTAATCACATCAATCAATCGTTTGTGCGTCCGAATTTCAAAATGCTCATGAGAATCCTTATCAATAAATGTACTACGACGCACAGTAAACCGTTCAATGCGAGTGGGCAACGGAACAGGCCCAATCACTCTAGCCCCAGTCCGTTCAGCAGTACCCACAATACGACGAGCTGATTGATCAAGCACACGATGATCATAAGCCTTCAAACGAATACGGATTTTTTGTTTTGCCATCTGCTGCCTCTAATTATGAGAGAGGTTGCTTTTCCATCTTGCAACGTCCCAGCTACTACCTCAACTCAAAATCCTTTTAATAACGCCTGCCCCTACCGTCAGGCCTCCTTCTCGAATGGCAAACCGGTTTCCCTCTTCCAAAGCAACCGGTACAGCCAACTCCACTTGTAAAATCACATTCTCACCAGGCATCACCCACTCTACACCCGCCGGCAACTGAATTCGACCAGTCACATCCAGCGTATGAATATAAAATTGAGGACAATACCCAGAGAAAAAAGGGTCTTGACGACCACCCTCATCCTGCCGCAAAAAGTATACTTCACCTTCAAACAGGCTGCGGGGTCGAATTGAACCAGGTGTCGTCACAACCTGGCCTCGTTCCACTTCGCTTGCAGCAATTCCGCCAAGCAAAATGCTCACAAAATCGCCTGCTTCCACCTGGTCAAGGTATTTGTGGAACATCTCCATTGATACAACTGTGGCCTGACGCACATCCCTACTAAGCCCCACAATCTCTACCTGAGACCCACACCGCAACGTTCCCTGTGCTACACAACCCACCACTATTGGGCCATACTCCTGCATCGAGAGAACTTCTCCCACCAGCATCACAAAAGGGCTATCTTTTTGGCGTATCGGCTGCGGAATGTATTCATCTATCGTGCGCAGCAGCTCAAAAATAGACACATATGCCTCAGCAGTTGGGGTCTCACTTTGGCACGTTAAAGCCGCCAGCGCATTTCCACGAATCAATGGTATTTCATCGCCAGGGAAGCCATATTCCTCCAACAAATCCCGTAGTTCAAGCTCAACTAACTCCAACACTTCCTCATCATCTACCATGTCAACCTTATTGAGGAAAATGACCATAGATGAAACTTCGGCTTGCCGAGCCAGTAAAATATGCTCTCGGGTTTGCAAATTCACCCCATCTGGTGCTGATACAACTAAAATTGCACCATCCATCTGGGCGGCTCCAGCGATCATGTTTTTAACGTAATCACGGTGACCAGGGCAATCTATATGCGCATAGTGCCGCTGGTCACTTTCATATTCGACATATGAAATGTCAATTGAACTGTTAGATTTTTTTTCTTCAAGCAAGCCATCAGGCTGATCGAACGAACAAAATTCTGCTAGTCCACGTAGCGAGAGCACTTTGGTAATAGCGGCCGTCAAAGTTGTCTTGCCATGATCAACATGACCTATCGTGCCAATGTTGACATGGGGCTTTGAACGAATAAAGTGCTCCGTTCCCATCTCACTACAGCGTTTTACCGCTTTCCACTCAATACATCTTTAGCGAGGTTGTCATTTAACGGAGCATAGTGAGCAAACTCCATCGTAAACGTACCACGTCCCTGTGTCATAGAACGCAAGCGGGTAGCATAACCAAACATTTCGGCTAACGGTACAAGTGCTTTTACAGCCTGCAAGCCAGCTCGCATCTCCATTCCTTCAATCATGCCACGATTGGCCGAAAGATTACCAATGACATCACCCGTGTTTTCTTCTGGCGCAACAACTTCGAGCTTCATCACTGGCTCCAACAGCACAGGTTTTCCTTTCTGCATACCGGCTTTGAAAGCCATCGAACCAGCAATCTTGAACGCCATTTCCGAGGAGTCAACTTCGTGGAAGGAGCCATCGTACAAGGACACTTTCAAATCCACGACAGGATACCCAGCTAAAACACCGCTGGACATCGCCTCTTTAATCCCCTCTTCAACAGGCGAAATGTACTCACGCGGAATAACGCCCCCAACAATTTTGTTCTCAAATATAAACCCGGAGCCTGGCTCCAGCGGCTCCATATTGATAACCACATGCCCAAATTGACCGCGACCACCTGATTGACGAACAAAACGTCCTTCAATGTCCTCAACCTTTCGCGTAATGGTCTCACGATAGGCAACGCTAGGCCGGCCGACATTCGCCATCACCTTAAATTCACGCAGCATACGGTCAACCAACACTTCAAGGTGCAGTTCACCCATCCCATACAAAACCGTCTGACCCGTTTGATCATCTGTTCGAATCTGGAAAGTGGGGTCTTCCTCAGCCAAAGCACGTAATGCCAGCCCCATTTTTTCCTGATCTTTTGTGCTCTTTGGCTCAATTGCCAAAGAAATGACCGGTTCGGGGAACTCAATGGCTTCCAAAACGACCGGCTCGCTCGAATCAGCAAGCGTATCACCTGTAAAAGTTTGTTTTAGACCCAGCGTCGCAGCAATGTCACCAGCATGTATTTCCGTCACATCTTCACGGCGATCAGCGTGCATACGCAAGATGCGCCCAATGCGTTCCCGGCGGTTTTTGTTGGTGTTCATAACCGAATCACCCGTCTTCAGCACACCAGAATAAACACGGAAGTAAGCAAGTTTACCCACATAAGGGTCAGTTACAATCTTAAAGATCAACGCGGCCAGTGGCTCGTCATCGTTGGGGTGCCGCAACACAACTTCATCAGTTCCAGGAACAGTCGCACGAACAGCAGGAATATCTAAGGGAGAAGGAAGATAGTAAACAATTGCATCGAGGACGCGCTGCACACCTTTGTTTCTTAATGCTGTGCCACACAAAACCGGCGTTGCCTTACCTGTTACCGTTGCTTTACGCAAAGCGGCACGTAGCTCATCAACGGTAATCTCCTCTTCTTCCAAATATTTTGTCATCAAATCGTCGTCTGTGTCGGCGATCAGCTCAACCATTTCATGACGAGCGATTTCAACATCATCAAGCACATCGTCCGGGATGTCTGTAACCTTTGCCGTTGCTCCCAGGTCATCATCATCCCAAACATAGGCTTGCATGGTCACGAGATCGACAATACCCCGAAAATCAGATTCTTGACCAATGGGCCATTGAATGGCAATTGGTTTGCCGTTCAGACGCTCACGAATCATGCCAATAGTACGGGCAAAATCGGCACCTATACGATCCATTTTGTTGACAAAGCAAATACGCGGTACGTTGTATTCGTCCGCTTGCCGCCACACCGTTTCAGATTGCGGCTCAACCCCAGCTACAGCGTCAAACACAACAACACCCCCGTCAAGCACACGTAAACTACGCTGAACTTCAGCGGTAAAGTCAATGTGACCTGGGGTGTCAATAATGTTGATTTGATGATCAAGCCAAGAGGTCGTTGTTGCAGCAGAAGTAATCGTAATACCGCGTTCTTGCTCCTGCACCATGTGATCCATGGTAGCAGTTCCTTCGTGTACTTCACCCATGCGATGAATAACGCCGGTGTAGTAGAGGATGCGTTCAGTTGTTGTTGTTTTACCAGCGTCAATGTGGGCAATAATGCCGATATTACGGATTTTTTCTAGATGACGACTCATGTCTTCCAGTACCTACCTAAAATATAAGAATTGGTCTAGAAGCGATAGTGCGAAAAAGCACGGTTCGCTTCTGCCATGCGATGCGTATCGTCACGTCGCTTGACGGCAGCACCTTGGTTGTTGGCGGCATCCATAAATTCAGCCGCTAATTTCTCTGACATAGAACGGCCGTTTCTGCTCCGAGCCGCCATGAGCAACCAACGCATAGACAATGATACCTGCCGCTCCCCATCCACTGGAACAGGAACCTGATAGGTAGCCCCACCCACACGGCGAGGCTTTACCTCAATTTGAGGCATCACGTTTTTCAGCGCCTGCTCAAAAACTTCCACAGGGCTACGTTTAGCCCGGTCTTCAATCAGATCAAAACTATCGTAAATTACACGCAGTGCTGTGCTTTTCTTACCATCCCGCATCAGACGGTTTACAAACATTGACACATGCTCATTGTTATAGCGTACATCCGGTTCGACCGGCCGTTTCTCTGGTTTAAAACGTCTTGGCATCTTTCAATCCCCTAACTATTTGCCCTTCGGGCGTTTTGCGCCATATTTAGAACGTCCCTTACGGCGACGATCAACCCCAGTTGCATCCAAAGCACCACGCACGATGTGATAACGAACACCTGGCAAATCCTTCACACGACCACCCCGAATCAAGACTACCGAGTGATCCTGCAAGCTATGTGATTCGCCAGGAATATAAGCTGTCACTTCAATACCATTTGACAAGCGTACACGCGCAACCTTACGCAAAGCCGAATTAGGTTTTTTCGGTGTCATGGTCTTCACTTGCGTACAGACACCGCGCTTTTGTGGTGCCCCTTTCGGTTGTCGCGTTCTGCGCTGCTTGAAGGAATTAAATGTCCATTGCAGGGCTGGGGCTGTGCTTTTTTTCGACTTGGCTTTCCGCCCTTTGCGTACAAGTTGATTAATAGTAGGCACGCTTTTTCTCCCTTTTTGTCTACACTTTTCCTAAAAAAATTTCTTCGTCTAACAATCTCATTGTCTCATATCAAAACCGAATTTGACACAGAGACAGATACTGCATTTACCTCATTCTACTCGACGTAAATGCATGATTCTACGCCTACGCTGAAGCTTATAACTACTCAGCTTCACCCAAGTATTGTCGTTTTTAATAACTGGGGGGGGCAGGTGATGCCGCCACTATTCGACAAACGGAGGCCATCACAGTTTTACAACTCGATGGCCTCCAGTCGATTGCTTTTATTGTTGGTAACTACAGTTTTTCGTCAGTTATCCTATGTTATAGAACAGACATACGAATGTGAATTCTACCACAATGGGTTTGTTTGTCAAACAGTAATGTTGACTTTAACGGCCGTTTTCCAGCCTAAAAGCAAAAGCGATTCTGCACTAACGAAAATCTGTCATCCCACCAGTCCAAGCACGGCGATTATCACTATTACGCCGTTTATCATCTTCCTTGCCAAAACGAATGACGTCACCACTGTCTGTCACCGCTTCCACCGCCAGCCCCAAGCTTTGCAGCTCTTTCACTAGCACCCGGAAAGATGCCGGAACACCCGGCTCTTCAATACGCTCACTCTTGACAATGGATTCATACGTCTTAACCCGTCCCTGAACATCATCTGACTTCACCGTCAGCATCTCTTGCAACGTATGCGCCGCACCATAAGCCTCCAGCGCCCACACTTCCATCTCGCCAAACCGCTGACCACCAAACTGGGCTTTACCACCCAACGGCTGCTGCGTCACCAGTGAGTACGGCCCGGTTGACCGGGCATGGACTTTATCTTCAACCAAGTGTGCCAGCTTGAGCATGTGGAGAATACCAACGGTGACTGGCTGGTCAAACGGCCGTCCCGTCTTCCCATCAACCAGCTTTTCTTTGCCCAAAATCGGCAGTGGCTCATGCGTAACGGCCGTTATTTGGTTCGCCAAAACACGCAAATCATCCAAATCCATTGCCTTGACATCAACATGAACCGCTTTCGGCAATTCATTGCCATGCCGCTCCAACGCCAATTGGAACCATTCACGCACACAAGCCTCAATCGCCAGATCATTCAACGGTTCCCACTGCCCCTTTGTCGTCTCAGGCCAAGCCTCAGGTTCAATAAAAATACCATGAGGATCCCAACCACGGCTTCGCACCCATTCCCGCGCCACCGACTGCCGGGCATAATCTACATCCACATCCAAACGGCTCGCATCATATCCCAGATCGCCCAGCCAGCTTGTAATAAACAGCAGCCGCGCTTCCCGGTCATCCTTGAGCAGTTCTACATCATAGTCAATTTCATTGAGCCAATCCCAAGCCCACGCCGTTGCCACATCCCAAGCCCGATCAACCAGCCAGGCACGGCCAAGTTCAGATTGAATCTCACGCTCACTGGCCCCATCAAACACCGGCGTTACCGCCCGGAAACCAAGCCGCCGCGCCGCCCAGCCCAGGTGTGTTTCCAAAACCTGCCCAATGTTCATACGACCCGGCACACCCAACGGACTAAGAATAATGTCAATCGGCGTGCCGTCGGCCAAATGCGGCATATCTTCAATCGGCACGACCTTCGAGATCACACCCTTGTTCCCGTGCCGCCCCGCCATCTTGTCACCTTCGGACAATTTACGACGCTGCGCCACGCTCACCCGTACCATCGTCTCCACGCCGGCCGGAAGGTCACGGTCATGCTGGCGGTCAAACACCTGCACATCCACCACCTTACCCCGCGCCCCATGCGGCAGACGCAAGCTCGAATCTTTCACCTCACGCGCCTTGTCACCAAAAATGGCACGTAGCAATTTTTCTTCCGGGCTTAATTCCTTTTCACCCTTGGGGGTAATCTTACCGACCAAGATGTCGTTTTCTTTGACATCAGCTCCAATCCGAATGATGCCACGCTCATCCAAATCCTTCAGCGCGTCTTCACTGACATTCGGAATATCATAAGTGATTTCTTCCGGCCCCAGCTTGGTATCCCGCGCCTCAATTTCATGCTTCTCAATATGCACCGAGGTAAACAAGTCGTTCCGTACCAGCCGCTCACTTACCAGGATAGCATCCTCAAAGTTGCCACCCTCCCAGGAAAGAAACGCCACCAGCACATCCTGACCCAGCGCCAACTCACCATATTGGGTTGAAGAGCTATCGGCCAACACGGTGCCTTTTTCCACCCGCTGCCCCTTCACCACAATCGGCCGTTGGTCAATACAGGTGCTTTGGTTCGAGCGGTTGTATTTACGCAAGTTGTAAACCTGCGGCCCATTCTCGCTCACCACCATAATCTGGTCACCTGTAACACTGACAACCTCACCCTCACCCTTGCTCAACACAACCTGCCCAGAGTTGTACGCTGCCTGCAATTCCATCCCCGTGCTAACAATTGGCACATGTGGCTGCAACAATGGCACAGCCTGCCGCTGCATGTTGGAACCCATCAGCGCCCGGTTGGCATCATCATGCGACAAAAACGGAATCAAGGCCGCCGACACGCCCACAATCTGGCGTGGTGCCACGTCCATAAAGTCCACCCGCTGCACCGAAGTAAAGCGGAAATTCTGGTTACGGCGTGAAGACACACGAGCATCCACAAACTGGTTACGCGCATCCAATTGGGCATTTGCCTGGGCAATTGTGTAATGGTCTTCCTCATCAGCCGACATATAAACCACGTCATCGGTCACATAGGGAACAACACTGACCTGATCAATCCCCGCCTCACGAATCGCTTGCGCATGGGCTTCAGTAATCGTTTCATTGGCCGCCACAACAATTTCACCCGTATTGGGGTCTACCACATTGCGAAACGCATCATGACCCACCAATTCGTCACTATTGCCAGCAATGGTATTCCGCACGCGGCGATATGGCGTTTCGACAAAGCCATATTTGTTAACGCGGCCATAGGTTGCCAAACGGCCGATAAGACCAATGTTTGGTCCTTCCGGTGTTTCAATGGGGCAAATACGGCCATAGTGGCTGTGGTGCACATCACGCACTTCAAAGCCCGCCCGCTCCCGGCGCAAACCGCCCGGCCCCAACGCCGACAGCGTGCGCTTGTGGGTCAATTCAGCCAACGGATTGGCTTGCTCCATAAACTGACTCAACTGCGAACTGCCAAAGAACTCCCGAATAGCAGCCACCACGGGGCGAATATTAATCAAGCCAATGGGGGTCACATTCTCGCTTTCACGAATGGACATACGCTCACGCACCACCCGCTCCATCCGGCGCAGCCCCACGCGCAGCTTGGCTTGTAGCAGTTCGCCCACCGTCTTGATGCGGCGATTGCCCAAATGGTCAATATCATCCGCCCCTTCCTGGCCGTTGTTGATCAAAATCATCCGGCGCACCAACTGCACAATGTCGTGCTGGGTGATAGTGCGATGCTCTAACGGCACACTGTCTTGCAGATTTAGCCGCTTGTTGAGCTTGTACCGCCCTACTCGCGCTAAATCATAGCGGCGCGAGTCAAAAAGCTGTTCGTGCAAATATTGCACGGCGTTTTCCAGGGTCGGCGGGTCGCCAGGGCGCATCCGCTTGTAAAATTCAATGAGAGCTTGCTCGGCAATGGGTTTGTCAACGTCCCACAGCGGCTCTTGCTCAATACTGCCCTGAATGTAGAGATGCTCACCGTTGGTATCAATATCTTCAAACAATGCCAACAGCTCTTCATCAGTACCGTCAACAATAAGCGGATTGTCTAGCCCGTCATTAACGGCCGCCATAGCCCGCAGGAACAAGGTCACTGGCACGGTGCGCTTGCGATTAAATTTGACGGTGAGGTAATCGGTCTTGCGCGTTTCAAACTCCATCCACGCGCCTCGATCAGGGATGAGCTTGCCCATGGAAAGCGGCCTGCCGGTCACGCGCTCTTCCTCAATTTCAAAATAGGCACCAGGTGAACGAATAAGCTGGCTCACCACAACACGCTCAGTACCGTTGATGATAAACGTTCCGGCCGGCGTCATCAGCGGAAAATCGCCAACGAAAATATCCTGCACAATCGGCTGGTCGGTATCCGCACTGTAAAGCATCGCCTTCACATAAAGCGGTGCCGCATAGCTCATGTCACGCTCAACGCACTCTTCCACGCTGTATTTTGGTTCACCAAACCAGTATTTGAGGTCAAACCCCTCGGTTTCTGGGCGATTGGAAGGGAAATATAGTTTGAGGTCGCCGTTAAAACTCTCAATAGGGGAAACTTCATCAAATAGTTCGGCAAGCCCTTCACTGGTAAACCGCTCAAAAGAGTCAAGCTGAATATCAATCAAACTTGGCAAATCCATTGGGCGCGTCGTCTGAGCATATGTTTTGATTATACTTTTTGGCATGTATTACTCACCTGCTCCTAACTCTAAGCTCTTACACCAACAAGACAAATCTACTATTAGCCAACAGTGTTTGTTTTGTTTATTAACTACCACAAACAAGGGGTGCAACAGCAGTTTACACCCCTTCTCGTTGTAGTACTTCTTTGTTACATTCGCTGCGGCTCCAAAGCATGTTGTAAGAACACGCTATGATGCGCGAACTTGTAGTATATGAGAACACAGTCAAGGTGTCAACCTATTGAATGACAGATTTTATGGGAATCTTATGAAACGGCTCAATATAACAACCCCAAAATCAACTTCCTCCGCCCCCCAATGGACAATATACTACTATCAGATGCTTCAAACAGATGCTTCAAACCCTTCTACGAAAACACCTCTTGTAACAGCAAAATAAAGACAAAAGTTCTACATCATCAACCAATTTGTTCATTATCGATTAAAGGAGAAGAAAGATAGCTAGAATAAATATCGTATCTTTCTTCTCCTAGCAAATTGACTACCCGAAAATTAGCGGTTAATTCCTATATGGCTCATTAGCATGTCTCCACTACCAGATTTCACATGATTAACAACAACTGCCAGATTCTGCGAGGCCGTTAGAGTTGCTGCACCAGTAAACGAAGTTCCAGAGGGAGGAACAGGATAAAACGTGGCTGATGCTTGTGAGGGAATCGTTTGCGTTTGTGTACTGACCAAGGCACCGGCTACGTCATAATATTTAATTGTCGAGTATAGCAACGTTTTTTGGCGGAAGGAGTTGTAAAGGAAGAGGTGAAAAAATGAATGACATAATGAGTCGAGCCGAGCGCAAAGCTGCCTACATGAGCTATGCCGAAGAACTGTTTGAAGACATGGAAAATTGGTACGATAAGCATCCGACAGCGACATTTGAGGCCATCGAAGAACAAGCCCGGAAAAGTCGGCGGCAGTTAATGGGACGAAGCCTGACCATCTTTGTCAACGGACGGGATGAGGGCAAACAGCTAGAGTTGCCTCAGTGTCATGAATGTGGAGCGAAGATGAAATACAAAGGCACATTCGAGAAAACAATTTATGGGGTTGAAGGAGAAACGAGGCTTAAACGCGCCTACTATAGCTGTCCCAACCCGTGTCAAGGGACAGCTTTTTTTCCCTCTGGATCAGAAGCTGGGCTTGAGAAGTGACCATTGGAGCGGAGGGATGGCGCGAATAACAACGCGACAAGGGCTGATGGGAAAATCGTTTGGCCTAGCTGCTGAGGCAGTCAGCGACGCGGTGGGCTGTTCAATCTCTAGAGAAAGTGTGCGTCAAGTAACACAAGGGTGGGGTGGGCTGGTGGAAGAAGCTCGGCAAGAACTGGTTGAGGCTGTTTTTGACCCCCTACGAGCCGAACCAGCTATGCCAGTACCGGTTAAACCCATTGTGAAGCAAGCGACACTGTCTAGTGATGGAGGGATGATTCACATCAGAGGCGAAGGTTGGAAAGAGGTGAAAATGACGGTTATCTCTGCCGTGCGACCCAAAACAGCAGCAGAATTGGTGCCGCCAACAGACAGCCGACGGTATGCGCCCTATGAACCACAGATGATGATTGAAAATCATAGTTATCAAGCGGGTCTGTGGGATGCTGACACGGCTGGGCAATATCAATATGTAGAAGCGTTACGCCGCCAGGTGCCTGAGTGCGATAAAGTCAGTGCCGTCGCTGATGGTGCGCGTTGGATTGAACGGATTACGACAGAAAACTTTCCTGATGTTGTGCAAATTGTTGACTGGTATCATCTCACAGAGAAAATCTGGTTCATCGGTAGCCATTATTTCCCGCAAGCTGACCGACGACGGCAGTGGGTTAATTGCCAGTTAGATGCGCTCTGGTTAGGGGATACAGAAGGTGTCATTGCCGCTCTGAATCAACTCCCACCCACTGAGGATGAACAAGTTGCCTCAGCTTTAGGTTATGTTGACAACCAGCAAGAGCGTTTGGCTTACCATCGCTACCGTATTGCTGGCTATCCCATTGGCAGTGGCTGTGTGGAAAGTGGAATCAATACAGTCGTTCACCATCGCCTCAAAACCCAAGGTAGGGGATGGGAACGTGACAATGCTCAAGCCATGTTAGCCGCTCTGAGCGAATTACATAGCGACCGTTTTGCGTCTTCTTGGCACTCCCTTTAATAAGGCCAATTTTCCTTGCAATACTCTTTATAAAAGCGTTAATTTGCCGCAATGGCTGCCTTAGCTATAATTCCTACAATAAGTAAACACACGGGAGCTTGGGCAACACCAGGCTGAGATGCTTCTAAAACACGTGGAGCGAACCGTTTAACCTGATCCAGATAATGCTGGCGTAGGAATGTGACGATGAATAAACCAAAGCCACCTGCGCGAACAGGTGGCTTTTTTATTGCAATAAGGAGATCGAAGATGAAAAAATTTAACAACTATACCGTTGTCATTCCCGCGAAAGCGGGAATCCAGTTAGGTCGCGTATGGATTCCCGCGTTCGCGGGTATGACACCCTGCTTGGCAACTATCTTGGACACCACCTGTATAGTTAAAAAATTTGGTTGGTTGCTCGTTATTTTGCTGCTGGCCGCCTGCGGGTCGGCCGAACCAGTAACGTTACGCCTGATGACCCACGACAGCTTTGAAATCAGTGCCGCCACGATGGAAGCGTTTACCGCCGAAACCGGCATACCGGTTGAGGTTTTTAAGGCTGGCGATGGCGGCTCGATGCTCAATCAGGCGATCCTAGCCAGGGACAACCCGCTGGCCGACGTGGCCTATGGAGTAGATAACACCTTTCTCAGCCGCGCCCTGGAAAATGACATTTTTTTGCCCTACGCCTCGCCGGAGCTGGCAAACATTGATGACAGCCTTAAGCTGGACGGCCAAAACCGGGTGCTGCCCATGGATTTTGGCGATGTGTGCCTGAATTATGACAAAGCATGGTTTACAGAAGCGGGGTTAGCTCCACCGCAGACGTTGGCCGATTTGGTTGACCCGGCATATGCGGGGTTGACGGTGGTGCAAAACCCGGCCACTTCCACGCCGGGGCTGGCCTTTTTGCTGGCAACGATGTCAACCTTTGGCGAGGATGGCTACCTCGATTATTGGCAGCAGCTTGTGGACAACGACGTGCTGGTGACGGCCGGCTGGGAGGAGGCGTATTGGGGGCAATTCTCGGCGGCATCGGACGGCGAACGGCCGATTGTGGTCAGCTACGCCAGTAGTCCTCCGGCGGAAGTCTTTTTTGCCGCCGAGCCAATGAGCGACGCGCCAACCGCTGCCATGGTAGGCGACGGCACCTGCTTCCGCCAAATTGAGTTTGTCGGCATTTTGCGCGGCACGCCGCACGAAGCCGAAGCACAGCAGTTGGTGGATTTTATGCTAGGCAAGCAGTTTCAGGAGGATATCCCGCTGAATATGTTTGTTTACCCGGCCAATAAAACGGCCGTTTTGCCCGATGTGTTCACCCAATTTAGCCAACTCCCCGCCAAGCCCGCCACCCTAGACCCTGCCACCATCAGTGCCAACCGCGAGGCGTGGATTGAAGCGTGGACGGAGGTGGTACTCCGGTAGAGATGTAGCCGAGGATTGGAAAGCTCGGCTACACAAGCATGATCAGCCTCAAAAATCCTGTAAAATCCTGTTAATCCTGTCTAAAAATTGCTTTTGGCTGGGAAAAACACGTTGAAAGGATGGAAGAAGCATGATTGAAACACCAAAAATAGGCACCCAATGTATTTGGGCGGGTGAAGAAAGCTATTTGCTACAGGGGGCGACCCAGGTGCCCGTTGTCCATAGCGTTTCCTTTGGTTACCGTGATTTGGACGATTGGCTGGCGGTGGCACTAGGGGAAAAAGAAGGCCACATTTATGGTCGTAACACGAACCCCACCGTCCATGCCTTTGAAGAAAAGGTGCGTCAGTTGGAAGGGGCCGAGGCCGCCACCAGTGCCGCCACCGGCATGGGGATTATCAGCAGCGCCCTGTTTGCCCTGCTGTCACCGGGGCAGCGGGTGGTGTCGGTGAAGGACACTTACGGCGGGACAAACGTTATTTTTACCGAGTTTTTGCCCCGTTTTCAGGTCAACGTGACGCTGTGTGACACCACTGACCATGAGCAAATTGAGGCCGAGATTGCCAAAGGGTGTGAAGTGGTTTACCTGGAAAGCCCAACCAACCCGACGACCAAGGTGGTGGATCTGGCGCGGCTGGCGGCGGCTGGCAAGCGGGTGGGGGCAACGGTGATTGTGGACAATACCTTTGCCACGCCGGTGAATCAACGGCCGTTAACCCTCGGTGCCGACCTCGTTCTCCACAGTGCCACCAAATTCCTGGGCGGCCACGCCGACGCGCTGGGCGGGGTCATTTGCGGCAACAAGGAGTTGGTGCAGCAGGTGTACCATTACCGCGAGATCAACGGGGCTACGCTTCACCCCATGGCGGCCTATTTGCTGCTGCGCGGCATGAAAACGCTCCATTTGCGGGTGCGGCAGCAAAACGCTAGTGCCATGCAAATTGCCCAATTTTTGGAAAGCCACCCCGCCATCGAGCGCGTTTTCTACCCCGGTTTAGCTTCCCACTCCGGCCACGTCATTGCCCAAAAGCAGATGAGCGGGTTTGGTGGCATGATGAGCTTTATGCTCAAGGAAAACAGCCTTGATGCTGTGCGTCGTTTCTTGCCCCGGCTGCGGCTGGCGCACGCCGCTGCCAATTTAGGCGCGGTCGAAACCATCGTGGGGCCGCCTGCTACCACCAGCCACGTTGAATGCACGGCCGAAGAACGGGCGGCGATGGGCATCCCTGAAAGCCTGATTCGCTACTCAACCGGAATTGAGGACGTGGAGGATTTGCTTGCTGACCTGGCGCAGGCGTTGGCGATTTTTTAAGCAAGGATTGGAAAATTTTTGAACCGCAAAGGACGCAAAGGGCGCAAAGGAAGAGAAGAAAACAAGTTGAATCTTTGCGATCTTTGCGCCCTCTGCGGTGAAATCTGTTTTTCCAATATTTTGCTATTTGCCTTGTTTGCCTAGCAGCAGCATGGCAACGCCGCCAACGGCCGTTAATCCCAGCACCAGCAGCCCGATGCCAATGGTCATAGGGGAGAAGCTGAGCGCACTGGCGGTTTGGACGGGGATAGGGGTGGCGGGGAGGGCGAGGGGGGTGGGGGTTGGGGTGGGAGAAACGGCCGTTTTTGCCACCATCGTTGCTGCGAAGGTCGGCGTGGCCGTTGGCGCATCGGTGGGCACTGGCGTGGTTGTTGGCTCGCTGGTTGGCGTGGCCGGGGGTACCACCCGCAGCTCATCGCCGGGATGCACCACAGCATTTTCGCTTAGCCCATTCCACGCCAGCAACTCCGCCAGCGTTAATTTGTGCCGCGCCGCAATCGTCCACAGCGATTCTCCCACGGCTACCACGTGGTTCACCAGCGGCGTGGCCGTTGGCGGCGGCGATTGCCCGGGCAGCAGCCGAATGATGACCTCTTCACCCGGCTGCAAAAAGTCATCCTCGGTCAAATTGTTGTACCAGAGAAAATCAGCCAGCCCGATGTTGTACCAGGCGGCAATAGACCACGCCGAATCCCCCTCGCGCACAATGTGGGTGGCGGGTGGGGTGGGGGTTGGCGGCGGTGCTTGCCCTTCGGCCAGGCGAATGAGCAGTTCGTCACCCGGCTTGAGCAGCGAATTTTCCGTCAGGTTGTTGTAAAGGAAGATGTCGTTGAGCGGCACTTCATAGCGGGCAGCAATGGCCCAAAACGTTTGTCCCGGCAGCACCTGGTGGACAATGGAGCCGTCTTCACGCGGCGGGCTGAGGATGATGGGGGCCACCATCACCGGGGCGGCATCGGCTTGCGCCGGGCGGCGGCTGGGCGGCTGGTCAGATGGGTTGCCTACCACCAACACATAAAAGTTTTGGTCTTGCCCGGAGGCATAGCCCACGCCTATTTGCGTGTAGCGAGTAGCAACCATGGTATTAAAATGCACCGCGCTGTTGCGCCACCACACAACCCCTTGCGCGGCGCTAAGCTGGGTGCCGCCGACGATGTTTTCGGAAACATAACCGACGTAGCCGACGGCTTCGGCGCGGCTTTGCGGCGTGGAGCCGTTGCTCTGGGTGTGGCTGTAGATGCCGGTGGCGGCCATCCAGTTGGCCTGATTTTGGGCAGCGGCGGCCAGGGTGGGGTTATAGCTGAAGGCGGGCAGGCCGTAGCCAGCGCGTAGCTCGTTGACGAGGCGGGCAATGTCGCTGGCGGGGTCTTGGGCAAAAACGACCGTTTTGCCCCCACGCCACGATAGCCCCAAAAGACAAATCAGCAGCAAGCAAGCTATGTACACTCTATTTCGCATCGGGCTAACTATAGCGAGGAAGCGGCGGGGAAACAAAAAGATTAAGGATTTGTGTAGGGAAATGGTTGCGACTTGCTGCTTGCTGCTTGCGTACAGAAGCATGTAGCTTTATAAAATTTGGAGGCTTTTGGTCATGAGTCGAAATACAAAAATTGTGTTGATTGTGTTGGGCGTTTTGTTGGCGACGTGCTGTATTATCACGGTGGCATTTATGGTGATTATCCCGATGTTTGTCACGCGGGTGGCAAGTGACAGCGTGGTAGAGGGCGATGCAGCGGCCGATGTGGGGCAGGAGATTGTGGATTATGAGCTGCCGTCTGGGTATAAAGAGGAAGGTGGGGTACAAATCCTGGGAATGCGGATGGTGTTTATTGTGCCAGAAGGCGGCAGCGGGCAGATGATGGCCTTGATGCAGTTCCCATCCGGGATTCCGATAAATGATGAGGATATGCGGCAGCAAATGCAGGATGCGATTGGGCAGCAGGCCGGCCGACAGGGAAATGTGGCCTTTGCGGTGGTGGCGACGGAACAGGCGGTGATTAATGGGAAGCCAGCCGTCTTAACAACGCTGGAAGGGACGGATGAAAACGGGCAAACGGTGCGGCAAATCTTTGGCATTTTTGAGGCCAAGAACGGGTCGGGAGCGATGGTGATGGTGATGGGCGATGAGGCCGGTTGGGATGAAACGGCCGTTAATCAATTCCTGGCCTCCATCCGCGATGACGCTGGTACGGGACGTTAGATGAGATTAGAGATTAGAGATTGGAGATTGCCCAATCCCTAATCTCCAATCTCCAATCTCCAAAAAATGTTTGTTGTTAAAAATAGTGATTACAAAGCACGAGTGGCCAACATCTTTGTTTCGGCGCGATTTATTCAGGATGTGGGGTACCGGCTGCGGGGTTGTGGCCCCGGTTGGTGCGAGACGGAGTTGGCGGTGGAGCCGCGCCATTGGCAGCAGGACGGTTTTGTTCATGCCGGGGTGCAGGCGACGATGGCAGATCATACGGCGGGGGCGGCGGCGGGCACGCTGATGAGGGTAGATGAGCTGGTGCTGACGGTGGAGTTTAAGATTAATTTGCTGCGAACGGCCGTTGCTGATCGTCTCTTTTGCCGCGCGGATGTCCTGCGACCCGGCCGGCAGCTCACCGTGGTCGAGTCATCGGTCTTTGCTGTGGCGGGAGAGAAACAGACGCTGGTATCAAAGGCAATGGTGACGCTGGCTTTGGTTCAGCAGGTCAAGTAGGGCAATTTGGGGCAAAGGTTCTGGGAAGTTACTGGGTTTTGTGTTGTGTGCTTTGTCGAATTAAGGTATAAACCAATGTAGTCAGCGATACTCAACATAGCCTAAATTGGTGGGGGGAGTAGGGTTGATGAAATGGGACACGATAAATCTAGAGCATGACTTTCCTTTCCCTGAAATTTTTAGGTTCATTAGACATAGCCTTAAATCAGGTGCCTGTTGCCGGATTGCGTTCAGCAAAAGTTGAGGCGTTGCTGGCTTATTTAGCGGTGGAGCAGGAACGGCCGTTGCGTCGTGATGCACTGGTTGCCCTGCTTTGGCCGGATGAACCGTTGGACACTGCCCGCACCAACCTGCGCCAATCCATTACCCGACTGCAAAAAGGAATTGATAACCAAAACGCAAACCCGCCTTTCCTGCTGATTTCGCGGGAGACGGTTCAGTTTAACGTCCAAAGCCAGCACACGCTTGATGCGACCCGTTTTCAAAAGCTGCTGACGGCCTGCCCAACTCACGGTGACAAACCTGAACGACAGTGCGCGGTCTGTGTGGAAAATTTGCAAACGGCCGTTTCCCTCTACAACGGTGATTTTCTCGCCCACTTCTTCGTCCACGACAGCCCCGTTTTTGAACAATGGGTACTTCCTATTCGTGAAAGACTGCATCAATTGGCGCTCCAAGCCTTGCAGTGGCTCGCCAGCTATCACGAAGACCGGGGAGAATATGACCAGGCACTGGTCTATGCGAGGCATCAAACCAGGCTGGAGCCGTGGCGCGAAGAGCCATATCAGCAGCAGATGCGGCTGCTGGCGCGGCAGGGGAACCGTTCGGCGGCGCTGGCGCTCTACGAAACGTGCTGCACCGTTTTGGAAAATGAGTTGGGGGTTGCACCCACAGCGGAGACCAATCGGCTTTATCACCGCATCCAAACGGCACCCGCACACCGGCCGCACAATTTACCCAATTTGCCCAATAGTTTCTTAGGGCGGGAAGAAGAAACCGCCCAATTGCTGTCCCATTTGACCCAGCCGCAGCGGCGGCTTATCACGCTGCTGGGAGCAGGCGGCACGGGGAAAACCAGCCTGGCGCTGCACGCAGGCAAACGGATTGCCTATGAATACGTGGGGCCGTTTGCCAATGGAGTGTATTATGTGCCGCTGGCTGGCATCAATGATGCCGCGCAAATGGTGCTGGCTATTGCCCATGCCGTAGGCGTGGTGCTGCGGGGCAGCAAAGACCCGTTACAGCAGGTTATAAACCATCTACAGCAGCAGGAACTGTTGCTGATTCTGGATAATTTTGAGCAGCTTGGCGCGGCTGGGTCGGAGGTGGTGGCGGTGCTGCTGGGGGGCACAACGGCCGTTAAACTCCTCACCACCTCCCGCGAGCGGCTTAACCTGCGCGGTGAATGGGTGCTTGCCGTTGGGGGCTTGCCCTATCCAGTAAGCAACATGAGCGACAGCGACTGGCTGCAAAAGCGCATAGACCCCAGTCAGTATCAGGCGATGGGGCTTTTTATTGACCGGGCGCGGCAAAACCAGCCTGAGCAACCCATTGGGCAAAGCTGGGAAGATGAGTTAGCCATTGTGCGTATTTGCCAGCTTTGTGAAGGGTTGCCGCTGGCCTTGGAGTTGGCTGCCACTTGGTCTGGTATGCTTTCCTGCGGCCAAATTGCGGCGGAACTGAGCAAGGGGCTAAAACTTCTGCAAACTAACTATTATGATGTGGAGCCACGTCACCGCAGTTTGCAGGTGGTGTTTGAGCATTCGTGGGAGCTTTTGTCGGCAGAGGAGCAGCGGGTGTTGGCGCAGCTTTCTGTCTTTCAGGGTGGCTTTAGCCGTGAAGCGGGAACGGCCGTTACGAATGCGTCCTTGATGGGGCTGCGGCAATTGGTGGATAAATCCCTGTTGCGCCAGGCCGATGCCAACCGATTTGAGCTGCATGGGTTGCTGCGACAGTTTGCAGCGGAAAAGTTGGCGGCACGGGAAGAAACGGCCGTTGTGCAACATCGCCACGCCGCCTACTATGCCGATTTAATGCAGCGGCAGGAAAGCCGCTGGCCTACCCAGGAAAATCAGCAGGCCGTCACCATGATTCGCACCGATATTCAAAATGTGCGGGCTGGGTGGTATTGGGCAACTGTCAATCACGATATCGCCCTCATTGACAAATATTTGCACAGTATGCTCAACTTTTATTCTCTCGTAAGCTGGTATCAGGAAGCCCTGCAAGCCTTTGAGCTATGTGCCTTAAGTTTAGCCAATAGCACCCAGCTAGGCAGCCGCAGTGGAAGCAATGTCGCCTATGTCTATGGTCGCGTCTTATCACGTCAGGCTGGATTTTGCTATCGCTTAGGTGATCTGCACCAAGCGGCCAATCTGGCCCAGCAGAGTGTTGATTTGCTGAAAAACCAGGATGCTTTTGCCGAGCAAAGTTATGCGTATCAAGTTTTGGGCATGGCTTACCAGCAGCTAGGCATTTTTGACAAGGCCAAGGATGCCTTCTACCATAGCTACGAGGCGGCACAGCAAACGGATGATCACGACCGTAAAGCCAACCTTGGCCTACGCATGGGGGAAATTCTGTTCATTGTGGGTGCCTATGAAGAGGCGAAGCGGTGGCAGCAAGTTTGTTTACAGATGTATGAGGCTGCTGGCAAGGATTGGGGGATTGCGGAATCAACCCGTTGGCTAGGCGAGATTGCTTTTGCGGAAAATGATTTGGCCGACGCAGAACGGCTGTTTAATCGCAGCTTGGCACTGTATGAGTCCATTGGCAACAGCAGCGGTGTCGCGCACTGTCGCAATCAATTGGGTAAATTAAGGCAGGCGCAGCAAGATTTTGCTGGTGCATCGGCGCAGTTTGATCGCAGTCTGACGATTTATCAGGAAAATGGCGAAGAACTGGAGTTAGCCAATACGCTGGCAAATTTGGGCGACCTGGCGCGGATGACTGGTGCCTATGAGGATGCACGTCGCTATTTGGGTGAAGCATTGGAACGGGCAACAACCATGGAGGCGGCACCTTTAATCTTGCAAGCTTTAACCAATACGGCTAATCTATTGGTACAAGCCCATTCATCGTTGCCAGCCAGCACGGACATGGCCGTAGTGAAATCTAACAAAGATAACAGCCAACTGCTGAAAGCCCATAACTTGTTGACGCTGGTTGTTGAGCATCCTGCTGCTTCCTATCTGGTGCGCCGTCGTGCGGAAAAGCAGTTGGGAGAATTGCAAGCCATGTTGCCATCTGCGGCGTTGCTGCAATTAGCGGAAGGTAAAAAGACCTTAGAGTTAAAACAAATTGTGTCTGGTGTGTTGGGGGATGCTGTGTGATGTTGGTTTAGCCGGGTGTGAAAATACAAACCAAGATTGTAGGAGGGTTTTTATGTCTGAGAAAGCATCTGTGACTTTAAAAGCATTTTTAATCCATGCGGCAACAGATCCCAAGTTGCAGCAGCTTTTGGCTTCGCTCAATGGTGAGCAGTTGATAGCCTATTTGGTGAGCAGTGGTTTGTCTGAGGCGGATGCCAGGCTGTATGCAGCGGCACGTGAGAGTTATGCTGGGAAACAAGCGTTTGCCGATGCCTTGAGCAAGCAGCAATCTGAGGGCTGGGTGATGTCGGCAGAGGGCTGGGTGATGTCGCCGGAAGGCTGGGTGATGTCGGCAGAAGGTTGGGTGATGTCGGCAGAAGGTTGGGTGATGTCGCCTGATGCAACGTCGCCTGAAGAGGCCTGGGTGATGACGACCGATGAGGCCGACGATGCTTGGGTGATGGCGAGCGAGGAATAGGCGTGGGAACAGGGTCGCTGGTTTGTGTGGGGACGGGGCTGAAGCTAGTGGCGCAGATCACACTGGAGGCGAAGGCGCATATTGAGCAAGCGGATCAGGTTTTTTATGTGCTAAATGATGGGGTGATGGCGGAATGGGTGCGGGGGCTGAACAAAACGGCCGTTTCTCTATCCCATCTCTACCACCCCGACAAAGTACGGTTGCAAACCTACCAGGAAATGAGTGACCTGATTTTGGCCGCCGTGCGCCAGGGCAAGGCTGTTTGCGTGGTCATGTATGGACACCCCGGCGTGTTTGCCATGCCGGTGCATAAGGCGGTGGCTCAGGCGCGGCGTGAGGGTTACCCGGCCACCATTTTGCCCGGCGTGTCGGCGGAAGATTGTTTGTTTGCCGATTTGGGTATTGACCCCGGTCAATACGGCTGCTACAGCGTCGAGGCCACCGACTTTCTCATCCGCCGCCGCCAGCCCGACATAACCGGCCATCTAATTGTGTGGCAAATTGGGGCGGTGGGCATTTTGCGCTTTGCCGGGGATTTGGTACCGGGGCTGCAAGTGCTGACCGATGAACTGCTCCGTTTTTATGCGCCAGAGCATATGGTGACGGTGTATGAGGCCAGCAAATACCCAACGCTGCCGCCGCTGATTGAACGGCTGCCGCTGGCGCAGTTGCCGCAAGCAGCGGTGACGCGCATGGCGACGCTCTATGTGCCGCCGCAGGAAAAGGCAGCGGTGGATTGGGAGATGGTGGCGCGGCTGGGAATGGAGCCGGCCGATTTGCGGTGGCGAGCGTAGGGGAGCAGGGGAGCAGAGGAGAATCTTCCCTGCCCCCCTGCATTTCTTAGGAGGCTGGGTGTGACGAGACGGTGGATATGGTTGGGGCTGCTGCTGTTGACAGGGTGTGGCGGGGTGGCGATGGAGGAAACGGCCGTTTCCCAAGCCCTGTCCCAAGCGGTTGCCCCTGCCGACTGCCGCACCCTTGCCGCGCAGGAGCCGTGTGACCCACGCCCCCAGTTTGCTGAGTACGCCGCCGACGGCCAATATGACCAATTTGCCTGGGATTTGTTCCTCTTTGTGAACTGGCCGGCCGTCCCCGATGAGCGCGGGGTGGCGGATGGGAGCCAAAAGCTGGGCAAGCCGGCCGCAACGGCCGTTTGGCAAACCTGGAAAAACGTCGCCGAAGTATACGTTGCCGCTGGGCAAACCCCGCTGCCGTGGAATAGCCCCATTGTGTCGCCGCTGCTGGAAACGAATATGGAAATAGACGGCCGTTTACTCACCGACAAACAAGGGCGACCCACCCTCATGCAGGTCAACCAAAACGAAGCCACCTTTGACTACATCGTCAATCAACGCCATCTCTACAGCCGCGCCGGGCAAGCCGCCTTTTTTGCCGACCCCGCCGCCCCGCCCATCGAATTCCCTGCCGAAGCGATAGAAGTCAAGGCCATTTGGCGCATTCTCGATGCCGCCGAACAGCAGTCGGGGCGTTACCACGTCACCGAGGGGTGCTATACCGACGACAACGGCAATAAGCAGTGCGCCACGCTGGGCATGACCGCCCTGCACCTCATCAGCAAGGTGCAGCCCCACTGGTTTTGGGCGACGTTTGAACAAGCGGACAACCCGCAAACGACCAACGCCCCCGTTTTGCAGCCGATTGCGCCCGCCGTGGCAAAGCTAAACGAAGCCATGCAGACCCAGGTGGCCGGAACGCCGTGGCAATATTACCAACTGCGTGGCTCGCAATGGTCGTTTATGCTGGGGGAGCAGCCGGTGGTTTTAGCCAACACCCAAATTGAGACCCAGTTCCAGCAGTCGTCTTCGTGCATGACCTGCCATGCTCAATCTTCGATTGGGGCCGCCAACAGCCGCGCCGAAATGTGGGATTTTGCCCACGGCAATGTGCAGGGGTATGTGGGCAACCCGCCGCCGTTTGACAACGGCAAATTTAAGCCGCTTGATTATGTCTGGTCGCTGCGCCGGGCCAAATAGGACGCGGACAAACACAGACAAACGCGGAGAAGCACTCTCTTTTCCGTGTTCGTCCGTGTTCGTCCGCGTACCATGAAAGCTATGACACATCTTTCTGTTCCCCGAATTCATTTCAAAGGCACTTTCAAAGCCAACCCGCCCACGGCCAACAATGATGATATTGTCAATAATGTGGACGCGGTGCAAATTGGGATTTTGAACCCGGAGGCGTTGACCGATGCGGCGTGGCGGCAGTGGCTGATGCAAACAACGCCGGTTGGCGGTGGGGTGCAACTGAACGCGGGGTGGAATTATTTTGGGGATGGGAGTGTGGCGTTTGAGGAAACGGCCGTTACCAGCTACCAACCACAAACCGGCCCCCTCCAACTAGCTGCCGACGGCGACCCGCTGGCCGGGGCAACCGTTGCCATCTTAGGCAACCGCTTTGGTGATGTTGCCTTTGCCACCATGGCCGACCTCGACCCCATTGGCTCCTATGCCACCCAGCTTTACCCCGGTCAATTCCAGCTTGCCACCGCCGCTGGGGTGCAGCTTCTAACCGGGTGGGGGTCGGTGGGGCATAGCCGCTGGGTCACACAGTGGCGCAACTTATGCTTTACCCTCGCTCCCACCGCCTGCATTTGGCAATTTGTGCTGCCCAATGGGTCGTGGAGCATCGGCCAAACTGACATTCCCGTCTTGAACCAGCTTGCCACTGCCGCCACCCAAGCCAAAGGGATTGTCGTTTGTTTTGCGGTTTACGCATTGTTTCCCCACATTGGCATGGCCGAATTGGCTAAACGGTTTGCCGAGGGGGATTATGTGGCAAACCCGGCGTATGGTGGGCTGGTGGGGACGATTGGGGTGTGGCAGGGGGATGAAGTGGCTTCGCTGCCGGTGGCGCGGCGGTTGCTGCCAGTCAACAAGCGGACGGTGTGGGTGAACTGTCAGACCGGGACGCAGGATACCCAGCCATACAAAGGGGTGGCAAAGGGTGAGGCCAGCGCGGGGGAGACCAAGGTGACATTTCCCCTGGGGGCGGCAATGGTGGCGGTGGATGAGCCGCGCCGCCAAATTGTGCTGGATTTGCTGGCAACGTTTCCCGAGATTAACGGGCTGCACCATAAGGTGGATTTGGGAAAGGTGGGGCTATGGCTGGATAGCCATTACATTGGCCCGGTTGCTTATGACCAGGCTACCTATGAGCAAAGTGCGGGGGTGGTGGAGCTGCCGTGGCCGGCCGATGTGACGGCCGATATGTTGAAAAATGGTCGCTTTAGGCTGCTGGGCGATGATGACCCGCACACGCCGCTGATTGCCGAATGTGATGACGATTGGCTGGTTGTTACCGACAACCGCGCTACCTATGCTGAAATAGGCGACACGGTTGCGCTTGCGGTGCGGGTGTATCGGCGGGGGGAATTGGCGCAGGAGGCGGTGACGCTGTGGTTGGGGCAATATGCCGACCGGGTGCTGTCGTCCACCACGTCGCCAGACGACCCCATGCCCAATAAGCAGTTTGTGCGGCTGGAGCCGGATGACTATTTGCTGGAGATGCCGGAAACGGTGGTGGTGCCAGCGGGTGGGGAGTTGACGGTGCGGTTGACGGCGCGGCGGCCGGGGATTGGGATGGTGCTGTTTGTGGTGGGTGAGGAAACGGCCGTTCCTGACCCTACCGCCGTTGACTACATCTACGCCAGCTACGCCAACGTCCGCGTCTTTCCACAGGACAATTACGATGATGTGCCGGATGAGGGGCTAACCTGGCCGTTTATTTACCACCACATCTTCCGCTATTTTTACCTGCTTTATCCGGCCATGTCTATTCAAGGCTTCCCGCTTAATAACCAATTTGCCATTGAACATCGGGCATCTATCATTCAGACGATGGTGAGCGAGGCGTTGGCCGAAAGCAGTGTCGCCATGCCTATCACCCGTGATTTGTCGCCGGGTAAGCGCAAGCTGTTGTTGCGTTGGTGCAATTTAGTAGGTGGTTAGGTAACAGCTATGTGGCAGAAACTTCCCCGCGATCTTAAGCTGCTGCTTTTTTCTACCATTCTGGCAAACACCGCCAGCCGCATGAGTCTTCCGTTTATGCCCCTTTTTATCTTGGAATTGGGGGGAACCGTTACTCAGGTAGGGCTTTTCTTTACTGTCCACACGCTGTCGGCCTCACTGCTGCGGCCGTTGGGCGGTTGGTTTTCAGACAGCATTGGCCGGATTCAGGCGGTGGCGTTGGGGGCGATATTTACCATGCTGGGCACGCTAGGTTTTGCACTGGCTCCCAGTTGGCAATGGCTGTTGCTGTCGGCGGTGGTGATGGCTTTAGGGCGGGGGGTAGTAGGCCCATCGTTTCAGGCGTATATTGCCGAGGCTGCGCCGCCAGGGCAAATGGCGCAGACGTATGGGCTGGTCAATGGGCTATTTACGATTTGCCAAATTGTGGGGCCGGCGTTTGGCGGTTGGCTGGCGGAACGGTATGAGCTGCGCTTGTTGTTTTGGGTGGGGGTGGGATTAACGGCCGTTGCCACCCTTTTACGCATTTATCCCGGCATGGGACTGATTTATCGCTGGGAAAACGTTCAGGTTGCCCGATTGCATGATGGTTTTCGTGGTTTGGCTGCTGCCCTGGTGGCGGGCGGGCTGTTGACTTGGCTTCTTATCACCGATTCATTGCGTGATATGGGCATTCAACTTTATGACAACTTGCAGTCGCTGCTCATGCAGGCCAACGGTCTTGGCGAAGCCCAAATTGGGTATTTGTTCTCCTTTTTTGCTGTTGTTTACCTACTGGTAAGCTGGTTTGGCAGCCGCTTGGCTGACCGCTGGGGGGCAACCGTGGCCTTGGCGGTCAGCGGCGGGATTCATGCGGTTGGGCTGCTGCTGCTCATTTGGTTGACATCCATACCTATGTTCTGGCTCTTTTTTGCCCTGACGGGTATCGCCTTTGGTATGGGCGACCCCGCTTTTGATGCTTTCTTAGCTAAGGCAACCCCGCCGGAGCAATTGGGGCTGACGTTCGGGCTGTTCAGCACGGCACTGTCATTGTTTACCACGCCGTTTCCCTATCTGGGCAGTGTGCTATGGGAACGAGCGGCTCCAACGGTGCCGTTTGGGCTGGGGGCATTGTTTTTGCTGGCGGCGGGGGTGGTGACATGGCGATATTTACGGCCGTTTGAGCGCGTGTAGTGGCTGGTAGGTTGGGATAAGTTTGCAGCCCGTCGGGTTCAATAAGTGTATTTCTAATAGTGATTCATAAAGAAAAAGGTGGCATTTTGGTAAATTTTGAGGGTTGACGGGGTTTGGTTCATCTGTTATAGTTGCGAAGCGTTAAGCAAAATCTTAAAAGGAGTTAAATGGCGCAAATGTTGATCATCAATAAGAACAATCCATTCAGCGGTGGCACCCCCTCCCGGGGGCGTTTTGCCTTGTCTGCTGCCTGGTCGCGCCAATGGCTCTGATTTTGCTGAGTTAATCTCCTAAGTCTGTTCAGCCACGGCGCACTTTCTGCCCCGTGGCTTTTTTATTTCAGCCACCACCAAGCCACGGGGTCCCTTGTGTCCCGTGGCTTTTTTTGTTTCCCGATCTTTTATTCAGTAATCAGTAATTGGTAATGTCGTTTCACGACCGCTTTGCGTACAGTAATCAGTGACCACAACTGATTACTGTTTACCGTTTACTGATTACCGATCACTGAACATGAGTAAGCAAGCATTAAACTTAGAGGAAACTGTTGTTGAAAACCGATTGATCTCTTTTTGGCGGCTGTTGACGGGGCATCGGTTGTTGTATTTAACGGCCGTTATTGCCCTTGGTCTGGCTGCCCTGGCGCAAACAGGTATTTTCTACTTGCTGCGCTACTTTGTTGACACCGTGCTGCCCAGCGAGACGCTGGCGGTGCAGTTGCCCTGGGTGGCATTGGGCTTTGTGGGGCTGGCACTGCTGCAAGGCGGCTTTACCTTCACCAGCGGCCGGCTGGCCGCCTATGCCGCCGAGCAAATTGCGCTGGAGGTGCGAAATTATCTGTATGACCATATTCAGCGGTTGAGCTTTACCTACCACGACAACCAGCAGACGGGTGAACTGTTACAGCGGGCTACGTCGGACGTAGAGGCACTGCGGAAGCTGTTTGCCGAGCAGGGGGTGGGGATTGGGCGGATTGTGCTGATGTTTGCGGTGAATTTTGTGGCGATTGTGGCGATTAACGGCCGTTTAGCCCTTTACTCCATCGTCATTATCCCCATCGTCCTCATCATCGCCGTCTACTTCTTCAAAAAAGTGGGCGAGGTCTTTGATGCCTTCCAGGAACAAGAAGCCGTCTTATCCAACCGGCTGCAAGAGCACCTGACCGGCATTCGCGTGGTCAAGGCTTTTGCCCGGCAAGAGTATGAACTGGAGCGATTTGAAGACGACAACTACGAAAAATTCCGGCGCGGCCGGCGGCTATCCAAAATGCACGCCATTTTCTGGCCCAGCACCGATGTTCTTACCGGGCTGCAAATGATTGCCGGGTTTTACATTGGCGCACAGATGGCGATTGAGGGAACCATCACCGTCGGTGCCTTTTTGGCTTACGCTGGTTTTCTCGGCCAAATCATTTGGCCCATTCGCAACCTGGGTCGGCTTATTGCCGATATTTCTACCGGCGACGTGGCCTTTACCCGCATCAAGCAGATTATGCGCGAAACGCGGGAACCGCTGGCCGAACAGGGTACGGTTGTGCCGGGGCCAGACGGGCTGCGCGGTGAGGTTGTCTTCCGCCACGTTGATTTTGCCTATGATGCCGATACGCCAGTGCTGCACGACATTGATTTTGCGGTGCGGCCAGGGCAGGTGGTGGCGCTGCTGGGCGGCACAGGGTCGGGCAAAACGTCGTTGGTGGGGCTGCTGCCCCGTTTCTACGATTATACCGGCGGTTCTATTACGCTCGACGGCGTGGAACTGCGGGAGTACCGGCGGCAGGAACTGCGGCAGCAGATTGGCATTGTGATGCAAGAGCCGTTTCTCTTTTCTGGCACCGTCCGCGACAACATTGCCTATGGCGCCGGCCGGGTGGTGACGCAGGAGGAAATTGTGGCGGCGGCGAAGGCGGCGGCGGTGCATGATGTCATCATGAGTTTCCCCAAGGGGTATGACACGGTGGTGGGTGAACGGGGTGTGACGCTTTCTGGCGGGCAGAAGCAGCGGGTGACGCTGGCGCGGACGCTGCTGATTAACCCGCGCATCCTCATCCTCGACGATGCTACGTCGTCGGTGGACACGGAAACGGAGGCGGAGATTCGGTCGGCACTGCTGACGCTGATGCAGAACCGGACGACCTTTGTGATTGCCCACCGTATCCAAACGGTGATGACGGCCGATCTGATCTTGGTGCTGGAAAACGGCCGTATTGTCCAGCGCGGCACGCATGATGATCTGGTTGACAAGCCGGGTATCTACCAACAAATTTACGATTTGCAGGCGCGAATTGAAGAAGAGTTGGAAGAAGATTTGGCGGCGGTTGACGGGTATCAGAATGGGTATGCAATGGTTGGTAGCCGGTGATCGGTAATCAGTAAACAGTAATCGGTAATCAGTGCAAGTTGGCTGGCTACTGATTACCGATTACCGATTGCCGATTGCCGATAATGGTAAAGAAAATGTCTGATCATTACTATGAAGAAGAAGAATTTACCGAAAGCTTTAACGGCCGGACTATCCTGCGAATTTTTCGCCACGGGTGGAACCATTGGCCGTTGATGCTGGGGTTTATTGTTGGGATCGGTATGGTTTCGCTGATGGAATCATACATGACTTATCTAACCAAGCGGATCATTGATGAAGGGATTATTCCCGGTGATATGACGGCCGTGTGGAGCATTTCGCTGCAATATATGCTGCTGTTTGTGCTTTTTGCCGTTTTTGTCTACCTGTTTATCATGTCGGCTGGAACGCTGGGTCATAGGGTGCAGTACGATTTGCGGAAGCAGATGTTTGCCCACATGCAAAAGCTGTCGCTTTCCTATTATGACCGTACCACTACCGGCTGGCTGATGTCGCGCACCATGTCTGACCCGACGCGGGTGGGCGACCTTGTTTCCTGGGGTTTCCTTGACATCATGTGGGCGGTGATGAGCATTATATCGGCCGTTGGCTTTATGCTGTGGATTAACTGGCGGCTGGCTTTGGTGACGCTTGTCGTCATTCCGCTGTTGGCGGTGGCAGCCATGCAGTTTGAGAAGCATATCCTGCGTGAATATCGGCTGGTGCGGAAACTCAACTCGATGATTACGAGTTCATACAGCGAGATGATCAACGGTGTGCGCGTGATTAAGTCGCTGCGGCGTGAGGAGCGGAATCTGGGGCAGTTTGGCGAGTTGGCTGGCGATATGTACCAGGCTTCGTACCGGGCGGCGTGGCTGTCGGCGCTGTTTTTGCCGGTGGTGCAGTTGATTAGCGCGGTGGGCGTAACGGCCGTTGTTTGGTTCAGCGGGCGTGAATTCCAGAATGGGGCTGTCACCATTGGTGGTTTGCAGGCGTTTGTTTCCTACATCACCTTTATGATGTGGCCGATTCAGGAGTTGGCGCGGGTGTATGCGACGATGCAGCAGGCGATTGCCTCTGGCGAGCGTATCTTCTCGCTGCTGGACACGAAACCAACGATTGTTAACGCACCCGGTGCGTCTGATCCTGGTTCGCTGCGCGGCGACATTTTGTTTGACAACATTACCTTTCAATATGAAGAAGGAAAGCCGGTTTTGACTGACTTTACGCTGGAGATTAAGCAGGGTGAGACGGTGGCGATTGTGGGGCCGACGGGCGCGGGTAAATCCACGCTGGTTAACTTGCTGTGCCGTTTCTATGAACCATCGGCCGGCACGGTGCGTTTTGGCGGGCGTGATTACCGGACAATGACGCTGCATTCGATCCATTCGCGCATTGGGATGGTGCTGCAAACGCCGCATCTGTTTTCTGGTACGGTGCTGGAGAATTTAAGATACGGCCGTTTAGATGCCACTGACGAAGAAGTGGTGGCTGCAGCCCGCCTGGCTGGTGCCCATGAGTTTATCATTGACCTCGACGAAGGGTATGAAACCCAGGTGGGTGAGGGTGGCGTGCTGCTCTCGGTGGGGCAGAAACAGCTTATTAGCCTGGCGCGGGCGGTGCTGGCAAAACCTGACGTGTTTATCATGGATGAGGCAACGAGTTCGGTAGATACGCTGACTGAGGCACTGATTCAGCAGGGGATGGAGACGTTGATGGATGGCCGTACCAGCTTTGTCATTGCCCATCGCCTTTCAACCATCAAAAATGCCGACCGCATTTTGGTGATTGAAAACGGTGGCGTGTCGGAGATGGGGACGCACGCGGAGTTGATTCGCCAGCGTGGGCACTATTACAACCTGTACACCAAGCAGTTCCGCGAGGAGAAGGCAGAGGCATATGGCTTAGAGCTTGCCCCCGCAAATGGCAATGACACCAACCTTTCTCTGGCAGTATAACAGGCTAAGTAGAGGCGAGGCATGCCTCGCCTCTACGCTTGGGTTGCCGGTGAGGCTATGGCTCTAGCAGATTGATGTGTTCGCCACGATCTGTATCTACGCGGATGGCATAATACTTCCACGAGCCATTGATGTTTGTGCCGTTGACGCGAATGGTGGCGTTACCGTCTGGCCCATGAATTGGAATGTACAGTTCGGCATCGCCTCCATTGGCAGAATTGACAGTTCCTTGCGGAAACCGCCTTGCCGTAACCGGTTCACCTAATGCTTGGTGTACTTTGGGGCTGTTTATTGCCAAGTCAACGCTGTGTTGGTACGGCTCGGTTTGGCGGATCGCGGCCACGCTGCCAATGAGACTGATCACCATGCAAATCAAGGTGAGTACTAGAAGAACGCCAATGCCTACGGCGGCACCCTTAAGCCAACTATATTTGTTGATGATTGTCATGCTTACCAGTATAAGGTAGTTAGCCTTATGAAGCGAAACCGCGTGTATGAAGACCTTGGAAGGGGAGCATTTCAGTTTTGGGGCATTGATAAACTCACCTCTCCGCAAGCCAATTTCTCAGCCAAGAATTGTCATTTCGACCCTTCGGCAGCCTCAGGGCAGGCTCATGTCTTCGAGGAGAAATCCTGCTCAAATGGCGGCTATGAGAACGGGATTTCTCGGAGGACCTCGAAATGACACTGGATTTCCCATCTACGCAGTTAAAGATTAGGTCAAACTTGTTAAGTTTGCCCCCAAACTGAAATACACCCCTTGGAAGCTTGTCAGGTGTTTTTGCTTGATTTCTTGGAGTATAAAATAGATGGTATTTGGTAACGAAAATGCGACGATCCCAGAGGGACTTGTGACAAATGAATGGTTGATTCGGCCGTTGCGGGCAACCGATGTCGAGTTGGACTATGCGGCCGTGATGGAAAGCAGAGAATTTCTGTGGAAGTGGGAACAATCTACCTGGCCGGCCGACGATTTTACATTAGCTGGCAATCTCAAAGATTTACAACGACACGAGCGTGAGCATATCAACCGTGAATCATTCACGTTCACGGTAATGAATCCAACAGAAACGGAATGTCTCGGCTGCATCTACATCAACCCGCTGACGGCACGCTGGTTGTCCCAGGCCGAAACAACGCCAATGGGTGATACAGATTGGGCAGATTATGAAGCCGTTGTCCTATTCTGGATTCGGCAGGTACGATTGGTGGAGGGGATGGATCGCAGGCTGCTCGACACCTTACGCCCGTGGTTGGCGCAAGAATGGACATTCGATGGCTATCTTTTTCAGACAAACGAGCAATTTGAGCAGCAAGTAGACATGTTTGAAGCGGCCGGCCTACAGCTTCAATTTGAGGTTAAGCTGCCAAAGCACGTCGGAAAATATCTTGCTTATACCTAATCCTTGGCACAATGTAGACGCGAGGCAGGCCTCGCGTCTACATTTTATAGGAGTTCCCATGCAGATTGAGAACTTTGCCGACATTGAACAAGAATTTATCGAACGGGTTCACCGCTATGTGTTGTGTAGTGCTGCTACTGTAGACCGGCAGCAACGCCCACGCTCTCGTATACTCCATCCCATTTGGGAGGGGGCAACGGGCTGGGTGTTAACCCACCGCTATTCCCATAAAAGCAAGCACCTGGCGCAAAGCCCCCACATCTCCCTAGCTTACATTGCTGATCCGATGAAACCTGTTTATGCTGATTGCATGGCGGAATGGGTGGATGAACATGCCCAGAAGGAGCGTATTTGGGATAAATTTAAAACAACGCCAGAACCGTTGGGCTATGACCCGGCGTTAACATTTGGGCAATGTGACGAAAACTGCGGGCTGCTCAAGCTAACACCGTGGCGTATTGCCCTTATTTCTTTCCCTGCCCCGTCGCACGATGAAGGGGAGCGAGTTTGGCGGGGATGATATGAGTACCGTTATGACCGCTTTGTTAACTCGTGCTATAGCCTTTGTCGCTGACTGCCGTGTCCATGATGCGCTCGGTGATTACCCACATGTCGGTGATTTACAATGGATGTTACATAATTCAGCTTCGGTGTTGGATGCGACTAACTGGTGCTTTTGGCAAAATGCGGTGGGGCAAGATGTGGGGTTAGGCATCACCGACGACGATGCAATAACAGTCATCGTTCATCCTCATGCGACGGACCCCTTTGCGCTCAAGCTGGAGATTCGCGCTTGGGCTATTGACAGAGTGCGAGAGATGTTTTTGGCAGATGGAGATGATCTGTGCCGGGTTTGGGAGACAGTTGCCAGCGATGATTGGCGAATGATTCAGCAAGTGACTGATGAAGGGTGCGGGCAACATGACTTTTATATGCTCCAGTACCGGCGTTCACTGTTGGAGCCACTGCCGGAGCTGCTGTTGCCGTCTGGCTTTCGGGTGAGCCACGTTGCTGGCGAAGGTGAGGTGGCCTGTCGGGCGGCCTTGCATCGTGATAGCTTCCTGCCTTACAGTAGCAAAACGCTTGATGAAGCCATGATCAAATATCGCCGCGCCAGGCAGATGCCTGGTTATGATTCGACGCTGGATTTGGTGATTGTAGCTCCTGATGGGGAGTGGGCGGCGGGTGGTATTTGCTGGGTGGACGAGCGCAACAAGGTGGGGTTGTTTGAGCCAATTGGAACACGCCCCGCTTATCGCCGCCAGGGTCTGGCACGGGCGTTGATGGTTGCAGGGTTATGGGAGCTACGGCAGCGGGGAATGGTGGAAGCCTGGGTCGGGGCTAATCATCCAGGTACGTCTGGGGATCGGATTCCAGTTGAGTTTACGTCTTCGCGGCATGTGTTTGAGCAAGTCGGTTTTAAAGTTGTCCGCAAACTGTTTACGTATTATAAAGACTGCTAACCTTAATGACGGGGCGATTGTTTAATGGTGCGGACAACAGAGAAGCCACGCATGTGGAAAGAATCGTTGCGGTAGTTGCTGGTGGCTTATCCGACTAGTAAGCTGCTGCTAAATCATGCGGATGCGTGGGGACGGCGCTGATTATTAGCATGGTGATGCTGCTGGTGCATGAGGCGGTGTCGCCGCAAACGGTGCTGCTGCTGGGGGCGTATAGTGCGGGCTATTGGCTGGCATTTGCCCTGAATGATTTTTATGATGCGCCGGTGGATGCGCTGGATCCGGCCAAGCGGGAGCGGAACTATTTTGTGGGACGGCAGGTGGGGTGGTGGGGAATAACGGCCGCTATTGGCTGTGGAAACAGCAAGTTCAAGCACAACTAGCTGACCAATTTGGTATCGAGGTGCTGATTTGTCATTATCCTACTGGTGCTTCCAAATGGAACCCAGTCGAGTATCGTCTCTTCAGTCAGATTTCCCGCAATTGGGCAGGTAAGCCGCTTCGCACTTTTGCGACCATGCTCAACTACATTCGGGGTACTGTCACCGAGACAGGTTTGACCGTGAAGGCTTTTCTTGTTCAGCGCACTTTTGAGAAGGGTAAGAAAGTATTTTCTGAACAACGTGCCGCTATCAACTTGCAGCGGCGGTTCATTCGTCCTAATTGGAATTACATCATCAAACCCCGTCGTTGTTCGGATGATATTCAATTGTCAAAGTGCTAACTTATTTTTGGGTGCTTACTTATGTTAAAAAACTCCTCTTTTTCCCTCTGTGAAACTCCTTTTTAGCTCTGGGAAACTCTGTGTCATGATTTGTTTTTATTCCCGATAATGTCTATTCTTTACTCTTGTTTTATCTACAAGAAAGGCGTACAATTATCTGTACATATCTTCTGGAGGTAAAGTGAAATGGAAGCTATTAACTACACGGTCGTTCGCCAGACATTAGCCCAAAGAATGGATCAAGTTTGTGATGACCATACACCTATCATCGTGACTCGACAAAACAATCGTTCTGTTGTCATGCTATCTTTGGAGGATTATCAGGCGCTTGAGGAAACTGCTTATTTGTTACGCAGCCCTAAGAATGCCAAGCGTTTGATGGAGTCAATCCTTGAACTGGAAAGTGGTCGCGGCACAGAACGAGGGCTAATTGAATGAGGCTGATTTTCTCTGAAAACGCCTGGGATGACTATTTGTACTGGCAAAACGCAGATAAGAAGACCCTGAAACGTATCAATGCGCTTATCAAAGATATTCAGCGCACATCTTATTCAGGAACAGGCAAACCGGAACCACTCAAGTTTGGACTTTCTGGTTATTGGTCTCGGCGTATAGACAGAGAACACCGTATTGTTTACAAAGTTGTCGCTGATGATTTACTCATAGCTCAATTGCGCCATCATTATTAGCGTTCAAGTAGGAGTGCGTTGGGAAGCCTGTGAACTGAGACTCTACTTTTCAGGTTGGTTGAGGCCTATGGTTAGAGGGATTGATGAGATGGAAACAATTAAAATGAGACATGACATCCCTGCCTGGGCCAAGCAAAGGGTGACTCTGGAGAATCATAGTTTTCTCGAAGTGCATCAATTGCATCGTCAAGGGGGAACGCAAATTCAGTTGTCCGACCTTAAAGAGCTAAAAGGCTGGGCTAAATCTCATGGATGGCCGACACCCTGGTTTGGTTTCAAGGACGCATTTGTTGTCAAGCTGTTTGAAAGTCATGAGACCTTTATGCTGGCGCTTAGCGAAAGCGGCGTCACCATTCATATTCCCATCAAAGAACATGCCCTCACGCTTGAAATGCTCAAGGCATTGGATGGATTGTATGAGGAAAGGGAAGACATGGGAGCCTTGGGGCAGCGGCCTACTGGCTGGGGATCCCTGGTCAGTGAGCTGCGGGAGATACGTCGTCTTGTGGAAGCGGGCGTTGTGGTGAAAATTGCAGGAACCGAGACGGTTCTGACGACGTGGCAGCGTTTTTACAGTTGGGCGCACGGGCGTTACCATATGCTTGAAGATGGCTATGACAGTTGGATAGGGGATGACGATTCGTAACGGCCGTTATGCCCCACCCCACCCCATTCAACCCCGCTACATACGTGTGAAAGTCGGCACAAACGGCCGTTAATTCCCCTAAATCCCCCCTTTCTTCTAACACATTCGTAACCCCCAACGCAACAAGCCGTGCCGTTGACGAGCCAGGTCACAGTGAAAACATGACCAGGTTATGACCTTTGGGACATGAGATGGCAGGGGGGGCATGGTATGATGAGCCTGCTTTTAAATTTGCGGGTTCTGTTGGATTTCATGAAGTTGATAAATTTGGTGCGTGGTACGTGGTGCGTGGCTAATGGGCTTTTTGACGCACCACGCATCACGTCAACCCACGAATTTCTATAGGACCATTTGAGGTAAAACGATGGCAGAACCAATTTTGACGGTGAAAGATTTACGGAAACGATTTGGTGATTTTGAGGCGGTGCAGGGGGTGTCGTTTTGCATGGTGCGCGGCGAGATTTTTAGCCTGCTGGGGCCAAACGGGGCGGGCAAGACGACGGCAATTTCGATGTTGAGTACCCTGCTGCGGCCGTCCTCGGGGAAGGTGGTGGTTAACGGCCGTTCTCTCCTCACCGACCCCCAGGCAGCCAAACAAGCCATCGGCGTGGTGCCGCAAGAAATTGCCCTCTATGATGCCCTGTCGGCGCGGCAAAATTTGCACTTTTGGGGGCGGATGTATGGCATGGGCGGTGGGGCGCTCAAGGAGCGGGTGGAGGAGGTGCTGACCCAGGTAGATTTGCGTGACCGTGCCGATGACCGGGTGGGCAGCTACTCCGGCGGCATGAAGCGACGGATCAACATTGCCGCCGGGCTGCTCCACAAACCGCAACTGCTGTTTATGGATGAGCCAACGGTGGGGATTGACCCACAGAGCCGCCGCCGCATTTTGGATATGGTGCTGGAACTGCGCGACCAGGGGATGACGGTGCTGTATACGACCCACTACATGGAGGAGGCCGAAGAATTGTCGGATCGGGTGGGGATTATGGATCACGGCAAGCTAATTGCCCTGGGGACGCAAAAAGAGCTGACGCGGCTGGTGGGGCAGCAGGAGACGCTGCGGCTCCATTTTGGCGAAGGGCAGCTTATGAATGGGGAGGCGGCTTTGTTTGAAGGGGTGGATGGGGTGCTACAGGTGACGACTTTGGCAGATGAACTGGTGCTGGGGGTGACGGAAACAACGGCCGTTTTGCCCGATGTCGTTGCCATTGCCAACGCCCACAACCTCCGCATCCGCTCCGTAGACATCGCCGAACCCAATTTGGAAGCGGTCTTTTTGCATTTGACGGGGCGGGCATTGAGAGACTAGTAATCGGTAATCGGTTATCAGTTATCAGTGTTCAGTACTGATGACTGATTACCGATTACTGTTTACTGCCAATGGGAGACAACATGCTCAAACTACTAACCATAGGCTGGAAAGATTTAATCGTCACCTTCCGCGACCGGGCGGCGTTGATTATGATGCTGGCGGCTCCGTTTGTGCTGACGCTGGGGATGGGGGCGGTGACGGGGGCGTTTAGCGACGGCAGCAATAACGGGATTGACCCTGTTCCGCTGGTGCTGGTGAATGAGGACGAGGGCGAGCTAGGCGGCTTTTTGCTCGATGTGATGCAGTCGGAGGAATTGGCGGATTTGTTGGTGGTGCAAACGGCCGTTTCCACCGAAACCGCCCGCCAACAGGTAGACGATGACGCGGTTGCCGCTGCCGTACTGGTTCCCACCGGCTTTAGCGCCAGCATCTTCCCCGACCGCGCCACAGGGCAAACGGGCGCGACGATGCCCATTGAGGTGTATGCCAACCCCGGCCGGCCGATTGGAGCCAGCGTGGTCGAGGCGGTGGTGACAGAGTTTGTCAACCGGGTGGAGCGCAACCAACTGACGATGCAGGTGACGATGACCCAGTTGGCAACGAATGGGTTGGTGGAGATGGATGAGATGGAAGAAACGGCCGTTGCCATCGGCAATGACCTCTTTGGCAACAGCCAGGACGCAGCCGCCAACATTGTGATTGACACCCACACCGCCAGCGGCAGCAGCGACGGCGGCTTTAACGTGCTGTCCTTTTTCGCTCCCAGCATGGCAATTTTCTTCCTTATGTATACCGTCACCATCGGCGCTCGCTCCATTTTGCAGGAGCAGGAGCAAGGCACGCTGTCGCGGTTGCTCGTTTCCCCCACCTCGCTGGCGCAGGTGTTGGGTGGCAAAGTGGTAGGTACCTTTCTGACGGGCGTGGCGCAAGTTACCATTTTGATTGTGGCAACCACGCTGCTGTTTCAACTGCGCTGGGGCAACGGCCTCGGCGTGGCGCTGCTGATTGTGGCCGTGGCGCTGGCGGCCACAAGCTGGGGGCTGCTGGTGGCCTCGTTGTCCAACACGCCGGGTCAGGTGGGGAGTGCAGGAACGGCCGTTATGCTCCTCTTTGGCATTTTGGGCGGCACCTTCTTCCCTACGGCGCAAATGGGCGGGCTGCTGGAAGCGGCGGGTAAAATTACCCCTCATGCCTGGGCCATGGACGGCTTTTTGTCGCTGGCAACCGGCGGCACGCTGGCCGATGTGGTCACGCCCGTGCTGGCACTGCTGTTGATGACGGCACTGGTTTTTGGCGCGGCATTGCTAATGCTGCGGCGGCGTTGGGCGGTGGCATGAGAGAGATTAGAGATTGGAGATTGCGAACCTTCATCAATCTCCAATCTCCAATCTCTAAAATGGTGATGATGATGCAAAAAATTTGGGCAATGATGTGGAAAGATGCACGGGTGCGCTTTTCAAGCCGGTCGGAACTGCTTTTCTTTTTGGTTTTGCCGCTGCTGTTTACGGTCATTCTCGGCGGGGCGCAGTTTGGCGGCGATGGCGACAACCGGATTCCGGTGCTGGTGGTGAATGAGGATAGCGGCGAGATGGCGGATGAACTGCTGGCTTTGCTGACGGCTTCCAAAACGGTGCGGCCGGAATTGGTGGCGGCGGCGGAAGCGGAAACGCGGTTTGGCGACAATGAACACGCGGCGTTGCTGCGGATTCCGGCCGGGTTTGGTGAGCGGGTGGCGGCTGGTGAGCCTGCCGAACCAGCCGTTCTTGACCTGACCCAAGCTCCCAACAACACCAATGCCATTGCCGCACAGCAGGCGATTCAAGCGGCGGTGGGGTCGCTGGGGCAGGCGGCGGCGGCGGCGCAGAGCAGCGTGATGGTGGCGGAGGAGAAACGGCCGTTTACTACCCCCACCGAACGGGCAGCTTATTTTGCCGAGGGGTTGGCACTGGCACAAACGGCCGTTGCCGAAGCCCCCCAACGGATTGCCGTCACCCAGCCCGAAGCGGCCACCGGCGGCTTTGACGGCGCGGCGCATCAAGCGGTGGGGCAGTTGCTCACCTGGGTTCTCATTCCGCTGCTGGGAACCTCTGGCTATTTGGCCTTTGAACGGGCGCAGGGCACGCTGCGGCGGCTGTTGGTTACGCCCACCCACACCGCCACCTATCTGCTGGGCACTGTCGCCAGCCAGCTTGGGCTGGGGCTGGTGCAGATGACGATTTTGGTGCTGTTTGGGGTCTATGTGCTGCGGGTGAATTGGGGTCACTCGGTTGCCGGGCTGGCGCTGATGCTGTTCCTGTTTGGGCTGGCGGCGGTGGCCTTTGGCGTGATGCTGGGGGCGTTTACCAAAACCGAAAGCCAGGCCAACAGCCTGAGCATTATGATGGGGATGGCGCTGGCGCTGCTGGGTGGGGCGTGGATTCCGCTGGAGGTTTTTCCGCAGGGGATGCAAACGGCCGTTCACATTCTCCCCACCACCTGGGCCATGCGTGGCCTCTCCGACATCGTGCTGCGCGGGCAGGGGGTGGCCGATGTGCTGCTGGAAGGCAGCGTTCTGCTTGGCTTCGCCCTCCTTTTCTTCACCATCGGCGTTTGGCGTTTTCGCTATGAATAGAGCTGGTGTAGCGGGCTGGCGGCCGGCAACCCACCCCACCATTGGGTAGGGGCTAGACGGTGCGGAAAGGTGCATGGTGAACAGGCGGCCAATCCACCGCACCGTCTCGCCCGCGCCTCTGCCACCATTCCCCTGTTCGGATAATACGAGGGCAAAGGGCGTATGCAATACGCCCCTACCGTGCCGACCCGGTTTCTGCTACACTTGGCACCATTGCCAAACCAATGTGTGAGACCGGCTGATGACAACACCCAACCGGGCGCAGTTGCGCCAATTTTTGCAAAAATATTACAGCGACGAAGAACTTGAGATTCTTGTATTTGATCATTTTCCTGAAGTGGGCGATTTATTCACTATTGGCATGACCAAGCCGCAGAAGGTGATGCAACTGATAGGATATGCTGAACGAAGTGGGATGGCGGAAAAATTGCTGGTGGTAGCCGGAGATGGCTCCAAAGCAGTCGCTTATCAACAATTTTTTGCCTACGTGGACAGCAAGACGGGGCTGGAAATGCGTTACGTCCCACCAGGGCCGTTTTTGTACGGCGAAAATAAGGAAAGGCGGGAACTGCCGGGCTACTGGATTAGTAAAACCCCCATCACCAACGCCATCTACAAGCGGTTTTTGGATGCCAACCCGCACCATCGCGTGCCAAAAGCATGGCTTGACATCCAAGAACCCTATGCTTGGGATGAGGAAAGACGTACCTTTCCAGTTGATAAAGCCAACCATCCGGTGGTACTGGTAAATTGGCATGATGCAACGGCGTTTGCCAAGTGGGCGGGGATGGTGCTACCGACGGAGGAGCAGTGGGAGAAGGCGGCGCGGGGAACGGATGGGCGGGATTATCCCTGGGGGGCGTGGCGCGAGGGGTGTGCTAATACGGAGGAGGCGGGGATTGGGGGAACAACGGCCGTTGGCCGCTATTCACCGCAGGGAGATAGCCCCTATGGCTGTACGGATATGTGCGGTAACGTTTGGGAATGGACGACAACTGAACATGAAAACGGCGGTCGGGTGATGCGTGGCAACTCGTCAGATGATGCGCTTGAGCATGCGTTGGCATCAGATCGCTATAGAAATGATGTTGCCGATTCCGGCTTTGATCTCGGTTTTCGCTTGGCTGCCGCCATCGGTTCTGGTTCCTGATGGCTGGCTGCTAAAATCCTGTAGATTTAGAAGAAAGACGGTAGGGGCAGACCCACGTGTCTGCCCTGCTAGGTTGGGCAAACACATGGAGGCAAACACACGGATTTGCCCCTACCAGGTGTCTTTATGGGAATTGCGCTGCAATTCGTTCCATCGCCGCCGCAATCAGGCTGCGCGGGCTGGGCAGGCAAATGCGCTGGTATCCCGCCCCCTCCGGCCCAAACATTGTGCCGTCTTCCAGCACCACATTCCCTTTGTTGTAAATTCGGTCGTGAATCTCCACATCCGTCAGCCCATAGCCGCTAAAATCCAGCCAGCCAATATAGGTTCCCTCAGGAATGCGGAACTTCACCTGCGGCATTCGCTCCTTCAAGAACTGCTCCAAAAAAGCGATATTGCCGTCAATATAATCATTCACCTGTTCCAGCCACTCCTCCCCCTCGTTGTAGGCGGCAATCAGGGCGGTGATGGCAAAGGGGGTGGGGGTTTTCCACCCCAGTTCCTTCTTAAATGCCTCGCGCATCTCCTTGTTGTTGACCACAATGTTGCTGCAATGCAGCCCGGCCATGTTAAACGTCTTGTTGATGGCGGTGCAGGCAATCAGCCGGTCGTCGTCCACCAGCGTGCAAAGCGGGTAATGGGTTTGGCCGCGTCGGATGAGGTCGCCGTGGATTTCATCGGCCACCAACACCACGTCGTTTGCCAGGCAAATCTCGGCCATTTTGATCAGTTCTTCGGGTGTCCAGACGCGCCCCACCGGGTTGTGGGGGCTGCACAGGATAAACATCGTCGTGTTGGGGTCTTGGGCTTTTGCTTCCAGGTCGGCAAAGTCAATGGTGTAGTAGCCATCGTTGTTGATGAGGGCGTTGTTGACCACGCGGCGATTGTTGCCTTCGATGGCGGAGGTGAAGGGGGCGTAAACCGGCCGTTGGATAATGATGCCATCCCCCGGTTGGGAAAAAGTGCGGATGAGGACGTTGATCGCCTCCACCGTGCCGGGGCTGTAGACAATGGCCTCGGCGTTTATGTTCCAATCGTGCCGCCGCCGAAACCAGCCCTGAATGGCCTGAATATAGTCGGGGGAGGTGTCGTAGGTGCTGTAGCCAAACATTTTGCGATCCACGCGGGCGTGGAGGGCAGCCAGAACTGGTTCGGGAACAGGAAAATCCATATCGGCGACAAAGAGCGAGATGGTATCTTCGTCAAAGCGGTCGGTTAGACCAAAATCCTTTAGCAGTTCGCCAGCTTCCCATTTGACGGAATGGGTGCCGCGTCGGTCAATGACTTCATCAAAATTGTATTTCATGGTGGGATTTAGTCTTGCAGGAAGCACCAGGGTTTCCTGCAAGATTGTGGGATTAATTGGTGAAAACGGGGAGGTTGCCTAAAGCCACGACATGGCTCCAGTCAGCTTTCCCTTCGGTGAAGACGGCGGCGATTTGGATTAAATGGCCGTTTGCCCCCGCCACCACCGACTCCATCCCCTGCAACGTGCTGCCCGTACTAATCACATCATCCACAATAATCACCCGCTTGTCAGCAATCAGAGCGCGGTCTTTTTCGTCCAGGTAGAGCGTTTGCGGCTTGCCTGTGGTAATCGAAACAGTCTCCGCACTCAGGGCTTCCCCCATGTAGCCTTTGTACGCCTTGCGTAAAACTACATAGGGTAGCCCCATCAGGGCACTCATTTCGTAGATCAGCGGGATGCTTTTGGCTTCGGCGGTTACAAGTACGTCGGCGGTTGTGCCATGCAGCTTGTCGGCCAGCGCCGCTGCGGACGCTTTCACCACATTGGTGTCGCCCAGCATGTTGAAAATGGCAATTCGCACCCCTGGGGCGACTTCAAACAGGGGGAGGTGCCGGGTCAGGCCAGCAATTTGGACCGTGTATGTTTCCCGTCGGGACATCTACTTTGCTTCTCCTCGTGAAAATGGGACGCGGACGAACGCAGACGAACGCGGACAAAAAGAATGGATGGTCGGTTGTCCGCCGTTGGTTGTCTGTCGTACTCATGTTCGCATCTTATAGGCTAAGTGTAGCAAAAGAGCACAAAGAGAACAGGGGGATTGAGAGATTGGAAGATTAGAGATTGGAGATTCACCCAATCTCCAATCTCTAATCTCCCACCCCATTCACCTGCTGCCCATAATAAAGCATGTAGGTACTTAACAGCTTCGACCCCACGGGGGGGCAAGTTAACGACGAATCGGCCAGCCCGTTGATCGTGTTGCCATAGTCAAAAAGGGGCATAAAGACCTGTTCAGCTGTTGCTTCCTCGATCAGCGGCAGCGCGGGAACCCAGCCAGCCATTTCTTCCAGCGTTGGAGCCAACGAGACCAACCGATCCCGCCATGCCTC
>JACKCD010000079.1 GCA_020634215.1 Ardenticatenaceae bacterium | reverse complement strand
GTCGCGCTGATTATGTTGATGGTTTTGTGGTTTTTAATATCAGTGGCAACAAGTATCGTTTGATTGCCGCCATCCATTTTGACCGTAAAAAGATATATATCCGACATATCCTGACGCATCCACAATATGATAAGGGCCAGTGGAAAAGAGAATAGACATGTTACAACCGCAAGTTGCAGAGACATTAACCCAAAGTGCCGAATTTATCTTTGTGCCGACCAGTGAAGCAGAATACAGTCGGCTGGTTGAATTATTGGATGAGATCACAGATATTGTTCGAGATGACGAGACACATCCTTTAGCGAAAATGATGGATGTGATTGGCGTATTAGTAGAAGATTATGAAGATGAACATGTTCCAGAACCAGAAGGCGACCCGATTTCAGTGTTGAAATTTTTGATGGAAGAGCATGAGTTAAAACAAGTGGATTTGTCGGAATTAGGAAGTCAAGGGGTAGTATCGGAAATATTAAACGGGAAGCGAGATTTAAATTTAAGACAAGTGAGAGCGTTGAGTGAGCGGTTCAAGGTTCCGGCATCGGTTTTTATTTGAAACAATTTTTCCAACAGGAAAAACCTTGAGGATAAAGGAGTAGAAAATGGCACAGCCGATTGGAAAAAGCGTATTGTTAGAATGGGGAAAACGGCCGTTTATACCCTATATGTAAAGTCTCGTTTCGTCGCACCTCAATACCCTTCATTCGTTAGAAATGGCAGCAACACTGGAAAGTGATGGCGCAATCTGCTATCATCATTGAGATGAATACAAAGCAGCGCAAAATACTTTCCGCAATCTTTGCCGACCCGATTAACGGCAACATTGAATGGCGCAGTATCGAATCTTTGCTCGTGGCTTTGGAATGCCAAGTGATCGAAGGAAGTGGCTCACGGATCACATTTATTTTGCATGGGCAACGCGCCGATTTTCATCGGCCGCATCCTGGAAAAGAAGCGCTGCGTTATCGTGTGAAAGATGTACGCGAATTCTTACAGAGGGCAGGTGTGAAGCCATGAACGAAATGACTTACCAGAACTATTTTGCGAAAATCGAATACGACCCTGTAGATAGAATCTTCGTTGGACACATTATTGGGATTCGAGACATTGTTGGCTTCCATGGCAGCACTGTTGAAGAGTTGGAAGCAGCATTTCATGATGCGGTAGATCATTACCTGGAAGTATGCGAAAAAATTGGACAACCGCCACAACGGTCATATTCTGGCAAATTAACGCTGCGGATTCCACCAGAGATTCATATGGCAGTGGCAACGGCAGCAGAAATTAACAGCAAAAGCATCAATCAGTGGGCTACTGATGTGTTAAGGCAAGCTGCGCTGCCTGAAACAGCTTCGTAGTTTTCAGTCAAGATTGGGGCAGCCGTTTTGGGCAGATCGATTGGAAATTGCTGCTCAGAAAGAGAAGGTGGCTAATACATCTCGCAGTTGATACTGGGGCGATGTCTTTGATGGTTGGCTATCTGGTGATTAACAAGGGAGTACAAAATGGCACAGATGGTTGGAAAAAGTGTGTTGTTGGGGCTGGTGAAGCTAATCGATAGTCACACACAAGGAAAGGCAAGGTGAACGAGGTATTGATCGAAGCGTTCCAGCAAAAGGATTGGGCTATAAAAACGCTTATTGCAGCCTGCGAGAATTGTTCGGTTGAGGAGCTGACGCAGCCGGCCGCTGGGTTTGGCAGCATTTTGGCGACGTTGAACCATTTGGTGTCGGCTGATGCACGCTATGTGGCGAGTGTTGGCGGTGGCCGTGCCGTCTGGGAAACGGCCGATAATGAGACAAACCACTTGCAGGCGGCTACCTTGCAGGAGCTTGCCGCCCGTGCGGAAGAGAATGGCACCAAGTGGGAGCGGTTTCTGCGCGAACCGATTGACGGCGAGCGCCTCTCGTTTCTGGATGACGGCACCTATGAAACACATGCAGCAATCGTTGTGATGCAGGCACTGCATCATGCAAGTGTCCACGGTGAGCAAGTGTGCAAGTGCCTAGAGGCACTGGGGATTGAGCCACCTGATTTGCAGCCGTGGGCATATGCTGATGAGACGGGGCGCAGCCGTTGGCTGCGGCCAGAAAGTTAACCCGTTTCATTCAGCATGTTGGGTGGGCGAAGTTTTTGTTGATCGGGTCTTTTGTCATTCCCGCGCAAGCGGGAATCCATGCTTTAGGGCGGAATGGATACCCGCCTTCGCGGGTATGACATGCTTGTGGGGGTAGTCATCAACAAAAGTTGCGCCCACCCCAGCATGTTCTAACGCTTGACAGCCCTGCTAACCCATGCTAACATGCCGCCATGTTGCAGGAAATGGCTTTGGTAAACGTTCGTTATTATTATTTGACCACAACCAAACAAAACCGCGTGGGGATTTTTGTTGTGTGGGCAAAATAAGCCAGAGACACTGAGACAGCAAACAAGAAATTCAAAAGACGCGGCCAACACCGCGTCTTTTTTTGTGTCTATTGGACTATTGTCACTCCCCTGGACAATGGGTACCATCTTAAAAGGAGCGCAGATAACATGACAACTGCATTTGAAGAGCTTCAGTGGCGGGGTTTGGTCTACGATGCCACCGAAGGGTTAGCCCAACGGCTTAGCAAAGAGAAACTCACCCTCTATAATGGGTTTGACCCAACGGCCACCAGCTTGCACGTGGGCAATTTGGTGCCGCTGATGTCGGTGGCGCGGTTGCAGCGGCTGGGCCACACCCCCATCATCTTGGCGGGGGGTGGCACGGGGATGATTGGCGACCCCGGCGGCAAGTCGGAGGAGCGCAATTTGCTAACTCGTGAGCAGATTGAGGCCAATGTGGCGGCGATTCGGGGGCAGTTGACGGCACTGCTGGATTTTGAGGTAAAAAGCAACCCGGCGCGGCTGGTCAACAATATTGATTGGCTGGAGCCGGTGCGGATGATTGACTTTCTGCGCGACGTAGGCAAGCATTTTACGGTCAACTACATGATCTCCAAGGATTCGGTCAAATCGCGGCTGGATCGGGACGGGTCGGGGATTTCGTTTACCGAGTTTAGCTACATGCTGCTACAGGCGTATGACTTTTTGCATTTGCACGACACCTATGGCTGCGTGATGCAGACGGGCGGCAGCGACCAGTGGGGCAATATTACGGCCGGCGTGGAGCTGATTCGGCGGACGCGGGGGGTGAAAGCTGAGGCGTTGGTTTACCCGCTGATTACGAATGCCGACGGCAGCAAGCTGGGCAAGACGGCGACGGGGACAAACGCCTGGCTAGACCCAAAGCGGATGTCGCCGTACCGGTTTTACCAGTTTTGGCTGAATACGGGTGATGCCGACGTGGGGCGTTACCTGAAGATTTTTACCTGGCTGGGGCAGGAAGAGATTGCTGAACTGGAGCGTTTGGTGGCGGAACGGCCGGAATTGCGGGAGGCGCAGCGGAAGTTGGCGCAGGAGGTGACGGGGATGATTCATGGGGAAACGGCCGTTTCCCGCGCCGAACAAGCCGCAGCCGTCCTCTTTGGTGGCGATATGAACGGGCTGGATGCCGCCGACATTCAAGACATCTTTGCTGAAGTGCCGTCGAGCAATCTGGATAAGGCGAGTTTGGAAGGGGAAGGAACGGCCGTTGTTGACCTCCTCATCCAAAGTGGGCTGGCACGCTCCAAAGGCGAAGCTCGGCGCGATATTCAGGGCGGCGGCATCTACCTCAATAATGAGCGCGTCACCGATGCCGATCAAGCTGCTTCGCTGGCACAAACCATTGAAGGGCAGTTTTTGATTTTGCGGAAAGGGCGCAAACGGTATCACTTAATGCAGGTAATGGCTTAATAAAACAAACCTCCGAGGTTTTGAAAACCTCGGAGGTTTAACTCCGATGCGTGCGACCATCGCAGACGATGGATAGCAACAACAGGTCGCCATGGTGGAGCAAACTGATTTTGCACAACTTGTAGCCACAACATCCACCGGCATGGTGGTTATGGATGCCGATGGCTGGGTGCTATTTGCCAATGCCGCAGCCGCCAAACTATTGGGCAACAAACTCGAATATATGGTTGGCGCAAACTATGATTGGCTACCCTCTTGGTCAGAGCAAGAAATAGAACGCTCAGATGGCACAACGGCCGTTTTGCAAATCCATACCGCCCCCATCCAATGGCAAGGCCAGCCGACCCAACTGCTCACCCTCACCGATATGAGCCAGCAGCAGCACCTGGCTGCCCACACTCGATCTGCTTCATTGCTCGGGGATATTACGCGAGCGGCATTGGGCAATATGCCACGCCAGCGGCTGCTGCAAATGATGGCCGACCGGCTGGGTGAACTACACCATGCGGAAGGGTGTTTATTGACCTTGTGGCATGAGGAGCAACAAACGGCCGTTTTAGGAGCCGCCTTCGGTCCCTTCAAAAATCTTTTCCCCCAGCTTCTTACCACCAACGCCATGCCGCTAACTTCTCTGGCGCAGCAAGGCAATGCCCCCCTCATCATTCCCGATCTCCAGCAAAGCCGCTTTTTCTCCGCCAAATTGGCTCGCCGACTGCCCATTCGTGCCCTCATGGTACTGCCGCTCACCCTGCATCAGCAGCATTTGGGAGCCATCATTCTCCTCTTTGCCCAGCCACAAATCTTTAGCAGTGCCACCATTGCCCAGGCCCGTCAAGCCGCCGAGCAAACCAGCTTGGTCTTAAGCAAGGAACAATTGCTTGACCAGACACACCGACACGCTCAAGAGTTAGAATCGCTGGCGCGAACATCAGCCAAGCTGCGCCTAGCCTCTCGCGCCGCCGATATGCTGCCCTCTATTTTGCAGCTTGTTGGGCTGGAAAATGATGCCATTGGCTTCTTTTTCTTGGCAGAACCAGAGCAGCATGAGTTGATTGTGGCCGGTTGGTACCCGGAAACGATGGTTGTGCATCAGGAGCGACAGGAGCGGCAAGGGGTGTTAAATCATGTGCTGACTAATGGGCAAATTTATCTGACGCGCCGGCTGGAAGACGACGTGTTGGCTAGTGGCTTGCAGGGGTTAACGGCTGCCGTAGCAAAAGCACAAAGCAATTTGTTTTTGCCGCTGCACACGGATGAAAATGTGGTGCTGGGGGTGCTGCATGTGGGGCTGTGTGCGCCGCGTGATTTTTCCAGCCGGGAGATTCGCCTATTAACGGCCGTTGCCGAAATTGCCGTCAGTGCTTTTCATCGCGCCCTCATTCTGGAATCGCTGGAGCAGCGCGTGGAGCAGCGGACGCGAGAGCTTGCCAAAGCCAATGAAAAACTACACCAGCTTGACCGCTTGCGAGCCAAATTTTTTAATGACATGTCCCACGAACTGCGGACACCCGTTACCACGCTCAGCCTTTATCTTGATTTGCTACAGCGGACACGACCAGACAATATTGACCGATATGTCACCGTACTGCAAACGGAAACAAAACGGCTGGCGCGTCTGATTGATAAAGCACTGGCACTCTCACGGCTGGATTTAAGCTGGGAGCAGACGGTTTTGGAGCACGTGGATTTGAATGAGGTGGTGCAGGCAGCGGTGCGAATTTATCGGGTTAGTGCTGAAACGGCCGTTCTTGACCTCCACGAACATCTCTCCCCTACCCCTCTTTGGCTAATTGGCTCCCCGCCCCATTTGGAGCAAATGGTAGCTGAACTGCTGGACAACGCCATTCGTTACACCAAAGAAGGAGGCATTATCATCACAACAGCTACCGACGGGCAAGATGCCATTTTAACTATCCGCGACAGCGGCACGGGCATCGCCGCCACCGAGGTTCCCTATCTGTTTGATCGCTTTTATCGGGGTGAGCAAACGGGGCAATACAACATACCGGGAGCCGGGTTGGGGTTATCGTTGGTGAAGGAAATTGTGACGCTACATCATGGGAAAATTAAAGTTAGCAGTGAGGTTGGAACGGGAACGGCCGTTGCCGTTTGGCTCCCCCTTCTGTCTAATCCCAATGCAGCCGCTGCCGCAGATACGTCCGCACCGAATGCTCCCGAATAAATTGGCGCAGCGAAAAGGTTTGCAACCCTAGCTGTTGTTTAAACAACTCATTCCGCCAAGATGCTGTCAGCAAACTAGCTTGCACCATTTTCGGTGAATACGCCGCCAGTTGGGTCTCAAACATTTCCTTGGCAAACTGAAACAACTCAATATCGTATTGATTATACTCTTTAATCATCTGCCGGTCGGCAGTTGGCACTTCTTCACGACGCGGCCGGTTTTTTGTCTTATTCCGCTTCACATAAGGCACATAGTGCCAGCCAAAGTAGCGCCGCAGCAAAAAATAGAACTCATCAAAACGGCGAGCCACACCCACCACAGCAAAGTGATCACGCAAGTTTTGCTTAGCCTGCTCCAACATCTCCGGCGTACACGGCCCATCTCCCCGCTTTTCCCAATTTCCCGAAATCATCCGCGTCTGCAAATTGTCCATTTCAATGGCGTAATAGTAATAAACATACTCTCGCAAATCCATTTTGCCCGACCGGATCATTTCATGAATAGGGCTTTCTTTTAAATGACGCTCAAAATAAAAGTTTGAGATGAGCCGCTCCACCGGCTCCCGCAGTAACGTCACATAAACGCTTGGGCCAGAAAGATGTTCATGGTATCCATACCCCATATGACCCGTTAGCCAGCGAATCTTGGCCTGCCGAGCCTGGGTCATGGCCTTAAACCCGTCAATGCTGCCATCGGGGTAATAGTTGCTTTTGCTGACAGAATAGCTCTCCTCACGGGAAAAATGGTTCTCCAAAATGAAGTTGAGCGTTGTCCCGGCCGACTTGGGAATGTGGAGAAAGATGAGATTGGGTTGTTCACCCTTTCCGGCAACATGCATGATACGGCAAAACCTTATGAAAACTCTTGACGCCCTTCCAGTGCCCGACTGAGCGTAATTTCGTCGGTGTATTCCAAATCACCGCCAATGGGCAGCCCACGCGCCAGCCGGGTGATTTTCACCTTGGTGCCAGCCAACCGCCGCTGCAAGTACAAAGCCGTTGATTCTCCTTCCAGCGTGGGATTGGTTGCCAGAATAATTTCCCGGAAGGTGCCGCCTTGCACCCGCTCCACCAGTTCGGCTACGCGCAAATCTTCTGGCCCCACCCCTTCAACCGGGGAGATGGCACCGTGGAGGACGTGGTAACGGCCGTTAAACGCCCGCGACCGTTCAATTGCCAGCAAATCCAGCGGCTCCTCCACCACACACAACAGGTTGGGATCACGCCCGCTGTCCTCACACACCACACACGGATCCATCTCCGTGATGTTAAAGCACACCGAGCAAAAGCGCGTCCGCGCCTGCAATTCTTGCAGTGCCGAAGCCAACTCCAACGCCTGGTTTTCCGCTCCACGCAGCAGGAAAAACGTTAGGCGCGAAGCCGACTTCGGCCCAATGCCAGGCAGACGGGCAAACTCATCAATAAGCCGCTGTACCGGCTGTGGCAGCACATTATGCGCCATCGTTAAAGATTCAGCCCTAGGCCACCCAGCATATCGCCGAGACCGCCGCCTAAACCACCGGTAATGCCTTCCATTCGTTCGGCCGACATTGTTTGTGACTGCTCAATAGCTGAATTAATGGCGGCGACCAGCATATCTTGCAAAATATCTTTTTCTTCTGGATCAAGCAAATCAGGCACAATCTCAATAGATTTTAGCCGCTGGTGACCCGTAATCACAACGGAAACTGCCCCACCGCCTGAAGTAACGGTTAGCGTCTCGTTTTCTAACGCTTGCTGCGTTTCCGCCATCTGCTGCTGCATTTGCTGCATTTGAGCCAGCATGTTGCCAGCGTTGGGTGCTTTTTGCTTGGTCTTTGCTTTTCCACGAAATGGTCTTTTTGACATAACAACTACCTCTAATCTATTTCTCGCACAACGCCCCCCAGTTCATCGGCCAGCGATTCCAACTCCTGGCGCGAAATGGGGACGTTGTATTCACTTGTTACCACACAGCGCACGGTGCAGCGCGTTTGCAACAGCTCAGACAAAATATCGGCCACGGCATGGGCAGCACCGGGTGTGTCATCAAATTTTTTCTTAAAAATGGCGTAATCAAACCCCAGCACGACCGCCTGGCCTTCCACCGCCAGCGGTTTGCTCATATTGAGCAAGGCGGGAAAATTGCGGTTGGCCTGCCCGACCCGGCTCATGAATTCGCGCCACTGCTGGGTCACTTGCACCAGGGCTATCGTTTTTACCGGCGCGGATGGCGGCACTGGCTCAGGCTTAGGCTTGGCAGGGGAAGGAGCCGCCGGCCGAGTTGGCAATGTTTCTTCAAAGAAGTCCGGGGGTTCCTCGGGTGGTGGCGGCATGGTTGAGCGGGTCGTAACCAATGGCTCAGCAGTACGCGGGGGAGATGGTTCTGGCTGTACTGGCGCAGGTGGAGAAGAAACGGCCGTTTTTTCCACCACTTTCTCCGGCACCACCTCTTTCTTCTCCGGCTGCGGCTGCTCCCGCACCACCGGAGCAGATCGCGCCACAAACGGCTTATCCGGCAGCATCTCAATAAACGCCAATTCCAGCGGCAACTGCGGCTGCCAACTGTTCGCCGGGGTCATCGCCGCCTCATTAAACCGCCGCACCGCCGCCACCAGATCCGTCCGTGAAGCCAGCCGCGCCTGCGCCAGCATATCGTCCTTCTGCTCCACCGGCACATCCAGCGCAATCTCGCCTCCAGCCGCCTGCAACAAAAGCAGTTGGCGCAAATAATCCACCATTTGGCGGCAAAACTGCCGCGCATCCGTTCCTGATGCCAACGACTGATGGATAATCCTCAGCCCTTCCACCCCATCGCTGTTCAGCCAGGCATCGGTCAGGGTCATCACGGCCGTGTTTGAGGCCGTTCCCAGCACCATTTGCGCCCGTTCCAGCGTAATGGTGTCGCCCGGGGCCACCACAAGCTGGTCTAACAAACTTTCCGAATCACGCAAGCTGCCCGCTCCCTGCCGCGCAATCATATCCAACGCCAGCGGCTCCACCAGCAGCCCTTCCCGCTCCGCCAGCCACGCCAATCGCTCTGAAATTTCAGCAATGGTCAGCAGGCGAAAGTTAAACTGCTGGCAGCGAGATTTGATGGTGATGGGAACTTTATGCTCCTCGGTGGTTGCCAGCACAAACATGGCGTGGGCGGGCGGCTCTTCCAGCGTTTTCAGCAGGGCGTTAAAAGCGGCCGTGGAGAGCATGTGGACTTCATCAATGATGTAGATTTTCATCCGCCCCTGGCTAGGGGAAAAGTTAATCTTGTCCCGCAGATCGCGCATGTCGTCCACACCCGTGTTCGAGGCCGCGTCAATTTCGATGAGGTCAAGGAAACGCCCTTCGCTTACCGCTTGGCAAATAGCGCACTGGCCGCACGGCCGCTGCGCCGGGTTCTCATGCAGGCAGTTGACTGCCTTTGCCAGCAGCCGTGCCGACGTGGTTTTGCCCGTGCCACGGGGGCCGCAAAACAAATAGGCGTGACCCACACGCTGTGAGGCAACTGCTTGTTGCAGGGTGCGTGTGATGTGTTCCTGACCAACCACGTCATCAAACCGAGCCGGCCGCCATTTGCGATAGAGTGCTTGTGACATTGAGGTTAGTGTAGCATCCTGCTATCCGCTGGGCAAGGGTTGTAGACATAGAGTCTCTCGTTTGTACGATGCGGGTTGGCGAGCAAATGGCTACAATAGAGATACGTCTGTAACTTGCGCGACAAGACGGCTCGTTGCTCGAATCGCTACCGAGAGAAGCAACGTCATTGCAGCCAATACCGCCTGGCGCGAAAGCGGTGATGAGGGGCTGATGCTGCCCAACTGGATTTTAACCGTTGGTTTAACAACCATTACGCCATTGATGACGCTGCTGGGCACGACAAATGCGGTGATGGAGGAAACGGCCGTTTTCGTCCATCACCGGCTTGTTGGCAATTTTAAAATGAGAGGGCTCCCATGATTCCTACCCAAAACCATTTGAAGCAAAACCTGAATGCTATTATGCCGTTGTTTGCCGTGGCCTACAGCTTGTCCGTCTATCTGCTCTTTCAGCAGGGTGATCGGCAGGGGTATCTTGACATGCTGAGCGTTGGGTTTATTTGTGTGCTGCCATTTGTCGTGGGGCCGTTGGTCGTGTGGTTTGCACCCAGCCGTTATCGCGGGTCGGTGGCCTATGCGCTGCTGGCTCCCAGCGGGGCGGTGCTGTTGTTTGCGGCAATAACGGCCGTTTTTCTCGGTGAGCTATGGGTTTGCATTGTCATGGCCTCACCCATTGTCTTGGGATTGGCCGCTATTAGCGGCCTTGCGACCAACGCCATTCGCCGCCGGTGGCGCGACGACCATAATGACACAACCATGAACGCCATTGTGCTGTTCTTGCTTGCCAGCCCCTTTGCCTTCACCCCGCTGGAGCTAAAATGGGAGGCACCAACGGCCGTTTATCACGTCACCACCCAAATTCACATCAACGCCACCCCTGACGAAGTTTGGCAACAAATCATCCGCGTGCCGCGAATCACCCCTGCCGAACAGCGACCCAGCTTGTTTCACCTGCTAGGCGTGCCGCAGCCACTGGAAGCCCAGCTTGTTTCCGAAGGGGTTGGGGGGCAGCGATATGGCCTGTTTGCTGGTGGCCTTCTCTTTGATGAGCGTATCACCGCCTGGGAGCCTGGTCGCCATATTGCCTTTAACATTACCCCGCGCCACACGGCCAACACCCAATTACCGCTGCGCCAAATCGGCGGGGACGTGTATGACATTCGCTCCGCCGCCTATACCATCGAATCCGTACCGGAAGGAGGCGTTATGCTCTATTTGGAAGGTGGCTATAGCTTGACCAGCCATTTCAACGGTTACGGCCGTTTATGGATGGATCTCATCATGCGCGACTTTCAAAACTACGTCCTCCAAACCGTACAGCAACGTGCCGAAGCCGCAACGAGTGCCAATCAAAGATGACGCAGATTTGCCGATAACTGTCTGTATTTGAAGCGGTGGGGCAGCGACATGCCCCTGAATTCTCATCCTTTATCAGGAAAATCAGGAGAATCAGCGTCCTATTTATGGAGATTCCCATGAAACAACTATCGCAACGCATCCAAAGTCTGCCCGCCTCCATCACCCTGGCCGTCAACGACAAGGCCAAAGCATTACAAGCCCAGGGGCGCGACATCATTGCCCTGGCCGGGGGCGACCCCGATTTTGATACTCCCAGCCATGTCGTTGAGGCAGCGATGGCCGCCATGAAGCACGGCGACACCCATTACCCGGCACCGATGGTGGGGCTGCCCCACACCCTGGAAGCCATCGCCAACAAGATGGCGCGGGACAACAACATTCATCTCAATCCCCGCAGCGACATCATTGTGACCCCCGGTGGCAAATGGGCCATTTATCTGGCGCTGGCCGCCATTTTGAACCCCGGTGATGAGGTATTGTACCTGGAGCCAGTTTGGGTTTCTTACCCGCCGATGATTACCCTGGCGGGCGGCACTCCCGTTCCTGTCAGCCTGGACAGCAGCGACAACTTCCGCATTACCGCCGCCGCCCTCCGCGCCAAAATGACGCCGCGTACCAAGGCGTTGATGGTCAACACGCCGTGCAACCCGACCGGCCGCGTTCTCACCCAGGCGGAGCTGGACGACATTGTGGCGGTGGCGGTGGAGGCGGATTTGTATGTGATTGCGGATGAGATTTATGAGAAGCTGATTTTTAACGGCCGTTCTCACCTCTCCGTCGCCGCCGCCCCCAGTATGGCCGACCGCACCCTCACCGTCAACGGCCTCTCCAAAGCCTACGCCATGACTGGCTGGCGCATGGGCTGGCTGGCCGGCCCCACCCCCATTATGAAGCTGGCTGCCAAGGTCAACAGCCAAACCGTTTCCTGCGCTTCCACCATCACCATGCACGCCTGCACCGCAGCACTCAATGGGCCACAGGACATTGTGGCGCAGATGCGCGACTCCTACCAGCAGCGGCGCGATTTTATGGTCAAGGCATTGAATGAGATTGACGGCGTCGAATGCCGTTCGATTGAAGGGGCGTTCTACCTGTTTCCGCGCTTCCCCATCAGCAGCAAAAACAGCCTAGAACTGGCCGAAGCCTTGCTAGACAAGGCCGGCATTGCCTCTACGCCCGGCATTGGCTTCGGGCAAAGCGGCGAAGGCCACGTCCGGTTTGCCATTTCTACAGCGATGCGCGATTTGGAGCGGGCGGTGGAACGGCTAGCAAAGGTTGCTCATGAACTATAGGGGATAACGGCCGTTAACCGCCGCCGCTCCGCCGCCCTCTGCCGCGCATATGCCACATAAGGCGCATACTTTTCCACGCCCATATGCATAAAGAAATAGAGGGATTAGGAGATTGGGAGATTGTTGGGGTTAGTCCCTTAAGCTCACAATCTCTCAATCTCCCATTCTCACTCGTCCGTCACACACCCCTCCGAGGCCGACTTTACATTTTTGATATAGCGATAGAGCGTTCCCCGCGTGTATTTATACGGCGGAGCCACCCACGCCTCGCGCCGCGCCGCCATTTCTTCGTCGCTGATGTGGACATCAATCACATTGTTTTCAGCATCAATCGTGATTTGGTCGCCATTTTGCACCAGGGCAATGGGGCCACCCTCCTGCGCTTCGGGGGTGATGTGGCCGACGATAAAGCCGTGGGAGCCGCCGGAAAAACGGCCGTCGGTCATCAACGCTACATCCTTGCCCAGCCCAGCCCCCATGATGGCACTCGTTGGGGTCAACATTTCCGGCATCCCTGGCCCACCCTTTGGCCCTTCAAAGCGGATGATAATCACATCCCCTTTCTTGATCTTGCCCTGCTCCAACGCCTCCAGCATATCTTCTTCCGCGTCAAATACATTGGCCGTCCCCTTGAACACCAGCCCCTCCTTGCCCGTAATCTTGGCAACCGACCCTTCGGGAGCCAAATTGCCGCGCAAAATCTGGATGTGGCCTGTTTCTTTAATCGGCTTTTCTAACGGCTGAATAATCGCCTGCCCTTCCGTTAGCCCCGGCAACTCGGCCAGATTCTCGGCCACCGTCTTGCCCGTCACCGTCAGGCAGTCGCCATTGATCAACCCTTTTTCCAGCAAATATTTCATGACAGCTGGGGTTCCCCCCACCTCATGCAAATCTTCCATCACGTACGCGCCGCTGGGCTTGAGGTCGGCAATAAACGGCACGCGGTCGCTCACCGCCTGGAAATCGTCAATGGTCAAATCAATGCCCACTGAGCGAGCAATGGCGATGAAGTGGAGGACGGCATTGGTGGAGCCACCCAGCGCCATGACAACAACCATCGCGTTTTCAAACGCCTCCCGCGTCATGATGTCGCGGGGTTTGATGTCTTTTTCTAATAGTACGCGCACCGCAGCGGCGGCATCGCGGCATTCCTGCGCTTTTTCCTCGGAAACGGCCGGATACGACGAGCTGTAGGGGAGCGACATGCCCAACGCTTCAATGCCGGAGGCCATCGTGTTGGCGGTATACATGCCGCCGCACGCCCCCGCGCCGGGGCAAGCGTGGCGCACAATCTCTTCCCGCTCTTCATCGCTAATTTTTCCGGCCACATATTCGCCGTAGCTTTGGAAGGCGGAAACGATGTCGAGCTTGGGGTGCTTGACGGTGCAGCCAGCGCGAATGGTGCCGCCATAGACCATGACCGACGGCCGATTTAGCCGCCCCATTGCCATCAAACAGCCGGGCATGTTTTTGTCGCAGCCGGGCAGGGCAACCAGCGCATCATACCATTGGGCGCTCATCACCGTTTCAATGGAGTCGGCAATGAGGTCACGCGATTGCAGCGAAAAGCTCATGCCGTCGGTGCCCATGCTAATGCCGTCGCTCACGCCGATGGTGTTGAAGCGCATCCCCACCAGCCCCACGGGGGCCATGCCGTCTTTCACATAGGCGGCGAGGTCGTTGAGGTGGATATTGCAGCTATTGCCTTCGTACCACATGCTGGCAATGCCTACCTGTGGTTTTTTTTTCCGTATCTGGTAAACGCCAAGCCAGTGGCATAGGCCATCGCTTGCAGGCTCCCTGCCGCCGATCACACCTGCGTAATTTTTGGTACTATATTTATTTAATTTCTGGCTCATTTCTTCTTCCTTATGTACTTTGACTAATTTTAAGCTGGTTGGAAACGAACTGTGATTTGGCTTTTTGGGGGCTGGGCGAGCCCAATTGAGCCCAGCACATCAAGGTACCACCACCAATGATCTGGTGTTCGTTGCCGATTTTTCGCTCCATCTGTAAATCTGTGATTGATTTAAGCGCATCATAAAAATCATGAACTTGGTTGAGAGTGCTTAATCCGCCTGGGCAAGCTGAAGGCTTTCTTCAGCCATTTAATCTTTGCTCTGCGAGTTTGTCTCCATCCTGCCAGCATGTCGAGGTGTTATTCCAAAAACCGCTGACATCTGGATGAACTACGATCAAATAAGTTTGAAGGTAGTTATTCATAGCCAGTGCCTTAGACTTGCCCATCAGTAATCACTCATTAGCTAGATATTCTGCTGGATCAGTTGGCGGGAATGCGGTTTCCATCACTCCCGTAAGACTAAACATGACTAACCATGAGCTTCATTGTAATACAAAGTCATGGTCGGATAAACATCTTTCCCAAACATAAATGTACGTCGGCCTCTAAGCACCAATGATGGTTGTTGCGTGCTTTCGCAAGTTTCTATCGTGTCGGTCTCTTTTAGATGTCCATAAGCTATGCGCCGTCGTAAATGCTGCTCCGCTTTTTGTGGTTTTCCAGCGAATTTGTTGTTGAAGGCGGCGAATGGCGGTTGCTACATTCTCACGTATTATTTGCTCGGTAACCATATGGTCGGTGATGTCGCTGACAAGCTCAAAATTCATGTTAGCCCAATGCTTCGATGACGAGGTCGCCCATGGCGGTGGTGCCGACTGTTTTTTCGCCAGACTTGGCAATGTCGGCGGTGCGGTGTCCGGCGGCGAGGACTTGGGAAACGGCCGTTTCCATGGCCATTGCCTCCTCATCCAAATCCAAACTCGACCGCAGCATCATCGCCGCACTCAGAATTGTTGCCAATGGGTTGGCAATCCCCTTGCCAGCAATGTCAGGTGCCGAGCCGTGGATCGGTTCGTAGAGACCTGGTGTGCCGGGCAGCCCCAGCGAAGCCGAGGGCAGCATTCCCAGCGAGCCGGTAATCATCGAGGCTTCGTCTGACAAAATATCGCCAAACAGGTTGCCCGTCACCACCACATCATACGCTGCCGGTTTGTTGATCAGATACATCGCCATCGCGTCCACCAACACCACCTCATACTCAATGTCGGGGTTTTCGTCGGCCACTTCCTGCGCCACTTCGCGCCAGACACGGGAGGTTGCCAGCACGTTGGCTTTGTCTACCGAGGTCACTTTTTTGCGCCGCTTGCGAGCCAAATCAAAGGCGATTTCGACGATGCGGCGGATTTCGACTTCGTTATAGATCATGGTGTTGTAGCCAAAACGGCCGTTTTCCCCCACATCCCGCCCCTGCGGCGAGCCAAAATAAATCCCGCCCGTTAGTTCACGCAAAATGATCAGGTCAACCCCCTTCACCCGCTCCGATTTCAGCGGGCTGGCATCGGCCAGCGCGTCAAACACCTTCACCGGGCGCACATTGGCAAACACATTCAGCCCCTTCCGCAGCCCCAAAATCCCCTGCTCTGGCCGCACCTTGGCGCGAGGGTCATCCCATTTGGGGCCACCCACCGACCCCATCAGCACGGCATCGCTGTTGAGGCACGCCCCTAGCGTCGCTTCCGGCAGTGCCACCCCTGTTTCATCAATAGCAATACCGCCAATAAGCTGCTCGGTATAGCTGAAGCTGTGGCCGTATTTGACCGCTACCACGTCCAGCACCTTGCGCGTTTCTGCCACAATGTCTGGCCCGATACCATCACCGGGCAAAAGCGTAATTTTTGCATCCATTCTGTCTCATCTCCTGATGTATAATTTTAATTGCTGGGTATACCATTTCAATGATAACCAATCATATCAACTGGGTTATAATCCCGCCAACGACTGTCTAATCTAATCATGAGTCTTGAAAAATGAACAGCCCTCATAAACTATCCTATGCCACTGCCCACGCCACCGTACGTTTAAGCACCAAGCGGGGTGAGTTATCGCCCTATTTGGAACGTTATGCGACCGATAACATGGTTTTTACGCTCTATGCCAACCGCTTCACTCCCCTGTCTGTTGGCGGTGATGCTGTGGCCGACTATTGGAAACTGCGTCGTGAAGTGATGCTGTATGATGTGCCGGAAAAGCCGCTGTCCATCCAAGGTGCCGATGCCGTCATATTGTTGGAACGCATTTTCACGCGCAAGGCTGCCAACCTGAAGGTGGGGCGAGCGCGGTATGCCATTGCCTGCACGCCGCAAGGCAACATTCTCATGGATGGGGTGCTGATTCGGCTGGCAGAAGACCATTTTTGGTATGTACGTGCCAATGGGGAATTTGACTCCTGGCTGCTGGCCTACTCCGATGGCCTCAACGTCGCTATAAGCGACCCCAAATCGTGGGTGCTGCAAATTCAGGGGCCAAACGCGCTGAATGTATTGCGGGCAGCGGCCGATGAGCCGGTGCCAGACAGCTTTGGCTATTTTCACGCTAGGTGTTTTTTGCTGGGTGGGCAGCGGGTGCTGATTTCGCGCACAGGCTGGACAGGTGAGCTGGGGTTTGAGGTGTATAGCAATCCGGCCGTTGACCATTTAGCACTATGGGATTACTTGCTGGCCGCCGGTGCACCATACGGATTGGCCTTTGGCAGCGTGGAGTCTATGGGAATTCGGCGGATTGAGGCAGGAATTTTGGACAATGGCACGGACATGGATTTGCAAATGACGCCGTTTATGGCGGGGCTGGGGGCGTTTGTAGATTTTGCCAAGCCTGATTTTGTCGGCAGGGTGGCATTGGAAAAGGCAGACCGCCGCTGTCTGCTGTTTGGTTTATTAAGCGAAACGGGTGTGCCGACAGCGGGGCTAGAGGTGCTGGCTGACGATGAGGTGGTGGGAACGATTACCGCTGGCGGCTGGTCACCGACGCTGGAGAAGGGAGTGGGTTATGTCCGCTTTGCTGCGCCGCCGGCAGCAGAAGCGGGTTGGCTGGGACAATCTGTGGTGCTGCAGGAGAAAAACGGCCGTTTACACCCCAGCCAAGTCGTCGCCCTCCCCTTTTTTGATGCGGATAAGCGTCTACCGCGTGGACTAACACTCGTTTGATGGTGACGGACGACGGGCGACCGTCGTCCCCTCCTACCCAATCCCCCCCACCACCAAACTACGCGGCTTCTCATCCTTCGGGCGCGTGCCATTGTCGCAGCCGCCCTCACCGCTGGGGCGCAGCATGGGGTGGGCAATCTCTTCCACCCCTTTCCAACCATACGGATCCACCCCGGCAATCATCACAATGTCGCGGTAATCAGCAATCGCCATCCATTCCCCGTCCTTAGGCTTGTGCCAGGGCAGCAGCGATTCGGCGCTCATGTAATGGTTCACCAGCACCCGCCGGTAGCCGCTTTGGGCAAAGTTGGGCAGGGAGCGGTGGAGCAAGTAGCCGTTAAAAAAGACAATCGCCCCCGCCTTCACTTCTACTGGAATGGCATCTTCATCTTTGTAGGGAAAGCCCCACGTTTCTACCGTGCAGTCAAAGCGAGGGTCGTTTTGCACCTGCTGCGGCCAAATGATACCGTGTTTGTGTGAGCCAGGAATGACCCACAACCCACCGTTTGTAATGTTGGCATCGTCCAACGCAATCCAGCCGCCCAACAACGTGCGGTCACGGGTGGGAATAAACTCCTCATCTTGATGCCACGCCTGCCCCGGCTTTCCTGCCGCCTTGATAAAGAGCATGGACTGCATACATTTGACGTTGGGGCCGATGACCTGGGTGGCTACGTCCACAATGGTAGGGTGGGCAAGGTATTTGTGCATCACGGCCGATAGTTTATGGGGAAAATGGATGCACAGGTACCGCTGCAGAATTTCCTGCTCGGTTGCACCCAGCGGTGGTGGCTCATAGTTGCGAATATCGGTGCCGCGCTCACCGGCACAAACGGCCGTTGTTTCCCGCCGCATCTCTGCCAACTCATCGGGCGTAAGGGCATTCTCCACAACCAAATACCCCTGCTCATGATAAAAATCCGCCATCTCCTGCGTAATTATTGGATAACCGCTCAATTCCCACATCAGTTGCTACCTCCGTTCACTGCCAAACCACAATAGAGTGATTTATAGCATGGTCGTTCGGAAACTAAAAGTAGCTTACGCCCAGACAATCCGTTAAGCTAACACCATGCGTGAAAATAGTTGCTCATGGTTGATTGCTGGCACAAACCACAAACCAATAGTAAACAGCAACTGCGCTTATGAGGAGAAAATCATGGCCGTTAGAATTGAAAAGTCTGGCACCGTGTGGACAGTCATTCATTCCCGCCCAGAGGCACGAAACGCAATGGATCCAACCAGTGCTGCTGCGCTCTATGACGCTTTTTTAGCCTTTGACCAGGACGACAGCGCATCGGTGGCTGTTTTTTG
>JACKCD010000078.1 GCA_020634215.1 Ardenticatenaceae bacterium | reverse complement strand
CCCAAACAAAAATAAGGACAACTATGTTTACCGAAGATGTATCACCCACATTTGCCGCCCAAATCGAGAATGAAGAGGTCACGGCCTGGCAGGATATGTACGATGCCTTGCCCGCCGACTTTGCCAATCAATTCCAGCTAAAAATGATGCGTGTCCAAAACGTGGCTCTCACGCTTTGCCCCGCCATCCCGTTTGTCCACTTCAACGCCGTCAAAAACTTTGGCATGGGCGAACCGGCCAGCGAAGCATTGCGGGACGACATCTGCACCATTTACCGAGAAGCAGGCATACACCACTTTACCTTTTACCACATGCCCCACTGCCAACCCCCAGAACTGTCGGGCTGGCTGAAAAGCCGGGGTTTCCAAGCGCAGGGCGGCTGGGATCGCATTTACCGCGATAGCCAGCCTTTAAACGCTGGCAACCTCATTAAGCCGACCGACGGGCAGCGGGTGGAAAAAGTGACTCTTGCCACCGCCCCGGAATGGGCTGGCTACATTGATGCCACGTACGGTCTGCCCACCTCCCCCTGGCTGCTGGCGACAGTGGAACGGCCGGGCTGGCACCATTACATGCTGCGGCAGGGCGGGCAAATTGTGGCCGTGCGAAGCATGTTTATCAATGCAGCCGGCTGGGCCTGGTGGGGTATCGAGGCACCTGTTCCCGGCATCATGGCTCCCTCGTTTGATCTTGACCGGCAGCTTTGCCAGGCGATGGTACAAGATGGGCTGAAGCTGGGGGCACAACATTTTGTGGCGGATATTGAAGCCCCTACCCCGGCAATGGATACCCCTGCTTATCATCATTTTGCAGAGCTGGGGTTTAAACGGCCGTATTTCCGCACCCACTACAACTGTTAAAAACAAGAGGCAAAATGCAAAAGTGTGAAACGAGAACGGCCGTTTCATGGACGTGATTTGGTGCTCATCTGCCTCAACGGGCTGTTTGTGGTGCTGGGCATCTTTGCCAACCTCGGCTTCGAGGAGATTGGGCTGGATTTATTTGTGATACTATTGTTGGCTCTGTTATCGGGCTGGCTGCTGTGGCGCAACGGCCGTTTACCGCTCCTCGTCTACTATGCAGTGGCGTATGGAGTGGGGCTGGTGTTAACGGCCGTTTATCGCGCTTTCTAAAAAACCGGAGACAACATGGGCAACAGCCCACCACGAAGAATGAAAATAGGACGCAGATTTGCCTGATGAACCTGATTTCTCGTTCTTTATCAGGAAAATCAGGAGAATCAGCGTCCTATTTTACAAGGGAGATTAGCGATTGGAGATTGGAGATTGGTCGCTTCGCTAGTGCCAATCTCCAATCTCCAATCTCCAACAACCATGAGTAACAACGACTATGCCTTCATCACCCACTGGCGCGTCCAAAGCACCTGCCAGGAAATAAGCGACATTTTGGGCAACGCCCCCGACCTGGTGCGCTGGTGGCCGTCGGTTTATCTAGCCGTGGATGAACTGGAGCCGGGCGACGACAAGGGGATCGGCAAGGTTATCAGTCTCTACACGAAAGGCTGGCTCCCCTACACCCTGCGCTGGCAGTTCCGCGTCACCCAAAGCAACGTTCCCCACGGCTTTGCCTTGGAAGCGTGGGGGGATTTTGTTGGCAGCGGCGTGTGGAGCTTTGCCCAGGATGGCGACTGGGTCAACATCACCTATGACTGGCGTATCCGCGCCGACAAACCGCTGCTGCGCCGCCTTTCCTTTATTATGAAGCCCATCTTTGCCGCCAACCACCACTGGGCGATGGGCAAAGGGGAGGAAAGTTTACAGTTGGAGTTGAGACGGCGGCGGGGAGAAACGGCCGTTTCTCCCCCACCCCCACCCACATTTAAATTTCTGCTTTAACGGCCGTTAGCCAGCTCTCCCCATCGCGTTTTTCCAAGCCGTTTTTGCCATCCTTCCTCCCTTTTGCGCTATACTAACGGGAAGCAGGTGGGGCGTGGGGTGTAGGGCGTACACCCTACGCCCCACGCCCCACGAAGGAAAACGCGCCATGACGGAACCAGCCACAACCGACGACCCCCAAGTTGCCTATGAGATTGCCCGACAGCGGATTGCGGAAGCGGAACGCACCGGAGCGACGGAGCTAAAGCTGTATGATTTGCCGCTGACGGAGCTGCCGCCGGAAATCGGCCGTTTGTCCCGGCTGGAAAAGCTGTTTTTAGGGCCTGAAGAACCCTGGCGCCAGCAAGGCAAAGCGCAACTCACCACATTCCCCCCCGAAATCGGCCAACTCACCCAATTGCAAGGGCTAGACCTGAGTCAAAACAACCTCACCCAGCTACCCCCCGAAATCGTCCAACTCACCCAATTGCAATGGCTAGACCTGAGTCAAAACAACCTCACCCAGCTACCCCCCGAAATCGGCCAACTCACCCAATTGAAAGAGCTAGTCCTGAGTCAAAACAACCTCACCCAGCTACCCCCCGAAATCGGCCAACTCACCCAATTGCAATCGCTAGTCCTGAGTCAAAACAACCTCACCCAGCTACCCCCCGAAATCGGCCAACTCACCCAATTGCAATCGCTAGTCCTGAGTCAAAACAACCTCACCCAGCTACCCCCCGAAATCGGCCAACTCACCCAATTGCAAGGGCTAGACCTGAGTCAAAACAACCTCACCCAGCTACCCCCCGAAATCGGCCAACTCACCCAATTGACCAGGCTAGTCCTGAGTCAAACAACCCTCACCCAGCTACCCCCCGAAATCGGCCCAACTCACCCAATTGCAATGGCTAGACCTGAGGCAAAACAACCTCACCCAGCTACCCCCAGAAATCGGCCAACTCACCCAATTGAAAGAGCTAGACCTGAGGCAAAACAACCTCACCCAGCTACCCCCCGAAATCGTCCAACTCACCCAATTGCAATGGCTAGACCTGAGGCAAAACAACCTCACCCAGCTACCCCCCGAAATCGGCCAACTCACCCAATTGAAAGAGCTAGACCTGAGGCAAAACAACCTCACCCAGCTACCCCCCGAAATCGGCCAACTCTCCCAATTGCAATGGCTACACCTACAAGACAACCCCAAACTGCTGATTCCGCCGGAAATTTGCCAGGAGGCGGGCAATCCGCAGGTCATCCTCAGCTTTTGGCAAAAGCAGGGGGCAGAGAACCGCCGGCCGCTCAACGAAGCCAAGCTCATTTTGGTGGGCGAAGGAGGCGTGGGCAAAACCTCGCTGGTGCAGCGACTGTGCTACAATCATTACAATCCCCACGAAAACAAAACCGAAGGGATCGCTATCACTCCGTGGCAACTGCCGGTGGAACGCGAAGGTGAGCCAATTAACATCCGGCTCAACATCTGGGATTTTGGCGGACAGGAAATTATGCACGCCACCCACCAATTTTTCCTCACCCAGCGCAGCCTCTACCTGCTGGTGCTGGACGTGCGCCAGGGGGAAGCACCCAGCCGCGTCGAATATTGGCTGGCGCTCATCCGCAGCTTTGCCGCCGACGCCCCCATCCTCATCATCCTCAACAAAAGCGACCAGCACCACCTCGACCTAAACCGACGCGGGCTGCTGCAAAAATACCCCTCCATCGTCGGCTTTGTCGCCACCTCCGCCCGCACCGGCGCCGGCATCGCCGACCTCAAAACCGCCATCCAGCAGCAGCTTGCCCAGCTAGACCACGTAGACACCCCCTTCCCCGCCAGTTGGTACGCCGTCAAAAGCGCACTGGAAACGCTGCAAAAAGAGCGTGACTATCTGCTCTACCACGAATACCAGCAGCTTTGCCTGCGGCACGAAGTGGATCACGACACCAGCCAGCGCACCCTCATCCGCTTTCTCCACGACCTCGGCGTGCTGCTCAACTTTCAGGACGACGACCGGGTGCGCGACACCAACATCCTCAACCCCGAATGGGTCACACGCGGTGTCTACACCCTCATCAACGCCCCGGCGTTGGCGCAGCAGGGGGGCGTGCTGCCGCGCCAGCAGCTGGGGCAACTGCTCAACCCCGCCGCCTACCCCCCCGAACGCCACCATTTCATCCTGCAAATGATGGAAAAGTTTGAGCTGGCCTACCCCTTTGAAGGAGGCAGTCGTTATCTCGTCCCCGACCTGCTCCCCGTCGAAGAACCTCCCTTCCCCTGGGACGATGGCGACGCGCTGGCCTTTGAATATCATTACGCCATCCTGCCCCACAGCATCCTCCACCGCTTTATGGTGCGGCAGCATCCGCGCATTTGCCAGCAGGATGGCCGCCCCCTCGCCTGGCGCACCGGCGTGGTGCTGGCCTACGACCAGCTACAGGCGTTGATCAAGGCGGATATTGAGGACAGAAAGATGGGGATTTGGGTACGCGGAAACGGCCGTAAACGGGAATTCCTCTCCATGCTCCGCTTCACCTTCGACAGCATCCACGAAAGCATCACCGGCACCAAACCCACCGAGCAAGTCCCCATCCCCGGCCACCCCGGTGTGGTCGTCCCCTACCAACATCTGCTGGTGCTGGAGCAAAACAACATCCGCGAGCAAATTTTGCCTGGCCTCACCGCCCCCATCAACGTGCGCCAGCTTTTAGACGGCATCGAAGACCCCGCCAGCCGCCACCCCGCCGGGCTAACCCGCCAGGAACTATTGCGGCTGCTCCAGCAAGCCTACAACGCCGACGAACTCAAAGAGCTTTGTTTCGCCCTCGGCGTGGTGCATGATGACCTGGAAGGCAACCGCCACAGCGACCGGCTGCAGTCCCTCATCGGCCACATGGAACGGCGCGGCCGCCTCCCCGACCTCTACAACCACCTGGCCGACGACCGCCCCCACCTCTTCGACCACGCAGAGCGCGGCCATGCCCTGCGCCACCGCCCCCAGGTGTATCGGTAGCATCTACCCCTCGCAACACCAGGGGAGCATTTCAGTTTTGGGGCATTGATAAACTCACCTCTCCGCAAGCCAATTTCTCAGCCAAGAATTGTCATTTCGACCCTTCGGCAGCCTCAGGGCAGGCTCATGTCTTCGAGGAGAAATCCCGCTCAAATGGCGGCTATGAGACCGGGATTTCTCGGAGGACCTCGAAATGACACTGGATTTCCCACCTATGCAGTTAAAGAGTAGGTCGAACTTGTTAAGTTGCCCCCAAACTGAAATACACCCAACACCAGAACAGACTTCACCCCTGTAAATAGTAAGCTATACTACCCTACTCATTACCAATAACTGTTTACCCGTACACGTAGTGATCGTGAAACGACATTACCGAACCTATGGCACTTTCTGACGTTGAAAAAATTCGCAAGCTCCCGTGGATGGTAACGGCCGATATTTTCAATACCGGCTTTGTTTACCTAACCTTTGCTGGCTCCGTCTTTATTCTTTTCCTCGACGAACTGGGGCTAGATAACGCTCAAATAGGGTTTATGCTGGCACTCATCCCGTTTTGCGGGCTGGTCGCTCCGTTTATTGCCCCGTGGGTAACGCGCTTTGGCTACAAACGCACCTTTGTCACCTTTTGGGGGCTGCGGAAGGTGGCAATCTCAATGCTGCTGTTTACCCCGGCGGTCATCGCCCGCTTTGGTGCGGGCAGTGCCTTTTACTGGGCGGCGCTGGTGATTGGGGCGTTTGGGCTGTGCCGCGCCATTGCTGAAACGGGGAGCAATCCGTGGATGAAGGAGGCGATTCCCAACAGCATTCGCGGCAAGTTTGCCGCCATTGACAGCATGGTGATGACGGTGGCGGGGATCGGGGTGACGCTGGCGGCGGGGTATGTGATTGACAGCCAGACGGGGTTGGGGCGGTTTATGCTGCTGCTGGCGGTGGGGGTAGTCATTGGGCTGCTGGGGGTGGCGGCGTACGCCCAAGTGCCGGGCGAGTCCCCGGCGGCACGGCTGGCAGCAGGAACGAGTCGGTTTCAGGATCATGTGACGGGGATGAAAACGGCCGTTTCTGACCGCCGTTTTGTCCAATTTCTCATCGCTTTAGGGCTGGCTTCAATGGGCGGAACGGCCGTTATCTCCTTCATCCCCCTCTTTATGAAAGAACAAATCGGCCTCAGCGACGGCGTAGTCGTGCTGTTGAGCATTGGCACCTATGTCGGTTCCCTGCTCACCTCCTACCTGTGGGGGTGGGCCACCGACCGCTACGGCAGTAAACCCGTTATGCAAAGCAGCCTCGTGCTAACGCTGCTGCTCCCCATCGCCTGGTTTTTACTGCCGCGCCACAGCAACGCCAGCGCCCCACTCGCCATGTTCATCGCCTTTTTTGTTGGGGTCGCCACCCTGGCCTGGCAAATTAGCTGGGCGCGTTATCTCTATGTCCATGCCGTGCCGGACGAACAAAAGGCGAGTTATACGGCCGTTTATTACGCTTGGTACAGCAGCATGAACGGCATCGGCCCCCTCTTTGCCGGGATGCTGCTCAACTGGGGCAAAGCCATTGACACCCACTGGCTCCTCTTTACCCTGGATGCCTACACCCCCCTCTTTTTCCTCAGCATCATCTTTCTGACCCTGGCAATTGCCACCGTCTCCCGGCTGCCGGAAGAAAACGAAACCACGCTGCGCCGCTTTGCCGGGATGTTTTTGCGGCTCGACACCGCCCGTTCGCTGGGGCTGCTCATTCAACATTACTTTGCCGGGGATGAGCAAGCCCGCATGACAACGACCGAGCGCATGGGCGAAACTAAAAACCCACTCAGCACCCAGGAACTGCTGGAAGCATTGGCCGACCCCAGCTTCAACGTTCGTTTTGAGGCGATTCAGGCCATTGGGCGAATGCCCGCCCAACCGGAATTGGTGGATGCGCTGCTGGATGTGCTGCACAAACCGGCATCAGAACTGAGCATGGTGGCGGCGCGGGCGCTGGGACGATTGGGCGACAAACGCGCCATTCCGCCGCTGCGCCAGTCGCTTGTTTCCGGCTACTGGTTCCTGGAAGCCAACAGCGCCCGCGCTTTGGCAATGCTAGACGATGCGGAAAGCATTCCGGTGCTGCTGCAAAAGCTGCGCGACGCACCCAATGAACGGTTTAAGCTGGCGTTTGTCTCGGCACTGGGTAAGTTGCGGGCAGCGGAGGCGATTGACGATTTGTTTGCCCTGCTGCACCACTCCCAATTTTTGGCGCATTTGCCATCGGCGGAAATGCCGGAAGACGTGGAGGTGCTGCGGGGGGAGATTGGGCTGGCGCTGGCGCGGATTGTGGGGGATGAACGGTATTATTTGCAGCAGTGGCGGGCGATGCGGGCGGGAATGGAAACGGCCGTTGTGCAAGCCATTCTTTCCCTGGAAAAACCGGCCAAACGGCTGGAGCTACCTGAAGTTGTCAACTGGGCTGAACGTGCCACCCATTATTTTGCTCGCGGAAATGATGCCCGTGGTACCCACGCCCTAAGCCAAATGCTGCAAGCATTGCCTTGCGCCGCACTGCCCGACACCACCTGCCGCTTTCAGCAGGCATGTTTGCTGGGGTTGGGCGAGTTTGGCTCAACGCGCAAAACGTTTATCCTGCTTTCGCTGCAAACGCTGGATGTGGGAATGAAGCAGTTGGCAGGAGCCGCACGGGAGTAGACAAAGGCGAGCGACCGATCCCCCTCGCCTTCTGTCGTTGGTCATCTTTCCACAAACCAATTTCTAAAATTCGCCAAATTGCCCGTTACTTTTTGTTACCAACGATCACTTAAAGGACAGAACGATCTTTTGAGTTGATTTGGAGGTTATTATGACAAATTTTCACGCTTTTTGGCATCGGTTGAAATTACCCATCTTTGTTTTACCAGCAGCGGGGGTGACGCTGTTTAGTTTGTATCTGCTGCTGTCCACGCTAACCAGTTCGGTTGCGGCCAGTGAGCCAGGGGATGTGCTGTACACCTGGCGCGACACGGCACTAACGGTGCAGCAGGCGTTGACGATAGGAGCAGAGAAGCAGTCGGGATTGGCTCTGCCGGCACGGGAAACGGCCGTTTCTGCCCCAGCCAGCCAAAGCAGTGACACGGTTGCTGGTGATATGGCGCAAGGGGACGGGGAAAACGGCCGTTCTCTTCTAACCACCACCCCACCTATCCAGGCTAACGATGCAGCATTCGTTGTCACCAATGACAACAGCAACGACAACGACGACAACAGCAACGATAACGACAATCGTAACGACAACGACGATAACAGTAACGATAACGATAATCGTAACGACAACGATAACAGCAATAACAACGACAACAGTAACGATAACGATAATCGTAATGACAACGACAACCGTGGTTCTGGCAGCAGCAATGACAACGATGATGATAACAGCGGCTCCGGCAGCGGTAGCGATGATCGCAGCAGCAACAGCAGTTCCGGCAGCAGTGGTTCTGGTTCAGATAACAGCGGCTCTAGCTCAGACAACAGCGGCTCTGGCAGCAGCGGCAGCAGTGATAACAACAGTGGTTCCGGCTCTGACAATAGTGGTTCTGGCAGCAGCCATGATAATGACAGCAACGACAACGACGACAACAGTGGCTCCGGTGGCGGCAACCACGATAATGACAACGACAATGATGATGATCATGGGGGGAGCAACGACAATGATAATGACGACGACCACAATGATGACAAGGGTGGTGGCAAGGATAATGATTAGCAGCTAAGTAAGCTGTCTGGCAACTGTATTGGATGTAAAAACGGCCGTTTGTGTAAACGGCCGTTTTTTTATTGCCAACAACACAAAAACAAATAAATCCGCTACAATGACCTCAAAAAGGATAACTGTATGGATCAACCCCATATTGAACTAGCAGGTATCACCATTGCCGCTGTTGACGTGGCGCAGATGGTGCAATTTTACAACGCCGTTTTTGCCGCCGATCTGCACCCCTTCGCTGCGTTTGGGACTACACTATATCGTGGGCAACTGGCGGGACTACAGTTGGTTTTTTGTCCCAACGACTTTCTGCAAATTCAGGCTGAGAAAAATCGGCAGCAGTTTAGTTTTGCCGTGTCTGATATAGCGTGGGTGGTGGAAACGGCCGTTTTCCACGGCGGCACCATCACCCAACCCATCAACACCGCCAACGGCACCCGGTACGCGGGCATTGCTGACCCCGACGGCAATACAATCGAGCTAAGGCAGCCCGTAAGTGAAGAGACAACTAGATGAAAATTTTGGAAACCAACCGGCTTTTGCTTCGTCACTTGGAAATGGGCGACTTAGACAACCTGGCCGCTCTTTACCGCGATCCCGACATTCGCCGCTATTTCCCCGAAGGCACGCTGACCTATGAGGAAACAAAGGAAGAACTGGAATGGTTTCTCCACGGCCACCCCGAACACCCAGAACTGGGCTTGTGGGCAACCATTTACAAGGAAACGGGGCAATTTATCGGCCGTTGCGGGCTGCTGCCGTGGACGCTAGACGGCCAGTTTGAGGTTGAGGTGGCGTATCTGCTCGATAAAGCATTTTGGCACCAAGGGTTAGCCACCGAAGCCGCCCAAGCCATTGCTAACTATGCCCGCACCACGCTAGGGCAAACGCGCCTCGTTTGCCTGATTACGCCCGGCAACACAGCCTCCATCAAGGTAGCCGAACGCATCGGGATGAAGTTTGAGCGCGAGGGGGTGGATGAAATAGGGCCGTATTTGCTGTATGCACTGGAGCAACCTTAAAGTCTCTGCGCTGAACAGGGAAACCGTGTTTAGCAATTACCATAACCTAGACGAGCCAGAACCAAAAAGGTTACACAGAGGTTCACAGAGAAGCAACAAGTCATCCTCTGTGAAACTCCCTCCTATCTCTGTGTCACTCTGTGCCAGTTCTTGTTTTGCGTACAAGAATTTCATCGTCAAGGTACTAGCAACAGCCGCGCTTCATCCGCCATTTGCAGCAACCGAAAGCGACGCACATCAGCCATAAAGTCGGCCACCGCCTCTTTGCTGCCCAAATCCTGTTCACGCTGTCGTAGCATCGGGTTGTGTTCATCCAGCAGCATCCCCACATCTTGCCGCACCCCCGCCAGCCCTCGCAGCACCATCGCACACAAATACCCCAGCCGCGCCAACCGTGCCTCTCCCGGCCAGCCCGCATCACGCAGCCCTGCCACGTATCCATCAAATACCACCTGGTCAAACTGTGCCAAATCAGCCCATAACGCTGAGTCCAGATAGAGCGAGATAGCGACCAGTGCCACCAATTCCTCCCCAACTGCCCCACGACCAGCCAATGCCCAATCAATGAGGATGGTTTCGTTGTCGCTGTGGAACATATTGCGCCGAAAAGCGTCGTTGTGGCACAAGGTTTGCGGCAGTTTCGTCAGCACCTCGGCATAGCGCGGTGCCTCTTGCCAAATGGCGAGAATGGCCTCTTTCTCGCTGAGAGGCAGGGCGCGTTGAATTAACGGCCGTTTCAACCCCTCATCCAACCGTGCAAACGTCTCCGGCAGCGGCTCCAACAGCCGGTTGTGGAAATGCACATTCAGCCACGGTGCCGTTGGAATGGGCAAACCCGTCAGGTAGGCCCCATTAAATTGCCCCAGCCGCCGCGCCACCAAATGATAATCATCAAGCGTCCAGTGAGGTTTCTCTTCAGCAATATCGGCCAGCCACACCCAGCACGCTTCAGGAAATTCGGCCGTTGCATAAACAGTGGGCGGACGCAGCCCCGTTGGCGGCAGTTGCGCCAGCAGACCAGAACGGTACAGAGCAAACTCCCGTTTCCAGTAAACGGGCGCATCCACCGGCTCATCAGGACGCTCATACAGCACCTTTAGCACCAGCGCCCAGCCGACCCCGTGTACCCGGTATAGTGCCGTGCCGCCCACCGCACCGCCCCAGCCGCCGCTCATAGGCTCAATCGCCCACGCCCCCGGCACGGCGGTTGGGTTTCCCGTTGCCTGACGCACGATGGGTGTTAGGGTTTCGGCCGTTAACCCGCCTACGCGCTCATCCAGCAACATTGCCTCAAACGGAGCGTCACTTGTCCCCTCATGGGTGTACGCCACCGGATGCTACACTCAACCAATTTTTCCGGTATCTTTTTCAACGCTACCCTCCTTGTCTACTGTAATCGGTTTTCAGTAGACAGTATTCAGTAAAACCAAGTGGTCTCCTAATTTCTCAATCTCCCAATCTCCAATTTCTAATCTCCGATCTCCCGTTCATCCCACGCCAGCCGCAGCGAAACCGGGCCACGGAACGAAATGTTGCGCGTGTACTTCACCTGCTGCCCCGGCAGCAGCCGCAGCGATGGCAGGTGGCGGGTCATTTCTTCCAGCAGCACCTCCATTTCCAGCCGCGCCAGCGGTGATCCCACGCAGTAATGAATGCCATAGCCAAAGGCCAAATGGTCTTTCACGTTGGGGCGGTCAAACACAATCTCGTCCGGCTGCGGGAAGATTGTCTCATCCCGATTGGCGGAGTTGAGCATGAGCAGCAAATTGGCACCGGCCGGAATGTCCACCCCATTAATCACCGTAGGCCGAGCCACAAACCGCCGCCAGGTGCAAACTGATGGGTCATAGCGCAGCATTTCTTCCACCGCCTGCGGAATCAGGTTTGGCGTGGCGCATAGCTGTTCCCACTTGGCGCGGTTTTGCAACAGGTGGAGTAGGCTGTTGCCCATTTGCGAGGTGGTGGTTTCATGCCCGGCCACCAGCAGCGTAATCATGCAACTGGCAATTTCGTTGATGGTCAGCACGGCATCGTCCCCATTCCGCATCCGAATCAAGTCGCTGGTCAAATCGTCGGCCGGGTTTGCCAACTTGCGCTGCACCAGTGCCACCACGTAATGCCAAAAGGGAACGAGGTTTTGCGTGCGCTCAACTTGCTCGGCGGGGGTCGGCCGGCCGTAATACAGTTCAATCCGATTCCCTGCCCACGCCTTTACCCGCGCCACAGCCTCATCCGGCACGCCCAGCACATGAAACAGCACCAGCGCCGGAAACTCATAGGTTAACGCCGCCACGATGTCGGTCTCTCCCTGCTGGATAAACGAGGCCAGGCGACGGCGGGCAAGCTGGCGAATGGCTGGGGCAAAGTCACGCATCCGGCGCGGCAAAAAGAGCCGGTTGACCAGCTTGCGAATGCGGGTGTGGCCGGGCGGCACGTTGTTGGACAGCACCGGCACGGGGGTGTAATTGCCCGCTTGCAGCATAGTTTTCACGTCATCAGAGAAGGGGACGATGGGGGTGATGGTGTTGGCGGCGGTGAAGGTGTCGTGATCATGGAAGATGGCCTTGATGTCGTCGTAGCGGGTGACAACCCAATAGTCGATGTCGTCGTTGTAAAAAACAGGCTCCTCGGCGCGGACTTGCTGTAACAAGGGAAACGGGTTTTGCAAATCTAGCGGGTCAAAGGCGGCCGAAACGGCCGTTAATGGACAACTCATTCCTCTCTCCTTCTTCGGGAAGAATAGGACGCAGATTTACCTGATTCAACTGATTTTTATCAGGTAAATCAGGTCAATCTGCGTTCCATTCCCTTTACTCAATCGCCGCTTCCACGGCTCGCTTAATGGTGCCAGAAGCAACGAGCTGGCGCACGGCTTCGATGTGGGTAGCAAGCACGGTGTCGTCGCTGAGAAACGGGACCTTTTCGCGGATGAGCTGGTAAGCAACGGCCGTTCCTTTCCCCAACGGCCGTTCACCCTCCCGCCGCCAGCGCAAATCAATTCCCTGTGCCGCCGCCAGCATCTCAATGGCGACAATCGTTTCCACATGTTCTAGCACTTTTTCGGTGTGACGAACGGCCGTTGCCCCCATACTCACATGATCCTCAATATTGGCACTGCTCGGCACCGAATCCGCACTGGCTGGGTGCGCCAGCACCTTGTTTTCTGAGGCTAATGCCGCCGCCGTATATTGCGCCATCATCAGCCCACTTTGCAAGCCGCCGTTCTCCGTCAAAAACATCGGCAGTACCCCACCGTTGCTGTCGGCATCCACCAGCCGCGCAATCCGCCGCTCGCTCATATTGCCCATGTCGGTCACGCCCAGCTTCATGTAATCCATTGCCAGCGCAATTGGCTCCCCGTGGAAGTTCCCCGCCGACACCACATCAATCTGTCCCGTTGCCTCATCCACAAAAATCAGCGGGTTGTCGTTGGCCGAATTTAGCTCAATATCAATTACCCACTTGGCATATGCTACCGCATCCCGTACCGCCCCATGCACCTGCGGCACGCAGCGCAGCGTGTACGGGTCTTGGACATTGTTGGGGTCATCGGTTCGCAGCATCTCGCTACCTGCCAGCAGTTTGCGTAAAAAGGCGGCGCAGTCAATCTGGCGTGGATGTGGGCGCACAGCATGAACCCGTGCATCAAAGGCGCGGTCCGTACCCTTTAACGCTTCCAGGGTCATACAGGCTGCCATATCGGCCGACAACGCCAAATTGATCCCCCGCCGTACCAACAGTGCCCCCAGCCCCACCATAAACGTAGTGCCATTGAGCAGTGCCAGCCCCTCTTTGGCCTGTAGCTCTACTGGCTGCAAACCCACCTGTGCCAATGCTTCTCCGCCAGTCAGTCGCTCCCCATTTAGCCGCGCCGTCCCTTCGCCAATCAGCACCAGCGCCAAATGCGCCAGCGGAGCCAAATCGCCGCTGGCACCTAGCGACCCCTGCGCCGGAATGTCGGGGTGAACCCCAGCATTAAGCATGTCGAGCAGCAGTTGCACCACTTCTGGCCGCACGCCGCTGTAGCCCATCGCCAAGGTGTTGGCGCGAACGAGCAGCATAGCACGGACGGTGCGCTCGTCAAGCAGGGGGCCCACGCCCACGGCGTGGCTGCGAACCAAATTAAGCTGTAGCTCTTTCACCTGGTCGGGCGAAATGAGTTTGTCCTTAAACCGGCCAAAGCCGGTGGTGATACCGTAAGCGATTTTGCCTTGGGCGACGAGTTGATTAACGGCCGTTCTCGACCTTGCCATCCTGGGAATTGCCGCCTGATCTAGTACCACGGAACGGCCGTTTGCCACCACAACAACATCATCAACCTGTAAATCCTGTCCGCTAACTGTAATCATAAGTTAAGAAAGAGATTGGGAGACGTGCTGCTCTCTCAGCCCCTAATCTCTCAATAATTCAAGCCATCACACCTTAAAGCCTGTTTGAAAAATAAACTCTTAGCTTGTGGTCTGGTTTCTGGGGTTCATTATACAGGATAGGCTGACGAAGGAGGAATTTGCGATTGTGGAAGCGGGAAGGTAGTGTGGTGATGTTTGGCGGCGGAGTAGGTGAGGTTTGTCACTATCGAAAACGGCCGTTTTGGTGTAGCGTGAAATGGTAAGCAAGCTTTTAGGGTAGGTGACCTGGATGGTCGTCTGCCAAAATGGAGGTTTGTTGCCATGAAATTCAAATTAGCTCCCTGGCGGGAGGAAAATGGGCATGAAAGCCCGCTGTTGAGTTTGCGGCGCGAGATTGACCGGATGTTTGATGAGTTTGACCCCAACTTTGAGTTTCCACTGCTCTGGCGGGGCGAGTTTCCGGGACGGGGAGAACGGCCGTTTAACCCGTTTGTAGACATCAAAGAAACCGATAAAGCCGTTGAAATTACCGCCGAACTACCCGGCATGAGTGCCGAAGACGTGGAAGTGACGCTGAAGCAGAATATGTTGACCCTGAGCGGCAAAAAGGACATGGAAAAGAAAGAGGAAAAGGATAACTATTACCGCATGGAGCGGAGCTATGGTTCCTTTATGCGGACAATTCCATTGCCGGCCGACCTGGTAGACATGGACAAAGTAGAGGCCAACTTTGAAAACGGCGTGCTAAAGGTCATGCTGCCCAAGCTGCCCGAAGCTGTCACCGAAGTCAAGAAAATCCCAATTGCTGCCTAACGGCCGTGGTGCCTCACGAAAAAAGCCCCCGTCTGGTGAACCAGACGGGGGCTTTTTTGTATCTTATGCGCCACCCTACTTCAACAACTGTCCAATCGTTTCCGCGTTATGAATACGGCCTTCACTGGTGCGAATGCCCTCCAGGTCTTGAATGGCGGGCAGGGTGAGATCTAGCTCTTCTTCGGCGCGAACAAGGAAGATGGGGACGGGGCTTTGGCTAAGCAATTTGCTGGCAACGCTGCCATAAACCAGGCGGCTGAGACCGCCACGACCGTGGGTGCTCATGATGATGGTGTCGGCACCAACTTCCTCAGCTACGTCGAGGATGGTCTCGGCGGCAGGGCTACCTTCGCGGGTGATGGTAGAAACGGCCGTTTTGTCCGCCATATCCGCCTCCAACCTCGCCAAATACTCCCGCGTCTGAATGGCACTTTCCTCCATCATGCTTACCACAAACCGCGTATTCAGCGCATCGTTGCCCGTGGTAGGCAAAAAGATCGGTTCAACCACCCGCAGCAGCGTCACGTGGCTGTCAAATTTGGCAGCCAATTCCTGCGCCAAGGGCAACACCTTTTCTGCCAAAACAGACCCATCTAATGGGACAAGCAGTTCTTTAAACATGTCAACCTCAATAGGAAGCAGGGGGCAAAGGAGGAGTTTCCCCTGCTCCTCTGCTTCCCCGCTTCCCAATCAAACCGCCGGTTCGGGCACCGGTTCGTCTACAGGCTGTTCAGTGCGCCAGGTCAGCGGCTCCTGTTCTTCCTGGGCGCGAATGAGCAGCACAGGCACGTTGGCCTGCCGCAGCACCTTGTCGGCCACGCTGCCCAGCAGCCAGCGACCAATGCCTGAACGGCCATGAGTACTCATCACAATGACATCGGCCGCAACCAGTTCAGCCAACTCAATGATCTGTTCGGCAACCAACCGCCCTTCAACCAGCTTGAAATCAACGTCATAGCCAAGCTGCCGCATTTCACCCTGTTTGCTCATTAGATAGGCATGGGTTTCAGCTAGAGCCGTTTCCCGCGCTGCCGCCTGCAGGTTGGCCGTGGCAACAAATTCATCGCCAAAAATAATGGGCGTTTCAACCACGCAGGCCAGCGTGAGCTTGGCATTAAATTTTTCGCTAAGAACGCGGGCATAGGGCAATGCCATTTCGGCAAAGTGGGAACCATCAAGTGGAACAAGGATACGCTTGAACATTTTGCAACTCCTTCAAAAATGGGACACGGGCAAACACGGACGCAGGCGGATGAAATTTGTGAAACTACTGCTTTTCATTCGTCGTGGCGTACCATTGCTCATGGTGTCTCCTGGGTAAATAGTAGCCGAGGATTCCAATCCTCGTTTGTTGCGCCGCAGAGCGAGCCTTAGTTGCTTGACCAGCGAAAGCCCGGCTACATTTTTATAAATTTGCTCCGTCATGGTAGACGAAGGGCGGAAGATGGAAGTTGTCTGAACGGCTGCCCGTTCGTCATTTGTCCTTGGCGGTATGAAAAGCAAGAATACTTGTTTCTATAGTTAGGATAAGGGTTCGGGGACTTTTTTAGAAGTGTCGAATGTCATGACCTGGGGGCGTTATTTGGCAGGAAAGTAGCAGGGGCGGAAGGCAGAGGAGAATTCCTCCCTGCTCTTCCGCTCACCTTTCCCTCTGCTTTCTCTCACGGTGTCATATTGATAGGCAGTTGGCGGATGGGGTCGTAGGTGGTCTCGGAAACGGCCGTTAATCGCGCAATTCCCCATTCGGCCAGCAGTGTCCGCCCCGCCTCATCTTCGTGCAGCGTGGCGAACTGCTGCTGCATGGCGCGGCAAGTAGCTTCGGGCAAACGGCGGGATATAACCAGCGGGGGCATCGGGTAGGGGCCAAGTGAGCCAATGGTGCGTAACGGCCGTTTCCGCTCCGGCTGCCGCACCGCCTCCATATCCAGCACTGTGCTATCAATGGCGGCGCAGTCGGCCGCCCCCTCGGCCACCATCAGCAGCGAACGGGAATGGGCACCCGATTGAAGGCGCTGTCGGAAAAAGTCGGCCGGCTTGCCCGTTTGCGCCAGCCACAGCAGCATCATGTGGTGGCCGGAAAAAGAAGCTGGCTCGTTGTAGGCCCAGCGGCTTCCGGCCAGATCATCCAGCGTTTGGTACGGACTGTCCTGGTGAACAACGACATCGGCAAAATAAACGGGCTGGTTGCCATAGCGGGCAGGGTACATGACGGGAGCCACAATGGGTTCAAACGCCCAGCTAGGCTGCTGCCCCTTGAAGACATGGAGCAGCCCACAGACCAGCGCAAGCTGGGCAGTTTGCTGTTCAAGCGCGGCTTCGCGTTCCGGCCAACTGCCGCCCAAAAAATGGATGTCGCTGCCCAGTGCCGCATTGAGCCGCTGTGCTAGCCGTTGGCACAGCCCGTCGGTCACTTCGGCCAGGCAGGAGGTGATGTGGAGAGGATCAGTCACGGTTATGCCTACAATCGCCGCACGGCGTGCCAGGTGGGACTAACGCGGTAGTCCCAATATTTGACGCGCATAAATTGCAGCAAGCTGCTGTTTTGCAGGCCACCGCTGGGTAAACGGCCGTTATAAATCCGCACATATTCATAAAAATCGGGCGAAACAACATCGGTAAGATACGGGTGGGGCGGATAGTCACGCCACTTCATGATGGCATCTTCACTGTTCAGCACCACCAGATTAGCAAAGTTTAGTTCATCGGGCAGCATACGGGAACTGTAGGCTAAAACGGCGGGAAAATGAGCGAAGTTGTCCAGAAGCTGTTTGTCGCCTTCGGCAATTTGTTGCTTGATGGACGGCGAGATAGTGCGACGAACGCAGCCGAAGAAGCCAACAATCGCCAATGGCTTGGGGGTCATCAGGCGGGATGGGTTGGGGATAACCAACCGTTTTTGCCATTTGGTGCTGTGGGGAAAGTAGGTGGTAATGCTTTCAGCGGCTGTGGGGGGCAGCGTTTCCAGCTTCCAGCACAGTTCGTCAATGAGCCGACAAACGGCGGCGCGGTCGAGACAGACATGGTCGGAGTGGGTAAACGGCCGTTCTACCACCACGTCTGCCATATCCAAATGTACAGTGGGGTTCTTCATCCTCTTCTCCTCGTGAATGGTTGCTGGTGGTTAGCTGCTGGTATCAACCACCGGCAACTAGCAACTATTAGCTTTTGTGTGATTGTCAGAGGTGCCTGGCACATTGGAAGTGCCGGGTGCCTTAGCCAGTAAAAGGATAGTTACCACCAAACCCAAGCCGGCTTGAGATGGCAAAAGCCTGGGTTTGCAGGGGAGAAGCCAGGGCGGTGAGCTGTGCCTGATGGAGCCGATAGGTTGGCCCAGCAATGCTGAGGGCGGCGGCTACGTGCCCGGTGTGGTTAAAAATGGGGACAGCGATGGCGGAGGTGCCGGTTTCAAATTCGTCTATTTCCAGGGCATGGCCGGAAACGGCCGTTTGTGCTACCACCGCTTCTAATTCATCCAGCCCCGTGATGGTGTGGGGTGTGCGTGCTGGTAAAGACAGTTGCAAAAGAGCGCGTCGTTGATGCGGTGCCAGCCCTGCCAGCAGCACCTTGCCGCTGGCCGTGGCCGTCAGCGGCACCCGCCGCCCCGTCCACACCACATAGCGGATTGATTGCGGCGCGGGAATGTGGGCTACACAAACGCTGTTGTTTTCTCGCAGCACCCACAGCGAACAAGTTTCTTGCGTCTGCTGTGCCAACTGTTCCATGAGGCGATAAGCCGTGCCGCGCACCGTAATTTGCCCCAAAGCAACCCCAGCCAGGGTAACCAGCCCTACGCCGAGCCGGTAACGTCCGGTATCCGGGTCTAGCTCAACCAGTTCTTCTTCCCGTAAAGCGACCAGAATGCGGGAGACGGTGCTTTTGTGCAGCTCCAACCGTTCGCTGATTTCACCAACGCTAAGCGTTGGGTGTTCTTCGCTAAAAACACGCATGATTGCCACAGCACGCTGTAGCGATTGGTGGGTTTGTTTTGTTGTGATAGC
>JACKCD010000077.1 GCA_020634215.1 Ardenticatenaceae bacterium | reverse complement strand
CCCTCTTTTTTGCCTACACTACTGATTTACCAAAACAGGGTCAGCCGTCCGGTAAATCTCAGGATAAACCACAGCCGCATCCTTAGAATCCTGGCCTGGCTCCTGATATTGGACAATCGTGATTGCCGGGTCTGGGAACTGGTGCCACCATTTTGGCTCCTTGCCCGCCGCTTCCGGCATATTGCTGCTGTTCACCGGGAAGGTAATCGTACCCAGCGTTCCTTCATGGGTAATGCCTTCCAAGGCGGCGATAATCGCTGCTGGATCAGTCGTGCCCGCTTCCTCAATCGCCTGAGCGATGATCATGATCGAGTCATACGCTTCTAAGGCGTAGGATTCGGCTACGCTCTTGCCCGTGCGTTCGGTATATTTGGCAACAAACGCGGTGGCAACATCGTTGTAGAGCGATTCCGGTAGGCCAACGCGGCGCATAAAGCAGTAGTTGCCATCGGGGACATTGGTCCAGAATGCTTCGCTTTCCAGCGACACCTGGTTACACATCATCGGCAAATCCTGTGGCCCAATGCCCGCATCAGCCGCCTGCTGCTGGAAGTTGTAGGCCGCTTCACCAGTGTTGTAGACCACAATCATGTCGGGATTTTCGGCGCGAACGCGCTCAACGATACCGGCAAAATCCTGGTTGCCAATGTCCACGCCAAAGGTCACGGCTTCAATGCCGTGTTCGTCCAGCCCGGCGGTGGTGTTTTCGGCAGCAGGGATGCCGTAGTCGGTGTTTTCGGTGACGATGACGACCTTTTGGATGCCTGGCAAGCTGGAGATGAAGTTGACATCAACGGCCGATACTTCAGAGTTTAGCGGCGCAATGCGGAAAATCTCGGCCTGCATGTCGCTGGTGATGGTGTCGTTCCACGTTTCGGCGAAAACAACGGGGATGCCGTTGTCGTGGGCCACTTCTTTGGCCGCCACGCCAACGGAGCTATGATATCCACCACCCACGGCTACGACCTGATCTTGGTTGATGAGTTTTTCCATAACGGCCGTTCCCCGTTCTGGCAACCCTTCGCTGTCCACCACAATCAGATCAACCTCGCAGCCCAAAATGCCGCCCCGTTCGTTGAGTTCCTCAGCGGCAATGTTCATCGCGTCGCGCATGGCTTCGCCACCTACAACTGCGCCGGGTGCCGATAGCGGAGCCAGGGCACCAATTTTGATTGGGCCGTCGCAGACAAAATCAGGGGCTGGTGCGGCGGGTTGATTCACGGTTACGGTGTCGCCGCTGCTAATTTCCACCTCTTCGCCACCAATAATGACGTTGGCGGTTTTGTATAGATCGGGGAAAACAACGGGCGAAGCGTTAGAATCTGCCCCTTGTTCCTGATATTGCACAATCGTAATTGCCGGGTCGGGGAATTGATGCCACCATTTCGCATCTTTGCCGGCCGCTTCCGGCGGATTGCTGCTGTTTACGGGGAAGGTAATCGTGCCCAGCGTCCCTTCGTGGGTAATGCCTTCCAATGTCGCAATAATCGCCGCCGAATCGGTGGAACCTGCTTCGGTGATGGCTTGGGCAATAATCATGATGGAATCATACGCTTCCAGAGCATAGGACTCAGCCGCTTGTTTGCCGGTGCGTTCGGCGTATTTGGCAACAAACGCCTTGGCAACATCATTGTAGAGCACTTCTGGCAGACCTACGCGGCGCATAAAGCAAAGGTTGCCGTCGGGGACGTTTGTCCAGAACGCTTCGCTTTCCAGCGACACCTGATTACACATCATCGGCAAATCTTGCGGCCCGATGCCAGCGTCAGCAGCTTGTTGCTGGAAGTTGTAGGCGGCTTCACCGGTATTGTACACCACAATCATGTCCGGGTTTTCGGCGCGAACCCGCTCGACAATGCCAGCAAAGTCCTGATTACCAATGTCTACACCAAAGGTCACGGCTTCGATGCCCAGATCAGCCAACCCGGTGGTGGTGTTCTCGGCGGCAGGGATGCCGTAATCGGTGTTTTCGGTAACGATGACGACCTTTTGGATGCCGGGGATGCTGGAAATAAACTTCACGTCAACGGCCGATACTTCAGAGTTCAGTGGCGCAATGCGGAAGATCTCGGCCTGCATATCGCTGGTGATGGTGTCATTCCACGTTTCGGCGAAAACAACGGGGATGCCGTTGTCGTGGGCCACTTCTTTAGCCGCCACGCCAACGGAACTGTGATAACCACCACCGACGGCAACCACACCGTCCTGGTTGATGAGTTTTTCCATAACGGCCGTTCCCCGCTCTGGCAACCCTTCGCTATCTACCACAATCAACTCAACCGGGCGGCCAAGCAGCCCACCGGCAGCATTGATCTCCTCGGCGGCAATGTTCATGGCATCGCGCATAGCTTCTCCACCGACAACCGCGCCAGGTGCGGACAGGGGAGCCAGGGCACCAATTTTGATGGGATCACCGGCTGGCTCAACGGCCGTTTCTTCCACGGGTTCCTCAACAACGGCTTCTTCAGCCGGTTCTTCGGCGGTGGTCTCAGCCGCTGGCTCCTCAGCCACCGGGTCTTCGCCCACAACTTCTTCTGCTGCGCCCCCGCAAGCCACGAGGACGGCCAGCAGCAACGCCAAAACGACGTTGAGCAACCAACGTTGGGAAAAATAGTTCATGCTTCTCACTCCTTTTGCTCGCTGCTAGGTATCCAGTCGCCACCCAGCAAACCTTTAACAACCTGGGACTGGCCAGGGGGGGTAAACAAACATCAGATCAAAATTTGATTGGCTTGAGGATTAAACTTTATCATCTAACACTTATCTTGCCAAAACTTCAGCCATATTGGGCCGGTTGCGGGGTTGCTTGAAACCTTCCCCCTAGTTAGAATCGCTTCCTTATGAAAATAGTTGTTGATGCAATGGGAAGCGATAAAAACCCTGAGCCGGATGTGGCCGGAGCGGTGTTGGCGGCGCAAGAGTTGACAGAGGATGTGATTGTGTTGGTGGGGGAGGAAACGGCCGTTCGTGCCGAGCTAGACAAACATTCCCCTCTCCCCAGCAATATCGAAATTGTCCATGCGCCGCAGGCCATCACGATGGAAGACAAACCCGCCCAGGCCATGCGCGAAAAGCGGCAGTCGTCCATCCACATTGGGCTAAATTTGGTGCGCGATGGGCAGGCCGATGCCTTTGTGACGGCCGGTAACACCGGCGCGGTGTTGGCTGTGGCTACCCTCCACAGCCTCAAGCGCATTCCCGGTGTGCTGCGGCCGGCGCTGGGGCTGCTCTTTCCCACTGCCGACTCCACCCCCATGCTCATTGATGCTGGAGCCAATGCCGACAACAAGCCGGAATACCTTTACCAGTTTGGCGTGATGGGCAGCCTGTTTATGCAAAAAATCAAGGGGATCGAGAATCCACGTGTGGCACTGATTTCCAATGGTGAGGAGGCGGGCAAAGGTACCAGTCTTATTCAGGAGACGATTTCCCTGCTGCAAAACAGCCACCTCAACTATGTGGGCAACATTGAGCCGAAGGAGTTTATTCGTGGCGATGTGGACGTGGGGGTGGTGGATGGCTTTACGGGCAACATCATCATGAAAACGTCGGAGGCGATTGCCAGCGGCATTTCCGATATGCTGCGTGAGGCGATGATGAAAAACCCGCTGACGATTTTGGGCGGCTTGCTGGCACGTCCCGCTTTTCGCCAGGTGCGGCAGCGCATGAACCCGGACGAAATTGGGGGGATTCCGCTGCTGGGGGTGAATGGCGCGGTGATTATTGGGCATGGGCGGTCGAATGCGCGGGCGATTCAAACGGCCGTTTATCAAGCCCGCGCCCTCGTCGAAGCCAACGTTGTCGCCGCCATCGCCAGCGGCTTAACCGAGCAAACCAACGGCCATCAGTAACCACGGCTCACCCGTCGTGTTCTACTGATTACTGATAACCGTTTACTGATTATTGACACAGGAGAAGCATGGAGGCATTTCTAGACGCACGGGGGCGGCCACGGGTTGTTGTCACCGGCATGGGGATGATTAGCCCGCTGGGGCATTCGGTGCAGGCAAGCTGGGATAGTTTGATTAACGGCCGTTCTGGTATCGGCCCCATCACCCAGTTCGACAGCCGCGATCTGCCCGTCCATATTGCCGGCGAAGTCAAAGATTTCTCCCCCGGCGACTACATGGATTTCAAAGAGGCGCGGCGCATTTCCCGTTCCTCCCAATTTGCCATTGCTGCCGCCCGTATGGCCCTGGCCGATGCCGGCTTGCCGGAACCATTGCCCCACGGTGAACGGGCAGGCGTGCTGGTCGGCACCGGTGCGGGTGGTTTTGATTACGCCGACGAAAATTTGGTCAAATTACGCACCAAAGGGTTTGGCCGTGTTAGTCCCTTTGCCATGACCGGCTTCCTGCCCAACATGGCAAGCCACCACGTCAGCCTGTTGGCTCGCGCCCTGGGGCCAATCAGCACCATTGCCGCCGCCTGTGCTACCAGCACCCAGGCCATTGGCGAAGCCATCGAATTTATCCGGCAGGGGCGAGCCGATTTAATGATTGCGGGCGGAACCGAAGGGTTAATCCACGAAGCTGCCATTGCCGGTTTTGCCGCCATGCGTGCCCTTTGCATTACCCACAACGACAGCCCGGAAAAAGCCAGCCGCCCCTTTGACAAAAACCGTGACGGCTTTGTGCTGAGCGAAGGAGCCGGCATTGTTGTTTTGGAACGGCTGGATCAGGCCATTGAGCGCGGGGCGCGAATTTATGCCGAAGTGATGGGGCACGCCAACTCATCCGATGCCTTCCATGTTGCCGTGCCAGACCCCGAAGCGGCGGGGGCGATTCGCGCCATGCGCTGGGCGCTGGCCGATGCCAACGTGTCAACGAATGAAATTGACTACATTAATGCCCACGGCACCTCCACGCCGCTCAACGACTATACCGAAACGTTGGCAATCAAGCGGCTGTTTGGTGAACGGGCGTATGAAATCCCCGTTAGCAGCAACAAATCGGTGTTAGGCCACGCCATGGGGGGCACGGGAGCGATTGAGGGGATTTTTTCCATCTATACCATGCTCCACAATTTGATTGCCCCCACCTGGAACTATGATGAGCCAGACCCGGAGTGCGACTTGGACTATGTGCCAAACGCTCCCCGGCCGGCCACCGTCCGCACCACCCTCAGCAATTCGTTTGGGCTGGGCGGCCAAAATGCGTGCCTGGTGCTGCGAAAATATGAACAAAAATAATTGAGAATGGGAAATTGGGAATTGAGAATTGGGAATGAAGCTAGGTTCCCAATTCTCAATTCTTAATTCGTGAGGAGTTAGGACGTGATTATTTTGCGCGATGACAAGCGGATTGCGCGGTTGCGGGCGATTGGGCGCTATACGAGCCTATTTGGGATGTTGGCGCTGATTGGTGGCTTTATTTTGGTGACGCTAAGCTGGTTTGGCGAGGACAAACTGCCGATAACGCTCGATCAGGTGCTGTTGTACCAGTTGGTGTTGCTGACGGTGGGGTGGTTGTTTTCGCAAATTGGGCTGTTTTTGGCAAACCGGTATGTGCGGGAACCGCGAGCGGATGAGGTGTTAGACAAGTCGGTGGGGAAGTTTGCGCGTAACGGCCGTTTATACCACTATCTCCTCCCCGCCCCCCATGTCCTGCTCACCCAAAACGGCATCGTCGTCTTCAATGCCAAATTCCAGCGCGGCCAAATTAGCGTAGACGGTGATAAATGGACGCAAAAAGGGATTGGCCTGAGCCGCTTTTTTGCCCAGGAAGCGTTGGGCAACCCCACCAAAGAGGTGGAGAACATGGTTTCGGCCGTGGCCGCCTACATCAACAAAAATGCCCCTTCGGTTGCCGAAGTCCCCATTGCCCCCATGATTGTGTTTACCAGCAAAAACATGGAAGAATTGGAGCTAGATGGCTCGAATATTCCGGCCGTTCACCACAGCAAGCTCAAAGGGTTTTTGCGGAAGCAAAAAGGCAAACTCCCCCCCCTTTCCGCCGCCGATTATGAAGCCATTCGGCAGGCATTTGATAAAAAAGCAGCCCATTTGCTCGATGCGGAGGGGAATCCGCTGGTGGTGGTGCAAGAGGCGTGATTGTTTGTAGGGAGTAGGGAGTAGGGCGTGAAGTACACCTTACGCCCTACTCCCCACTCCCTACCTTCTATAGGACAGGCTTTGGAAATTCAACCCAACGTTTATTGGATCAACGGCGGCAGCAGCAACTTCTATCTGGCGGTAGATGATGCGGGGCTGCTGCTGGTGGATGCGGGGATGCCGCGCCGGGAAAAGTTGGTGTGGGAGCAAATTGCGACGCTGGGCTACCAGCCCACCGATTTGACGCGCATTTTGGTGACCCATGCCGATATGGATCATGTAGGCAGCTTGGCGGCGATTCAGCGGGAAACGGAGGCGAAGGTGTATGCAGGAAAGGAAACGGCCGTTTTGCTGCCAAACGGCCGTTCGCCCAAGCATATGCCCTGGTTCGCCCAACTCATCATAGACACCTTCATGCGCTACGGCAAAATCCCCGCCGACTGCATTGAGATTGTTGAACCTGGGCAAACGCTCCCCTTTTTAGGCGGCATTCAAGTTCTCGCCACACCCGGCCACACCCTCGACCACCTCTCTTATTTTGCCCCCGCCAGCGGCGTGCTGTTTGCTGGTGATGCCCTCAACACCCGCCAAGGGCTGGCCGCTACCCCACCCGCCATCAGTGCCGACATGGATGCCGCCAAACGCTCCGCCATCCAACTGCTGGAGCTGTCCCCCGCCACCTTTGCCTGCGGCCACGGCACCCCCCTCAGCGGCCACAGTGCAGACACGCTGATGCAGTTATTTAACGAATTACGGCAGGACTGATTAGGCAATAGGACGCTGATTTACCTGTACGCGAAGCGGTTGTGAAACAACATTTTCCTGATTGGATCAGGATGATCAGGTAAATCTGCGTCCTATTTTTTAGGATAGACAAATGGAACTGAGAATTTTATCAGCCGCAGAGGTGGTGCAGGCGTTGCCGATGGCGGCAGCGATTGAAGGGATGAAGACGGCGTTTGCCCAGCTTTCGGCCGGGCAGACCACCGTGCCGGTGCGGGTGCATGTGGGCGTGCCCCAACACGATGGGGTGTCGCTGTTTATGCCTGCCCTGCTGCACCAAAGCGGCGATTTGGCGGTGAAGGTGGTGTCGGTTTTCCCCCACAACCCCAACAAAGGGCTGCCCGTGATTAACGGCATTGTGCTGGTGCTGGACGAAACGACGGGTGTGCCACGCGCCCTCATGGACGGCGGCTCGCTAACGGCCGTTCGCACCGGGGCGGTGTCGGGGGCGGCGACAGATTTGCTGGCAAACCCGGATGCGTCGTCGGTGGCGATTATTGGCAGCGGGGTGCAGGCGCGGACGCAGCTTGAGGCGGTGTGTACGGTGCGACCCATGACGGCCGTTTATGTCTACAGCCCCAACCGCGACCACGCCGAAGCGTTTGCCGCCGCTGCCGCTGGGCGCGGCCCCATTCCGACCAATGTGGTAGTGGTGGATTCGGCAGAAACGGCCGTTTCCCAAGCCGACATCATTTGCGCCGCCACCTCCTCCTATACCCCCGTTTTTGACGGCCGCGCCCTCAAACCGGGTGCCCACGTCAACGGCGTTGGCTCCTTCCGCACCACCATGCAGGAAATTGACCTCGCCACCGTGCAGCGGTCGCTGGTGGTAGTGGATTCCCGCGAAGCGATGTGGGAAGAAGCGGGCGATCTCGTTATTCCGCTCAACGCTGGCGACATTGCCGAAAGCCACATCCACGCTGAACTGGGCGAACTTGTTAGCGGGGTCAAACCAGGACGCACCAGCCGCGACCAAATCACCTTCTTCAAATCGGTTGGCGTGGCCGTGCAAGATGCCATCTCCGGCCGCATTGCCCTGGAGAATGCCATTGCCCACGGCCTAGGAACGCTAGTCCACCTTTAAAGAGGCAGGGGGGCGGGGGAGCAGGGGAGAATTTCTCCTCTGCCCCTCTGCTCCCCCGCTCCCCCGCTTCTTCTCTCCCCCGCTAAAATGAGTGCCGCCGATCCAATATTGCCCCCCTTTCACAGCTTGTTATACTCGACTGCATGAGACGAATTTTCTTTTTGCTATGGTCGGCCGTGCTGCTAACGGCCGTTTGCACAAGCTGTTCCAACAACCCCGCCGAGACGGAAGAAACGGCCGTTGTTGCCACCCCAGAAACGGCCGTTCGTCCCACCGAACCCAGTCAACCGCTTGATGACAACAACTTCATCGTCATTGCCACCGATGCCCCCAACCCGCCCTTCACCCAATTCGACCCCTTTGGCAACGTCATCGGCTACAACAGCACCGTCATTGAAGCCCTTTCTCGCATAGATGGCTTCGAGTATGAATTTGTCGTCACTCCCTATGAAGGGGTGTTGGATGTGATGGCGGCGCAGCCCGGCGGCGACATTGATGCCGTCATGGTTCCTGTTCCCATTCCCACCGCCCCGCCCGAAGGCATCGCCTACACCGCCCCCTATCTGGAGTTAGGGCAAATGCTGGTGGTGCTGGCCGACGACACCACGTTGCAAAGCAGTGCCGACATCAGCAGCGGCATGAAAATTGGCGTGGTAGGTGACAGTAGCAGCGAACAAACAGCACTTGAGGTAATGGGCTTGTCTTCCGATCAGATCGTCACCTTTGACAAAAGCGTAGCTGCGCTGACGGCACTGGTGGCTGAAGAACTGGACGCGGCGATTGTTGACAGCTATTCGGCTGAATATTTTGCCGGGCAGTTCCCGGAGCAGCTTAAGATTGTGGGGGGAAACGGCCGTTCTGCCTGGCTCAGTGCCAAAGCCTATGGGCTGGCCGTTGCCGCCGCCAATCAACCGCTCCTGGCGCGGCTCAACGCCGCTATTGCCCAGGCCGACAGCAGCCGCACCTTGCAGCAGCTTGGGCAAACCGCCTTTTTGCCCACCGACCCCTTTGACCCCGGTGAATCTCGCGTTGGCACCACTTCTTCCACGCTAGTGCTGGGGGTACTGGGGAATTTGGCCGATATGGATCCGGCCAGCAACCCCGATTTGCTGCGCTGGGAGGTCATGAACAACGTCATGAGCGGCCTCTATCGCTTGGACGCGACGGGGCCGGTTCCCAATCTAATTACTGGGTCGCCGCAAATCAGCGACGACAAGCTGACCTATACGTTTTCGCTGCGGCCGGATGTGGCGTTTAGTAACGGCCGTTCGCTCACTGCCGATGATGTCAAATGGAGCATCGCCCGTTCCGCTCGGTTGGGCAACTTCCTCGTCAACGCCTTCCTCAAGGACAGCAACGACGATGGTTTTGCCGATGAGGATGCGGTGCAGGTACTTGACCCACTAACCGTGCGGCTGGTGCTGCAAATCCCCACCGCCTATTTGCCCAGCCTGCTGGCAACCCCGCCCTTTTTCCCTCTCGACAGCAGTTGCTATGCCGAAACGGCCGACTCTGCTAGCGTTTGTGGCGGCATCGGCCGCTATACTATTGCCGATTGGGCGACGGGGGAATCGCTGACGCTGCAAGCCAACTCCGTCTGGTTTGGCGATGCCCCCAACTTTGAAGCACTCCAGCTTGTTTTCTACAGCGACCCCGGTAGCCTGCGCCGGGCGTTAGAGCGGTTCCAATCGGTAGACATGGCAATCAACGCCTTTGGCTATCAGGAGGCATCGGCATTGGCACGCCAAGACGTGGACGGAGACGGAACGGCCGATTTTACCCTGTGGGATGGCCCGACTTTTTTCAAAAGCTACCTCGTTTTTGAGCAAAGCCAGGAGCCGTGGGACAAAAAGCAGGTGCGGCAGGCCGCCGCCTATGCGCTGGATCGGGATGCGCTGGCGGTGCTGTTTGGCGGCAGCCGACGGCCGTTATTAAGCCCCATCCCCGATACCATTCCCTTCTCGCAGCCCGTTTACCCAGCGCGTGACCTGGAACGGGCACGGGCCTTATTGCTGCAAGCGGGCTACAGTGCTGGCAAGCCATTGGAAATTACGATTTGGTATGAAAATAACGGCCGTTATAGTCCCCAGGAAGCCGACTACGCCAACCTCATCAAACAGCAGCTAGAGGAAACGGGCGTTTTCCAGGTGACACTGGAAGGGGTGGTGTGGGAAAGCTTCCGCGCCCAAATTTCCCAGTGCGCCTACAGCACCTACCTCATCGGCTGGCCTACCCCCGGCCAGCCCACCAACTACATGGATGCCACCAGTTGGACCGACTTCTTCATTGAAAACACCAGCAGCGGCTTTTGCTCCAACTACGAAAGCGAGCCAATGACGCGGCTGCTGGAACAGGCCAACGAAGCCACCGACCCGGCAGCGCGGCAGGCCGTTTACAGCCAAATCCAGCAGCTTTGGGCCACCGACCTGCCCACGCTTGATCTGCTGCAAGAGCCGCGCCGCGTTCTTTCGCTGGCAAAAGTGGGCAACGTGACGTTTGATCCCCTAGGATTGTTAGATTATGGGACGTTGACGAAAAGTGGGGAGTAAGGCGTGGGGCGTAGGGAGAAGCTGCCTTACTCCCCACGCCCTACAAAACCAACGTTATAGAATTGCGAGTAACAAGAGCTACCCCTCAGCTTTTTTCTGTTTGCGTCGTGCCTGTGGCCCCACCACCCGTTCCTCACCCCGTAGCAGCCGCTTGATATTGGGTCGCAATGCCCAAGCAACGATGGCTGCTGCGGCAAGACCGCCAATCAAATAAGCGGCGGTGGCATCAACGCCGGTGATATAGCGGACGGCAAAGATGATGGGGATGATTGCTCCCATTGCCAGCGAGGCGACAGAGGCAATGCCGAGGCCGAAATAGAAGGCCAGCATCACCAGAAAGGCGATGGGAAACATGGGAAACCAGATGGCAGTTGACCAGCCTACGTTGGGGCCAGTGCCTGCCCCGCCGCGAAATTTGAGGAAGAGCGACCAGTTGTGACCCACAACCGACATGACGCCAGCGACGGCCAGCGCCCACGGTAGCCATTCGCCGTTAAGCACATTGGTGAATAAAAGCCGGGTTAGCCAAAGTGCCGTAAACCCTTTGGCAACATCGCTTAGGCTGGTAAGAATGCCCACCCCTTTGCCAGCTGCGCGGAGTGAATTGGTGCCACCCGTGCGGCCGCTGCCAACCTCGGTAAGAATTTGCCCTGTTTTGGCTTTGACATAGATGTAGCCAAAAGGAATTGAGCCAAATAAGTAACCAATGAAACCCGCGATAATTAGATAGACGATGTTGACCATATTTTCCTCTAACTGCTCCTCTGTGTTGAAATAGACACCATATAGAACACATGGAATGTGTCATGGTTGCTCAAGTGTGAGTGCTACATTTTGAATATTTCCGGCGACAATGGTGTAGCCAAATACGGCCGGTTCTACCCTGTTTTGTAGGGTAATAATGAGTTGAATTGTATCTGGATAATACGCTTGTGCCACATCGGTTGGGGAGGGGTAGGCGGGGCTGCTGGGATGGGAATGGTATATGGCTAGGAGTTCCCAGCCGTGCTTTTCCATGTGGAGCATGGCTTGGATTTGCTGAAGAGGCTCCATGTCGTAGGCGGTTTGGCTCTGTAGCTGGTTGTGAATGGGGTAGTGGTGGATTAAACGGCCGTTTTCCTCCCCTGCCAACAGCCCACACCCCTCTTGCGGATAGACGGCCTGCACGTGATCCACCATGGCCTGGTAGAAGGCGTGAGGAATGGAGCAGGCAATACGGCGCTGCATGGGGAGGTGAGGAACGGCCGTTAGTGGTGAAGCAAACACCGCTCCCGTTGGCACAAATCCCAGCCGCTCATAAAATCCCACCGCATCGGTTCGCGCTGCCAGCGTCACCCGGCTTAGCCCTAGCTCCACCGCTTTTTCCACCAGCCTGCTCACAAGTTGCTGCCCAATGCCCTGTTTTTGCCATTCCGGGCGCACCACCATTTGCCGGATAATGCCGCTGCCGTCTGTTTGGGGCTGTAGGTGGCCGTAGCCAACGGCCGTTTCTGCCTCACCCACCGCCACCAGATGGTAAAACGGCCGTTCGGTAGCGGGGTCAATCACTGTGGGAGCAAGACCGTGTGGCGCAAAAAAAAGGCGGTAGCGCCAGTGGCGCATGGTCTCGTAGGCGGGTTCGGCGATGGTGATAAAGCGGTAGTTCATGATGGTGCGTGGTGCGTGGTGCGTAAAAGATAAACCACGCACCACGCCCTGATACCTATGGCTCCACCGTCAACGTGCCCCTCATTCCCGCCTCGGCGTGGCCGGGAACGGTGCAGACGATTGTGTAGGTTCCGGCTGCTGGCGCGGTGAAGGTGATGCTTTTGCTTGTGCCGCCAGCAATTTCACCCGTCACAGCACCGGCAAGAGCATCGGCATCGCTGGCAGTGGTGGGGTCAATGCCGGTGCTAACAAGCAGCCAGTTGTGCGGTAGTGCCCCGATGGCGGTGAAGTTGATGGTGACTTGGCTACCAGCTTTTACAGCCAACGCGGCCGGCTCGTAGACAAAGTTGTCATTGCCAGTGACATCAAAGCTGAAACTTTCTCCACCGCAGGCTGTGGTAAAAACGGCCGTTATTCCCAGTATCGCCAACAAGACAAAGCGTTTCATAAGTTCTGTTCCTCATGATGACCAATATGCCGATTCAATGACTCACAAAAGGATGTTACTTCACTTTATCCAAATAGCACGCATTCACCCCAAAACAAAAAGGCCGAGCAATTTGCTCGGCCTTTTTTAGTAAACAGTAGTGTACTGCAGTTAGTTCGCGTTAATGGTAATCCGCTTGGGCTTAACTTCCTCAGCCTTGGGGACATTCAGGGTCAACACACCATTTTCATAGTTAGCAACCACGGCCTCGGCATTGACAGCTACTGGGAAGCGGATGCTGCGGCTGAAGCTGCCGGTGCGGCGTTCGCGGACATGGTATTTTTCACCTTCCTGCACCTCTTCACTTTTCATTTCCCCTTTGATGGTCAACACGTTGTCTTCGAGCGTAATTTCCACATCATCGGGATTGATGCCGGGAACTGAAGCCTTCACAGTATAGATAGCTTCATTTTCGGCCACGTCTAAGGCGAGACCAAATGTAGTAGGGGTCTCAAAGCGAGCCATAGGGAAGGAACGGTTAAACATGCGGTCAACTTCATCGAAAAGATTCATGGTGTTAAAGCGTACTAAGTTTGTCATTTTTATACCTCCAGGTTGTCTCCTGTCTGTTTAATTGATTATGTTGGTTAAGCGATGTGTTATCGTTATGGTTGGTATTATGGCGGGGTAATGTTAGAAAAAAATATGATGAATGTTAGCGATGTGTTGGAGGCGTGTAAGAGGCATGTTAGCGGAAGGCGGGGGAGCCAGGGGTGCAGGGGAGAAATCCCCTCTGCTCCTGTGCTCCCCTGCATCTTAAGGGAGCGGAACGACTACAAAATCTCCGCCGCTCGGCGTAACGAGGCGTTGGCCGGTGGCGGGGTTGTAGAGGCCGATGCGGAGGGTGAGGTTGGGGGCAAGGTCGGTGGGGAGGGACAGGGTGTGGCTGTCGCTGATGTATTCACCGGGTGCCCAACCGCTGGTGGGGCGGCTCCAGTTGGCGGGTTCTCCGTCGGCTTGGGCGACGATTTGGCCGTCTTGATCTACTAAATGGATAAAGACGCGGTAGCTGGTGGGGGTTTCGGCGTTGGCTTGCCAGAGGAGGGAGATTGGGGATTGGAGATTGGAGATTGTGAGGCCGATGAGGGTGGTGAGGGGTTGATTGGTGCCGGGGTCAAGGAAGGGGGTGTTAAGAGCTGTTTCCACTGTTGGCTGCACAAAAACCCGTTCCGGTGCTTCGATGGCTAACCCACCTAGGGGTATGTCGGCGACAAAAAATTGATAAGAGCCGCTGCCGAGGCTGGCGGGCAGACGCAGGCTTTGCTGGGCGCGGAGGAAATAGCCACGCGGCCAAAGGTCATCGCTGGCTGGTGGGGAAAGCGGCCAATCGGTGACTGCGTTTCCCGCCGCATCACGCAACTCTAGTGGGAAGGTGGCGCGAAGGTCGCCCGTGCGTTCCCAAAACAGCGTCAGTAGCAGCGGGTCGCCGGGAGCCGCTTGCTCACGATCCTGGCTGTAGCCATGAAGTATAAGGCCAAATTCGGCCAAGTCGCCAGATTGGGCAACTTGTGGGGTGAGGGGTGTGGGGCGGTTGGGGAGGGTGACGGTGATTTGGCCGAGAACGGCCGTTGGTCCCATTACCGCCCCTGTTTGGCTGTCGGTCAGCGTTAGCGGTTGCAGGGTGCTGCGGTCAAACTGAGTGACGACGATGTTGTAGACACCGGGGGGCGTGCCGGGCAGCACCGCCACTTCGCGGCTGTCCCAGCCCCATTCGCCGGGCTGCCACTGGACGGTGGGGGGCAGGTCTTCATAGAGGCGGGGGCGATGGGTTTCTTTGTCGCTCCACAAAAGGCCGTTGGCATCGGCCAGCCAGACGTTGGATTGGTATTGGGTGGTGGGGGCAGAAACGGCCGTCCACGCCAAATCAATGTCAAAGGTGCTGCCGCTGGCAACGCTGCTTTGGCTGAGGTTGTAGCCATCGAGCCGCAGTTCGGCGGCCTGTAGGCTGGCTGGGTGGGTGATGTTGGGCTGGCCGGGTTGGTTGAGGGCGGTGGGGAGGTGGTCGAAAACGGCCGTTTTTAACAAAAGCAGCGTGAAAGCAGTAATCAGTAATCGGTAATCGGTAATCAGTGGGGGGGCATGGCGTTCATGTCGCCTAGGAGAACCAGCGGACTGATAACTGATAACTGTACGCGAAGCGGTCGTGAAATGACTTAACCAATAACCAAGAGCAGTTGTGGCCGCTAACGCCAATAGGCTTAACGCCACTAAAGCCGAGCGGATGGGGGTTGAACCCCAACGAATGGCAATGTCATGGTTGCCAGCGGGGACGGGGAAGGTGATGAGACCTTCGGGGTTGTTGGGGGTGATGGGGACGGGCTGGCCGTCTACGGTGGCGACCCAGCCGGGGAAGGCGAAGCTGAGGAAGCGGGCGGTGAACGGTTCGGGGCTGCTGAGGCTGGTTTGGCCGCTGCGGGGCTGGTTGCTTTGGCTGTGGATGGTGACGCTGGCAGGCAGGTCAAACCGCTGCGGCGGCTGCTCGGCCTGGTAGTTGGCTTCAAGGGGGGAGGATAACGGCCGTTTTTGCACCGTGCGCGGAAAATAACTTCCCTCTGGGTCAACCCCCACCAGCCCCGTTTCCCGTTCATAGGCGTGGACATCGTTGATGGTGGGGAAGCTGGCTTCGGGACAGATGCGAGGGTAGAGGTTGGGGACGGCTTCGAGGAAGAGGAGGAGGAGGGCGAGGGGGAGGAGGTAGCGTAGGGCGTGGGGTGTGGGGTGTGGGGTGTGGGGTGTGGGGCTAACTGATAACTGATAACTGATAGCTGATAACTGATTACTGAACGGCAGTCCGGCAAGGAAGGCCACGGGCAGGGCGGCGCGACCAATGAAGCGCCAGGGGAATTGGACAAAATCAATAAGCGGTAGGCTTTCCCAAAGGGGCTGGGAAAGGGGGAGGGCCATGAGGAGGTAAACGGCCGTTGCTGCCAGCATCAGCCAGATGTGGGCGGTTTGTTCTTGGGAGAGCGGGGGAGCGGGGGAGCAGGGGAGCAGGGGAGAGCGTGTTTCTCCCCTGCTCCCCTGCTCCTCTGCCCCCCTGCCTCCCCATACGAACAGCACTACTCCCACCACCGCCAACCCCAGCGGCACCCAGCCCAGGCGAAATGGCAGCGGCGGGTTGACGAGGGTGGGGTCTTCGGGGGTGACGGGAGCCAGAATTTCGCCCCAACTGGCAAAATTGAAGCGAAAATCGTTGTTGCGGGTGGTGGTGGATTGTTCCAGGGTGACGGCGTTGAGTTCCAGCAGCGCCCCGCCGCTGTAAAAAATGGTCATGCCGAGGCCGAGGCCAAATAGTAACACGAGGCGTGGTAGTAGGGGTTGCCATTTGAGGTGGTAAATTTTGCCGATGGCGAGCAGATAGACCAGCAGCGTGGGGGTGAAGATGAGCAGCGAGATGTTGTGGCTGAGGGAGAGGAGGGCGAGGCTGAAGGTGGCGATGAGAAACGGCCGTTTATTTCCCCCCAACAGCCAGCGACGGCCGGCCCACAGCAGCAGCGGGAACAGCGGCAAGGCCAGCGTTTCGGGGGCGTTGCCGCGAATGAGGCTGTCTACCAAAACATAAGGGGCACTCATGTAGGCGAAGGCGGCGACATAGGCGGCGGGTTGCCCCAGCACATCGCGCACCCAAAGGAACATAAACCAGCCGCAGGCGAGGATGCAGAGGGCATAAAACAGGTTGGAGGCGGCGGGAAGTGGGAGGCCGAGTAAGTGGGGGAATAGCCCGGCGTAGAGCGGGGCGGGTTCGCGGTAGACAAAAAAGGGATAGCCGTAGCCAAAGGCGAGGTCGGGGAGCCAACGGGTGAAGTAGAGGCCGTTTTCCCAGGCGTAGCGCATGGCGGCGATGCGGTGGTAGTGGAGGTGGCCGTCGTGGGTGCAGGGAACGGCCGTTAAGCGCCACAGCGGCGTGGTGAGTGGCAAACCCAACAGGGTGAGCAAGATTAAATGTCGAAGACGTGTTAGCAAACGGCGCAAATCCTAATCCTCATCATCTGTTACCCAGAAAGTATTTGGACGGGGCTGACTATAACCACAACAAGCTATCTTGACAATGCGTACGCAATGCCGTACCATTTTGGTTAAATTAAGCAGACGAGGTGTGGTATGTCCACAATAACAGCGACAGAAGCACGCGCTAAACTGTACAGCTTGCTCGACGAAGTTGCCATGACGCATGAGCCGATTTTAATTACTGGCAAACGATCTAACGCCATTTTGCTTTCGGAGGCAGATTGGCGGGCGATTGAAGAAACCATGTATTTGCTCTCTGTACCCGGTATGCGGGAATCCATTCTGGTGGGTTTACATACGCCACTTGACGACTGTTTGGATGAGGTTGAGTGGTGACGTGGCGGCTTGTCTTTACCAAACAGGCGCAAAAAGATGCTAAGAAGCTGTCCGCTTCACAACTGCGTCCCAAAGCCGAAGCCTTGTTAGCCGTTTTGCGTGATGATCCGTTTCAAACGCCACCGCCTTATGAAAAGTTAGTAGGGGATTTAGGCGGTGCCTATTCTCGGCGGATTAATATTCAGCATCGTCTTGTGTATCAGGTTCTTGAAGAAGAACGTGTGGTGAAGGTGATTCGCATGTGGACGCATTATGAATGATCGGCCTGGCCTGTAGAGACGCAAAATCTTGTGCCTCTACTTCCATGAAAATCTATTACCTGATGCGAGAATTTCATGGTAAAATGGGTGGATGTTAATTGATCGCCCACAAATATTGGCTCAAATGCAAACGGCCGTTTCTCGCAGCCGTGTTGTCACCCTTGTTGGGCCGCGCCAAAGCGGCAAAACAACTTTAGCACGGCAATTTGTTGCCCCAGATTCCATCAACTATTTTGACCTTGAAGACCCCATTAGTCTGGCTCGCCTGGAACAGCCCATGACGGCTTTGCGCGATTTGCGGGGGTTGGTGGTGATTGACGAAGTGCAGCGCCGCCCCGATCTGTTCCCTATCCTGCGCGTTCTGGTGGATCGAATGCCCTTGCCTGCTACCTTTCTGGTGCTTGGCAGCGCGTCTCCCGAATTGCTGCGGCAATCGGCTGAATCGCTGGCCGGGCGCATTGAAATCATCACGCTCATGGGGTTTGATTTGGCGGAAGTTGGTTCGGAGAATCAGGCAAGCCATTGGCGACGCGGCGGGTTTCCTCTGTCTTATCTGGCAAGTACCGAGGCAGACAGCGTGGCCTGGCGCAAAAATTTTGTGCAAACGCTGCTGGAGCGTGATTTGCCCCAAATGGGGATTGGCACACCGGCTCCGCTGCTGCTGCGTTTTTGGACAATGCTGGCTCATTATCATGGGCAGGTTCTCAATGCAGCGGAGCTGGCGCGTTCGCTGGGAATTAGTGGTTCGTCGGTACGTCGCTATCTTGATTTGTTGGAGCAGGTTTTTATGGTGCGCCAGCTACAGCCGTGGCACGCAAACCTGAAAAAGCGGCAGGTGAAGTCACCTAAAATTTATTTCCGGGATAGTGGCTTGCTCCATTACCTGCTGGGTATCCGCGACGAACGGGATTTGCTAACTCATCCGAGGTTGGGGGCATCGTGGGAGGGGTATGTGGTGGAAGAGATTATCCGCTGGGCTAACCCTGATGAGGCGTATTTTTGGGCAACCCACGGTGGCGCGGAGTTAGATTTGGTGCTGTGGAAAAACGGCCGTTTTTCCGGCTACGAAATCAAGCGAGTAGATGCTCCACGTTTGACAAAATCTATGCAAATCACGCTGGAGACGCTGGAACTCGACCGGCTCACGGTTGTGTACCCTGGCAACCAAGCCTACCCATTGGGGGAGAGGGTGATGGTGCAGCCATTAACGGCCGTTTTGACCAGCCATGTACCGTAGAGACGCAAAATTTTGCGTCTCTATAAATAACCGAGGCTGCGGAGACGGTCTTCGACTTGTTTGGCTTCTTCGCTGCTGAGATGGGTGTCGGTTTGGCTGCCGTCGGTGTTGGTTTCGTCGTAACGAACGGCCGTTTCCCGCACAAAAATCTCCTGCAACACCCGCCCATCCATGATGCGCGGCACCGCTTCCCCCAGCAGGTGCATGATGGTGGGCGCTAGATCAAGGATGTTGTATTCCGGCAGCAGCAGGTCGCGCTTGATGTTGGGGCCGCTGGCAATAAACACCCCCTCGCGCCGGTGGCAGCCGGAGTCGCCCCGTATTTGCTGGGTGATCACCTTGCCGTCAATGGCAAACAGTGGGCTGGCGATGATGTTGTAGTCGTCGAGAACGAGGTGCAAATCTGGCCCTTTTTCGGTGTAGGGGCCGTGGTAGGTGGCTTCACGGGGGATGATTTGGGTGATGAGGGAACGGCCGTTTGCATCCTTCAACGCCTGCAACACCGCCACCACCTCCGCCCGCTTCTTCTCGTAGTCAGCCTGTGGCACAATCCCGTGCGGTTCCCGCCCCACCAGATTTAGATAAACCTGCCCCACATGCCCCATGCTGTAGGCCACCGTCCGGCTCCAATCCACGCTGTCAAAGCTGAGAAACTTGCCAATAATTTGGTTGCGCGTGTTTTTGGACATCCGCGTGGCGAGGTTTTGCACCCCCAGCCGTTCCGCCAGCCGGTATGCCCCCGATGGGGTGATGCCGTAGCGAAAGGCCAGCGCTTTGAGCCGTGTCCACGGGTTGCGCTTGAGCTTGAGCAATCCCTTTTGCATGAAGAAGATGTTGAGGTTGACCATGTGGTGCAGCGGGCCAAAGCCGTGGTCGGACATGACGATGGTGGTGGCCTCGGCGGGGAGCTTTGCCATCATTTTGCCCACATATTCATCTACCAGAGCGTAGCCGTCGCGGATGGCGTGTTCAAACGGGCTGGCGACGTGGCGCGGGTGGTCGTGGTCCATCAGCCGCCACAGGGCGTGGTTCATCAAATCCATAGCGATGAAATGCACCATTTGCACGTCAGTGGGCTCGGCCTCCATCAACCGCAGTGCCCAATCCCCCTGGGCGCGAATCAGGCCGTATAAATCTTCGATAAATTCAACTTCGTTGCCCGGTTTGTACTGGACGTTCGGGGCGACGCGGTACGGCCCTAGCTCTTTTTCGTAGCGGCTTATCAAGTCGGCGGGGTAGCTGATGGTGGCGTTTTTGGGGCTGAGGATGCCGCTGACGAGGAAGCCGTTGACGGGTTGGGGCGGGTAGGTGACGGGGACATTCAACACACCAACGCGGTAGCCGAGTGCCGACAGCCGCTGCCAGATGGTGGGCTGTTTGATGCGGCTGGCGTTGACCAGGGTGAAGTTGGCCCCTTCGGGACGGATAAAATCAAAAACGCCGTGTTTGCCGGGGTTGCAGCCGGTCATGAAGGTGGGCCAGGCGGGGCTGGTGACAGGGGGCAGGGTGGAGGCGAGGTCGCCATGCACCCCCTCGGCCATGAGTTTGCCCAAATTTGGCAAATGGCCG
>JACKCD010000076.1 GCA_020634215.1 Ardenticatenaceae bacterium | reverse complement strand
CCTTATTTTTGTACAAAGTCGGCGGGTTTCAACTTTTTCATTCAAACTGGAGCGGTTTCAACTCAGGAGAAACGCTCAAAATAGTACCTTTCCAAACAAATTAACAGATCATCTGAAATTTTCATTTGACTTAGCAACTTAACATAAACGAGGTTTCCTTGCTCATCAAAGATAAGCGTACCGGGGACACAAAGGATGTCGCGCACAATTCGTTTCAGCCCATACGTCTCAAATCGTGACCCAACCAGAGCGTGTCGTTTGAAATCGGCAAGTAAATTATGGGCTAAATCTGTCAACAATATGTAAGCTATTTGCCCATTGAATGCTGCTTTCCGGCGGATTGCCATTGCCAAACCGCTCTTATCTTGACGAAATTGCTCTACTTCCGCTCCGCCGCGCTCTTGATAAAGGAACAAAAACTGCTTTTTGGAAGACAAAGTCAAGGTGCTGACGAAATAACTGTGCAATATTTTGTCATTTTTCAAGCGACGTTGTACAAAAACTCGTACAGGTCGCTCCCAATCGAAGGTGGTTCTCACTTCGCCAAGCCAGATATTATCGTAGGTATCCCATCGGGTAACTTGCTTGGCTAAAGCGGCAGCTCGATTGCTGGAAAGCCCCTTAGCATGGACGTGATAGCCTTGTCCAAGCAACAGACGAAAGTTATCTTCGCTGCCGCCTCCGCTGTCGAAACGCCAAACAGTGCGGTTGCGTTGCTTTTTGTCTAAGTCTAATGAACTTTGCACACCTTGAACGGCATTTGGTAAACAATTGACGGTATGTTGGTTGCCTGCAAAAAGTTGTGACCAGACTGTTTCTTGGTGATCAACGGCGCTAACACGGGCTAATTGCCGTCCAGTGGCGTTTTTTTACCACTGAAAAACCCTTTTGTGCTTTTTTCGGCTTGTTGACTGCATATCAACCCGCTCAAATCATAGTCAAGCCAGAGAAACCCACGCCAATCATGTCTTGGGGTTGCGCCATATTTTCGCTCTACTTGCGTGACTGCACCTCTCAATTGCTCAATGTTCATTTGACTTAGCGAATCTAAGGCCAAGGAGAGGGTTGACTGGTCAGCGAACCGTTCCCAACCACCTGCATTGGCTAATGGAACATCTCCGCATAGCTTAACATTGACCTCAGAAAGGGTATCGCATCCGCCTAAAATGCTCACCAATACCTGTTCCAGCTTGTCCGTTTGGGAAAAGCGAACAATTTTGGCGGTTGTTGTCACATTTTCTAATGGTTTCAAGACCTGTTTTTGTTTGTAAAGTGCTAACAACATGCCCAATGGGGCATATTGAGTATTGAATGATTGATTGGTAAGACCAAATTTTGTATTCATCACGAAACTCCTTTCTGGGTCTAAGTCAAATGAAGTTTTTTGATGATAGTCCAATTTGGTTCAGAATCGTTAATTTCGGCCTATTTTGGCAAGTTGAAATCTGTCCTGTTTGAATGAAAAAGTTAAATCTTGGTCAGTTTGTACAAAAATAAGGTATTAATCCTGTAAATCCCGTTAATCCTGTCAAAGTTTCTTCCTAAATATGCAGATACCAATCAAAAAAGCGTTCCATGCGCCGCTGCCAGTCTAGCTCCGTTTCCAACTTGAGGAAGCCGTGGGGTTCGTCGGCGTAGGTTTTGTATTCATACACCTTGTCATGCCGCCGCAGCGCCTCCGCCCACTCCTCCGACGCTTGCGGTGGCACCACATCGTCGTTGAGGCCGTGCAGCAGCAGCACCGGCTTTTGCACGTTGGCAATGTGGTGAATGGGCGAACCGGCACGGTAGACATCCCAACGGCCGGCCGGATGACCGATCTGCATTTCGGTGTAAAGCCGCGTCTCCATTTCGCACTGCGCCCAGGAACTGTAGAGATTTGCATCGCCATATTTACTCACGCCGCAAGCGTAGAGATAGTCGGGGTCGAGGGCGAGGCAGCAGGCAACCATGTAGCCGCCGTAGCTGGAGCCAAAAATGCCGATCCGCGCCGGGTCAAGCCACGGCTGCTGCCCCAGATAGCGGGCGGCGTAGAGGCAGTCCTGCGTGTCGCCACCACCCCAGTCGTGGTAGTTGGCGTGTTCAAAGGCCACGCCATAGCCGGTGGAGCCGCGAAAGTTGGGGGTGCAAAAGGTGTAGCCCTTGGCAACCAAATATTGCGCCAGCGGATCCCAGACAAATTGATATTGGTCAGTGGGGCCGCCGTGGGGACGGACAATGGCAGCCTGGTTAGATTTGGCCGGACGGGTGAGCAACGCTTGGATTTCCAGCCCGTCGTAGCTGGCGTAGCTGATGAGTTCGGGCATAACCAACTGATGGGCGGCAAAGGCGGGAAGCTGGGAGAAGGTGATTTGAGTGCGCTGCCCTGTGGCTGTGTCAATGCGGTAAACATCGGGCGGGGTTTGCGGGTCTTCGTAGGCAACAGTGAGAAATTCGCCGCCGGGCGACCAGTGGGGGGTGCTGTAGACCCCTTGCCCGGTGGCAAGATAGCGCAGTTCGCCACTGGCAACGTCAATCAGAGCCACATCAACGGCACAGTTGCGGCTGATAGTGGCGGCGATGCGGCTGCCATCGGGCGACCAGGTGAAGCTTTCAACGTCGTGGCTGAGAGGGCTTAACGGCCGTTTCTGCCCCCCATCCCCATCCATCAGCCAAATGTTTGTCCAACCGCTGCGCTGGGACAAAAACGCAATTTGCTGGCCGTCGGGCGACCAGCGCGGGTGCCAATCTTTTTGCCCTGCCTCTCCGGTCAACAGATGGGCTTCACCCGTTTGCAAATCAATGCGGCTAATGTGGAGCCGGTTGAGGTCGCTGCGGGGGCGATGGCTGGTGAGGAGAAAACGGCCGTTTTCACTCACCTGCGCGTCATAGCTGTCCGTGTCGGGGTGGTCGGTGAGGGGGCGGGGCCAACGGCCGTTCACATCGGTCAACAAAAGCTGGCTGCAGCCGCGCCGGTGGGTTGTCACAATGATTCCACTGCTGTCAGGCAGCCAGACGGGCGACCAGGTGCTGGCGGTGAAGTCGGTAAGGTTGCGCGGCAGGGCGCGGCCGTCGGCGGGCATCAGGTGAACGTGGCCGTTCATAGTGAAGGCGAGAAAACGGCCGTTTGGCGACCACGCGGGCGGGCTGTCCCACCAGTAAATCGTTTTGGCGCGGTTGACGGTGAGACGGCGCGGCCAGCCGCCGGAAAGGGGCTGCACAAAAATGTCGGAACGGCCGTCGCGGGCTTCCACGTAGGCCACTTCGTCGCCATTGGGGGACAGGGCGTGGTGGTGGATGTGGTTGAGGGCGTTGACTAGCTCTAAACTCCAGCCAGAAGGCGGGGGACAATCGGGGCGCTGGACGGCCGGCCAGCCGTTGCGCTCATATTTTTCGGTTAGTTGAATGGGAGAGGACATAAAGACTTGGTACTCCTTATGGGAATTGGAGATTGGAGACTGGAGACTGGAGATTGGCGAAGATTTACAATCTCCAATCGCTAATCTCGAATCCCAAAATGAACTATATCTGATTGCTGGTGGTTTGCGTAGAAACGGCCGTTTCACGCTATCCATTATCAAACAGCGCGGGCATGGGTACCAGCAAAAGTTCAGTTGCTTTCCCGCCCATTTCTGGCTATGCTTGCGTTCCGAATTGTGTAGGAACAGCAGGAGAAAGGATGCCAAAACAGAAAAGCAAGGGTAAGAGCCATGTTACCCCAAGCCGCCAGCAATATCTGGATATTAAAGCCCAACATCCCGACGCGATTGTCTTTTTTCGTTTGGGTGACTTTTACGAAACCTTTGACGACGATGCCGAAACGGCCGCTCGTGAGCTGGATTTGGTGCTGACCAGCCGGACCGCAGGGCAAGGGCATTCGCACCCCAATGGCTGGCGTTCCCCACCATTCCGCCGAAAACTACATTGCTCGCCTCATTGCCAAAGGGTACAAAGTGGCACTGTGCGAGCAAATGAGCGCCCAAACGATTAACGGACTCATGCCCCGCGAAGTGGTGCGTGTGTTCACCGCCGGAACGGTGATTGAGCCAGGGATGTTAGACGCCGGCCGCAACAATTACCTTGTCACGGTGGTGGTAGACAGCGACCGGGCGGGGCTGGCCTATGCCGACATCACCACCGGGGAGTTTGCCACCACACAAATAAACGGCCGTCGCGCCCTCATCGAAGAACTCGCCCGCTTGGCCCCCGCCGAACTGCTGCTGCCCGACAGCGAACTGTCGCTCAACGACCAGGTTAAAGCGGTCAGCCACCTGCCCGACTGGCGGTTTGAGAAGGCACGACGCGACAAACGCTGCTGCGCCACTTTGGCGTTTCCAGCCTGGCCGCCTTTGGCTGCGAAGGCAAACCCTTGCCACCCGCGCCGCTGGGGCCACGCTCTATTTGCAGGAAACCCAGCGCGGTTCGATTGGGCAAATTCAGCGGCTCTCGACCCACAGCACGACTGGCTACATGGCACTCGACACCGCCACGCGGGCGCAATTTGAGGCTGGTGGAGTCGCTGGGGGCGAAAAGCAGGGTCGCTGCGGGTGCTGCAAAAACGGTGACACTGATGGGGAACACGGCTGCTGCGGCAGCGGATTATGCAGCCGTTGTTGAGTGTGGAGGAGCAAACGGCCGTTTAGAACCAACTCGACCTCTTCTACCACAACGCCCTCCTCCGCGCCGACCTCCGCGCCACCCTCAAAGCTGACTGCCCGACCTCGAACGGTTCACCAACCGCGTCCTCAGCGGCTGCCGCCATTCCGCGTGATTTGGAGAATATTGGTGTGGTGTTGGCGGCTGTGCCGGTACTCAGTAAACAGTTATCAGTCATCAGTAATCAGTTATCAGTCTCCCAGTCTCCCAATCTCCAATCTCCAATCTCTAATAACCAATCCCCCACCCCAACCCCACACCCTCCCTCCCCCTCGACCCCCCTGCCGCGACACCGCCGACCTCATCAGCCATGTGCCATTGCCGATGAAGCCCCGACCAACTTCAACAAAATGGGGGTCATCCGGCGCGGCTTTTCTGCCGAACTGGATGGGGTGATGAAAGCCACCGCACACGCCCGCGACTGGGTAGCGGCACTGGAACCACGGGAACGAGAGCGCACCGGCATTGGCTCGCTGAAGGTGGGGTTTAACAAGGTGTTTGGCTACTACATTGAAATAACCCGCGCCAATTCTCATTTAGCCCCCGATGACTACATTCGCAAGCAGACGCTGACCAACGCCGAGCGGTACATCACACCGGAGTTAAAGGAATACGAAACGCTGATTTTGAATGCGGAGGAGCGGATTTTGCAGATTGAGCGGCGGGTGTTTACGGAGGTGTGCCAGCAGGTGGCTTTGGCGGCGCAGAAGCTGCTGCAAACGGCCGTTTCCCTGGCTACCCTCGATGTCGCCGCCGCCCTGGCCGAAGTCGCCGCCGTCAACGGCTACTGCCGCCCCCAACTGAGCGACGATAATGTGCTGCATATTGAGAATGGGCGGCATCCGGTGGTGGAACAAACGGCCGTTGCCACCCTCGGCGAACGCTTTGTCCCCAACGACACCCACTTTGGCGACGACGAACGCATCCAAATCATCACCGGCCCCAACATGAGCGGCAAGTCAACCTTCTTACGCCAGGTCGCCCTCATCACCCTCATGGCCCAAATCGGCAGCTACGTCCCCGCCACCACCGCCCACATCGGCCTCGCCGACCGCATCTTCACCCGCATCGGGGCCCACGACGAACTCCACGCCGGCCGCTCCACCTTCATGGTTGAAATGGTCGAAACCGCCGAAATCCTCAACCACGCCACCCACCGCTCCCTCCTCATCCTCGACGAAATTGGGCGCGGCACCAGCACCTATGACGGCCTCTCCATCGCCTGGGCCATCATCGAATATTTGCACAACCACCCCCGCCTCAAACCCCGCACCCTCTTCGCCACCCACTACCACGAACTGGTTGGTCTGGCCGAGCTTTTCCCCCAGGTTGCCAACTACAACGTGGACGTGGCCGAAGAAGGTAGCACCGTCACCTTCCTGCACAAAATTGTCCCCGGTGGGGCCGACCGCAGCTATGGCATCCACGTCGCCGAACTGGCCGGGCTGCCCCGCGATGTCATCCAACGCGCCAACCAAATTCTCAAAGATTTAGAAAAACATGCTCCCACCACCACCATCGAGCCAAGCCACCTCAACCGCGCCCAGCAAATTGCCCTCTTCCCCGAAACCAGCCCCATCCTCAAAGAGCTGGCCGACCTCGACATTAACGCCTTAACCCCGCTGGAAGCGATGAACAAGCTGTATGAGTGGCAGCGACGCTATACGCCTCAGTAAGGAGAGTGTTTAAATGCGGGAAAACGCTCTAAATGAACATAATGGACGGCAGACAACAGACAACCGACCACAACTTACTCCTTTCGTCCGCGTTCGTCCGCGTCCCATTTATTAAGGAAACGACTATGAGCAAACAGAACAATGACACCGAAGCCGAAACCACCAGCCATGAACTGGAAACCTTACGCAACTTGATTTATGGCAACCAGGCACGCGCCGCCGAAAAACGCATTACCCATTTAGAACGGCGGGTTGAGGCGGTCTATGCCGAACTTGGCGAAACGATTCGCACCAAGACGGGCGAAACGGGAGCCGATTCTGCAGCAAAGCTGGCGCAGGTGCGGCAGGAGCTGCTAGAGCGCATGGACGGGCAGCACGCCGACCTGGGCAAACGGCTTGATGCGCTGGCCGCTGACATGAAAAACCAGCTCAACGCCCTGCAAACCAAAATGGAAAAGCTCCACGCCGAGCAGACGGAGCGGCTGCTGACGCTGCAAGCAGATGCCCAAGAGCGCGACGATGATTTGCGCCAAGAATTGCTGACGCTGACGGCGTGGCTCGACGACCAAAAAACCTCCCGCTACACGTTGGGCGATCTGTTGGTGCAGCTTGGCGACCAACTGCGGCAGAAAAAAGAAGAAGGCAACGGTTAGAGGAAATCGTTGCGTAAAGATTGGGGATTGGAGATTGGTGAAGGTTCATCAATCTCCAATCTCCAATCTCCAATCTCATTGATGAGCAATTCGCCCCTCCACAACGGCCACGAGCAAGAACTCGCCTCCATCCGCACCATTTTGCTGGCGCAGGAGCGGGAGGAGTTGCTGCGCTTGCAGGCGGAAAAGGCGGCGTTGGCGCAGCAGTTGGAAACGCTGCGCGGGGAGCTGCTGCGGCTGGAGCAGCGGGTGCAGGAGGATGAAGAATTGCTGATTGCCCGCGTGACGCGCCATATTGACCAGATTTTGGCGGAGCGCAACCGAGAAGCGGGGCATGAAGTGGCGGAGGCGATGGGGCCGGTGATGGCCGAAGCGGTAGAGGTGCAGATTCGGGAGGATCGGGAGCAAATGATTCAGGCGTTGAACCCGATTATTATTCCAACCATCGGCCGTTTTGTGCGGGAGTCGCTGCGGGAACTGCGGGAAAATATTGAGGCGCAGCTCCGCAATTTGTCGGGGCGGCGGGGCGTGACGGGTGATGCGGCGATTGTGCAGGCGTTGCCGTTTCATGTGCGTAAGATTTTCTTGATTCAGCGGGATTCGGGGCTGCTGCTGGCGCATTATCAGGCGGATGGGCAGGCAGAGGATGAAGATTCTGACCTGATTAGCGGGATGCTGACGGCGATTCGGGATTTTGTGCGGGATTCGTTTGGCGGCGATGGGGTTCAGGATGGGGAGCTAGATGCGATTCAGTATGGGGAGCAGCGGATTGTGATTCGGGGAGGAACGGCCGTTTATCTCGCCATGGTCATCACCGGGTATGAACCACCCGGCACCACCGCCCACCTCAGCCAATTTGTCTCCGAACTCCATTTACAGCATGGTCGCGCCTTCCGCCAATACAGCGGCGACCCAGCCACCTTACCTGAATTAGAGCCACAGCTTGCCAACCTCAGCCGCGAACTGGCAACGCTGCCCCCGCCAGCCGCGCAGCAACCCGCGCCCAGCCTCCCAACAGGGCGGTTTACCGGGCTATGGGTGCTGCTGGGGCTTGTTTTTCTCCTGGTTGGGGGGGCGTATTATTTGGTTTTGGGCTACAGGCTGTACCCTGTGGTTTTTGGCTTGCAAACGGCAACGCCTACGATGACCGCAACTTCTATTCCGCCAACGGCCGTTCCCACCCACACCGCCACCCCAACGACCACCCCATCGCCAACGCCGCCGCCGACGGCCACGGCCACCCCTGTACCCACGGCTACCCCCTTGCCCACCAGTACCCCGCTGCCTACCAGCCCCCCACTGCCCACCGCCACCAGTGAGCCAGCCTTTACGCTACAGCTCATTGCGCCTGTGTGGGTACGGGCCGTGCCGGACAACGATATACCGCAGGAGTGGGTGGTGGGAACGGAAACGGCCGTTGAGCCAGTTGCCTTCTTCGGCGATTGGGTGCAAATTGCCTGGGTTGACAGCACAAACACCCGCCAACAAGGTTGGTTGCCCAGTCGCTGGGTCAACATCCAGGGCACAATCCCTGCGGCCATCGTCACCCCCGTGAGGTCAAACTAGCTTGCTATGAGCGACTTGCCACCGCAACTGCTTACCCACCTTGTCTCCACCGGCCGGCTGGCTTATGCGCAAATAACGCCCGCTCTAATTGTCAGCCAGGTTTCCGCCAACTTTTGCCAGATGGTGCAATGTGATGAAACGGTTTTGGGACAGCCGCTGACTGAAATTTGCGCCGAGTTTGTGGGAGTTGAACCCATGCTGGAAGCGATTGCTGCCGGTACGGAGGCGGGTTTTCGCCTGGAACAGGTGCAGCGAACGCTGCCCGATGGGGATACCGGCTACCTAACCCTTCAACTGCTGCCTCTTGCTGATACGGCCGGCATCCTTTTGGTGGTGGAGGACACCACGCGGGAGTCACGTTTTGAGCAGGAACTGGTGCAGGAGCGCAACGAACTGCGGCTGCTAAAGGCACAATTATTGAATGCAAATGAGCAACTATACCAGCTCAACCAGTTCAAAAATATGTTTATTTCGATGGCGGCACACGATTTGCGGACACCGCTATTTGTTGTCCACGGCTATTTACAGATGATTATGGCCGATTCCATGCTGTGGCTCCCGGAAGAATATCAGCAATATATTCAAAACTCGCTGAACCAAATTCAATGGCTCAACAATTTGGTGACAGATTTGCTGACTCTGGACAAAATTGAGCAAGGTCAGATTGTGATCAAGGCCAATGTGGTTGATTTGAAGCAGCTTGTACAGCAGTCGCTGGAGTTGTTTGCCGATTTGGCACTGGATCGCAAGCAGGAGATTGTGCTGGTGCTGCCAGAAACGGCCGTTTCCGCCTATGGTGAAGCCAACCGCATCAAGCAGGTGTTGTTCAATCTGCTGGGCAATGCATTCAAATATACGCCCGACGGCGGCACGGTGCGCGTGGCACTGTGGGAAGGGGAAGAAACGGCCGTTTTGCAAATCAGCGACACCGGCCCCGGCATGACCCCCATCGAACAAGATGAACTCTTTCAACCCTACTACCGCACTCGCAGTGCCCAGCAAAGCAACATAACCGGTATCGGCCTTGGCCTCTTTATCGCCAAAACCCTGGTCGAAGCCCACGGTGGCAGCATTAGCGTAGACAGTACCCTAGGCAAAGGCACGCTCTTTACCACTTCTTGGCCGCTGCCACCCAAACCCGAAAACATAAACCATGACGAATCACCACTTTGATGACGAAACCTGGGCACAGATTCCCGACTTTTTGGCACAGCTTCCCGAACCCGTTGCCCTTCATGTGTGGGGCGATGCCAACGCTACGGCAGCCGAGCAAGAAGCCGCCCGGCTCGGCCAACTTTTTGCCGACCAGTTTCCTGAGAAAATCAACTTTCGCCTGTTTCCTCGCCGCGTCAACTATCCGTTTTATCCTGTCATGGGGGTGATGGGGGTTGATGGTGAAGAATTTGTGGATTATGGGGTGCGAATTATTGGGCTGCCGCTGGGCTACCAAATGACTTCGCTCATTGCCGCTCTACAGGTTGTTTCGTTTCGCGGGCAAACGTTGGAGCCAGTGACACGAATCAAGTTAGCGCGGTTAAAAACGGCCGTTAATATCCAGATCCTCACCACTGCCGACAACGAAACCGGTGCCCTGGTTGCCAAACACGCCTTCGGCCTCGCCGTCGCCAGCTCCCACATCCGCAGCTACCTCATCATGGCCGATGCCTTCCCCGAAGCCATCATCCGCTACTCCGTCAACCACGTTCCCCACACCATCATCAACGAGCGCGTCCACATCAGCGGCATTATTGACGAGGCTGAGTTACTACGCCAAATCAGCCTCGCCCTCTAAATCTACTCTTCGGGATGCTCATGGTGACGCGGCTTTTGTGCATCCCGCATTCGCGCATCGGGCGTGGGCGACCCACCCAAAATGGCACCCCAGCGCCGCCCCCAGCGCCGCAGCTTCGACCGCCCCCGCGCCATCAGGTAGCGCGTCCGCTGTAACTCCCGATCCAGCCGCGACACTTCCGGCGGCGTTACATTCCACTTGATCACGGCCGAAGCCCACGTCAGACCGCCTCCAAACCCCACAAACACAATGTTGTCATCCGGCTTTAGCCGCCCTTGCTCCACCGCCTCACATAATGCCAGCGGAATCGAAGCCGCCGACGTGTTACCCACACGGTCAACATTCAGAAAAAATTTGTCCTGTGAAATCTTAAGCCTCTTGGCTGCCGTTTCGATAATACGGGTGTTGGCCTGGTGCGGCACAATTAACGCCACGTCATTGATGGTCAACCCGGCTCGCCGCAGCGCATCGAGGATAGAGCTGCTGATAACCTGGGTGGCAAAACGGAACACTTGACGGCCGTTCATCGAAATCGTGTTCTTCTGCCCATTAGGGCTGTAGTCCGCCAGCATCGGCAGCGGGCTGTGGTAAACGGCCGGTAAATTCAGCACATCGCCACCCGACCCATCTGACCGCAGCACCGCAGAGAGGACTCCACCCGGCACATCCGACCGCTTCAGCACCACCGCCCCCGCCCCATCGCCAAACAAAATACAGGTTCCCCGGTCGTTCCAGTCCAGCACCCGCGACATCGTTTCCGCCCCAATCACTAACGCATTCCGTACCGACTCGGTGGCAATGGCGTTGTGAGCCATGCTGAGGCCATAAACAAAGCCAGAACAGGCGGCGCTCAAATCAAAAGCACCTGCGGCGGTTGCCCCCAGTAAATCCTGCACCTGGCACGCCGTTGAGGGGAAATTGTATTCCGGCGTAGAGGTTGCCACAATAATCAGCTCTATTTGCGACGGGTGCATGTCAGCCACAGCCAAAGCCCGCGCTGCCGCCTCAAACGCCAGCGTTGCCGTCGTCTCTTCCGTGTCGGCAATGCGACGCTCCCGAATACCTGTCCGCGTATAAATCCACTCGTCGGAAGTCTCCACCATTTCGGCGATGTCGTCGTTGGTTAGGACACGCTCCGGCAGGTAACTACCCCAACCGACAATGTGTGCATATTTCATAGCTATCCTCTACAAACTTTCTCAAAATGCAGTTTAATAAACTAACCCAGCGACCCGCAATCCGTTGCGCCCACTATCCCTTTTTCCGCTATAATCCACCTTGCTATTGGCGGCCTTTTTCAAGGTCACCAGCACGGCATGATGAAGTAATGAGACACGTTTTGTATTTGTTTAGCTTTCGGGTGGGTCGCCGGCAAGGATTTTGGCTTTTATTCGGCCTGTTGCTGGGCTGCCGTTTATACCCAACGGCCGATTTTACCCCAATTCCGCTGCTTGTCACAGAACCACCACCAGATATTGCCTATGACTCATTAACGGCCGTTTCCACCGCCACCTTCCCCAGCAGCGACCCCGCCCAACTCGCCAGCCAGTTCAACCACACACCCCTACAGCGCACTGCCCGCAGCCAACCCATGACCTACCAAGTTGGTGACATTGCCACCTTTTGGGTGACGAACAACGACACCGGCGAAAAACGCCAAATCAGTGCCGAACTCGTCTACCGCTCCGACGCGCTCAATCTTTGGTTGGAAAGCGGGCAGCGCGGACGCGGGCTGGCCGAAGCCGCCACACGCATCGAGCAGCAAATTTTGCCCACCAACCGCACCTTTTTCGGCCGCGAATGGCAGCCCGGCATAGATGGGGATCTCCGACTCAACATCCTTCATGCCCGCCAACTGGGCAGCAACATTGCCGCTGCTTTTTACCTTTCGGATGAATACACGCAAACGGTCAACCCGTTTTCCAACGAACGCGAAATCCTTTATGTCAATCTCGATGCCGTTACCATCAACAGCGATGATTATTTTGCCGCCGTTGCCCACGAACTCCAGCACCTTATCCAGTGGCACACCGATAGCAACGAAGACCTCTGGCTCAACGAAGGGTTATCTGAACTGGCTGTCCATCTCAACGGGCTGCCGACCAACCGCGAACGGGCCTATGTGCGGCAAACAGATTTGCCGCTGACGGCATTGAGCCAGGAGCCAGAGGTGGCGGAAGGCCATTACGCTGCTGCTTTTCTCTTTGCCGCCTACTTTTTTGACCGTTTTGGCGCGGAGGCGACGCAGGCATTGGTGCGGGATGGGGAAAACGGCCGTTTTTCCCTCAACACCCTCCTTGCCCCCCACGCCCTCACCTTCGACGACCTCTTTGCCGACTGGCTGGTGGCAAATTATTTGAACGGCATTGAGCAAGGGCATGGCGTATACCAATACCAAACCATTGCCCTGCCCCCCATCAAGGCAAACACCATGCCCCACAGCGGCACCGCCAGCGTCAACCAGTACGGGGCAGATTTTTGGCGCATCGAAAATGATGCGCCGGTCACGCTCCAATTCACCGGCTCGCGCCAAACCCCGTTGATAAATGCCAACCCCCACAGCGGCCAGCGCGTTTGGGCCACGCTCCCCGGCGATGGCTCTGACCAAACCCTCAGCCGCACCTTTGACCTAGCGGGGCTAAGCGAGGCGACGTTTTCCTTTTGGACGTGGTATGATATTGAGGAAGGTTGGGATTATGGCTATCTGGCACTGTCGAGCGACAACGGCCGTTCCTGGGAACTGCTGGCAACGGCAAACAGCCAAACCGACAACCCGCACGGCAACAGCTTTGGCCCCGGCTACACGGGCAGCAGTGGGGGATGGGTGCAGCAAACGGCCGTTCTTACCCCCTACGCCGGCCAAACCGTGCAACTGCGCTTCCACTACCTCACCGACGGCGCGGTGCAAGGGCAAGGCTGGCTCCTTGACGACATCGCCCTGCCGGAGTTAGGCTACCACGCCGATTTTGAACAGGACAACGGCGGCTGGGAAGGAGCGGGGTTTACCCACACCGGCCTTGTGCTGCCGCAGCAATTTATCATTCAACAGCTTTTGCTGGGGGAAAATGGGGTGGACATAACACGGCTGTCGTTAGATAATGCCCAGCAAGGCACGTGGACACTGCCACTAGACAGTACCACACCGCAGGCAGTGATCATTGTTTCTGGGGCAACGCCCGTTACTCGCCAGCCTACGGCCTATACGTTTGAATGGAAGTAAGCACGCTATGCAGCGAACCATCTCCCCCCTTCATCTCTTCATTTTTGGCTGTCTTGGCCTGCTGGCATGTCTGGCGATGATGCTGGTGGGTGCAGTCGGTTACTTTATTTTGGCCGATGATCCCACGCCAGAAGTGGCAATAGCTTCTCCTGCGCCGCTACCAACGATGACAACGCCGCTGGCATCAGCGCCAACCCCGCTGCCCCCAACGGCCGTTCCTGCCTCCCCCACCGCCACCACGCTCAACACCAACCCCAGCTTCGGCCGGCCGACCGTTGCCAATGATGACCAAAACAGCAAGCTCCAGCCAACCCCCCTTCCCACCCTGGCCGTCAACCCACCCGCCGCCATCATCCAGCAGCCCGTCCCTCCCTACGCTGCCGCCAATTTAGACGCACTGCTGGGAGCCACCTACCCGCCGCACAACTATTTTGATGCCGTCGAACGGTTAGCACTGCTTGACCTCGGCTCACGCACCGTTACCAAGCCCTCTTACGAGGTTGGCGACCGTGAAACCTTTTTTGCCGGGGAAAACAAAGTTGAAGCCAAACTGATGGCTGCCACCGACCACGCTTACTTTTGGGTGGAAACAAGCCTCAACTTTGACCAAGAAGATGTAGACTTTGCCGCTGAACAGCTTGAAAGCTATTACTACCCGCTGGTCAGCGACCTCTTTGGCGAGGCGTGGCAGCCAGGGGTGGACAACGACCCCCACTTCTCTATTTTGCACCTCGATGATGTAGACAACAGCGATGAGTTAGGCTACTTCACCGACCTCGACGAATATCCGCGTACCCTCTACAGCGACTCTAACGAACAGGAGATGATTTATCTCAACATGTCGCAGTTGGAGCTAAATGAAGACCTGTACTTTGGCACGCTGGTGCATGAGATGCAGCATTTGTCGCAGTGGCACATTGACCCTAACGAAACGGCTTGGCTCAATGAGGGAATTTCGCAGCTTGTAGAGCTGTATGTGGGGCTAGATACGGTGGATACGGCTCCCTATCTGGAAGCACCAGAAGTTGGGCTTAACTCGTGGTCATATGATGAGCAGACAATTGATGCCCATTATGCCAATGCGTATCTGTTTTCGGTGTATTTTTGGGAGCAGTTGGGGGAAACGGCCGTTCGTGAATTGGTGCGTCATCCGGCCAACGGGCTGGCTGCGGTCTGGGACTTGCTTCCCAAATATGATGCCCGTTCGCTAAGTGAGTTTGTGCTGGATTGGGCGGTGGCCGTTTATTTGGATGACCCGACAGCGGGCACTGCGTATGGGTTTACGGAACTGGATTTGGAACGGCCGTCTTTCATCCACCAAATCCGCCTGCCCAACCGCGAAATCACGGGCACACTTGACCCGTTTGGCGTGCATTACTACGATCTTTTCTTTCCCGGCTTAACCACCATCACCTTTGTCGGTGACACCACGGCTACGCTGTTTGATGACCCGACCAATGAACATGGCACCGTCTGGTTTGCGGCGGATGACAATGAGGTGAATGGGCAATTAACGGCCGTTTTTGACCTCCGCAACCTCGACACCGCCACCCTCACTTTTGATGCCTGGTACGACCTGGAAGAAGAGTGGGACTTTGGCTACGTTTCCGTTTCCACCGATGGTGGCGATAATTGGGAACTGCTGCTGCCCGGCCACGCTGTGGAAGGAACCTATGGACCGGGGTTTAACGGCCGTTCGGCCGATGCCCCCGATGCTCACAACGGCTGGGTCAGCGAAACCATCTACCTCGATGACTACGCCGGGCAACTCATCCTGCTGCGCTTTGAGCTTTTTACCGACTCTTCCGGCCCCAGTCGCGGCCTCGCCCTCGACAACATCGCCATAGACGAATTAGGGTACAGCACTACCGTTGATGACAATCAGGGGGAATGGACGGCCGTTGGTTTTGTCCAAACCGAAGCCACGCTTGCCCAACAGTGGGGCGTTGCCATCATCCAGTATGGCGAACAAACGCAAGTCACCCAACTGCCGCTCAACAGCTTCAATCAAGGTCAATGGACAGTCGAACTTGGCCCCGGCGGCGGCACCCTCGTCCTGATCCCGCTCACCCCATTTATTGACACGCCTGCCAACTATTGGCTTAAGGTACAGTAGCCGTGTCATCAAAGAAGTTCAACTTCTTGAAGAAGTTGAACTTCTGGTTTTACACTTCAACTACGCCCGGCTGGCCTGTTGGAACTGCATCTCCAGCTCCCGCCGCCGCTGCTCCATCGCCAAATTTGCCTCGCGCATCGCCTCTTGCCAACGCGCCTCCGCATCCGCCCGCAGTTCATCCCCCGAGGCCGGCGTCAACAGCAGTGCCGTTACGGCTCCAACCAGGGCACCACACAAAGCACCCGCCAAAAAACTAAAAATCTTGTTCATACAATCCCTCCCACAGCATGGTGTTGTTGTATCATAAACTGTGAGTCGCCCTCAATTATACACATTTCAAGGTGGAGACGTAAATTGCAGAGGCGTAAAATTTTCGTCGCCACATGATATAATAGATTCTATGTCTGAATACATGGAAATTGAAGCAGAACTAAGCGATGACGGGCTAGGAATACAGTTTTACACCAATTTGCGGCTGATAGATGGGGAGCCGGAAAACTATGAATCGGTGGCCGAGATGGAGGAAGGCTCTCCCGTTGCCCAAACCCTGGCCGTCATTGACGGCATTGCCCAGCTGCGGCTGGACAAACACGAAATCACCATCACCCGCACCCCCGACGCTGTTTGGCACGCCATTGAAGCTGACGTGATTGCCGCCCTGAAAGATTTTTTTATTTAAACCGATCTGTTCAGGCCTATCGCCAATAAGCAAGTCACTGGACAAAGACATGTCATTTCGACGAGTCTTCGAGGAGAAATCCCACTCACCTAGCTACGTCAATGGGATTTCTCGGAGGACTTCGAAATGACATCCGTTTAGGCACAACGTGACGCAACACCAGGCTGTTTCTCCTAAAGTTATCTTAACCGTTGTCGCTTTTGGCGTGTTTGTGGCGGCGGATGATCTTACCGTCGTCTCCACGATGCTGCGCCAAATCATCTTTGACCTGCAAATCCCGCTGCCCGATGGCCTTGACCGCGCCGCATGGATTGTCAACGCCTACTTAATCGGTTACGTCGTGGTGATGCCATTCACCGGGCGGCTGAGTGACATTGTGGGACGACGGGCAGTATATGTGGGGGCATTGGGGCTGTTTTTAGTGGGTTCCATTTGGGTGCCACTAGCAGATAACCTGGGCAGCTTTATTGTGGGGCGGGTATTAACGGCCGTTGGCGGCGGTGCGATGGTTCCCGTCGCCATGGCCGTCATTGGTGACGTTTACCCGGCGGAAAAGCGAGCCACCGCTCTGGGAACATTGGGGGCGATTGACACGGCCGGCTGGGTTTGGGGACCACTTTATGGGGCACTGCTCATTCGCTTTTTAAGCTGGCGTTGGCAATTCTACCTCAACATTCCGCTGAGTTTGCTGGGGATGGCGGCGGCATGGTGGGCACTGGGTGGGCTGCCCCAACCGGAAAAACGGGAACGCATTGATTGGGTCGGAACGGCCGTTCTCACCCTCTTTCTCCTCACCCTCAACCTCGCCCTGCTCAACAGTGGCGACGTGCAAAGCGCCGGTGGCTTCGCCAGCCTCACCAACCCCTCCCCCCTTCACCAATACACCTCCCACCTCTACCTTGCCGCTACTCTTACCCTGGCCGTCTTCATCTTCTGGCAGCACCGCCTGAGCGTAGGGCGTAGGGAGTGGGGAGTGGGGAGTGCCACCCCACACCCTACGCCCCACACCCCACAATCCCCTGCCCCCCTGCTCTCCTCCACTCTCTTCCGCCGCCCCAACTTCACCCCCGCCATCCTCATCAACTTCCTCGTCGGCAGCGTCCTGATCATCGCTATGGTCAACGTGCCGCTGCTGGTCAACGTGCTGGAGCTAGACGTAGAACAAGCCGCCCTCATTAGCGGCACTCTGCTGGCCGGTATGACATTGGCCATGGCGTTCACCGCCTACCTCGGCGGCCGCCTTACCGAACGCTACGGCTATCGTCCCATTACCGTGGCGGGACTGGTGCTGGCTTCAGTTGGGTTTGGGTTCATGGGCTGGACGTGGGCAGTCGGCACACCGTTTGGGCAAATGGGGTGGCAGTTGGTGATTTTGGGGCTGGGTTTTGGGCTGGTGACGGCTCCGGTGGGAACGGCCGTTATCAACACCGCTCCCGCCGACCAGCGCGGCATCGCCGCCAGTCTGGTCATCGTCCTGCGGCTCATTGGCATGTCGGTGGGGCTGTCGGCACTGACGGCGTGGGGGCTGCGCCGCTTCGCCTCCCTCCGCACCACCATCACCCTGCCCGACCTGCCGCTCACCAACCCGGCGTATCAGCGGGCGGTGGTAGAGGGATTAACGGCCGTTACCACCCGCGTCCTAGCCGAAACCTTCCTCTGGTCGGCTGGCTTGCTCATCCTCGCCATGCTCGCCGCTTTCTGGTTACACAAAGAAAGCCGTTAGCCTGCCAGCAATTCTCAATCTGAAAAATGTTTGACAAAACGAGGAAAAGGGGAATTACTTGTAGCCATGATAAAGCAATTTCCCCTACAAGCATTTTTTGAACAGAGCCAGGCAGCCTGGGCACAGTTACCTGACCAGCGTAAACCAAACCCGAATACAAAATATCAACTATCCGATGCAGTGAATAGTGCCTTGAGCATTTTTATCATGCAATCTCAATCTTTCCTGGCCCACAATCAGGCACTAAGCGGCAAAAGGAAAGGCAAAAACAATCTGCAAACGCTATTTCAGGTAGAAAATGTCCCTTCAGACAATCAGATACGAAACTTGTTAGACCCGATAAACCCGCTTGAATTTGCCTCTCAGTTCGAGTGGGTCTGAACAAAGTTGGCCGAGTTGGGTGGGCTGCAACTGTATCAAACAGAGTTGGGAACCCAACTCATTGTCTTGGATGGGATGGTTTATCATTCTTCAAAAGCAATTTCTTGCGCTTGTTGCTCAACTCGCATAGACTGCAATGGTGAGACCCACTATTGCCATGCCACGTTACTACCTCTGATGGTCAAACCAGATTTTGCCCATGTCCTTTCGCTTTTCCCCGAGATGATTACCGCCCAGGATGGACATGAGAAACAAGATTGTGAGAGAGCGGCGGCTAAACGGTGGCTTAACCGTTGGTCACACCTGTTTACCCCATTCTCTGTCACATTTTTGGGAGATGACTTGTTTGCTAATCAACCGTTATGCCAGCAAATTAGCGATTTAGAGCAATACTACCTCTTTGTCTGCAAGCCTAACTCCCATATTGGACTTTATCGTTGGCTTGCTTCTCTCACCCTGTCGTCTGACTCCAAACGGGTCTGGAATGGCAAACATGGTGAGATTTGGACATGGCGTTGGGTCAATGATGTTCCGATACGAGAGGGAGAGGATGCCTTGCGTGGCAATTGGTGTGAATTGCACATTACACATTTAGAAGCTGCTTTTATAAAGAGATTATACGTGGCCGCAAGTCGTCCACGCCATCTCCTATGCCTAGCTATTCACAAGGATCACATTTCTGATGAGCAAATTCGTGCGTTGGGTTCAGAGGGAAAAGGCTGGAGGATATGTGATTTGTCGGAGAAGTTGGCAAATCACAACAATTAAACCTACCTGAACTCATTGTTATGTGGCAGTCGTGATAGATAGAAACGAACCAAGCCAGCGCGATGGGCCAGAATATCAGCCAAGGACTTGCCCGTTTTTTTTTGCTCCTATTCAGTGGAGTAGCCGGGTTGCATGACTGTTCTCAACATACTCGCCAGTGACATCAGGGCATAACGCAAAGGCACTGCACAGCGATAAGCTTCCCAAATCAAGTCTTGATTATCCGACCAACCAGTGGCTCGCAAGCCAGCCAGATAGCCAGCAAAAGCCACCCGCTCCAACCGATCTGCATATGCCAAAGGCACATAATCCAGCAGCAGCGTCGCCCTACAAAAGCCGCCAACTCCTCACCCAAAGCCCCCGCACCCACAAACGCCCAATCGAACATGGCTAAATCGTCCCCCTGCCAACTAAGGTTGCCGCGATGGGCATCCAGATGGCACAGCGTTTGCGGCAGTTGCGCCAACTTGCCCAAATAGTGTTGTCGATCTGCCCACAGTTGGCGCAAAGCGGCCAACTCTTCGGGGGCAAAATAGGCGGTCAATAACGGGTGTTGATAGCCATTCATCCCTTCAACCATGCCAAAGATGCCCATTAGGGGACTATGTACCCAGCCCGCTAACCAGTCACGACCCAGCCAAGAATATTGGAACAGTTCTTGGTGATTGGCTTGCCACTGCCCCAGGCGATAGGCGGCTGCATCATAATCATCCCATAACCACTTATGGTCGGCGGGGAGATACTCCTGCCACAGCCAACATTCGGTGTCGCTAATGGGTGTCATGCCCAAGAATTGCGGCACGCGCAGCCCAGCGGGTAAGCTGTCGAACAAATTGGATTGGGCGGCTAAGGCTTCGCGCTGCCAATAGCCAAAATGATGTTGGTTTTCAGTCATTTCGTGGGTCACGTGTGTGCCGTCGGGCATGGTTAGCCCTTCTGGCGAACGCAGAATTTTGACGACTACGCGCCACATCAATCCTTCTTGCTTCATCTGGGTTATCATGTGCTTTTACCTCCAATTGATTGCTTGTTTCAACTGGTGGTATTAAAGCAAAGACAAACGGCCGTTTGGTCTACCAAAAGGGAGACAAAGAGGGATACAACTTAGTTTACCGAAGGGATACAGGAGAGAGTAAGGAGCTTGGGGGAGCAAATAAATGTAATCTAGCGAGTTGAGGAACTATTTTTGCTTCTTAACA
>JACKCD010000075.1 GCA_020634215.1 Ardenticatenaceae bacterium | reverse complement strand
TTTACAGGCGGCACCGCCGTTGGAAGGCAGGTTTGGTATATTTACTTGCCCTGCTTTAGAAAATGGGCTGCTGGTAACGGCCGTTGAATTCACCATTTCACCTGATGGGCAGATGGTGGAACATACGCGGGGGCAAAAAGTTGCCTAGTGCTATGGTCAGAATGAGGATTTTGAATTCCTCGAGGAGCTAGGGGTGAAAAGAGCGGTTGATGTGCCGGGGAAAGATCAATATAAGCTGTTGTTGTATTCCAATGCTCACCGGGAACATGTGCTGGGCAACCAATTAGACTGTGTGCGGGTGCCGGAAGCAAGGGAAAACGGCCGTTTTTCCCACCCCATCACAAAACCACAGATAAACACGGATGCACACAGATTGTTATCCGTGTCCTTCCGTGTTCTTCCGTGTCCAAAAACGGCCGTTCCCACTATCTCTTCCGCATACCCCGGAAATGGACGACGGACGACGGATGACCGACGACGGGGTGAATGGTGGAAAACGGCCGTTTCTCCAAACCCTTGACATCCTTCACAACTGGTGGCATATTTGCCACCATGAGAGTGATTTTAGATACAAATGTACTCGTTGCAGCCTCCCGCTCACGTCGCGGAGCCTCTTATCGGATTTTACAATTGATTCCCGACAGGCGCTTTCAACTTTGTCTTTCTCACCCTCTCTATTTGGAATATCTCGATGTTTTGTTACGACCTGAGCATCAGCTTGCTGCCTTATCAGAACAGCAAACAAGAGGCACCATCCGTTACCTTCTGTCGCAGGCGCATCTTCAAGAAATCTACTTCCATTGGCGACCGTTTTTGCCAGATACCAAAGATGATATGGTCTTGGAGTTAGCTGTTGCCGCACAGGCGGCGACCATCGTCACATTTAATTTGAAACATTTTCGAGGAATAGAAATTTTTGGCATTCAGGCTATGCAACCACGCGACTTTTTGGTTGAAATTGGAGAGATTAAATGACAACATTAACCATCCGTTTACCCGACAGCCTGCATCGTGAAATCAAGCAATTGGCACAGGATGAGGGCATTTCGCTCAATCAATTTTTGGCGTTGGCAGCAGCCGAGAAGATGAGTGCGCTGCGAACAGTGGATTTTCTTCGAGCTGAAGCAGCTAAAGGCCATCGTGATGATTTTGAGGCTTTTTTAACGGCCGTTCCTGATATAGAACCCAGCGAAGAAGATAAGCTATAGCTGTGGTAGAGGCAAACGGCCGTTTCCCGCCCCCTGCCATTACGACTTTATCCTAGAAAACGGCCGTTTTTCCCCAAAAATTTACTGTACACGGAAGGACACGGCACTTTTCTCCGTGTTTTTCCGTGTGCGTTCGTGTCCAAAAACGGCCGCTTTCAGCAACAAAAATTGCTACCTATTGGCCTGTAAACCAGCTATAATCCCGCTGACCACAGTTTACAAACTCAAAAAAGGTGGGAACCATGTTGTGCAATCGTTCTGTCGCACTGTCCTTCACTGTTTTACTCTTACTGTTGTTGACTAGCTTCGCTAAACCTAGTACCCCTATCATCGCTCAGCCCTTGCCGGCGGCACCGCCGTTGGAAGGCAGGTTTGGCACATTTACTTGCCCTGCTTTAGAAAATGGGCTGTTGGTAACGGCCGTTGAATTTACCATCTCGCCTGATGGGCAGATGGTGGAGCATACGCGAGGGCAAAAAGTTGCCTGGCGCTATGACCCAAACGAGGATTTTGAGTTCCCCGAGGAGCTGGGGGTCAAAAGAGCGATCTATGTGCCGGGGAAAGATCAATATAAGCTGCTATTGTATCCTAATGCTCACCGGGAACATGTGCGGGGCAACCAATTAGACTGTGTGCGGGTGCCGGAAGTGGGAGAAAACGGCCGTTTTTCCCCCATACACCCGCTCTCACCACGCCAACCCCGCTTACCACCACTGTGGCAACGCAGCGGATCGCCTACACCTTTGCAGACGGCGGAAATGAAGACATCTACCTCATTGACCCCGATGGCAGCAATCGAACCCAAATCACCGACCACCCCGCCAGTGATGCCGATCCGGATTGGTCGCCTGATGGCAAGCAATTACTGTTTGTCTCCAACCGCGATGGCAACCTCCACATTTACAAAATCAATGCCGACGGCACCGGCCTACAGCCGCTTACAACGGGTGACAGCACCAATATCATGCCTGCTTGGGCACCCAACGGCGAAAAAATTGCCTTTGCTTCCAACCGTGATGGGGATTTGGAAATTTTTACCATGAACGCCGATGGCAGTGATCTGACCCAGCTTACTAACAATGATACGGCTGATAAAACCCCCACTTGGGCACCAAACAGCAAGCAAATGGCCTTTGTGGCCGCACGTGATGATCATGAAGAAATTTATGTGATGGATAATGATGGCAGCAACCAAACGCGCCTGACGTATGACCCTGATTTCCCAGCCTACGACCCCGCCTGGTCGCCCGATGGGCACAAAATCGCCTTTACGACCCATTATGATGGGCATGAAGGAATTGCGATCATGGATAGTGACGGCCGTCGTCCCATTGAAATCACAACGGGTTCGGCCGATTCCTGGCTACCGGCCTGGTCTGTGGACGGCCAGGAAATTGTGTTTAGCTCTAATCAAAATGGCGACGATGACCTGTATGCGATGCTGCCCGATGGCAGCAACATGCGCCAGCTAACAAACGACATCGGTGCCGATGTTGCTGCCGCTTGGGGAGTACAGGATGTTTATGTGCAGCGGGTGTTCCACATCATCTATGACCCTTATTTGCCGGAGCGGGGCAGGTGGTAGAAGTACAAGGAAGCGTGAAAATAAGAAAATTTGACAAAATGGATTCAAAAAGCGAACCTAAACGGTCAACTACTACCAAAACAGGTTTGCTCAATGAATCCACAACAACTATTTTGCCCCAATATCGATTGCCCAGCTAGAGGGCAGGTCAATCAAGGAAATATCCATCCACACAGTCAGCAAGAACAGCGGTGTCGTTGCGATGTGTGCAAAAAAACATTCAGCGTGACCAAAGGAACCCTGTTCTACCGTCTGCAAACAGACCCAGCCACTGTGATGCTTGTGATTGTCCTGCTGGCCTACGGCTGTCCGATAGAGGCAGTTGTCGCTGCGTTCGGATTTGACCGTCGCACCATCAAAAGCTGGTGGCAGCGGGCAGGTCAGCATTGCCAGCAAGTTCATGACCGACTGGTTGCCAGCAGCCAGCTAGACCTCGTTCAGGCGCAAGCTGATGAAATCAAAGTCAAAGCATGGGGTCGGTCTCTCTGGATGGGGCTGACCATGATGGTGCCAACCCGTTTGTGGCTCGGTGGGGTCATCAGTCAGCAACGTGATAAGCAAATGATTGCGTCACTCGTGGACACCATTCGACAGGTCGCGCTCTGTCGTCGACTGTTAATTGCCGTTGACGGTTTGCCTCATTATATCAAGGCAATCCGACGCGCCTTTCGTACCCCCGACCAGCAGGGTCAGCGTTGCCGACCCAAGCTGATTGCCTGGCGTGACGTTTTCATTGGTCGCGTCATCAAGCGCACAGCCCATGGCACGTTGACCATTGAACGGCAATTTCTAGACGGTTGCCGTCAGCAAGCACTCGCTCTGATTACGGCGTCGCAAGGATTCAGCGGCGTTCTCAACACAGCTTACATTGAGCGTCTCAACGCCACTTTCAGACAGCGCCTCGCCTGGCTTTCGCGTCGCAGCCGGATGCTCATTCATCAAGTTGAGACGCTGGAGGCTGGCATGTACATCGTTGGCTGCTTCTACAATTTCTGTGACCCGCACAAGTCGCTCCGTATCAAGATAGCATTGGGCTCGTTTGCCCATCGCTGGATTCAGCGCACCCCAGCGCTTGCCGCTGGCTTGACTGACCACATTTGGTCTTATCAAGAGCTGTTGACCTATCGATTGCCTCCGCCTCGTTGGCAACCGCCTAAACAGCGTGGGCGGCCGTCCAAAGCGGTGCAAGCACTTATTGATAGGTGGTGTTAATGTTCACGGTTTAATGCACTACTACCGGGCAGGTTGCTTTCGTCCTATTTTGTTGACCCGCGTCAGCAGGTGTATGATGTGGTGGGGTCGCTGCAAAGCCACACCGACCAACGGGTGCAATATGTGCTGCAAGACCAGGTTGTGGTGGATGCCTTTCCCCCTCGCTCTGATGGCTTTCTCCATGATGAGGCATCCTACATGGGCTGTATGGCAAGCAATTGGCCGAATACGACCACCTGTGCCGGTTTTGTGTGGGCAGATTATGACAGTATTATCAATGACCCGACGCTGGATATTTGCGGTCGGCTGAATCGAGACGAGATTGACGAGGTGTGGCTGGATATGATGCCGCGCACCGGTTTTTACGAGTCGGTCTTGGCTGGCCCAGCGGGGTTTGCCTACAATGGCCCCACGTTTACCGCCAACACCTGCGGCTCGCTCATTCCCATTATGGCGATGAACTATGAGTGGACGTGGGATGGGGGTCATATTTTCGGGCACATTCTGATGACGGTACGCGGCTGTATGTGGGTGATGGCAGCAGCGAGGCGTGGATGATTTGCGGCGACTGTTTGAATGTGCTGACGGTGCCGATGGAAGCCGGCCGTTGGTATTCCATCCAGCTTGACTTTTTTGAGGACGGCGGCACAGCCCAGGTGCAGCTACAGTGGCAGCTACCCGGCAGCAGCAGCTTTGTTCCCGTGCCGCAAGGGCATTTGGTGGCACCCACCGACCATTGCCGTTTGCCCAACGCCCCCGCGCTGGCCGCCCAAGTTAGCGGCGATGAGGTGACGTTGACCATTGAGGATGCCTACAGCAGCGACACCTTTTATCTCTATCGGCTGAGTGACCCGTATGCCACGCCCAACCAGTATGACGTGCGTTTGACAAGCCATCGCTATCAGGAAGTGGTGGCCGGGGAGCAGTTTTATTTTGTGACGGAAGCAAATGGGTTGGTTTGCGAAACGGCGCAGTCAAATCGGCTGGGGGTTTTTCAGTTTGTGATAACTGCGGGTGAATAGTTGGGTTTTGGTGGAAAAACGGCCGTTTCTCCCACAACCTCATGAAACCACAGATAAACACGGATGCACACAGATTTCTATCCGTGTTTATCTGCGCGTATCTGTAGTTTGGAAGGACAAACGGCCGTTGTTATACTTGCCCGCTGTGAAACCAATCAAGCAAAAGGGTACTGTATGAACAAAACCATTCGTCTGGTTGCCATTGACCAGGACGGTACGCTGCTGGACAGCCACGGGCAGTTGAGCGAAAAAAATAGCCGCGCCATTCGCCGGGCGGTGGCGCAGGGGGTCATGGTGATCATTGCCACCGGCAAGTCGCAGGCATCGGGGCGGGCGGTGATGGCGGCGTTGGGGCTAAACGCGCCCGGCGTGTTTTCGCAGGGGCTGGTCATCACGGCGGCGGATGGGTCGGTGTTGTTTGAGCAGGGATTGGCGAGTGAAACGGCCGTTTCTGTCATCAACTTTGCCCAAACCCACCAACTCCCCCTACTGGCCTACTGCGGCGAACGCATGTTGGCCGAGAATCCAGGCAAATATACCGATCTGCTGCACGACCATTACCGCGAACCTAAACCCGAAGTGGTTGGTTCGCTGATTCCCTGGGTCGGCCAAATCACCATGAATAAGCTGCTAATTAGCGATGAAGTGACCACGGCACGCACGCGAGCGGCGTTGGAGCAGCTTGTGGGCGATAATGCCGTGGTGGTGCAGGCCGTGCCCCACTATCTGGAAGTGCTGCCTCCCAACACGTCCAAGGGTAAGGGGCTGCGGTGGCTGTTGGCGCATCTGAATATTGACCCGGCCGAAGTGCTGGCTATTGGCGACGGCGAAAATGATTTGGAGATGCTTGAATCTGTTGGTGTTGGGGTGGCGATGGGGAACGCAGGAACGGCCGTTCGTGCCGTTGCCAACCACGTCGTCGCCACCAATGATGAAAGCGGTGTCGCCGAAGCCATTGAAACCTTTGTATTGAATGGAGAATGGAGATTGGAGATTGAGTGAATCTCCAATCTCCATTCTCCATTCCCCATTCCCATGTCTCGACGCATTACCCTACCCGCAGACCATGTGCGACAGCTCCCCATTGATCACCAATTTACCATCCCCGAAAGCTATCTCGATGAAATGGGGCATATGAATATCCGCTGGTATATGGCGCTGTTTAATGAAGGCGTTGGCCCTTTTTTGCAGCGCATTGGCCTGACAGATGCCTATTTTGCCGAAAAAGAGGGCGGTGTTTTTGCCCTGGAGCAATTTTTGCGCTATCTGGCCGAGGTTCATGTGGGTGAAACGGTGACGGTGCGCGGGCGATTGCTGGGGCGGTCGGCCAAGCGGCTGCACTTTATGCAGTTTATCGTTAACGAAACCAACAATAACGTTGCCTGCATCATGGAAGTGCTAAACTCCCATGCCAATCTCCATACCCGCCGCACCTCCCTCTATCCGCCCCATCTGCAAGCTAATATTGATGCCTTGCTGGCGCAGCACAACCAGCTTGACTGGGCTGCCCCCATTAGCGGCATGATTCAACCCTAGCAGCCTGTCGGAGAAGTCCCAATAGGACGCGGACAAACAAGGACGAACGCGGATTTGACCCGATTTTAGCCATCAAGCGTCCAAAAATCAGGCCGAATCAAGGAAATCTGCGTCCCAAAACTCTTTTTCCAACAGACTCCTAGTGTCAAGATAAGGACGGTGACCAATGAGTGAGCTAAAGACACAGAAACATGATGGTAGCGTGGCGGCATTTCTCAATAGTGTCGAAAATGAGCGCAAGCGCAGCGACAGCTTTACCCTGTTAGAGCTAATGCAGGAAGTAACAGGTGCGGAAGCGGCGATGTGGGGCAGCAGTATTGTCGGGTTTGGCAGCTACCACTACACCTATGCCAGCGGTCGGGAGGGGGATTGGTTTGTAGCTGGGTTTGCGCCGCGTAAGCAAAACTTGACGCTCTATATCATGGCCGGGTTTGATGGCTATGAGACGCTGCTGGCGCGGCTGGGCAAGCACAAAACGGGCAAGTCCTGTCTCTACATCAACAAATTGGCTGATGTGGATATGGCGGTGCTGCGGGAGCTGGTGCAGCGGTCGGTTGATCATATGAACGGCCGTTAATGCCAGCCATCCACATCATTGGTGGGGCGGGTAGTGGCAAAACAACGCTGGCGCGGCACCTGGCCGCCCATTTTAGCTCCCCGTGCTACGATTTGGACACGGTGGCGTGGGGTAGTGCGGGCAAAGTGCCGCTGGCAGAGCGATTAACGGCCGTTAACCACATTCTCAGCCAGCCCGCCTGGGTCACCGAAGGCGTTTTTCTTTGGTGGACAGAGCCGCTTTTGGTACAGGCCGATCATATCATCTGGCTCGATTTACCTTTTCCCCTTCGTGCCTGGCGCATTGTCAAACGTCACGCCCTGGCAAGCTGGCGCGGCTACAATCCTCATGCCGGGCTGGGCAATCTTCTGCGCTTTCTGCAAAGCGTTGCCCGCACTCACTACGCCCAAAACCCCACACCACCGACAGCCCCGGATGATGATTTTGCCATTACGCGAGCAGGAACGGCCGTTTTTCTCACCCCGTACCAGCACAAACTGACCCATTGTCAGCACCCCCGCGATGTGACCGCTGTGCAGCGGTTCGTTACACGCGCCTTGTGAAAAGTTTCCCAATATTGACAGCCTAATGCCCTTACGTTAGCTTTCTTGCACACGTGTGCAATATGGTTCTTTGGCCTGGCACGGATGTGAAATCAAAACTGATTGGGAGAAAACGAGCATGGATAAGGCTTCTTTGGCTGGGAAATATGCGATTGTGACGGGGAGTACACAGGGATTAGGCGAGGCGATTGCCCGGCTATTTGTGGAACGAGGGGCAGCGGGCTTGATTATTTGCGGTCGGCATGAGGGGCGAGGAACGGCCGTTGCTGCTGACCTCAACTCCGATAGCTGCCAGGTTCACTTTGTCCCCTGTGATTTGGCAAACGTAGCAGATTGTCGTCGTATTGTCGCCACCGCCGATGAAAAGTTTGGCCGCGTAGACATCTTGGTCAATGCCGCTGGCGTTTCAGATCGCGGAACCATTTGGGATGCCACACCTGAATTATGGGATTGGATTATGGCGATCAATGCGCGTGCGCCCTTCATTTTGATTCAGGAAAGCATCAAAATTATGCAGCGTGAGGGCATTGAAGGGTCAATTGTCAACATTGGCAGCGTGGCAGCATACGGCAGCATCCCGGTGCTAATGCCCTATGCTGCTTCCAAAGGGGCGCTCATGACGATGACCAAGAATGTCGCCTATGCTATCATGCGCCACCGCATTCGGATCAATACACTCAATATTGGCTGGATGGATACCCCAGGTGAGGATGTCATTCAGAAAAAATATCATGGGGTGGGGGATAATTGGTTGGAAAAGGCAGAGGCAGCACAGCCGTTCGGCCGGCTGCTCAAACCAACTGAGGTGGCGCGAGCCGTAGCCTTTTTGGCTTCCGATGAGTCGGGCATGATGACCGGCTCCATTGTAGATTTTGACCAATCGGTGCAGGGGGGTGGGGCGCAGCCCATTCCGCCCATAGATGAGCTTTAGCTTATATGCGGATTTGGTGCATGGTGCGTGGTGCGTGCTTCTACGCACCACGTACCACGGTCAGTCTATCAAGCTATTAAACGTTTAGCAGACCATTGGCAATGCAGGCCGTTTTATATTCGTGTAAATCATCAAACCGCTGTAGTTGATAGCGAGTACCGTTCTGCTGTGCTGAACGGTGCGCGGCTTCAACAAACACCTGTGCATCCAGCACTTCATTTTGGGTGACAGCAAAGGCCGCGCCACTTTCAATATCCTGGCGGAATTGCTGATGCGCGTAGCGGTAAGCAATATCAAAACGAGGCAAGAACTCCGCGTAATTCCCTTGCAAATAACTCATCTCAAAAGTTTGCGAGTCGGGATGTTTTTTGCCATCAGGTTGCCAAACTTCCACATGCACAGGCCCCGGATAACCGGCAAAGCGACCCGTATGGATGGTGCCCTTGGTGCCAATGATATACGTCTCGTTGTTATAGCCAGAAGAATGGGTGCGGCTTAGGTCAAGGCGACCCAGCACATTGGAAGGGGTTGTAAAAGTCACAAAGGCGGTATCACCCCCTTCATCAATCGGACTGTTATAAGCCTTCGTGTGGTGAACGCTTGCCCAAACTTCGTTCGGGAACTCCTCAAGGAAAAAGATCGCCTCATCTGCCACGTGGATGCCCATATCAATAATCAATCCCCGGCTGCTGTAGGTTACTGGCGGGGGAAACTGATCCCGGAGAATACAGCGTATTTCCCGAATGTCGCCAATTAAACCGGACTTCAGCAGCTTTTTGGTGTGCAGCAGGGCTGGGTCATAGCGGCGCTGTAGCCCGATTTGTATTTGATGTGGATCGCGTCCAATGGCTTCAACAAATTCAAAAGCCTCTTGCAGGTCATCAGTCAGGGGTTTTTCTAAATAAATCGGAACGTGTGCCTTCACAAAAGGCAGCGCGTGGCGGGCGTGATCTTTGGTGTGCGAGGTAATAATCATGGCATCCAGTTCACCGGCCATCACTTGAGCCATCTCGGCGGGATCGTTAAACGTTTTTGCAGACCAGGCATTGAGTTCATTCTGCGCGTCTACGACGGCGGCCTGTACGTCGTCACCCAACGCAACTACCTGCTGTCCTTGCTCCTGAACGATTGCCGCATGAACCTTGCCAATGCGACCCACGCCATATACACCATACCTAAATGGTTTGCTCATTCAAGAAACTCCTCTTGCTTTATTTTGCATTCTCCAAGAAACTTCAAGGAGATAAATCCAGCCATCAGCAAAGCACCTGATTACCCAAGCAGCCAATGGTTTCTATGTGGTAAACAGATTGCAAATTGTAACCACATTTGGCTCTAGGGAAATCCATATAGCATGATGCAGCGATGCTTTTGTGAAATGTTTCTCAATATTGACATCAGTTTATCATTGCGATAAAGTTCGTGCAAACGTGTGCAGAAAACGTGTGCATACAGAAGAGGAAGCAGAAATGGCCGTTACCATTAAAGACATTGCGAAAAAAGCTGGTGTTTCTCACACCACCGTTTCGCGTGCCTTAAACGATCACCCCGCGATTTCTAAGGAAACGGTTGGACGCATTAAGTTGCTGGCTGAAGAACTAGACTATGTACCTAGTGCGGCTGCACGTGGCCTAAAAACCAATCGCTCACTTGTTCTTGGCGTTATCGTTCATCGTATCGAAGACCCCTTCCTCACTGATGTTTTACGCGGTATTGAAGACACACTGAACCCCTCCGAATACAGCCTTTTTCTGGCAGCCACCAAACGTGACCCTGAACGTGAAAAAAGGGTTATCCAGGCGATGGCAGAGCGGCGTGTGGATGGCATTATTTTCAGCTCATTATATATCGGTGTGCAGCAGCTGCGTTACTTGAAACAAATTGATATTCCTATTGTTCTGATTAACAACCAAACCATGCAGGATCCAGATGTTTATCTGGTTTATCATCAAGATGTGGAGGCAACTCGCCAATTAACACAGCATCTTGTTGATTTAGGACATAGAAAAATTGCTTATTTAGGGAGTGCCCGTTCTGGGCGAACCAACGTTAAGCGGCAGCAGGGCTATGAAGAAGGATTGGAAAAGGCTGGCTTGCCGCTTTGTCCTGAATACATCATCTCGGGTACGACTAGCCGGCCGGAGAATGGTATCAACGGGATGAATGGTTTGTTGGCACTGGCCGACCCACCAACGGCCGTTATTTGTTACAACGACATGATAGCGATTGGTGCCATCAAGGCAATTACTCAAGCTGGTTTATCAGTGCCTCATGATATTTCGGTAGCTGGGTTTGATAATATTGACTTGGCTCAATATGTGACACCACCATTGACCACTTTTCATCAACCTCGTTATCAATTGGGTCAAGAGGCGGCCAAAATGATTTTGCATATTCTGCAGCAAGACAAAGGGGCGCAGCGGCCTGATGCTGTCGTCTTGCATGGTGAACTTATCATTCGTCAATCTACAGTTTCACCACACTAAAAATTTTTTTGCATGTTATGCACACGATTGCATAACGCTGAGAACCTTGGTCTTATGTAAAGACGACGAACCAAATTTGTCAACCCTGCGAGATCTGAAAGACCCAATATTGATAGCATCTGATATGAACGCCGAGATTGAGAACCAAGAAAGTTACCCACAGCAAGCAAGAACTCGGCGTTTATACCTGTTGCTATCATCTTTATGCCTGCTCTTAGCCATTTGGTATATCGGAAGCTATTACAAGCATTCAACCACGCCGCAACTAATCATTGACAGTTCGGTGAGGCCAGATTTTGCGGCTCTGATTCAAGAGACGTGGGATCAATTCATGCTTGTTTTTGCAGCCAGAAGCAATTGTTTTGGCGATGTCCGCATAAAAGCAGATTACGGTATGACCGATAGGGCGATGTATGACCCACGAACCGCTACCATAACTGTGCGGGTTCCGGGGCGAGCGTCAAAACTCAAAGGCGCATTAGTTCACGAGTGGGCGCATCATGTTGAGTTTCAATGTGAGGCGCATACCGAACTGCGGGAAGCATTCACTGCGGCACAAGGAATGCCAACAAATACCCCGTGGCGATCAGAAGGTGGATCTGTCAATGTCCTTTCATCCGATTGGGCAAATATCCCCTCTGAACAATATGCTGAAACCACCATCGTTCTCGTGTTGGGAAAGCGTCCTGTGGAAACCAATGCCCCAATCACAGAAGATGGCTTGACTGTAATAAGAACATGGGCGCAGAGAGGAAGTTTATTTTTACCGCGCTTTAGCTTCTGGTTACACAAACTAAAAGGAGGTTTAATGAATTAATACCGATAAGATGCTCTATATAACGTAAGCCAAATTCTATTGATATTTCCTATAAAAATATGAGGAGAGGAACATAATGTTACACAAAAAACTAAGTTGGTTAATGCTCGTTATTTTATTGGTAGGGCTGTTAGCTGGATGTGGCGGTGATACCGCAGCCCCTGCCGAATCGGAAGCCGATACTGCATCAGATGCAGCCGTTGTTGAAGAAAGCGCATCTGAAGAAGCGGTTGCCGACGCTCAAGTTGAAGAGGACCTGGTTGCCCAAACCGGCGGCGAGGCTCCCGGTGCTGGGGCTGTGCATGTATGCGCTATCGGTGGTGCAGATGCCTTTTTCTCTGTTGTCAAGAACGGTGCGGATCTCGCCGGTGCGCGGGTCGAAGAAGCAGGTAGCACCTACACTTGGATCCCGCTGCCCAACTACGACAACATCGGCCCGGATATGGTCAAGCTGATTGAACAAGCGGTTGCCCAAGAGTGTACGTCGCTTGCAGTTCCCGTTTGGGATGGCGCAGCCCAGGCTCCGGCGCTGGCCGCAGCGACCGAAGCAGGTGTCAAGGTGTTCATGTACAACTCTGGTCTGCCTCTTCTGGAGGATGGGACGGTTGTGGCCTATGGCTACTACGGCACCGACGAGTACAAGGCTGGCCTCGCGGCTGGCGAATACTTCGCCACACACGGCTCCTCGAACGTGAGATGTGTCAATACACAACCCGGTGCGGTGAACTGGCAGCAGCGCTGTGGCGGTCTTATTGAAGGTGCCACCGCAAATGGTGCCCAAGCTGACGAGCTTATCCTGCCGGCCGAGTCCTTCGGTGACGCGGCTGCAATCTCCGCTGCCGTCCAGGCTGCCTTGGCAGAAGACCCGACCATTGACGGCTTTGCTACCGGTTCCTCCGCTGACGCTGACGCAGTCAACGAGGCCATTCAGGCTATGGGTGCCACCGCTCAGACGGGTGGGTGGGACGTTTCTGTGAACGTCATCGAGCGGATCATCGCTGGCGACCAACTGTTCGCCGTTGACCAGCAGGGTTGGTACCAGGGCTGGTTGGCCGTATCGCAGGCATGGCTGTACGACCAGTTCTCCATCCTGCCAGCAGACCCGGTCATCCTGACCGGCCCGGCTCTGATCACTGCTGACAACGCCTCAACCGTTCTGGCGGGTGTCGAAGACGGTTATCGCTAAGATTATTTGTATTGCTTGAAGGGCTGGGTCATGGCATGTGCCATGTCTCATGGCCATGACTCATAGTCATGCCATGACCCGCCCTCTACGTTCATGGGGATCGAAAATGCCTGATCTGAAAAACCTGACCCGACGACCAGAGTTTGCAGCCTTTGTTGGAACACTGTTTGTCTTCATATTCTTCGGTTATTTTGGCTGGCCAACCTTTACCACACCTCTGGTGATTGCTGGCTGGCTCAACGTGGCCGCCGAACTCGGGCTAATTGCCCTTCCTGTCTCCTTGGTGATGATCGCCGGGCATCTAGACCTCTCAGTCGGGTCTATCTTGGCCGCTGGTGCCATGACTTATGCCATCATTACCGGGCACTTCGGACTCCCTGACTTTATTGGATTACCGGCAGGCCTGGCCGTGGGAACCTTCTTCGGATACCTCAATGGCCTGATTGTAACCAAGACCAAGCTTTCGTCGTTCATCGTGACGCTATCCATGCTGTTTGGTCTTCGGGGTCTGGTGTTTGGTGTCACGCGCCTGACGACCAGCACGGTGCTCGTCTCCGTTAAAGTAAGCGAGACGGTGCGGAATACCCTTGGTGGCCGCATCTACTGGATGGGAGAACGAACCACCTTTGAAAATGCCATCATACTCTGGGTGATCATGGCTATTGTTGTGTCGTGGATCCTCTACCAGACGAAGTACGGCAACTGGATATTCGCCCTTGGCGGCGACGAAACTTCCGCCCGAGCGGCCGGTGTCCGGGTCAACCGGTTAACTATCGCGCTTTTCATGGGTTCCGGCTTCGGCTCGGCACTCCTCGGTATCACCCAAGTTGCGCTCTTTGGTAGCGCACAGGTTTCGGCCGGCCAATCCTACGTATTCTACTCGATCATTGCTGTGGTGGTCGGTGGCGTGCTGCTCACCGGCGGCTACGGCTCGCCCATCGGTGTTATCTTCGGAACGATGACCTTTGCCATCGTCTCTCAGGGTATTTACTCCACTGGCTGGGACTCTGACTGGTCGTCGTTGATTCTGGGTCTGCTGCTGCTGGTTGCCGTACTCTCTAACAACACCTTCCGGCGACTTGCTCTTTCCGCCGGGGATAAGATCGAGACCAAGACTCCGGAAGCAAAGTCAACCACAAGCAAAGCTCCCGCTGAACTCAAGGTCAAATAAGGAGGCCACTAATGACTGAGAAGCGAACCCCCTACATCGGTGTTGAGAACGTATCCAAGGTGTTCGGTGGCTACGCCGCCCTGAACGATGTTTCCTTGGAAATCCATCAGGGTGAGGTGCTGTGCCTCCTAGGCGATAATGGTGCTGGCAAGTCCACCCTGATCAAGGTACTCTCGGGCTTCCACGAACCCACCTCCGGCACTATTCGGGTTGAGGGACGCGAGCATTTGCTAAAGAGGCCAAGTGACGCCGCCGACCTGGGTATCTCCACGGTGCACCAGTTTGGCGGGACGTTCCCGCTTATGAGCCTGGAGCGCTCGTTCTTCGTCGGCCGCGAGCCGACCAAGGGATGGGGCCCGTTCAAGGTGTTTGATCGCAAGACGGCCGGTGAGATCGTGGTCAGAGAGATGCAAGCGATGGGCATCACCCGGGTCACCGACGGCAGCCGCCTGGTTGGTAGCCTATCGGGTGGTGAGCGGCAGGTGTCGGCCATCGCCCGGGCGGTGTACTTTGGTGCCAAGGTGATGATCCTGGACGAGCCAACTGCCGCCCTCGGCGTGAAGGAAGCAGCCCACGTGTTGCGGATTATCATGCAGGCCAGGAATCGGGGTTTGGCCGTGGTACTGGTGACCCACAACGTCACCCATGCCATGACGGTTGGGGATCACTTTGCCATCCTTATCCGTGGCCGCAAGGCCGATGATTTCCACAAAGGTGAGCGAACCCGGGAAGAAATCACCGATTTGATGGCTGGTGGCGAGGCCATGGCGGAACTGGAAGCTGAGTTGGCTGAATTGTCCGGTGCCGGCAAGCGCACCGGCGATTGATAGTTGACTTACACGCCTATAGCTGTAGGATTAACGATCAGTATCAGAACCCCTATTGTTTTAAAATAGCAAAACTATGAGCAATGTGCGCCTTGTTGGCGCGTCAGTAGAGGTGTATTACATACGTCTTCTGGCACTCATAAAAGTCAACCTCCCAAAGGTTTTGTCGGCGTAGCTGAACCTTCGGGAGGGTTATTTACGAGGAGAAGTAATTCAACATGTTAAAAGTAGGTGTGATTGGTACAGGCGGCATGGGTGGTCGCCATGTTCGGAATTTGTATAGCCAAACCCCTGCCCAAGTGGTAGCGGTAATGGATGTAGATGCGGCGCGTGTACAAGAAGTGGCTGATAGTGTCGGCGGCTGTGCCGCTTATACCGATACCAATGCGCTGATTCATGATCCCAATGTGGAAGCGGTTGTGATTGCTTCGCCCGATCCCTTTCACAAGGCGGCGGCTTTGGCGTGTATCGCGGCGGGCAAACCGACGCTGTGTGAGAAGCCGTTGGCGATGAACACGGTTGAGGCCAAAGAGGTGCTGGATGCTGAAGTGGCTGGGGGCAAACGGTTGCTCCAGTTGGCCTTTATGCGCGAGTATGATCCAGCCCATCTGGCTGTGAAAGCGGTGGCGGACAGTGGCAAAATTGGGGATTTGTTGATGTTTCGTGGGCTGCATACGAATCTGGCCTTGCCCCATGCGCGCACGGCTGAAGATGTGATTGGGAATTCGTCGGTGCATGATATTCATTCGGCACGTTGGCTGATGCAACAAGAGGTCACGCAGGTGTATTCGCAGGTTGTTCCATCTGACCCAGCGCGGCCAGAAACTTGCCGTTTGTTGCTGACTCATATGCGTTTTGCGAATGGGGGTTTGGGTCTGATTGAGGTGAATGCGGAAGCAGGGTATGGGTATCAAGTGAATGTGGAGTTAACGGGGTCTGCGGGGACGACCAGTACGCCACGACCAGCAGCGGCGTTGGTGAAAACGGTGGGGCAGGAGTGGCTGGAGATTGAACCGAATTGGCTGGTGCGTTTTGAGGTGGCTTATATTGCGGAGGTGCAGGCGTGGGTGCAGTCGGTGATAGACGGCCGTCCCACAGGCCCCTCAACTTGGGATGGGTATGCGGCCATGGTGGTGGTGGATGCTTGTGTCGCTTCGTTTAAGTCGGGTGAACCCCAAGCCGTGCCGGAACTAAAACGGCCGTTTCTCTATGAGTGATTGTGCCACAAAGATGGAGGAGCAAATCACATGAAGGATGTACGCATTGGTTTAATTGGAACGGGTGGTATGGGCAAGGCCCATGCCACAGCTTTTAAGAATGTGCCGCTGGTGTTTGGTAATGAACCAGCACGGCCTGTGCTGGAGATTGTGGCCGATTTAGATGCGGCAGCGGTAGAGAAGTGGGCGGGCGAGTTTGGCTTTAATCGTTGGACGACCGATTGGCGTGAGGTGGTGGCGGATCCGCAGGTGGATATTGTGGATATTACAACCCCCAATCATTTGCACGCGGAGATGGCGATTGCGGCAGCGGAAGCGGGGAAGCATATTTATTGTGAGAAGCCGTTGGCGTTAACGGCCGTTTCAGCGGCTGCCATCGTCGAAGCAGTTGAAAAAGCGGGCGTGATTACCATTGTCGGTTTTAACTACTTCAAGAATCCGGCTCAAGCCTTAGCCAAACAGCTGATCGAAGAAGGGGAGTTGGGCGAGATTACGCTCTTTAGAGGTATTTTTGACCAAGATTTTTTGGCTGATCCCCATATTCCTTTTAGCTGGCGCTTAGACCGCAAGTTGGCGGGGACGGGGGCGTTGGGCGATTTGGGATCGCACACGATTGGGCTGGCTCACTTTTTGTTGGGGGATATTGTGGAAGTGTGTGGGCTGATGTCCACAGTCATTAAGGAACGGGCGGTGCCTTTGGGTGGGTCGGGTTATGCGGCCAAGGCGGGTGAGGATGCCCCGATGCGGGCGGTGGAGAATGAGGATATTACGGAGTGTTTGGTGCGCTTTGCCAACGGTGCCATTGGCACCATTGGCACAAGTCGCGTGGGTATGGGGCGTAAATTGGGGCTGGATTATGAGATTCAGGGGACGAAGGGGAGTTTGTATTATACGCAGGAGCGAATGAATGAGTTGAAATTATATCGTCATACGGACCCTGAGCGCGAGAAGGGGTATAAGACGATTTATACGGGGCCGGAGCATGGCGATTATGGGGTGTTTTTTGGTCTGGCGGGGATTGGGCTGGGGTATAACGATCAGAAGATTATTGAGGCGCATGATTTAATAACGGCCGTTGCCCTGAACCAACCCGCTTACCCTGATGTCCGTTTTGCTTATGGGGTGGATAAAGTCATTGATGCCATTGAGTTGTCGGCGCGGGAGCGGCGGTGGGTGGCTGTGAGTGAGTTTGATTGACGTGGTACGTAGTACGTGGTGCGTTGATTCACGTACCACGTACCATGCACCACGCTACAGGGTAGCTAAAATGTCTGAAACAATGTTAGCAGGAACGTTTGGTGGGGTGGGGATTTTGAAGATTGTGGAACGGCCGATTCCCCAAATTCCGGCCGATGATTGGGTATTAATCAAGAATGAAGGGTGTGGGGTATGCGGCTCTGATCTGCATATTTTGGCCGATCCGCCCGGTTTTGAAGCCACGCTGGGGGCTGTTCTCGGCCATGAGTTTTTGGGGCATATTGTAGAAGTGGGCGCGGCGGTGAAGGATTTTAAGGTGGGTGACCGGGTAGCGGTTAACCCCAATATGACCTGTGGCATTTGTCGCTATTGTAAGGTTGGGTTGCCTAATCACTGTGAGAATTGGACGACGCTGGGTTTGCACAAAGATGGGGGATTTGCCAGCCACACGGTGGCTCCCCAAGGGTATTTGCACCGTGTATCGGAAGCGGTGGCGTTTGAAACGGCCGTTTGGATTGAACCGCTCTCTTGTGTGGTGAATGGGACGGATAAAGTTGCGATTCAGCCGGGACAAACGGCCGTTGTCATTGGGGCTGGCCCCATTGGCATGTTGCATGGCATGATGTTCAAGGCGGCCGGCGCACGGGTCATTATCTCCGACTTAGCACCCGTGCGGCTCGAGGCGGCCCGTCAGGTGGGTATGGATATTGTCGTCAACGGCAAAGAGCAAAATTTGTGGGAAGTGGTGATGGATATCACCAACGGTATGGGGGCCGAGGTTGTGGCTGACACCGTGGGCAACCAGTTTGGCACTGCGGTTAAGCTAGCCGCTCGCGGTGGCAAAATCGCCCTCTTTGGCATGATTGAACATGCCACCCCGGCTGTCAAACAACACGATATTACGCGCAACGAATTAACTGTTGTCGGTGTTTTTGTCAGTCCCTACACATTCCCCCGCGCTATTCAAATTTTGGAAAGCGGCATTATTGACCCGTCACCGCTGAATACGTTGACCCTGCCTGTGGCCGAGATGCAGCGCGGCATTGATGCAGCGCGGGCTGGCGAAGCGGTGAAAGTGGTCATTTCAGCCAATTAGGAGGGGCGATGTACGAATTATCGGTTTGTGCGGACACTGTTTTTCTGGACGTTCCCTTTGAGGAGCGGGTCAAAAAGATTACCGATGCCGGGTTTCGGGTCGAATTTGCCGGCTGGAAGGGGCGTAACATGGAAATTTTCCGTGCGTATCCTAACGTTCGACCCGGCAGCATGGTGGCGACCGGCGCAGGCAGTATCCTTCATCCTGAAGATGTGGATGATCTGGTGGCTAGTGTGGCCGAAAGCGTCAAGGTTGCCAACTATATTGGCAGCAAGCAGATGATCTTGCTGGCGGGGGTGCTGGGGCCAAAGGGTGAGATTATTCATCGCACCCATCCCGACGAAATTACGCGCTGGATTACGGCTTACAAAGCACTGATGCGCGTGGCCGAAATTGCCGAAGCCCATGATGTGGTCTTGTGCTTGGAGCATTTGAATACGGTGATTGACCATGTGGGTTATGGCATCGGCCGCGTGGAGCAGGCGGTGCAGTTGGTGCGCGAGGTCGGCAGCCCCCATCTCAAGATTGTGCTGGATATTTATCACGCCCAGGTGGAGCAGGGGAATCTGATTGATCTGATTCGGGACTATGTTGACGATATAGGTTATGTACATGTGGCCGATGCCCCAGGACGGCATGAGCCGGGTACGGGTGAGATTCACTATCCCCGTGTGGCGCGAGCCTTGCATGAGGCTGGGTATGAGGGGATTGTGGGGTTGGAGGCGTTTCCAGAGGGCGATCCCTATGTGGCTTTGGATCGTTTCCGCGAGGCGTTTACGTTGGGTTAGTCATAAACAGCTTGGTTCAATCTGCCAGATTGAACCAGGCTTGCAGAGGATTTTTCGATGAAAATTGGCATGGTAACTGATAGTTTGGGGCATTTGTCGTTGGATGAGCTGTTGGAAACGGCCGTTAATCTCGGCATCCAAACGCTCGAATTCGGCTGTGGTGGCTGGTCATCGGCACCCCATCTTAAATTAGATTTGCTGCTGGAAAGCGAATCGGAACGTAACAATTTTATGGCGAAAATCCGCGATCATGGGCTGGAGATTAGCGCCTTGAATTGCTCTGGTAATCAACTAGCGCCTGGTGCACTGGGGCAAGACAATGATCAAGTTGTACGCAAAACATTTAAGCTGGCTAAGTTGATGGGCATCCGGCGCATTGTCATGATGTCGGGTTTGCCAGGGGCTAGCCCTGAGGCCAAACATGCCAATTGGTATATCACCGCTTGGCCGCCGGAAGTGCATGAGGGTTTGCGCTATCAGTGGGAGGATGTGGCGATTCCTTACTGGCGGGAACTCGTTCAAGAGGCACGGAACAACGGCATCGAAAAGCTGTGTGTTGAGCAACATGCGTCTCAGCTTGTTTATAACACAGCCACGCTGCTCAGACTGCGTGAGGCTGTGGGTGAAATGGTGGGCGTGAATTTCGATCCCAGCCATGCTTTGTGGATGGGGGGCGATCCGCTGCGGGCGATTCCCTACTTGCGTGGTGCGATTTACCATGTCCATGCCAAAGATACCCGCGTTGATCCTCATCTGAGTGAAATCAACACTCGCTTGGAAACCAAAAATAACGAAAGAGTGGCCGAGCGTTCTTGGAATTATGTGACCTTGGGCTACGGGCATGACGAACGGTGGTGGCGCGATTTTGTCGTTTTGCTGCGCCAGAATGGGTATGACGACGTGCTGAGTATTGAACATGAGGATTTCAACCTACCACCTCTTGTGGGGGTAGAAAAATCGGTAGATTTGTTGCGGAATGTAATGTAGAGCGCGTGGTGCGTGGTAAGTGAAACGC